>CAYTJQ010000040.1:23737-32271 GCA_964438205.1 uncultured Alteromonadaceae bacterium
GTGCTGTTCGTGGGCGCCGGGGACCTCGCGGCGCGCTGCGCGGCCGCGCTCTCCGCCGATCCGCAGGGCCCCCTGGCCGGCGCCAGGCTGGTGGGCCTGCGCCGCGACATCGATGCCCTGCCGCCGGGGTTCGAGGGGCTGGCCGGCGACTACGCGGACCCGGCGGTCGCCCCGCGGGTCGCGGCGCTGGCGCCGGATTTCGTGGTCACCACCTTCAAGCCCCTGGGCCGGGACGAGGCGGGGTACCGCCGGGGCTTTGCCGACGCCGCGGCCTACCTCGCCGAGGGTCTCGCGGTCCGCCCGCCACGGCAGCTGCTGTGCGTCTCCAGCACCCGCGTTTATGCAGAGCAGGACGGCGGCTGGGTGGACGAGACGAGCCCCCTGGCCACGGCGGCCGCGGACCCGGCGGCGGCGGAGATCGTTGCGGCGGAAGACACCCTGGCACAGGTCGCGAAGCTTACGCGCCTGCGCTGCGCCGGCATCTACGGGGGTGCCGACGGTTTCCTGCAGCGACGGGTCGCCAGCGGCAGCCTCTGTCCGCCGACCCCGGTGCACTATAGCAACCGCATCCACCGCGACGATGTCGGCGCTTTCCTCGCCCACCTGCTCGCAGCCGCCGCGGGGGACAGCGCTCTCGCCCCGGCCTACAACGTGGTGGACGATCTGCCGGTGCCGCAGGCGACGGTGGAGGCCTGGCTGGCGGAGCGGCTGGGGGTGCCGGAAAGCGAGCGCCGCTACGACGCCCGGCCCCTGTCCCGCGGGCACAAGCGCCTGCGCAATGACCGGCTGCACGAGAGCGGGTACCGGCTCCGGTACCCCGATTACACTGCGGGTTACACCGCCGTCCTGGCGGCGGAAGGCTAGCCTAGAGGGCGAGCTGGGCCTCGACCTCGATGGCGGCCCCTTTCGGCAGCGCCGCGACCTGGACACAGGCCCGGGCCGGGTAGGGCGCCTTGAAGAACTCTTCCATGATCCCGTTGACGGTGGCGAAATCGCCGAGGTCGGTCAGCGAGATATTGAGTTTCACGGCATCATCGAGGTCGCCGCCGGCCGCCTCGGCGACCGCGGCGAGGTTGCGGAAGACCTGCCGCGCCTGCGCGTCGATGCCGCCCTCGACCAGCTCCATGGTCCCCGGGTCCAGCGGAATCTGGCCGGAGAGCCAGGCGATGTTGCCCACCTTGACGGCCTGGGAATAGGGGCCGATGGCGGCGGGTGCCCGGTCGGTGGAGATCACGGCGCGGTTGGTCATGCTCGGTTCCTTCTGTCGGAGGCGCTAGTTGGTGATGCGCATCACCCGGCGCACGGTGGCGATGCCGCGCAGCCGGCGCATGATGCGTGCGAGGTGAACGCGGTTGTTCACCTGCAGTTCCAGGTCCACGAAGGTGAACTGGTAGTCCTTGTCCTCGGTGGAGATCTTCTCGATGTTGACGCCCATGCTGTTGATGCGCGTGGCGATGACGGCGATCGTACCGCGGCGGTTCTCCACCTCGATACGCAGTTCCGCGGGGAACTCGCCTTCCACGTTGTCGTCCCAGCGCAGCGGGATGAGCCGTTCCGGCTTCTCGCGCATCTCGGCGAGGTTGCGGCAGGCCTCGCGGTGCACGACCACGCCGCGCTCGGAGCTCAGGTAGCCGGCGATGGGGTCGCCGGGGAGCGGGCGGCAGCAGCGGGCATAGGAGACCATGAAGCCCTCCGTGCCGCGGATCGCGAGCGGCGCACCGCCGCCCTCCTCCCGCCGCTTCGGCGCCGCCTCGTCGTCGCCGCCGAGAAGCTGCTGTGCCACCACGGCCGGCAGCCGCTTGCCGCGGGCAACGTCCTCGAAGAGGTCGTCGAGGCTGTCGTAACCGTTGTGCCCCAGGTAGTTTGTCACCGTGTCCCCGTCGAGCTCCTCGACGGCGCTCTCGGCATCGCCGAGGGCCTTGTCGAGAAGGCGCCGGCCCAGGGCCACGGAGTCGTCCCGGGTCTGGTTCTTCAGGAAGTGGCGGATGTTCGTGCGCGCCTTGGCCGTCACTGTGTAGTTGAACCAGGAGGGGTTCGGCCGCGCGCCCGCGGCGGTGAGCACCTCGACGGTCTGGCCGCTCTGCAGCGGTTCGGACAGCGGCGCGAGGCGCCGGTTGATGCGGCAGGCCACGCAACGGTTGCCCAGGTCCGTGTGCACGGCGTAGGCGAAGTCCACCGCCGTGGCGCCCCGGGGCAGTTCGAGGATGCGTCCCTTCGGGGTGAACACGTAGATCTCGTCCGGGAACAGGTCGATCTTGACGTTCTCGATGAACTCCAGCGAGTTGCCGGCCCGCTGCTGCATCTCGAGCAGGCCCTGCACCCATTCCCGGGCGCGGGCATGGCTGCCGCCGGCGGAGCCCGCGTCGCTCTTGTAGAGCCAGTGCGCGGCGATGCCGTTGTTGGCCATGTCTTCCATCTCGCGGGTGCGGATCTGGATCTCGATGGGCACGCCGTGCATGCCCTTGGTCACCGTGTGCAGGGACTGGTAGCCGTTGGCTTTCGGGATGGCGATGTAGTCCGTGAACTCGCCGGGCACGGGCTTGTAGAGGTTGTGCATGCAGCCGAGCACGCGGTAGCAGGTGTCCACGGAGTCGACGATGATGCGGAACGCATAGATGTCCATGATCTCGGAGAAGGACTTATTCTTCGAGCGCATCTTCTGGTAGATGCTGTAGAGGTGCTTCTCGCGGCCGATTACCTCCGCGTCGAGCCCCTCCTGGCGCAGCGTCGACTCGATCTGGTGGCGGATCTTCTCCACCAGTTCCTTGCGGTTGCCCCGCGCCTTGCGCACGGCCGCCTCGATGCGCCGGGCGCGCATCGGGTACAGCGCCGAGAAGCCGAGGTCCTCGAACTCCATGCGCACCGCGTTCATGCCCAGGCGCATGGCGATGGGTGCGTAGATGTCCAGGGTCTCCCGGGCGATGCGCCGGGCCTTGTCGGCGGGCAGCACGCCCAGGGTGCGCATGTTGTGCAGCCGGTCGGCGAGCTTGACGAGGATGACGCGGATATCCCGGGCCATGGCCAGGGCCATCTTCTGGAAGTTCTCGGCCTGCTTCTCCTCGAGGCTCTCGAACTCCATCTGCGTGAGCTTGCTGACGCCGTCGACGAGCTCGGCCACGGCGTCGCCGAACTGGCGACCGATGGCCGCCTTGTTGATGCCCGTGTCCTCGATGACATCGTGCAGCATGGCGGCCATGAGGCTCTGGTGGTCCATGTGCATGCCGGCGAGGATGTTCGCGACGGCGAGCGGATGGGTGACGTAGGGCTCCCCGGTGCGGCGGGTCTGGCCGTAGTGGGCCTGTTCGGCAAAATAGTAGGCGCGGCGGACCTGGCGGGTCTGGTCCGCTTCGAGATAGCCGCGCAGGGTGGCGTCGAGGGCGTCGATGGTCTGCATCAAGCCCCCGCGATCACGACGGGATCAGAAGCTCTCGCTGGCACCCATGACTTCGGCGAGTTCTTCCTCGGCATCGAGCTCATCCTCGCGCGCCAGCATGTCGCCGGTCACCAGGCCCTCGGCAATCTCGCGCAGGGCGATGACGGTCGGCTTGTCGGATTCTTCATGGACCAGCGGGTCCTTGCCCCCCGTCGCGATCTGGCGGGCGCGCTTGCTGGCCAGCATGACGAGTTCGAAGCGGTTTTCCACGTTCTCGAGGCAATCTTCTACGGTTACACGTGCCATGGTTATCGGGCTTCCTGGTCGATCCGTGATGCGGCGCGCACTGGCAGGCGCGCGCCGGAGAACGGGATAGTATACAGGAGCTTACCGGGCTGCGGGCAAGGGGTTCTCAGGCGAGGAGACGGGCCAGGGTGTCGGCGTGGCGCTCGCCCTGGGCGCGGGTGCGCAGGCGGCAGCTCTGCACGATGGCGGCGAGCTCGTCGAGGGCGCGCTCGAAGTCGTCGTTGAACACGAGGTAGTCGTACTCCACGTAGTGGGACATCTCGGCCACGGCCTGGTCCATGCGCCGGGCGATGGTTTCCGGGTCGTCCTGGCCGCGGGCCGTCAGCCGCTCGTGCAGCGTTTCCCGGGACGGCGGCAGGATGAAGATGGAGCAGGTCTCCGCCATGAGCCGCTTCACCTGCTCGGCGCCCTGCCAGTCGATCTCGAGGATCACGTCCGTGCCGGCGGCGAGGCGCTCCTGCACCCAGGCCTGGGACGTGCCGTAAAAGTTGCCGAAGACCTCGGCGTGCTCGAGGAAGGCGCCCTCGCCGAGCATCGCCTGGAAGGCGGCCGGCTCCACGAAGTGATAGTTCACCCCGTCCACCTCGCCGGGCCGCTGCGGGCGCGTGGTGTGCGAAACGGAGACCGTGAGTGCCGGCACCCGGGCAGCCAGGGCCTCGACCAGGCTGGTCTTGCCGGCCCCGCTGGGTGCGGAAATCGTGAAGAGGGTGCCGGTGGCCGTGCTCATGCTCTCGTTCCGTCGCCTGCGTCCCGGGGCCGCTAAGGTATGCCAGCCGGGGCCGGGTTTCAATCGCGCGGGCGGGGAGCGCGGGCGGGGAGCAACGGCAAGAATTCAATTAAAATAGAACGATAGAATAATAAATATCTATTTTACAGAATATTGTGTGCCCGCGATACTGCGCCCCAGTACTTACTGGGAGGTGCCCCATGACCGGAAACTGGACAGATCTCGCCCTGCTGCTCGTCCCCCTCGTCTACCTGCTGGCCGCCGGGCTGGCCGGTTTCACCGGGCCCCGCGCCGGTTGGCGACTGGTCCAGGGCGGCAATGCCCTGGCCCTGGCCCTGGCGCTGGCCCTCGACCTCGCGCCGGACCCGCTGTCCGGCTGGTTCCTGCACGACCCGGTGAACAGCATCGTGCTGTCCCTCGTCGCCTTTATCGGCCTCGTCGTGGCTCGCTTCGCGACCCACTACCTGGAGGGCGACCGGGGCCAGGCCCGTTTCCAGCGCTGGCTGCAGGTGACCCTCGCCTGCGTGGCGGTGGTCGTCACCACCAACCACTACCTCGTGCTGCTGCTGGCCTGGGTGGGCATCAGCCTGAGCCTGCACCAGCTGCTCATGTTCTACCCGGAGCGCAAACGCGCCGCCCTGGCGGCGCACAAGAAGTTCCTGTTCGCCCGCTTCGCGGAGCTCTGCCTCGCCGCCGCCGGCTGCCTGCTCTACCTCGAGCATGGCACCCTGTACATCGACGGCATGCTCTCGGCCTATGCCGCGCCCGGTGCGAGCCTTGGCCTGCGCGAGCAACTGGCCGCGCTGCTCATCGCCAGCGCCGCCATGGTCAAGTGCGCACAGTTCCCGATGCACGGCTGGCTGATCCAGGTGGTGGAGGCGCCCACGCCGGTCTCTGCCCTGCTCCATGCCGGGATCATCAACCTGGGCGGCTACCTGCTCCTGCTCATGGCGCCGCTCCTCACCCTGGCGGCACCCGCCAAGGGCCTGCTGCTGGTGGTGGCGGGCCTCACCTGCGTGATCGCCGCGCTGGTCACCATGACCCGGGTCAGCATCAAGGTGCTGCTGGCCTGGTCAACGGTGGCGCAGATGGGCCTCATGCTGGTGGAGTGTGCCCTCGGCCAGTACGGGCTCGCGCTCCTGCACCTGGTCGCCCACTCCTGCTACAAGGCCTACTGCTTCCTCGCTGCCGGCGGCCAGGTCGAGGCCTACCTGCGGCAGCGGCTGGCACCGCCGGCACCCGCGCCTCGCGCCGCCGCGCCGGTGTTCGTTGCGGCGGTGCTCGCCCTCTTCGGCGGCCTGCTGGCAGCCGGGTGGTTCACGGCGGATGCCAGCCTCTGGCTGCTCTTCGCCCTGATGGCCCTGGTGTTGGTGAGTGAGCGCGGCAGTACGCTGGTCCGCGGCTCGGCCCTGCGGGCCCTGGCCGTGGCCGGTGGTCTCGCCGCCGCCTACGCCCTGCAGAAGTTCGTCTTCACCGCGCTCGCGCCCGCCGGCGCCGTACCGGGCCTCGTCGCCACGCTGTGGTGCGCGGGCCTCTTCCTCGGCCTCCTGGGCGCCTACTGGCTGCTGCGCTGCCGGCCCCAGAGCGCCCCGGCGCGCCGCCTGTACCGCAACCTCTTCGCCGGCCTCTACCTCGATGAGTGGGCCACCCGAATCACCCTTGCCTTCTGGCCGGCCCAGCTGCCGCTGCGTGCCGCCAGCAAGCAGGTACTTACTATCAAGCAGCTGGAGGCAAGCCGATGAGCAGCTCAGATCCACGCGCCGAGGCCCTGCGGGACGCGGCCCGGAACGCCGGCGAACGTATCGCCCCCACCTGGCCCCTGGACCAGCTCATCGCGGTGAATCCCTGGTGGGAACTCCGCGACGAGCCCCTGCCGGCGGTGGCCGCACGGCTGTCGGTGCTCGGCCAGGTGGAATGTCTCATGCCCAGGGACTGGTACCGGGACCGCTGGCAGCGGGAGATCCACTTCCAGCACCTGGCCGACGCAGCCGCCGAGGCCGGTGTCGATCTGGACGAGAAGGCGCTCCTCGCCTGGCTCGACGGCGACGACCAGCTGGCGCACTGGCACAACTTCAGCGACCAGGTGGACGGCACGCGCGACCTCGAGCGCCAGGTGAGCTGGCACGACGAGATCGTGCACCAGGTGAGCCAGTTCTGTGCCAGCGTCTTCAGCGGCGACACACCGCTGCCGGCGGCGCCGGAGGCCGGCCTTTACCGCGCCTGGCTCGAGGCGGTGCGCCACGACCGCGGCATCGAGATCATGATGGGCGAGCGCGGCCTGCACCGGCAGTTCGAGGCGCTCCCCGATGACGAGGATGCGCTTTTTTGCGCCGCTGCCGAGGCTTTCGAGCTCGGCACCGAGCTGGCCGCGGACTACTTCCATGCGCTGCTGCTGGAAATCAACGGCTGGGCATCCTGGGCCGCCTACCTGCGCTGGCAGGCCGGTCTCACCGGCGGCGACGACGATCGCATGCCCTCGCTGCTCGCGATCCGGCTCGCCTGGGAGCTGGTGCTCTGGAGGCACCACGCCGAGCAGCACGCCGAGACGGCCGCCATCGTCCGCCGCCAGTGGCGGCAGCAGTTCGAGCGCCTGCCCGAGCTGCTGCGCCAGCACCGGGACGCGCAGCGCCCGGCCTGGACCTGGCAGCGCGCCGCCGAACTCGCCTTCCAGGAGTCCCTGCACGACGGGCTGCTCGCCCCCGTACCCGAAGCAGCGGCGCCGGAACGTCCCGCCCTGCAGGCCGTGTTCTGCATCGACGTGCGCTCCGAGGTCTACCGGCGTGCGCTCGAGGCCCAGTCCCCCGCGATCCAGACCCTGGGCTTCGCCGGGTTCTTCGGCCTGCCCATCGCCTACGCACCGGCCGGCAGCGCCTACGAGCGCCCGCAGCTTCCCGGGCTGCTCGGCCCCGTCCTGACTGTCGCTGAAGCGGAATCGGACGATGCTCTCGCCTCGCGGAGCGCGGCCTTCAACCGGCGTGCGCGCTGGGAGGGCTTCGGCAAGAAGGCGCCGGCGGCTTTCGGCTTCGTCGAGGCGGCGGGCATCGGCTACGCCCTGAACCTCCTGCGCGAGAGCTTCCTCGGTGCCGACCCGGCCCACCCGGTGAACGCGCACTGCGGGCACGGCGCCCGTTTCGAGCTCCGCCAGGACGGCCAGGCCCTGGACGCCGCGGCCCAGGCCGGCCTCGTCGCCGGTGTGCTCGGCGCCATGACGCTCACCGCGGCTTTCGCGCCGGTCGTGCTCCTCGCCGGCCATGGCAGCAGCACCCGCAACAACCCGCACGCGGCCGGCCTGGACTGCGGCGCCTGTGGCGGCCAGACCGGCGAGGTCAACGTGCGCGTTCTCGCCCAGGTGCTGAACGACGCCACGGTACGCGGCCATCTCGCCAGCGACCACGGCATCACCATCCCGGCGGACACGCGCTTCGTGCCCGCGCTGCACGACACGACCACGGACGAGCTGCGGCTCCTCGACGGGCTCCCCGAGACCGGCGCCCCCCTCGCAGACTGGATCGCTGCCGCGAGCGCCACGACGCGGCGCGAGCGCGCCGCCCGCCTCGGCGTCGCCCCGGCGCGCAGCGACAAGGCCATCCCGGCCCGCAGCCGCGACTGGTCGCAGGTGCGCCCGGAGTGGGGCCTCGCCGGCAACGCCTGCTTCATCGTCGCACCGCGCAGCCGCAGCCGCCACCTGGACCTCGGCGGCCGCAGTTTCCTGCACGACTACGACTGGCGCGCCGACGCGGACAACGGCTACCCGGTGCTCGAGCTGATCATGACCGCGCCGATGGTGGTCACCCACTGGATCAACATGCAGTACAACGCCTCGGTCACGGACCCGACCCGCTACGGCTCGGGCAACAAGGTGCTGCACAACGTGGTCGGCGGCAATCTCGGCGTCTTCGAGGGCAACGGCGGCGACCTGCGCATCGGCCTGCCGCTGCAGTCGGTCCACGACGGCGAGGACTGGGTCCATCCCCCGCTGCGCCTCTCCGTCTACCTGGACGCCCCCGCCGAGGCGATCGCGGCGATCGCCGAAAAGCACGAGGTCGTCCGCCAGCTCATCGACAACGAGTGGCTGTACCTCTTCCGCCTCGACGACGAGGCCGGCGAGATCCAGCGCCTGTACCGCGG
>CAYTJQ010000041.1:0-32059 GCA_964438205.1 uncultured Alteromonadaceae bacterium
CCAGCCGGTCGTGCTTCCCTGTGGCCAGCGCCTTGAGGGCCGGGTAGAGCACCGCGAGGGTCTTGCCGATGCCCGTCGGCGCCTCCAGCAGCAGCTGCCCGCCGCGGTCGAGGCAGCGGTAGACCAGCTCCGCCGCGCGTCGCTGGCCCGCCCGGTAGTCTGGGTGGGGAAAGGCCAGGGCGGCAATACTGGCATCGCGATCAGCCGCCAACGCATCGGCGGTGTCCAGCCAGGCCGCGTAGCGGGCCAGGCTGTCCTCGAGGAAGGCCGCGAGTTCGGCGGCCTCGTAATGCTGCTCGAGGATGTGCTCCTCGCCGCTGTCCAGCTGGTACCAGGTCAGGCGCACGGTCACCGCCGGCAGACCCTCCGCCTGCGCCAGCATGGCCGCATAGAGACGGCCCTGGGCGAGGTGCTGGCGGCTCTGCGCCTCGGGCATGCGCGCCGGGTCCACCCGGCAGGTCTTGATCTCCTCCACGAGGCCGGCGTCGCGCTGCACACCGTCGGCCCGGCCGCGGAGGAGCAGCGTCCGCGCGCCGTCGCTCCAGTGATGACTGAGCGCTACCTCCGCCTCCCAGCCCGCCGGGCGGCGCCGTGCCACCTCGCGGTGACCGCGCTGCCCGTCCGCCGCGGTCGGCGAGGCCTGGAAACGCTGGTCGATGTCGCCGCTGCGGTGGCAGAAGGCCACCAGCTCGCGCACCGCGACGGCGGTCTCAGCCATCGGCCCAGCTCACCTGCAGCACCGAGACGGGCATGCCCAGGCCGGCAAAGTGGTTCAGCCAGCGCCGCTGGTGTTCCTGCAGCGCATCGCCGGGGCCTTTCACCTCGTAGAGGGCGTAGTCGCCGGGCGCCTCGCCCAGGGCCACGAGGTCCGGGAAGCCGCGGCGGTTGTCCGCGGGGTCGAAGAGCAACCGCTCCCAGGTGCCGGCGAGATGGTCGAAGGGTATGCAGCGGGCGGCGCGCCGTACCAGCGCTTCGTCGAGGGCGCGCCAGTCCACCCAGTGGCACTGGTAGCCCTGGTAGCGCCGAAAGGCCGCGGCCAGGAGCGCCGGCAGGTCCGCGGCGGCCAATACGTCGAGGCGCCGCTCGATCGCGGCGCGCCGGCGTTCGCGGAAGGACGCGCTGAACGCATCTGCGGGGCCGGCTTGGTAGGGATGGTGAAAAGCCCCGGGCACCGGCGCAAAGAGCTCCTCCCAGAAAGCGAGGCCGAACAGGCCGGTGAACAGCGCATTCTCCAGGTAGAACACCGGCCGTCCGTCGCGGGCCTCGAGCACGGCGGCGCTGTCGCGCTCGACGCTGCCGGTCACGCGCGCCACGCTGAGGCCGGCGACCGGGAACCGCTCCCGGGGCCGGGGTTGCGGCCGGCCGTGGATGCGCCGGCGCAGGCGCCGGGCCATGCGCTCCGCCGCGGCGGCCTCCGCCTCGCACCAGGGCGCTGCGAGCATGGCCTCCACGGCCGCCAGCGCCGCCGCATCCTCACCGCCGGCCTCGAGCACCCGCGCCCGGCGCTCCCGCGCCGGGTGGCGCCCGCTGGCCGCGTAGAGCGCGAGGGCGAGCTCACCGGCGCCCTGGCGCTCGCAGTCGCGCCCGAGGCGGTTGAGCAGGCGCCACCACGATCGCTGCGCCGCATCCCCGCGAACCTCGAGGACCAGCGCCGCCTCGGCCAGGACCGGCAGGACATCGGGGTCGGCCTCCGGGTCCTCGCGCCACTGCCAGTAACGGTCCGACAGCTCGCCGACGGCGCGCACTGCCTCCAGGGCGTCCCGGTCCTGGAACAGCCGCGTCTCCCGGTCGAGGGCATAGGGGTAATAGCGGGCCACCCCGAGGTCGGCAAGCACGAAATCGAGCAGCCCCTGGCGCCGGTTGCCGAAGAAGAGCAGCTGCAGTACCTCCAGCAGCTCCAGGGCGAGGGGCGCCACCACGCGCTCCGGCGCCCGTGCCTGCAGCCGTGCCCAGCGCGCATCGTCGTCCTCGCCCAGCGCGGCCACCGCCTCCAGGAGCGGCCCCTTGGTGAGGCGCACGGCCCCGGGCAACGCGTCGCTATAGAGCGCCGCGATCTCGGGCCGGGTAAAGAGCTGGCCGAGCGCCGCCACGGGCAGCGCATCCAGCTCGACGGCAAGCCCGGCGTCGACCAGGGCATCAAGCGCCGGGCCCGGCGGCCCGATTTCGGTGTAGTCGAGGCGGGAGGCGCGGAACCACGGCCCCACCCGGGACAGGAGGCGTAGGTAGAGGCAGCGGGCGGGGGCCGGCAGCGCATCGAAGGTGGCGAGCACGGCCCGTTCCTCATCGGCCAGGAGATCCCCGTAGCGGGCCTGCACGGCCTCCCGCAGGCGCTGGAAGTTGTCGAGGTAATAGCGCGGCGGCAGGGTGGGCCGTGTGGCGGGCTCGGGCGTCGGGGACACTTGTTCCGGGGACCGGGGTTTCAGGGAATGGGGTTTCAAGGACGTTTTCGCTGCCCTGGCACGGGGTGACACAACCCGGCCATGGTACGCCAGCGGTGCCGGCCTGTCAGAGGCCCTCCCTCGGCGCCTGTACCGGGCGGGGCTTTTCCGGCATCCTTTGCCGCGTGCCGGCAGGCCAGACCGGAACGGCCGGTCAGCCAGCCGGGCCAACTGCGGAATTGGGGACAGGCCTTGACCAGTGAACACGCCAACGACGGACTGACCCTGCCCCTGGCCGCGGCGCCGATCGTTTTCCTCGTCGCCCTCCTCGCCTGCTCCGTGTTTCTCTTCGGCTCCGACGCCTCCTACGGCCCGAACCAGATTGCCCTCGTCCTCGCCACCTGCGTCGCCGCGCTGATCGGCTACCGCACGGGCCTCGGCTGGGACGCGGCGCAGGCGGGCATGGTGGACGGCATCGGCGTGGGGCTGGGCCCGACGCTGATCCTCCTCGCGGTGGGCATGCTCATCGGTACCTGGATCCTCGGCGGCACCGTGCCGGCGATGATCTACTACGGCGTACAGATCCTCGACCCGCGGGTGTTCTATGCCGCCAGTGCGGTGCTCTGCGCCATCGTCGCTCTCAGCATCGGCAGCTCCTGGACCGTTGCCGGCACCCTCGGTATCGGCCTCATGGGCATCGCGGGCACCTTCAACCTGTCGCCGGCGATCACCGCCGGAGCCATCGTCTCCGGCGCCTACTTCGGCGACAAGATGTCGCCCATGTCCGATACCACCAACCTCGCGGCGGCCTCCGGGGGTGTGGACCTTTTCGATCACATCCGCCACATGATCTGGACCACCGCGCCGGCGTTCTGCCTGGCGCTGGTGATCTTCGCCTTTCTCGGCAGCGGCGATGCCGCCGAACCGGCGCAGATCGCCCGGCTCACCGACAGCCTGCAGCAGGAGTTCGCCATCGGCCCGCACCTGCTCCTCCCCCTGGTGCTGATGCTCTACCTGGTCTACCGACGCTTCCCCGCCTACCCGGCCATCGTCCTCTCCGCTCTCGCCGGCGGGCTGGTGGCGCTCATGTTCCAGCCGGAGCAGGTGCTGCGCCTCGCCGGCGAGACGCCCGGCGGCACCGTCGCCGCCTGCGGCAAGGGGCTGTGGATGGCCCTGGCCGATGGCTACCAGTCCGACAGCGGCAACGCCGACCTCGACGCCCTGCTCAGCAAGGGCGGCATGAGCAGCATGCTCAATACCGTCTGGCTGATCCTCTGCGCGCTCGGCTTCGGCGGCGTACTCGAGCGCACGGGCGTGCTCAACTACTGGCTCGAGGTGGCCCTGCGCGGCGTGCGCAGTACCGGTTCGCTGGTCGCCACCACCGTGGCCACCTGCTTCACCACCAACGTGCTCGCGGCCGACCAGTTCATCTCCGTCGCCCTGCCGGGGCGCATGTTCCGCCGCGCCTATATCGCCCGGGGCCTGTCGCCGCTGAACCTCTCGCGGACGCTGGAGGATTCGGCCACGATCACCTCGGCGCTCATCCCCTGGAACACCTGCGGCGCCTACATGAGCGCCACCCTGGGGGTGGCAACGGCGAGCTACGCGCCCTTCGCCTTCTTCAACATCGCCTGCCCGCTGATCGCGATCGCCTACGGCTTCCTGCACGTCGCCCAGAAGCCCCTCGAGAGCGAGGACGGGCGCGTCGCCGGGGAGGCCTGAGCGTGACGGCGTGGGACCACCCCGCAGCGTTCGTCATCGAGCGAACGGTCGGCGCGGGCGACATCGACGGCCTCGAGCACACCAACAATGCCGTCTACGTGCAGTGGTGCGAGCAGGCGGCCTGGGCACACACCGAAGCGCTGGGTATCGACCTCGCGGCCTACCGCTCCCTGGACCGGGCGATGGCGGTGATTCGCGGGGAGTACGACTATCTCGCGGCCTCGCGCCTCGGTGACCGCCTGGCCATCGCCACCTGGATCACCGGCTGGGATCGGCGCCTGACCATGACCCGCGCCTTCCAGGTGCGCCGGGAAGCGGACGGCACCACGCTGCTGCGCGCCAGGGTAACCTTCGCCTGCATCGAGATCTCGACCGGCAAACCCCGGCGCATGCCGCCGGTGTTCATCGATGTTTACGGCCCCGCGATCATCGAACCCGGGGCAACGGGGGAATAGCAAAAAAGATCGCCGGAGGCCTAGGCCCGCTCCCAGGGAAAGGCCAGCACCTGGTCGAGGCTCGCCGCGCCGGTGGCCGCCATCACCAGGCGGTCAAAGCCGAGGGCCACGCCGCTGCAGGCGGGCAGGCCCGCCGCCAGCGCCGCCAGCAACCGCGGGTCCGGCGTCCGCTCGGCGAGGCCGCGGCGCTGCCGCGCGGCGTTGTCGGCGGCAAAGCGCCGCGCCTGCTCTTCGGGGTCGGCGAGCTCGCGGTAACCGTTGGCGAGCTCCAGCCCGTCCACGTAGAACTCGAAGCGCTCCGCGACGGGCACGGGGCCGCTGTGGTCGATGCGGGCCAGCGCCGCCTGGGAGGCGGGGTAGCCGTGGACGCAGACGATGCCCTCGAGCGCCGGCTCGATCCGGTGAGACAGCAGCAGGTCGAGCCAGCCGTCGCGGTCCAGCTCGAGCGCGTCGGTATCCAGCTCCGCGCGGGCGAGGGCGGCCAGCGCCTCGGCACTGGCGCGGTGCGGATCGAGGTCAAGGTGGGCCCGGAACAGGTCACCGTAGCTGACCTTGCGCCAGCCCCTGCGGCCCAGGCAGTACTCGAGGAGCTCGGCGACCTCGGCCATGAGCGCGTGCTGGTCGAAGCCCGGCCGGTACCACTCGAGCAGCGTGAACTCCGGGTTGTGCCGCCGCCCCGCCTCGCCGTCGCGAAAGGCCCTGCCGAGCTGGTAGATCGGCCCGCTGCCGGCGGCAAGCAGCCGCTTCATGGCGTACTCGGGGGAACTCTGAAGGTAACGCGGGGCGGGAACGACAGCACCGCCCTGCACGACCAGCGGCTCGATGGCCGGGTCGGTCACCCCGTGGCTGGCGAGCAGCGGGGTCTCGACCTCGAGCACGCCGCGGCGGGCGAAGAAGCCGCGCACGGCGGCCAGGAGTTCGGCGCGGCGCGCGAGCGCCGCGGGGCTGGCGGCGGGCCGCCAGTCGTCCACGTCAGGACTTGCTGGCCCGGGCCACGTACTCCCCGGTGCGGGTGTCGACGCGGATCACTTCACCCTGGGAGATGAACAGGGGCACGCGGACAACCGCGCCGGTGCTCAGGGTCGCCGGCTTGCTGCCGCCCTGGGCGGTATCGCCCTTGAGCCCGGGGTCCGTCTCGACAATCTCGAGTTCGACGAAGTTCGGTGCCGATACCGACAGCGGGGTGCCGTTGTAGAGAGTGACTTCCACCGGCTCCTGCTCCTTGAGCCACTGCTTCGCGTCGCCCACGGCGGATGCGTCGGCCTGGTGCTGCTCGAAGCTCTTCGGGTCCATGAAGTACCAGAACTCGCCGTCCGTGTAGAGGTACTCCATGGTGACGTCCATCACGTCAGCCCCCTCGAGGGAGTCGCCGGACTTGAAGGTGCGCTCCCAGACCCGGCCGGTCTTCAGGTTGCGCAGCCGCACGCGGTTGAAGGCCTGGCCCTTGCCGGGCTTCACGAACTCGTTCTCGAGGATGCTGCAGGGGTCGCCGTCGAGCATGACCTTGAGGCCCGAGCGGAATTCGTTGGTGGAGTAATTAGCCATGGATGACCACCTGTGGGGTAGCTGTGCCGTAAAAGCGGCGCATCATAGCGCAGGAGGGCGGTGAAAGTCAGCGATGCGTTCATTGGCGCGCATCTGTGATGCAGTCCCCAGTGCAACCCATGATGCATTGCGCCGCCGGAGCCGGCATGCGATAAAATGGCCGCATCTGGTGAGAGCCCCGGGGAGGGTGGCGACCATGCCGGACAGCAGCACGGGCATCCTCCGTTTGCCGCAGCAGGACCTCGATGCCTTCGACCTGTTCGAGCTCACCCCGGCGGCCGCCGAGGCGTGGGCGGCCGGGCTCCCGGGGGGCAACCCGGCCCGGGGAGCCGCCGCGCTGCGCGACGCCCTGTCATCACTGAACCGGGTGGCCGTTGAGCCGCCGGATCGCTTCGCCATCCTCGAGGCGCTGCGCGCGCCGCTGGGGCAGGTGACGGGCGCGCTGACCCAGGGCCTCATTGCCGACAGCGCGGTGGTTTCCGAGCACGTTCAGCAGCGCTCGGAGCTGGTCTCGGACCTCTGCGAGCTCGGCGCCGCGGGCTACGCGCTGGTCGCGGTGCACACGATCCGCAGGCCGGACGCCATCGAGGGCCTGAACCCGGCGCGCCTCGCCTGCGAGGCGCTGCAGCGCGCCGTGGCCTTGCGCAGCCAGGAACTGCTCCAGTACCACCTGCTCTACCGCCCCGTCCCGCTCAACCACTGGGCGATGCTGCATCACCTCTACGCCCTCGCCGAGCGCCAGCAGCTGGCCAACCTGCCCGTCAAGGACCCGCTCACGGGCACCGAATCCACCGTGGCCGGCGAGTACCTGCCGGGCGTCCTGCTGGCCTGCTGCAAGAGCAACCAGCTCCGGCAGCAGGACATCCTCACCACTTTCCATGCGCTCTGGCACTGGCGCGAACTCGCCCGCATCGAGGACCCCGCCGTGGGCGAGGGCCTGTTCTTCCTCGACCTCGGCAGCGACCGTCCCCCGGGATACAGCGCCCTGCAGGCGCAGCCGCTCAGTGGCAGCCAGCGCTACCTGAACACCCGGCCGCTGGTCCGGCACCTGACCGAGCTCCGCGGGCGCAGCGAACAGGGCAGCTACAGCCTCGACCGGGACACCCGCCTCGACGGCCACCTGTGCGCGCATCTGGCCCGGGCCCTCGGCGAGGTCAGCCAGCGCCACTTCAACCGCCAGCCGGCACGGCACCAGCTGTGGATCGCCACGGGCCTGTCAGCGGTGCACTACTACGTTGCCGGCGAACGCGGCCTCGAGAAGGTCCTGCACGGCGACGACTACGAACCGCCGGTGACGGAATTGATGGCGCAGAACCCGTTCCTGAAGGCGTCCGAGGGCGGCGACCGGTGGCAGCAGGCCAACCCGGAGGAGGACTTCGAGGACGACGGCGACCCTGGCGATCACGAACTCGCCGTCGATGCGGGCCCCCTGGATGCGGCAGAGCCGGACGATCCCCCGCGCCGCTACACCGTCTTCACCGTCGAGTCCGCCAACGTCAGCCCCGGGGGCTATTGCGTGGAATGGACCGGGCTGCCGGACGGTATCAGCATCGGCGACGTGGTCTGCCTGCGCGAGCAGCAGCACGGTGAAGGCGACTGGTCCATCGCCGTGATCCGCTGGATCAGCCAGGTAAAGCATGCGCCGACGCTCCTCGGCCTGGAACTGCTGAGCCCCCGGGGGACGGCCTACGCCGCCCAGGTCCGGCTCCCGGACGGCGACTACTCGCGGCCGATCCGCGTCATCCTGTTGCCGGAAATCGCCCTGGTGGGCCAGCCGCACACGCTGCTCGCGCCGCGGCTGGTGTTCAAGGAGAACCAGAAGATCATCCTCGCCCGCAAGGACGAGACCTTCCTGGTCAAGCTGAAACGGCAGATCGCCTCGACGGCGGCCTTCGGTCAGTTCGACTTCGAGTACCGCCGCCAGCTCGACGAGGACGTCGACGCCGGGCACGATGCCCTCGCGGCGAACCAGTTCGAGTCAGTCTGGGACGACCTCTGATACCCAGTGCCGCTCCGGCACACCGAGCAGGAACAGCACGCAGTCCAGGCCGAAATGGCTGATCGCCTGCTGCGCCGCCGCGCGCACCACGGGCTTGGCGCGGAAGGCCACGCCCAGGCCGGCCTCGCCGAGCATCGGCAGGTCGTTCGCACCGTCACCCACCGCCAGCACGTGCGCAGGCGTCAGCCCCTCCCGGGCCGCCAGCTCCCGGAGCAACGCCGCCTTGCGCGCGCCATCGACGATCGGCTCCACCGCCTCGCCGGTGAGCAGCCCGCCTGCCAGCTCCAGCCGGTTCGCATGCACCTCGTGGATACCCAGGCGGGCCTGCACGTCGCGGGCAAAATAATCGAAGCCCCCGGAGAGGATGGCCGTGTGCACGCCCAGGGCGCGCAGTGTTGCCACCAGCTGCCGGGCGCCATCCACCAGTCGGAGGCTCGCGGCAATAGGATCGAGGCACGCGCCGTCGAGGCCGCGGAGCGTACCGAGGCGGGCGCGAAAGCTCTCGCGAAAATCGATCTCCCCGCGCATGGCGCGCTCGGTCACCGCGCTCACGGCCTCGCGCACGCCGGCCGCCCCCGCGAGCTCGTCGATCACCTCCGCCTCGATCAGGGTGGAGTCCATGTCGAACAGGGCCAGGCGCCGGTGCCGGCGCAGCGGTCCCTCGCGCTGCAGGCAGATGTCCAGGGACCGTTCCGCCGCAAGCGCCAGCGAGGCCTCGCGCAGCGCGGGCAGGGACACCGCGTCACCGGCAAGCGCGACCTCCAGGCAACCCCGCGGCGAACCGGGCAGCGACAGCCACTCGCCGCCGAGTACCTGCCAGCCGCCGCGGGCCAGCAGCTCGGCAAAGGCGGCGACGGCGTCCCCGCCCAGGGGGCGACCGACCAGCGTGGCAACGTGGCTCGGCGGCCGCGGCCGCGCGGCGAAGAGGTCCTTGAGGGGCGGGGGCAACACGGCGGGGATCCTTGCGCAGGGGTGGCGCATTCTAGCCCGGATCGCGCGGCGATTCACGATGCCCCGGGCGGGCACGCTATACTGGCGCCGCAGCGTCGGGAGGACGGCCAACGCACCGTGAAGATACCGCAGTGAAAAGCCCGCTACGGAACCTCAGCCTCACCCTGCAGCTGCCCCTCGCCGCCGCGGCGCTGAGCCTCGCCGTGGCCCTCGCCCTGGTCACCCTCGCCGCCACCTCCAGTCGCTACCTGCTGGAGACGCAGCAGGCGGACTACGGCAACGCCCTCGCCCAGCAGATCGCCCGGCGCATCAGCACCGCCCTCGAGACCGGCGACCTGCTCAGCGTGGCCGCCTCCCTGCAGCGCTTCGTGGAGAGCTCGCCGGCGACGGTGGTGGAAATCTACGATGTCGAGGGCCAGGCGCTGGGCCGCGCGGGCGAGGACGGCCGCCCCGGCGAGGTCCACTACGAGGCCCCGGTCCGCATCGGCCCGGACATCGCCGGCCGGGTCCGCATCGCCCTCGAGACGGAAAGCGCCCGCGAGTCCCGGCAGCGCTTCCTGCTCAGCCTGAGTGCCCTGGCCGTCGTCCTCAGCCTGCTGGTCTTCCTGGTGGCCCGCTACGGCGCCACGCGCCTGGTCGGCCGCATCGCCGGCGCGGCCCAGCGCCTGACCCTCGATGGCGCGACGCCGCCCGCCGGCACCAGCGAGCTCGACCTGCTGGAGTCACGGGTCGAGGCACTGCCGCTGGAGCTGCTGCGGCCGCGGGACGCGGGCGCGCCGAGCGGCGAACACTACCGCACGAACACCGTGCTCTACCTGCACCTTGCGAGCCTCGCCGGCTACGTCGCTACGCTGAACGAGCGCAACCTGCACCGCTACACGGACCGGCTGCACCGCATCATCTACGCGTCGGCCGCCTGCTATGGCGGCAAGCTGCAGGTCGCGCGCCCCTTCGGCCTGGCGCTGTGCTTCGCCGAGGGCGAGGGCACCGGGAGCGCAACGCTGCGCGCCGTGGCCTGCGCCGCCCTGGTCAGGGAGGTCGCCGGCACCCTGGAGGCCGGGATGTCGCTCTCCCTGTCCATGGGCATGGCCGTCGGCCGCAGCGAACTCGGTCCCGGCGACGCCGCGGACATCTACCCGGGCCTCTACCTGCAGGGGGTACTGGATGAGCTGCGCGATGCCTGCCTGCACGATCGCGACCACGTGCTGGTGGCCGAGGATGCCGCCGCCGACAGGGACCTCGCGGAGCACGCCGAACTGCGCCCGGAGAAACCTGGCTTCAAGCGGCTGGCCGGCTTCGCCGATACCCAGCAGCTGCTGCTGGAGCGGCAGTCGGCACTGCTTCTCGCCCGCCTCCGGGGCCGCCGGGAAGCCGCCGCCTGAGGCGCCGCCCTCAGCCGCGCTCCAGGCGCTCCGCCCGTTGGAAGCCCCGCGGCAACTTGTTGCCGCGACGGCCCCGCTCACCGCGATAGTGCTCGAGCTCCGCGGGTTTCAGGGTCAGGCGGCGTTTGCCGGCATGGATGACCAGCGACTCGTCGTCAGCGATCGCCACCACGCCGACCACGAACTCTTCCCGGGCCTGTACCCGCGCCGGCGGGATGCCGATGATCTTGTTGCCCTTGCCGCGGACGAGGGCCGGCAGGTCCTCGAGGGGGAACACCAGTAGCCGACCCTCGCTGGAGACCGCCGCGACCCAGGCGGCGGCCTCGGGCACCGGCGTCGGCGCCAGCACCTGGGCCCCCTTCGGCAGCGTCAGTACTGCCTTGCCGGCGCGATTCTTCGCCTGCAGGTCGCCGAGGCGGCCGATGAAGCCGTAGCCGGCATCGCTCGCGAGGAGGCAGCGCTGGTCCGCCTCGCCCATGAGCAGGCCATTGAAAACCGCGCCCGAGGGCGGGCTGATGCGCCCGGTCACCGGTTCGCCCTGCCCCCGGGCCGAGGGCAGGTTGTGGGTGGCCACCGTGTAGGCGCGGCCCGTGGAATCGAGCAGCACCGCCGGCTGGTTGCTGCGGCCGCAGGCCGCCAGCTTGAAGCCGTCGCCGGACTTGTAGCTCAGGGTCACGGGGTCAATCTCGTGGCCCTTGGCTGCACGGATCCAGCCCTTCTCCGAGAGCACCACGGTGATCGGGTCGGCGCTCATGAGATCGAGCTCGCTGAACGCCTGCGCTTCCTCCCGGGCAACGATGGGCGAGCGTCGGTCGTCGCCGTAGCTCTCGGCGACAGCGAGCAGTTCCTTCCTGATCAGGGTCTTCATGCGCGTGTCGGAGCCGAGCAGCTTCTCCAGCTGGTCGCGCTCCTTCTCGAGCTCGTCCTGCTCGGTGCGGATCTTCATTTCCTCGAGCTTGGCGAGGTTGCGCAGCTTCAGTTCGAGAATCGCTTCCGCCTGCACGTCAGTGAGGCCGAAACGCGCCATGAGGGCGGCCTTGGGCGCATCCTCGCTGCGGATGATGTGGATCACCTCGTCGATGTTGAGGTAGGCGATAAGGTAGCCCGCGAGCACATGCAGCCGCTTCTGCACCTTGTCCAGGCGGTGCTCCAGGCGGCGGCGCACCGTGCTGCGGCGGAACTCCAGCCAGTCCCTCAGCATCCGCTCCAGGCTGCGCACGCCCGGGCGGCCGTCGATGCCGATCACGTTCAGGTTGACCCGGTAGCTGCGCTCGAGGTCCGTGGTCGCGAACAGGTGACTCATGAGCGCCCCGCAGTCGACCCGGTTCGAGCGCGGCACGATCACCAGGCGCGTGGGGCTCTCGTGGTCCGACTCGTCGCGCAGGTCCGCGACCATGGGCAGCTTGCGCGCCTGCATCTGCTGGGCGATCTGCTCCAGCACCCGGGCACCGGAGGCCTGGTAGGGCAGCGCGTGGACCACGATGTCGCCGTTCTCCTGCTCCCACACGGCGCGCATGCGCAGGCTGCCGCGGCCGGTCTCGTAGAGCGTGCGCAGCTCGTCCTCGGGCGTGATGATCTCCGCGTCGGTGGGAAAGTCCGGGCCGCGGACGAAGGCACACAGGTCCGCGACACTCGCCTTCGGGTTCTCCAGCAGGTGCACGGTGGCGTCGACCACCTCGCGCAGGTTGTGCGGCGGAATGTCCGTGGCCATGCCCACGGCGATGCCCGTGGTGCCGTTGAGCAGCACGTTGGGCACCTGGGCCGGCAGGATCGCCGGCTCGTTCAGCGTGCCGTCGAAGTTGGGGACCCAGTCGACCGTGCCCTGCCCCACCTCGTCGAGGAGCACCTCGGCGTAGCGCGCCAGGCGGGACTCCGTATAGCGCATGGCCGCGAAGGACTTCGGGTCGTCCGGTGACCCCCAGTTGCCCTGGCCATCCACCAGCGGGTAGCGATAGCTGAAATCCTGGGCCATCAGCACCATCGCCTCGTAGGCGGCGCTGTCGCCGTGCGGATGGAACTTGCCGATCACGTCCCCCACGGTGCGCGCGGACTTCTTGTACTTGGCGGTCGCCTTCAGCCCCAGCTCGCTCATGGCGTAGACGATGCGCCGCTGTACCGGCTTCAGGCCGTCGCCGACGTGCGGCAGGGCCCGGTCCAGGATCACGTACATGGAATAGTCGAGGTAGGCCTTCTCGGCGTACTGGCGCAGGGAGACCTGCTCGGTGGCGTCGCCGTCGTTCACTTGCGTGTCAGCCATGCGTTTGTCTCGTCGCTCGCTCCGATCGGGGGGTGGATGATTCCCCGGTGCCGTCGGGCACCGGTGCCCGGCTCAGGCGTCCCCGGCGCTGGCCTGCAGGCGCACGACCTGCTCGTTCAGGCTGGCGATGGAGTTTGCCATGTCCGAGAGCAGGGCGTGGATGGTCGCCGGATTGCTCTTGATCAGGTCCGAGAACTGGTGCGTGGGCACCTTGACAACGGAGCAGGCGCTGCGCGCGCGCACCGTGGCGCTGCGGTCCGCGTGGGTCAGCGCGGCCATGGCGCCGAAGATCTCGCCGGAGCCGATGCGCCCTACCATCACGTCGTCGACGAGGACGTCGGCGACACCCGAGGTCATGTGGTAGACGAACTCGGCCCGGTCGCCCTGGCGGATAATGATGTCGTCCGGCTGGTAGACCTCGAACCCGGGGGTGGTGACGACATCGACGCTGCTGTTGGCGGCGGCAAGGCGCACCATCATACCCGAGTAGGTCACCAGCAGGCGTGTCCAGAGTTTCGTCGTCGAAGAGCGCGAGAAGACCTGGCGCATGAACTCCAGCGCCGGGTAGCTGTGCAGGCTGGCTCCCGCTTCGCTGCCGTAGTAGACCGCGGCGTCCGGATCGGCGAGACCGGCGATGTCCGGCAGCAGCAGGTCACCCTCCTCGAGCAGGAACACGGAACGGTCCCGGTAGCGGGCCGTGATCGTGCCGCTCTCGACGAGATAGAACTTGCCGCCGTCGAAGCTGCGGAAGTTGCCGCTGCGTGTCGGAGTGACCTCGACCCGGCCCGGGGGGAGGTCGACATCGTCGAGGAGGGTCTGGACGAGTTCCCGGAACTGGCGGTTCAGGGCCGTAAAATCATCGGGAAGGTCTACGCTAGCGAGCATTCGCCTGGATCCGGTTAAAGGCCTGCCCGGGCACCCGGGGAGACGGCTTGGCCCTGCACCGCTGTCTCACCGTGATCATAACAACTTCTCAGGGGCTGCGCGATTGCATTTTGCGAAAACGGCGCTGGCACCGCCCGCGCCGCCGCGCTAGCATGCCCGCCCGCGGTGAGCGCGAAGGGCAGCCATGACGCGGGCAGGACGCGGGCAGGAAGCAGGCAGGGCGCAGGCATGACGACGGCAGACGAGACCGGGCAACGGTGGGAGGCGCTGCCCTTCGCGGCGCTGGACGTGCACCGGCTGTACGACATCCTGGCCCTGCGCCAGGCCGTCTTCGTCGTGGAGCAGGACTGCCCGTACCTGGACTGCGACGGCCTCGATGCGGCCGCCTGGCACCTCTTCTGCCGTCGCGGCGACACGCTCCTAGCCTACCAGCGGTGCCTGCCGCCGGGAACGCCGTACCGGGAAAGCTCCATCGGCCGCATCATCGTTCCCGGGGCGGGCCGAGGCCTGGGCCTCGGCCGGGAACTGGTACGCCGGGGTATCGCCTTCAACCGCGAGCACTGGCCGGGCCATGCCATCCGCATCGGCGCCCAGGCGCGGCTGACGGCGTTCTACGAGAGCCTGGGCTTCGCCGTCGAAGGAGGCATCTACGACGAGGACGGCATCGACCACGTCCACATGACGCTGCCGGCTGCAGGCTGAGGGATGCGCGGCGGCGTCAGCCGCGGGAGGCGCGCTTGCGCTCGTGCTCCTTGAGGAACTTCTTGCGCAGGCGGATGCTCGCCGGCGTGACTTCCACCAGCTCGTCGTCGGCGATGAACTCCAACGCCTGCTCCAGGGTGTGCTCGACCGCCGGGGTCAGGGTCAGCGCCTCGTCCGTTCCGGCGGCGCGGATGTTGGTCAACTGCTTGGCCTTGGTAGGATTGACCGTGAGGTCGTTGCCACGGCTGTGCAGGCCGATGATCTGGCCCTCGTAGACCTCCACGTTCGGCTTCGCGAAGAGCCGGCCGCGATCCTGCAGGTTGAAGAGCGCGTAGGCGAGGGTCTTGCCGGTGACCATGGAAATGAGCACGCCGTTGTTGCGCTGCGCCAGCAGCCCGCTGCGCACCGGGCCGTAGTGGTCGAAAACGTGGGTGAGGATGCCGCTGCCGGACGTCAAGGTGAGGAACAGGGAGCGGAAACCGATGAGCCCGCGGGCCGGCACGATGAACTCCAGGCGCACCCGCCCCTTGCCGTCCGGCACCATGTTCGAGAGTTCCGCCCGGCGCTCGCCCAGGGCCTCCATGACCGCGCCCTGGTGCGCCTCCTCGCAGTCGACGAGGAGCTGCTCGTAGGGTTCGCAGAGTTCGCCGTCGATCTCGCGCTGGATGACCTCGGGCCGCGACACGCCGAGCTCGTAACCCTCCCGGCGCATGGTCTCGATCAGCACCGACAGGTGCAGCTCACCGCGGCCCGACACGACGAAGCGGTCGGGGCTGTCGCCCGGCTCCACCCGCAGCGCCACATTGTGGATCAGCTCGCGCTCGAGGCGCTCGGCGATATTGCGCGAGGTGACGAACTTGCCCTCTTTCCCGGCGAAGGGCGAATCGTTGACCTGGAAGGTCATGCTTACCGTCGGCTCGTCCACCGTGAGCGGCGGCAGCGCCTCGACGGTGGCCGGGTCGCAGAGCGTATCGGAAATGTTGAGGCCGTCGATGCCGGTGACGCAGACGATATCGCCGGCCCTGGCCTCGGCCACCTCGACGCGCTCGAGGCCCAGGTAGCCCATGACCTGCAGCACCCGCCCGCTGCGCCGGGCGCCCTCGCTGTCGACCACCGCCACCGGGGTGTTCGGCGCGAGCCGGCCGCGGGTGATGCGGCCGACGCCGATGACCCCGACGTAGCTGTTGTAGTCCAGCGCGCTCACCTGCAGCTGCAGCGGGCCGCGCTCGTCCACTTTCGGCACCGGCACCTCGCGGATGATGGCATCGAAGAGCGGCGTCATGTCATCGGCCATGGCCTCGTGGTCCAGCCCGGCGATACCCTGGATGGCCGAGGCGAAGACGATCGGGAAATCGAGCTGTTCTTCCGTGGCACCGAGGTTGTCGAACAGGTCGAAGACCTGGTCCACCACCCAGTCGGGCCGGGCACCGGGGCGGTCGACCTTGTTCACCACGACGATGGGCCGCAGGCCGCGGGCAAAGGCCTTCGCGGTGACGAAGCGGGTCTGCGGCATGGGCCCGTCCACCGCGTCCACCAGCAGCAGCACCGAGTCCACCATGGACAGGACGCGCTCCACCTCGCCACCGAAGTCCGCGTGCCCCGGCGTGTCGACGATGTTGATGCGGTAATCGCCGTAGCGGATCGCCGTGTTCTTGGCGAGGATCGTGATGCCGCGTTCGCGCTCCTGGTCGTTGGAATCCATGATCCGCTCCGCGCCGGCGCTGCGCCGGTCCAGGGTGCCCGACTGCTGCAGCAGGCAGTCGACGAGCGTGGTCTTGCCATGGTCGACGTGGGCGATGATGGCGATGTTGCGCAGGGACTCGATCACGGGGTTCTCCGCAGGCCGCGGTGCGGCGAAAAAAGGCGCCGGATTATACCTGACGCAGCGCCGACCACCAGCCTGCTTGCAGCGGCCCCGGGAGCAATGCACTATTCAGGTGCCTTGATGCACCAATATAGGTCCCGGCTTTGGCGAGACGCGCCATCGGAGAAAAAAAGCCTCCTTGATTCAGTGAGTTGGAGCCAGAGCCGGCTGGCACAGGACTTGCAATTCCGCGAAGCACCAGAACTGACGCGGTGCGCCCTTTGCGGTGCGTGGCGCCGACAGCTCGCAAGAAACGGGTTCGAGGACCCGATTACATTCCCAATGGAGGACTGACCATGTCAGAGAAGACCCTGGACCTGATCAAGGAAAGCGAAGCGAAGTGGATCGACCTGCGCTTCACGGACAGCAAGGGCAAGGAGCAGCACGTCACCATCCCGGCCACGGAAGTGGACGACGATTTCTTCGAAGAGGGCAAGATGTTCGACGGCTCCTCCATCGCCGGTTGGAAGGGCATCAACGAGTCGGACATGATCCTCATGCCCGACGACTCCACCGCTGTCGTCGACCCCTTCACCGACGACCCCACGATCAACATCCGCTGCGATATCGTCGAGCCCTCCACCATGCAGGGCTATGAGCGCGACCCGCGCTCCGTCGCCCACCGCGCCGAGGAATACCTGAAGTCCACCGGCATCGGCGACACGGCCTTTTTCGGCCCAGAGCCGGAATTCTTCGTTTTCGACGACATCAAGTGGCACTCGGACATGTCGGGCGCCGGCTACACGATTCACTCCGAGGAAGCGGCCTGGGTCTCCAGCCACAAGTTCGACGAGGGCAACATCGGCCACCGTCCGCGCGTCAAGGGCGGCTATTTCCCCGTACCGCCGGTCGACTCGCTGCACGATATCCGCGCCGCCATGTGCGACGCCATGGAGCAGATGGGCCTGCCGGTCGAAGTTCACCACCACGAGGTGGGCACCGCCGGCCAGTGCGAGATCGGCGTGAAGTTCAACACCCTTGTGCGCAAGGCCGATGAGGTGCAGATCCTCAAGTACTGCGTGCTCAATGTCGCCCACGCCTACGGCAAGACGGCCACTTTCATGCCCAAGCCCCTGGTCGGTGACAACGGTTCCGGCATGCACGTGCACCAGTCGATCAGCAAGGATGGTGAGAATGTCTTCGCCGGCGACGGCTATGCGGGCCTCTCCGAGACGGCGCTCTACTACATCGGCGGCATCATCAAGCACGCCCGTGCCCTGAACGCCTTCACCAACGCCTCCACCAACTCCTACAAGCGCCTGGTGCCGGGCTTCGAAGCGCCGGTCATGCTCGCCTACTCGGCGCGCAACCGCTCCGCCTCGATCCGCATCCCCTACGAACCGAGCCCCAAGGGCAAGCGCGTCGAGGTCCGCTTCCCCGACCCGACTGCCAATCCCTACCTGGCCTTCGCCGCCATGCTCATGGCCGGTATCGACGGCATCCAGAACAAGATCCACCCCGGCGATGCCGCGGACAAGGACCTGTACGACCTGCCCCCGGAAGAGGGCAAGGCCATCCCGACGGTGGCCTCGAGCCTGGACATGGCCATCGAGGCCCTCAACGCGGACCGCGGCTTCCTCACCGCCGGCGGCGTTTTCACCGACGACATGATCGACGGCTACATCGCCCTCAAGGAAGAGGACATCGAGCGCCTCCGCATGACCACCCACCCGGTGGAGTTCGACCTGTACTACTCCGTGTAGGCTCGCTCGAGGCTGGCACCCCGGGCCCGCTTCTGCGGGCCTTTTTCTTGGCCAGTTTCCCGGGCGCCCCCGTAACAGTTCCCTTGGCGCAAACACGGCAAATAGGCACATAATGAGACGGAGCCAGCCGCTGGAGGTGACCATGGGCAAGCTTGTCGCCGTTCTTGCTTTCGTTTTCGCGTGTGTCGTTCCCGGGTCCGCCCTGGCGCAGCAGATCTACCGCAGCGTCGACGAGCACGGCAATGTCGTGTTCAGCGACCAGCCTCCGGCGCCCGGGCAGGAGGGCGAGCAGGTCGAGCTCGGGGACCTGAACACGGCGCCGCCGCCGGAGCCGCGGCCGCGGCCCGCGCCGGCGCAGCAGGAGCCGGAGCCGGCGGTCGCACCGACCGTCACCATTACCTCGCCGGATGACGAGACCACCATCGCCATGGGGCCCGGGAACTTCAGCGTGAGCGGCAGCGCGGAGCCACCGCTGGGTCCCGGGGAACGCTTGCAGCTGTTCATGGATGGCGAGGCCGTGGGCCCGCCGCAGGCGGGCGCAAGCTGGGGCCTGGAGGGCGTGCTGCGCGGGCCCCACGACCTGGTCATCCGCCGCGTGAACAACAGCGGCAAGACCATCGCCGAGTCCGACCCTGTCCGCGTCTACGTGCTTCGCCCGTCGCTGCGCTGAACCCGCCCGGCCCCGCGCTGGCCGAAGCGGCGCACACGCACCATACTGGTGCAGTATGCGACAGGGTCGCCGGCGTCGCTGTCCGCTTTGGCGCACACGGTCTGGCGTAGAGGCTGCGAGTTAGTACTTACACGGCCTGGAATCTGCGCTAGCAAAGCCGCCAACCCCCGTCTTTAGCCAGTGCCCCGTTGTGGCTCCAATCTTGCTTTGTCGAGAGGCGGCCACGCGACGGGCGGTAAAAAACAGGGCAGGCATGCAGGAAGCGGACGTTCTCGACAATATCAGTACCGGGGTACTCTGCCTCGACAAGGCGCTGCGTGTCCGCTACCTCAACCCCGCGGCGGAGGCACAGCTGGCGATCTCCACGGCGCGCGTCTGCGGGCTGCACGCACGGCACATCGACTCGCTGCCACCGATCTGGCTGAACACGCTCGAGCAGGCGCTCCGGGAGAAACACCCGATCGTGCGCCGGGGGGTAGAGCTGCTGCTGCCGGCCGATGGCTACGGGCAGGTCGATCTGGTGATCACGCCCCTGCACGACGAGGAGCCGGTGGCGCTCGTGGTGGAGGTGCAGGCGGTGGACCGGCTGCAGCGCATCAGCCGCGAGGAGAGCCTGCTCAACGCGCAGGAGGCGACCCACTCCCTCGTCCGGGGCCTCGCCCACGAGATCAAGAACCCCCTCGGCGGCGTCCGCGGCGCGGCGCAGCTGCTTGCCCGCGCGCTGCCCGAGGGCGAGCTCGGGGAATACACGGAGATCATCATCCGCGAGGCGGACCGGCTGCGCGACCTCGTCGACCGGCTGCTGGGGCCGAAGGTGCAGCCGCAGCTCGAACCGCTCAACGTGCACGAAGTGCTGGAACACGTGTGCCGCCTGGTGCGGGCGGAGGCCGGGTCGGCCCTGGCGCTCACCCGCGACTACGACCCCAGCCTGCCCGACATTCTCGGCGACCGGGCCCAGCTCGTGCAGGCGGTGCTCAACATCGCCCGCAACGCCCTCCAGGCCACGAGCGGACAGGTCGTGCGGGAGCTCGCCATCATCAGCCGCTCCCAGCGCCAGTTCACCATCGGCAGCCGCCGGCACCGGCTGGTCTGTCGCGTCGACATCGTCGACAACGGCCCCGGCATCCCCGAGGAACTCCGCCACTCCCTGTTCGTGCCCATGATCAGCGGCCGCGCCGACGGCTCCGGCCTCGGGCTGGCAATCTCCCAGTCCATCGTCAACCGTCACGGCGGCCTGCTGACCTGCGACAGCAGGCCCGGCGAGACCCGCTTCAGCCTCTATCTACCGCTGGAAGAATCCTATGCCCAAGCCCCCTAAAGTCTGGGTCGTCGACGACGACCAATCGATCCGCTGGGTGCTGGAACGCGCCCTCAGCCAGGCCGGCATCGAGAGCGAGTGCTTCTCGAATGGCGACCGGATGCTGCGCCGCCTCGGCGAGGACCAGCCGGACGCCGTGATCAGTGATATCCGCATGCCCGGCACCGACGGCCTCGAGCTCCTCGAGCGGCTCACCGCCAGCCACCCGCGACTGCCGGTGATCATCACCACCGCCCACTCGGACCTCGACAGCGCCGTCGCCTCCTACCAGCAGGGCGCCTTCGAGTACCTGCCCAAGCCCTTCGATATCGACGAGGTGGTCGCAGTGACCGAGCGGGCCCTGGCCCATAGCCGGGAGCACATGGCCCCGGCGGGCGCCGGGGACGACCTCGTCGCGGGGACGGAGATCATCGGCGAGGCCCCGGCCATGCAGGAGGTCTTCCGTGCCATCGGCCGCCTCGCCCACAGCAATATCACCGTGCTCATCAACGGCGAATCCGGCACCGGCAAGGAGCTGGTCGCGCGGGCGCTGCACCGGCACAGCCCGCGAGCCAGCCAGCCCTTCATCGCCCTGAACATGGCCGCCATCCCCCGGGACCTCATGGAGTCCGAGCTGTTCGGCCACGAGAAGGGGGCTTTCACCGGGGCGACCTCGCGCCGGGAGGGGCGCTTCGAGCAGGCTAACGGCGGCACCCTCTTTCTCGACGAGATCGGCGACATGCCCGCAGAGACGCAGACCCGCCTCCTCCGGGTGCTCGCCGACGGCGAGTTCTACCGCGTGGGCGGGCACACCCCGGTGCGCGTCGATGTGCGCATCATCGCCGCCACCCACCAGGACCTCGAGGAGCGGGTGAGCCGGGGCGAGTTCCGCGAGGACCTCTTCCACCGCCTCAACGTGATCCGCATCCACCTGCCCCGGCTGGCCGAGCGGCGGGAGGACATTCCCAAGCTCATGGAATTCTTCTTCGCCCGGGCGGCGCGGGAACTCGGGGGCGAGACCAAGGTGCTGCTGCCGGAGACGGAGCGCTTCCTGGCCGGGCTGGACTGGCCCGGGAACGTGCGCCAGCTGGAGAATACCTGCCGCTGGATCACGGTCATGGCGTCGGGACGGGAGGTGCACCTGGCAGACCTGCCGCCGGAACTCGGCCGCCGGGAAGCCGCGGCGCCGACGGGCGCGGGCACGGACTGGCGGGACCTGCTGTCGCAGTGGGCGAACAACGAGCTCGTGCAGGGAAAGCAGCACATCCTTCGTGCCGCCGTCCCCGCCTTCGAGCGAACGCTCATCGAAGTGGCCCTGAAACACACGCAGGGCCGCAAGCGGGATGCAGCGGAGCTCCTGGGCTGGGGCCGGAACACGCTGACCCGCAAGATGAAGGAGCTGGACATGTAGGCGGCGGGCGGGCCCGCCGCCGGGGGAGGGCTCAGGCTCCTGCCGGCGCCTCGCCGTTGCCCTGGGCCGCGGCCTGCTGGCCTTCGGCCTGGGAGCGGGCCAGGGCCTGCTGGTAGAGCGCCTCGAAGTTCACCGGGGCGAGCATGAGCGCCGGGAAGCCACCCTTGACCACGAGCCCGTCGATGGCCTCGCGGGCGTAGGGGAAGAGGATGTTCGGCGCTGCGGTGCCGAGCACCATGCGCAGCTGTTCGGTCTCGAAGCCGGTGATGTAGAAGATGCCCGCCTGCTGCACCTCGACCAGGAATGCGGTCTCTTCCTCGACCTTCGAGGTGGCCGTGAGGGTCAGCACGACCTCGAAGTTGCCGTTTTCATCGATGGCGTTGCTCCGGGTGTTGAGGTCGATGTTGACCTTCGGCTGGTAGGACTTGCGGAAGATCTCCGGGGTCGCCGGGGACTCGAAGGAAACGTCCTTGCAATAGATGCGCTGCAGCGAGAACTGCTGTTGCGGGGCATCCTGTTGTGCTGCTGCCTGCTCGTCGGCCATGGCTTGCTGTCTCCGTGTGAGATGGTGTCCGAATGAGATGGTGTCCGTATGGATAGCGTCTGTGTGAAATCGTGCCTGTCAGGGCGACGCGGACAGGCCGAGGAGCCCATCGAGGCGCCCGCTGCGGTCCAGCGCCGCGAGTTCATCAAAACCGCCCACGTGCCGGTCGCCGACCCAGATCTGCGGCACCGTGTGGCGGCCGGCCTTCTCGGTCATTTCCGCGCGCAGGGCGGCGTTGCCGTCGACGGCGATCTCCTCGAAGGCCACGCCCTTGCCCTTGAGCAACCGCCGCGCGGCGATGCAGTAGGGGCAGAAGCGGGTGCTGTAGACGGTGACGGGCACGGCCATGACGCGGCTATTTCTTCGCCACCGTGGGCAGCTGCAGGTTGCGCCACTCGAGCATGCCGCCGGCCATCTTGTACACCTTGCCGAAGCCATCGCCGCGCAGCTGCTTGGCGGCAGCCCCCGCCTGCTGGCCCATCTTGCAGACCAGGATGATCGGCCGGTCACGGTAGGCGGCGAGCTCGCTCTTGCGGTCCGCGAGCTTCGCCATGGGGATATGCATGGCGTCGACGATGTGCCCCTGCTTGTATTCACCGCCATCGCGCAGGTCGAGGAAAATGCCATCCTCTGCGTTCACGAGGTCGATGGCCTGCTGCGGGCTCAGCGCGGGGCCCGCCTTGCGGGTCTCGTGGAACAGCAGCAGGCCGATCGCCACGAGCAGCGCGGCGACCAGGATCCATTGCTGGAGCAGGAACTCTAGGAAGAGGGCCATGGAGCGGTTTCCGGGTCCGTATTGCCCCGGCATAAAGCCGGGCCTCGGCAAAAAGGCGCGCAGTATACCCTGTCTGCCCGGTGCGCTCCACAGCAGGCGGGGTTCCCGATCGAGGGCGCGTCGCGGTGCCCCCCGCCAGCGGTTACAATAGCGCGCTTTCCACCAAGGGAGCAGGCATGACAGACGCCAGCAGGGTCCCCACCGTCCTCATCATCCTGGACGGCTGGGGCCACCGGGAAGAAACCCGGGACAATGCCATCGCGAACGCCCGCACCCCGGTCTGGGACCGGCTCTGGGCCGAGGCCCCGCACACGCTCATCTCGGGTTCGGGCCTCGATGTCGGCCTCCCCGAGGGGCAGATGGGCAACTCCGAGGTCGGCCACATGAGCCTCGGCAGCGGCCGCGTCATCTACCAGAACATCACCCGTATCGACCAGGCCATCGCCGACGGCAGCTTCGACGAGAACCCGGTGTATACGGCGGCCATCGATGCCGCGGTGACCCGCGGTGGCGCCGTGCACGTGCTGGGACTGTTGTCGCCGGGGGGTGTGCACAGCCACGAGCGCCAGCTCTTCGCCGCGCTGCGCCTCGCCGCGGCCCGCGGCGCGGAGCAGGTCTTCCTGCACGCCTTCCTCGACGGCCGCGACACGCCGCCGCGCAGCGCGCAGGCCTCCATCGACAAGGCCGAGGCGCTGTTCGCCGAGCTCGGCACCGGGCGCATCGCCAGCCTCTGCGGCCGCTACTACGCGATGGACCGCGACCAGCGCTGGGACCGCGTGGAGAAAGCCTACAACCTGCTCACCGAGGGCGATGCGGACCACCGCGCGGCGAGCGCCGCGGAAGGCCTGGCCGCCGCCTACGCGCGCGAGGAGAGCGACGAGTTCGTCGCGCCGACGGTGATTACCGATGCCGGCGGCAGCGCCGCGCGCATCGAGGACGGCGACAGCGTGCTGTTCATGAACTTCCGCGCCGACCGCGCCCGGCAGCTCAGCCGCGCCCTCACGGATCCGGCCTTCGACGGCTTCCAGCGCCGCGTACGGCCCCGGCTCGCGGGCTTCGTACAGACCACGGAGTACGCGGCCGACATCGACGCCCCCTGTGCCTTCCCGCCGGAGGCGCCGGCCAACGGCCTGGGCGAGTATCTCGCCGGCGCCGGCCGCACGCAGCTGCGCATCGCCGAGACCGAGAAGTACGCGCACGTGACCTTCTTCTTCAGTGGCGGGCGCGAAGACCCGTACGACGGCGAGACCCGTATCCTCGTCCCCTCCCCGGACGTCGCCACCTACGACCTGAAGCCGGAGATGAGCGCCCCGGAAGTCACGGACAGGCTCGTCGAGGCTATCGGCAGCGGCGCCTACGATCTCATCGTCTGCAACTACGCCAACGGCGACATGGTCGGCCACACCGGAAACTACGAGGCCGCGGTGGCCGCCGTGGAGACCCTCGACGCCTGCCTGGGGCGGGTCGAGGCGGCGGTACTCGAGGCCGGGGGCCGCGCCCTCATTACCGCCGACCACGGCAACTGCGAGCAGATGGTCGACTACGAGTCGGGCCAGCGGCACACGCAGCACACTACGGACCTCGTGCCCCTCGTCTACATCGGCCGCGAGCCCGTGGCACTCGACCCGGCCGGCGGCATCCTCGCCGACATCGCGCCGACGCTGCTGGCCCTCATGGGCATGCCCCAGCCCACCGAAATGACCGGCCACAGCCTCCTCGCGGACCGCTGAGCGCCGTGGCCCGCTGGCGGCGCGCGGGGCCCGGACCGGCGGGGTTCGCCCGGGCCGCCCTCGTTGCCCTTTGCCTGCCCCTCGCCGCGGCGCTCGTCGCCGCGCTGGCCCCGGTGGCCACCGGGGCGGACCCGGTACAGGACGAGGGCGCCACGCGGGAGAAGCTGGAGGCCCTGAACCGGGCCATCGAGAAGATCGAGACCGAGCAGCGCCGCGACGAGGCCGCCCGCGACAAGCTGCAGGCCGAGCTTCGCGCAGCCGAGACGGACCTCACCCGCCTCGCCGGGCGGGTGAGCACGATCGAGGGCCGCATCGATGCGCTGGTCGCGCGGCTTTCCGAGCTCTCTGCGGAACAGGCGACCCTCGCCGCCCGCCGCGACGCCCAGCGCACGCGCATCGCCGAGGAACTGCGCCAGGCCTGGGCCAGCGGCAGCGACAGCAGCCTCAAGCTGCTCCTGAACCAGGAGGACCCGGAGGCGCTTGCCCGGGTGCTCGCCTACTACCGCTATCTGGCCGCCGCGCGCAGCGAGGCCCTGGCCGGCTTCCGCGAAACCCTCGAGGAACTCGCGACCGTCGAGGCGAACGCGGCGGCCCGCCGCGACGAGCTGGACGCCGAGCGCGATGCGCTCGTAGCCCGCCAGCGTGACCTCGCCGCGGCGCAGGACCGGCGCGCGGAGGCGGTCGCCGCCCTGGCGGCCAGCATCGCCGAACGCGACGCCGAGCTCACGCGCCTGGCTCGCGATGCCGAGGCCCTCGAGGAAGTCCTCGCCGAGATCGAGGCGGCGATCCGCGACCTCGCGATACCGGCGAACTACCAGCCGTTCACGGCCGCACGGGGCACCATGCCCTGGCCGGCCGCGGGGGAGCACGCGAACCGCTTCGGCCGGCCGCGGAACCAGGGCAAGATGCGCTGGCGCGGGGTCACCATCAACGCCGAGGCCGGCAGCACCGTGGCGGCGATCCACCACGGGCGGGTGGTCTACGCGGACTGGCTGCGCGGCTCCGGCCTGCTGCTGGTGCTGGACCACGGCGAAGGCTACATGAGCCTCTACGCGCACAACCAGAGCCTGCTCAAGGACGTGGGCGACTGGGTCACCGCGGGCACCCCCATCGCCACCGTCGGCGCGAGCGGCGGGCGCGAGCGTGCCGCGCTCTACTTCGAGATCCGCGAGGGCGGCAAACCGGTCGATCCCGCCCGCTGGTGCCGCGGCTGACCCGGAATCAGGCGGCGCGGGTCAAAGCGGAACCCTTCGCAGCAGAACCGGTCGAAGCAGGGAGCCGGGGCCTTGGCCGCGGCGCGCGGGATTGCGCTACACTTTCCGCTCTGTTCACGAGCTGACGGGCTTCGCCCGCCCGGCTCCGCCAAGCCCACAGCCATAAAGGCACGTACCATGCTCCTCGAGCCCCCACAGCTGCTGCGGCGCTACTTCCGCGCCGGCGCCCTCGCCACGGCCCTCCTCGCCACGGCCTTCCTCGCCACGACCCTCCCCGCCGGCACGGCACAGGCCGCCATGGAAACGGAAGAGGGCCGGCTGGCCTTCGACGAACTGCGGACCTTCGCCGATGTCTTCAACCAGATCCGCCAGGGCTATGTCGAGGAAATCGACGACAGCACGCTCCTCGAATACGCCATCGAGGGCATGCTCACGGGGCTGGACCCGCACTCGGTCTATCTCACCCGCGACGCCTTCGAGGACCTGCAGACCACCACGTCGGGCGAGTTCTCCGGCCTCGGCCTCGAGGTCGGGATGGACAACGGCCTGATCCGCGTGATCGCGCCCATCGACGGCTCCCCGGCTGCCGAGGCGGGCATGCAGCCGGGGGACATCATCCTCAAGCTGGACAACCAGCCGGTGAAGGGCATGAGCCTGGGTGACGCGGTAACGAAAATGCGCGGCCCCAAGGGCAGCGAGATCGAGCTCACCATCGGCCGCGCCGGCCAGGGGCGCCCCTTTACCGTGACCCTGGTGCGCGACGTCATCAAGGTCGCCAGCGTGCGCGAGCGCTGGCTGGAACCGGGTTTCGGCTATATCCGCATCTCGCAATTCCAGAAGAGCACCGGCGACGATGTCGGCGCCGCCCTGGAGCGGCTGCAGGGGGAGGAGACCCTCAAGGGCCTGGTGCTGGACCTGCGCAACAACCCCGGCGGCGTGCTCGGCGCCAGCGTCGATGTCGCCGGCCTGTTCCTGCCCGGGGGGCAGGTGGTGTACACGGAGGGCCGGCTCGCCAACGCCGCCCAGAGCTTCGACGCGACGCCGGAGGACGCCACCGGCGGTGTGCCGCTGATCGTGCTCATCAACGGCGGCTCCGCCAGCGCCTCGGAGATCGTCGCCGGCGCCCTGCAGGACCACGGGCGGGCGATCATCATGGGCACCGACAGCTTCGGCAAGGGCTCGGTGCAGACGGTAATGCCCATCTCCGAGGACCGCGCGGTCAAGCTCACCACGGCCCTCTATTTCACACCGAGCGGCCGCTCCATCCAGGCCGCGGGCATCGCCCCGGACATCGTGGTCGAGCGGGCCCGGCTGGAGGCGCTCTCGGAAGAGGGCCGGATCAGCGAGGCCGACCTCGTCGGCCATCTCGCCAACGGCAACGGCGAGGAGGAAGGCGGCAGCGGAGCGGAAAGCGGCACCAGTGCCCTCCTCGGCACCGACAACCAGCTCTACGAGGCGCTCACGCTCCTCAAGGGCGTCAGCATCCTTGGCCTGCGCAGCGCACCGGCGACGTCCCCCAATGTCGCGGCCAAGGAGCCCGCCGCCGAGTGACTCAGCCGCGGCCCCCGCGCCGGCGCCAGCCGGAGAACGGCGCCAGCGCGTCGCGGAACGGCTCCAGGGGCGCCGTGGGGTAGGGTCCCAGGCGCACCGGCAGCGATCCCTGGTAATGGAAGCCGTCGGGCCGGGGCGCGATGGTCAGCGCCCGGAAGCGGACCCCGGCCGCCGCGGCCTCCGTCGCCGCCTCCGCAAAGGCCGGGTCGTGCAGGCGGCTCGGCCGCAGGAAGCGGGCATCCTCCCGCTGCACCGTGAACAGCACCGTCGCCTTGTCCCCCGCCGCCACCACCGCCGCCAGCGCCCGCAGGTGACCCGCGGCGCGAACACTGACACTGTCCGGAAAATAGGCGCCCCCGTCCGGGTACACCAGGTGGCAGTTCTTGACCTCCACGTAGTGTCGGACCGGGTGCCGGCGGCTGCCCTGCTCCAGCAGCAGGTCGATGCGCGAGTTCTCGCCGTAGCGCACCTCCCGGGCGAGGCTGCGGAAGCGCCTGAGCCCAGGCACGCAGCCTTCACGCACGAGGATCTCCGCGAGGCGGTTGGGCACGACGGTGTTCGCGCCGACGTAGCGGCCGTCGATCTCGAGCAGTTCCAGCGTGTAGCGCAGCTTGCGCTTGCTCCCGGGCGGGACGGCGGACACCCAGGCCCGCGCGCCCGGGTGCACCAGCCCCTCCATGCGGCCCGGGTTCACGCAGTGGGCATCGACGACCTCGCCGTCCAGCTCGACGCTGGCGATGAAGCGATCGTAGCGGGCGAGGAAGCGGCAGGGCAGGAGCGGCCGCTCGTGGGGAATCACCAGGCTGCCGGCGGCGCAGGCCGCCATCGCTACAGCCGGACCTCGATGCCCCGGCCGGCCAGGTGCGCCTTGGCCTCGGCGATGGTGTACTCGCCGAAATGGAAGATACTGGCGGCGAGCACCGCGTCGGCCCCGCCCTCGAGCACACCCTCGGCGAGATGCTCGAGGTTGCCGACCCCGCCAGAGGCGATCACCGGCACCGGGACCGCGTCGCTCACGGCACGGGTCAGGGCGAGGTCGAAGCCGTCGCGCGTGCCGTCCCGGTCCATGCTGGTGAGCAGGATCTCGCCGGCGCCGAGCTCGGCCATGCGCCGGGCCCAGGCCACGGCATCGATACCCGTGGGCCGGCGGCCGCCGTGGGTGAAGATCTCCCAGCGCGGCGCGCCGTCCTGGTCCTCGACCCGCTTGGCATCGATGGCGACCACGATGCACTGGGCGCCGAAGCGGGCCGACGCCTCGGCGACCAGCTCCGGCTCGCGGATCGCCGCGGTATTGATGCTGACCTTGTCGGCCCCGGCGTTGAGCATGGTGCGGATGTCCGCGAGGGAGCGGATACCGCCGCCGACGGTGAGCGGGATGAACACTTCCCGGGCGATCGCCTCCACCGTGTGCACGGTAGTCTCCCGCGCCTCGTGGCTGGCGGTGATGTCGAGGAAGGTGATCTCGTCGGCGCCCGCCTCGTTGTAGCGCCGGGCGATCTCCACCGGGTCACCGGCGTCGCGGATGTCGACGAAATTCACGCCCTTCACCACGCGGCCGTTGTCCACGTCGAGGCAGGGAATGATGCGGCGCGCCAGCCCCATCAGGCGGCACCGTCGCAGAGGCGCTGGGCCTCGGCCACGTCCAGCGTGCCCTCGTAGATGGCGCGGCCGGTGATGGCACCGATGATGCCCTCGCACGCCACGGCATGGAGGGCGCGGACGTCGGCGAGATCCGTGATGCCGCCGGAGGCGATCACCGGGATGCTCGAGGCGCGGGCCATGGCGACCGTGGCCTCCACGTTGACCCCCTGCATCATGCCGTCGCGGGCGATGTCCGTGTACACGATGGCGGACACGCCGTCGGCCTCGAAGCGCTTCGCAAGGTCTGCCGCGAGGACATCGCTGACCTCCGCCCAACCGTCGGTCGCAACCCGGCCGTCCCGGGCATCGAGGCCGACGATCACCTGCCCCGGGAAGGCGCGGCAGGCCTCGGCGACGAACACCGGCTGCTTGACCGCCCGGGTGCCGATGATCACGTAGCTCACCCCGGCCCGCAGGTAGTGCTCGATGGTGGCGAGATCGCGGATGCCGCCGCCGATCTGCACCGGCAGCTGCGGATACGCGGCGGCGATGGCCTCGACCACCGCGCCGTTCACCGGCTCGCCGGCGAAGGCCCCGTTCAAGTCCACCAGGTGCAGGCGCCGGCAGCCGGCGTCGACCCAGCGCCGCGCCATGGCAACCGGGTCGTCGGAGAACACCGTGCTGTCGTCCATGGCGCCCTGGCGCAGGCGGACGCACTGGCCGTCCTTGAGATCGATAGCGGGGATGATCAGCATGAGCCGTCCCAGGCAAGGAAGTTGCGAAGCAGCCGCAGCCCCGCGGTGTGGCTCTTCTCCGGGTGGAACTGCACGGCGAAGAGGTTGTCGCGGGCGAGCGCGGCATCGATGGAGACGCCGTAGTCGACGCTGCCCGCGACGAGGTCGCGCTCCGCGGCGTGGACGTAGTAGCTGTGTACGAAGTAGAAGCGGGTACCGTCGGCGATCCCCTCCCAGAGCGGGTGCGGCCGCCGCTGGCGGACCTCGTTCCAGCCCATGTGGGGAACCTTCAGCCGGCCGCCATCGACGTCCCGGAGATCCTCGCCGAGAAAGCGGACATCGCCCCCGAGTAGTCCCAGGCAGGGCACCCCGCCGTTCTCCTCGGAGCGCTCGAGCAGCGCCTGCATGCCGACGCAGATGGCGAGCACCGGCTTGTGCTGCGTCGTGAGCGCTGTCTGCAGCAACTCATCGCAGCCGAGGCGGCGGATTTCCGCCATGCAGTCGCGGATGGCGCCGACCCCGGGGAACACGACCCGGTCCGCGGCGCGCAGCACCGCCGGGTCACAGGACACCTGCACTGACCCGGCCCCCGCATGCTCCAGGGCACTGGCCACGGAGTGCAGGTTACCCATGCCGTAGTCGATGACGGCAACGCTACCGCCCGCAGAACCCCCCATGACCGTCAGAGCACGCCCTTCGTCGAGGGCGTGACGCCGGCCATGGCCGGATCCTGCGCCAGCGCCATGCGCAGCGCGCGGCCGAAGGCCTTGAACACCGTCTCGGCCTGGTGGTGGCTGTTGTCACCGCGCAGGTTGTCGACGTGCAGCGTCACCTGGGCGTGGTTGACGAAGCCCTGGAAGAACTCGTGGAACAGGTCGACGTCGAAGCCGCCGATCATGGCCCGGGTGAAGGGCACGCGGAACACGAGCCCCGGCCGGCCGGAAAAATCGACCACCACGCGGGACAGCGCCTCGTCCAGCGGCACGTAGGCGTGGCCGTAGCGGTAGATGCCCTTCTTGTCACCGACCGCGGCCGCGAAAGCCTGGCCCAGGGTGATGCCGATGTCCTCCACCGTGTGGTGGGCGTCGATGTGCAGGTCGCCCTTGGCATCGATCTCGATATCCATCATGCCGTGGCGCGCGATCTGGTCGAGCATGTGCTCGAGGAAGGGCACGCCCGTGTCGAAGCGGGCCTCGCCGCTGCCGTCGAGGTCGAGGGTGACGCTGATCTGCGTCTCCAGCGTATTGCGGGTGACGGCGGCCTTGCGCTGTGCCATGTCGCTCCTGCTCCCGGCCGCGGTTCCTGCCCGCGAGCCCACTGTGGAAAACGGCGCATTATACGTGAATCCCGCCGCGGCAGGGTGCCCCGGGCGCACCGCGCCGTTATCATGGACGTCCCCCCGGTTCAGGACCTGCCTGCATGCACTTTTCCCGCTTCCCCCGCCGCCGCTACGCCCACCTGCCCACGCCGCTCGAGCCGCTGCCGCGCCTCAGCGCGGCACTCGGGGGACCCAACCTGTGGATCAAGCGCGACGACTGCACCGGGCTCGCCGGCGGCGGCAACAAGACCCGCAAGCTCGAGTTCCTCATCGGCGACGCGCTCGCCCGGGGTGCCGACTGCGTAATCACCCAGGGTGCCACCCAGTCGAACCACGTGCGCCAGGCCGCGGCGGCCTGCGCCCGGGAGGGCCTCCCCTGCCACCTGCTCCTCGAGGACAGGACAGGCTTCACCGACCCGGACTACCGGGAGAACGGCAACGTGCTCATGGACCGGGTCCTCGGCGCCACCCTGGAGGAGCGCCCGGCCGATACGGATATGGATGCGGCCATGGCGGAGGTCGCGGCGCGCCTGACCGCTGAGGGGCGCACCCCCTACGTGATCCCGGGCGGCGGCTCGAACCGCGTCGGCGCCCTGGGCTACGCCAACGCGGCCCTCGAACTGCTGCAGCAGGCCAACGACCGGGGCCTGCACATCGACCGGCTCGTGCATGCGACCGGCAGCGCCGGCACCCAGGCCGGGCTGGTCGCCGGCCTCGTGGCGGCGAACAGCGGCATACCGGTGCTGGGTGTCGGCGTGCGCGCGCCGGCCCCCGTCCAGCACGCCAAGGTCCTCGACCTCGCGCGGGCCACCGCCGACTACCTGGGTGCGAGGACCGCCATCGAAGACGACGATGTGCAGGTGAACTGCGACTACATCGGCGAGGGCTACGGGATCCCGACGGAGGGCGCCATCGAGGCCATTCACCTGCTCGCCGAGCTGGAAGGCATCTTCCTCGACCCCGTCTACAGCGCCAAGGGCATGGCCGGGCTCATCGACCTCATCCGCCGGGGACACTACGGCGCCGACGAGCAGATCGTCTTCCTGCATACCGGCGGCGCCCAGGCGCTCTACGGCTACCGCCGCTTCTTCGAAGAGGCGGGCCGCACCCGGCCGTGAGCGACGCCTGCCCGGACAATCGCGCCGGCACGGTTCCGGGCAGCTTCGCCGACCGGCTCCTCGCCTGGTTCGACGGCCACGGTCGCAAGCACCTGCCCTGGCAGCAGGCTATCGACCCCTACCGGGTCTGGGTGTCGGAGATCATGCTGCAGCAGACGCAGGTGAGCACCGTGATTCCGTACTACGAGCGCTTCATGGCCGCCTTCCCGGACGTGGCAGCGCTGGCCGCGGCGGACATCGACGACGTGCTGCACCACTGGACCGGCCTCGGCT
>CAYTJQ010000042.1:0-30315 GCA_964438205.1 uncultured Alteromonadaceae bacterium
GGCTGCTGGCAACGCTCGCCAACCGCCTGCCCGGCGTCTCGCTGGCGGGCGTCGATGGTCGGCTGTTCGGAACGCTGCGGGTAGAGCGGATCGTTCTCGAGCTCCCGGGGGTCGGGCTGGTGCTGCGACAGTTCCGTTCGGACCTGCGGCCCGCCTGCCTGCCGCGCGGCGAGCTCTGCTTTGCGCTGCTCGAAGCCGCCGCGCTCGACCTTGCGGTCAGCACGGAGACCGGCGACGGCGAGGCGGCGCGCCCGGCACCCCTGCCATTCCCGCTGCGCACGGAGCGCCTCTCCATCGCGGCGGTCGACCTGCGCATCGATGAAACGACCCTGGCCTTCGCGGGGGTAGCGGCCGAGCGGCTCCGCGCGGCAGAGCGCGAGGTCAGCGCCCGGCAGCTCGTCTTCGAACTCGACGGCGTCGGCCGTGCGCGGGCACAGGCGCAACTCACCCTGGACCGGGACTGGCCGCTGGTAGTCAACGGAACCTTCGCGCCCGCCGACGCCCTGGTCGCCGGACTGCCGGAGGGCATCTCCCTCGCCGGGCCGCTCGCCGTCAGCGCCGAGGGGCCGCCCGCGGCGCTGGTGCTCTCGGTGGAAGCCGCCGGAAACGTCGCGCCCCTCGGGCGCCGGGTCGAAGGCCGCGCACGCGGCACCCTGCGCTGGCCCGACCTGGCCCTGGCCTCCCTGGCGCTCGACAGCGCCGCGGGCAGCGCCACGGCCCGGGGGGATGTGGCGCTTGCCGCCCGGCGGGCGCGCGTCGCGGTGACCGTCAGCAACCTGGCGCCCGCGGGATCGGACTGGCCCCTGGCGCCGGCGAGTGGCAGCGCGCGGCTGCTGCTGGATTTCGGTGACGCGCCCCGGGTCGCGCTGTCGCGACTGCAGCTGACCAGCGGCTGGCAGGAACGGCCGCTCAGTGCGGCCGGTGAGGCCGCCTGGGAGCCCGGCACGGGTCTGCCGCGCGTCGCCTTGTCCGGTGCGCTCGCGGGGCTCCCCTGGGAGGCGCGCGGGGGCGGCGGGGAGTCGGTGGCCTTCGAGGTCGCCAGCGGGGGGCCGTTCAAGGTGGCCGATGTCACCCTCGACGACCTGGAAGCAGAGGGCGAGCTGGCCGCCGACGGCAGCGTGCTCCGGGTCAGCGGCCGTGCGGCCAGGCTCGACGGCGGCGCCGTCAGTGCTTCAGGCCTGGCGCTCGAGGCCACGGTCCGCCTTGCCGACGCAGTGTCGGTAACGGCCGGCGGTGCCGCCGAGCACGCCCTGCTCGCGGGGCAGGCACTCGAGGACCTGCGCCTCGACGGCGAGGGGGATGCGGGCGGTGGGACGGCGACGCTCTCCGTGGCCGGCGCCGTTGCCGGCGCCCTGGCGGTGGCGGCGACGGCGGGGGAAGGCGGTCGCTGGGAGCTCGTGCTCGACCCGCTGGCGCTGGAAACACCGCTTGGGCAGCTGTCCCGCGAGGAGCCGCTGTCGCTGGCATTGCGGCCCGGCCCCTGGCGCGCGGCCTTCCCCGACCACTGCTGGTCCCTCGAGGCGCTGTCGCTCTGCCTGGCGGCGGGGGAGGCGGGGAGCGAAGGCGCGGTCACGGCGCGGCTCGGCGGGGCACTGCGATTGCCGGCCGGAACCGTCGCCGCGCTGGATGCCGCCCGCGCCGACGTGGCGGGAACCCTTGACGCGCGCTGGGGCGGCGACCGGCCGCCGCAGGTCGAGGCGGACCTCGCGGTGGACGCGATCCGCCTGACGCCGGCGGGGCTGGCGGAACCGCTCGCAGACCCGGGTCGCCTGCAGCTCAGCGCGTCGCTGCGCGAGGTGCTGTCGCTCGACGGTGAGCTCGCCGGCGGAGCCCTCGGTGCGCTGACCCTGTCGGCGAGCCGCGATGCCGCGGGCTGGCGCGGCGACCTGGCCGTGGCGGGCACCCCCCTCGCTTACTTCCAGCCGCTGCTCTCCGGGGTCGCGCTGCTCGACGGCACGCTCAGCGGCGAGCTGGCCCTGGCCGCACCGGGGCCGGCCTTCGTGACCGGGGGCGCTCTCATGCTCGACGGCGGGCGCCTGCGCCTGGGCGGCAGCGACGCCGAGCTGGAAGCGCTCGCGCTAACGCTCCGCCCCGGTGCCGGCGGGGAGCTGGCGATCGAGGGAGACGGCCGCTACGGCGCCGCCCCGGTACGCATCGCCGGCAGCCTAGACCCGGCCGGGCCGCAGCTGGCCCTCGACCTCGAGGGCGAGCGCAACGCCGTGCACTGGCCCGGGCTCCTCGACGCGACGGTATCGCCCGCGCTTTCCCTCGCCTACGCCGACGGCACGGCGGCGCTGGAAGGGGAGCTGCGGGTGCACGGGGGGCGCCTGGCCCCGGACCAGGTCGGCGGCAGCGGCGTGGCGGTTTCGCCCGATGCGGAGATCGTCGGCGAGGATGCGCGCCAGCCGCTCCTGCGCACGCGCATCGACCTGCGCATCCTGGTGGAGGAACGCTTCCGGGTGGTGGGTGAGCTGGTCGACGCCACCGTCGGCGGCGACCTGCGGCTGCGCCAGGAACCGGCGGGACCGGCGCAGCTCTTCGGCCGCGTCGCAGTCGTCGGGGGCGAGCTGCGGGCCTATGGGCAGCAGCTCGAGCTGCGCGAGGGCAGCATGTCCTTCGCGGGCGACCCGGAAAACCCGCAGCTCGCCCTGCGGGCGGAGCGCCAGTTCCCGTCCGAGGCGCTGCGCGTCGGCTTCACCGTCGGCGGCAGCCTGCGCGAGCCGCGCCTCGAGCTGTACTCGGAACCGCAACTGCCCCGCGAGGCGCAGCTTTCCTGGCTGGTCCGGGGCCGGCCGCCGGATGCCGGGGCGAGCATGGACGGCACGGCGCTGGCGCTCTCGGTCGGGACCTCGGCGCTCAACCAGACCTCGCTGGTGCGTTCCCTGAACCGCCTGCCGGGGCTCAGCAACGTGGCGCTGGGAACGGAGACCGGCAGCAACGGCACGGCCGCCACGATCAGCGGCTACGTCGGCGACCGCCTGTACCTGTCCTACGGCATGGGCCTCTACGAGCCCGTCAACACGCTCACCGCGCGCCTGTACCTGCGCGCGCGGCTGTGGCTGGAGATGGTCTCGGCGCTGGAGAACTCCATCGATATCTACTACCGCTTCGATATCGACTAGCCCGGCTATCGGTGAGCTCGGGCCACTACGCCCCGTAGCTGGCCCGGGCGGCGGCCACGGCGGCGCCGGCATCGCAACCGTGCCCCTGCTGGCCGAGCACCGCGGCCAGCGCCGTGAGCAGCGCGTAGACGTTGCGCTCGCGGCTGGAGTGGCCCATGAGGCCGATACGCCAGGCCTTGCCGGCGAGGGCGCCGAGGCCCGCGCCGATCTCGATATCGAAGTCCTGGAGCAGCGCAGTGCGCACCGCCGCGTCGTCGATCCCCGCCGGTATGTGCACGGCGTTCAGCTGCGGCAGCCGCCACTCGGGGGCGACGACGAGAGAGAGGCCCAGGGCCTCGAGCCCCGCCACCAGGGCTTCATGGTTGCGCCGGTGCCGCGCATGGGCGGCGTCCAGGCCCTCTTCCTCGAGCATGACCAGGGACTCGTGCAGGGCATAGAGGGCATTCACCGGCGCCGTGTGGTGGTAGGCGCGCTTGCTGCCGCCGCCCCAGTAGCCCATGACCAGCTGCATGTCGAGGAACCAGCTCTGGGCGGGCGCCTTGCGGGCCTGGATGCGCTCGACGGCGCGCTCGCTGAAGGTCACCGGCGCGATGCCGGGCACGCAGGACAGGCACTTCTGCGTGCCGGAGTAGACGGCGTCGGCGCCCCAGGCATCCACTTCCAGCGGGATGCCCGCCAGCGCCGTGACCGCATCGACGATGGACAGGGCGCCGTGCTCCCGGGCCAGCGCACAGAGCGCGGCGGCGTCGGAGCGGGCACCGGTCGAGGTTTCCGCGTGGACGAAGGCGAGCACCGACGCCTCCGGGTGCGCGGCGAAGGCCTCGCGGACCTTGTCCACGCTGACCGTATCGCCCCAGGCATCCTCCACCATCACCGCCGTCGCGCCGCACCGCTCGACGTTCTCGCGCATGCGCCCGCCGAAGACACCGTTCTGGCACACGATCACCGTGTCTCCCGGCGCCAGGAGGTTCACGAAGCAGGCCTCCATCCCCGCCGAGCCCGGCGCCGATACCGGCAGCGTCAGCGCGTTCCCGGTGCGGAACGCGTACTGCAGCAGGCGCTTGATGTCGTCCATGAGGTCGACGAACAGGGGGTCGAGGTGACCGATCGTCGGCCGACCGAGGGCACCGAGGACGCGCGCCGGCACGTCCGAGGGGCCGGGGCCGAGGAGCGTGCGCTGCGGCGGGTGAAAGCTGGCGGTCATCGTGGGTCTCCGTGAAGCGGGGTAAGGGTCAGCCCTCGGCGAGGACGTGGGCCTGCGCGGCGGCCACACGGGCCACGGGCACGCGGTAGGGGCTGCAGGACACGTAGTCGAGGCCCAGGTCGTGGAAAAACTGGATCGAGCGCGGGTCGCCGCCGTGCTCGCCGCAGATGCCGTACTTGATGCCCTTCTTCACGGCCCGGGACTCTTCCACGGCCATGCGCATGAGCCGGCCGACGGCGCGCTGGTCGAGGCTGATGAACGGGTCGTGCTCGATGAGCTTCTTGTCGAGGTACTGCGGAATGAAGCGGCCGGCGTCGTCCCGGGAGAAGCCGTAGGTCATCTGCGTGAGGTCGTTGGTGCCGAAGCTCATGAATTCCACGGCGGTTGCGAGGCGGTCCGCGCCGAGGCAGGCCCTCGGCGTTTCCATCATGGTGCCGACCTTGTAGCGCAGGGACACGGACTTCTCGCCCAGTACCTTGCGGATGCTGGCGTCGATGATGTCGCCGACCAGGCGGATCTCGCGCACGTTCACGGTGAGCGGGATCATGATCTCCGGGTAGGGCTGGTAGCCCTCCTCGATGGCCTGCAGCGCCGCGCCGATGATCGCGCGCACCTGCATGCGGGTGATCTCCGGGTAGACCACGGACAGCCGGCAGCCGCGGAAGCCGAGCATCGGGTTCACTTCCGACAACTCGGCGGCGGCGCTCTGCACCTGCTCGACGGGCAGGTCCAGGCGCCTGGCGAGTGCCCGCGTTTCCTCCTCGCCGTGGGGCAGGAACTCGTGCAGCGGCGGGTCGAGCAGGCGCACGGTGACCGGCAGTCCGTCCATGGCCTTGAACAGCGCGACCATGTCCTCCTGCTGGAAGACCTGCAGCTTCTTCAGGTACCCCTTCCGGGCCTTCTTGTCCGGGGCGAGGATCATCGCGCGCATGAGGTCGATGCGCTCGCTGTCGAAGAACATGTGCTCCGTACGGCACAGGCCGATGCCCTCGGCGCCGAGCTCCCGCGCCCGGGCTGCGTCTTCCGGGGTCTCCGCATTGGCGCGCACCTTCAGGCGGCGGTGCTTGTCGGCCCAGGAGAGCAGGGTCTGGAAATCGTCGCTGGAGCTCGCCTCCGTCTTCGGGATGTCGCCGAGCATGACCTCGCCGGCGGTGCCGTCGAGGGTGATGATGTCGCCGCGCTTCAGGATCACGCCGTCTTTCGTGGTGGCGGTGCCCGCGTCGGCATTCACCGACAGGCCGCTCGCGCCGGTGATGGCGCACACGCCCATGCCGCGGGCAACCACCGCCGCGTGGGAGGTCATGCCGCCGAGCTCCGTGAGGATGCCCTCGGCGACCTTCATGCCGTGGATATCCTCGGGCGTCGTTTCCCGGCGCACCAGGATCACCGCCGTGCCGTCCCGCGCCACCTCGACGGCCTCGTCGGCGGAGAACACGATGGCCCCGGTGGCGCCGCCGGGGCTTGCCGGCAGGCCGGTGGCGATGATGTCGGTCTTCGCCGCCGGGTCGACCATGGGGTGGAGGAAGGCTTCCACGTGCTCCGGCGAGACGCGCAGCAGCGCTTCCTTTTCGTTGATCAGCCCCTCGCGGACCATGTCCACGGCGATCTTCACGGAAGCGCGGCCGGTGCGCTTGCCGCTGCGCGTCTGCAGCATGTAGAAGCGGCCTTCCTGCACCGTGAACTCGATGTCCTGCATGTCCCGGTAATGGCGCTCGAGGAGGGCCTGGGTCTCGTTCAGCTGGTCGTAGACCGCCGGCAGCTTGTCCTTGAGGGCGGAGATGGGTTGCGGCGTGCGCGTGCCGGCAACGACATCCTCCCCCGCCGCGTTGAACAGGAATTCCCCGAAGAACTGGTTCTCCCCGGTTGACGGGTTGCGGGTGAAGGCGACGCCGGAACCGGAGTCGTCGCCGAAATTGCCGTAGACCATGGACTGCACGGTGACGGCGGTGCCGAGCGAATCGGGGATGTTGTTCATCTCCCGGTACACGTTGGCCCGCGGCGTGTGCCAGGACAGGAACACCGCCTCCACCGCCCTGTGCAGCTGCACGAAGGGGTCCTGGGGGAAATCGGCCATGGCCTTGAAGCGCTCGACGATGGCCTGCCAGTCCGTCGCGGTCATGTCCACGTCGGTCGCGTAGCCGCGCGCCTTCTTGTAGTGCTCGATCTCCTTCTCGAAGGCGTGCGCGTCGTGGTTCATCACGACCTCCGCGAACATCTGGATGAAGCGCCGGTAGGAGTCGTAGGCGAAGCGCGGGTTGTCGGTCTTCCGCGCCAGGCCCTCGGCGATCTCGTCGTTGAGGCCGAGGTTGAGGATCGTGTTCATCATGCCCGGCATGGAGACCGGCGCGCCGGAGCGCACGGAGAAGAGCAGCGGGTCTTCCGGGTCGCCGAAGCGCGCGTCCATCTTCTTTTCCACGAGGTCCAGGGCCACCCGGTACTCCTGCTCCAGGAGGTTGGGCAGCTTGTTGCCGTTCTCGAAGAACTCGCGGCAGGTCGGCGTCGTGATGATGAACCCGAAGGGCACCGGCAGGCCGAGGTTGGTCATCTCACAGAGATTGGCGCCCTTGCCGCCGAGGAGGTCGCGGTCCTCCCGGTTGCCCTCGTTGAACAGGTAGACGCGCTTGGCCATGGGAACCCCTTCCCCTTTCGGGTGTCTAGCAGGCGAGGTGGCGCAGTATACTGGTAAGGTGGCCGGCGCGTCATACCGGCCGCCGGGACGCGCCCGCGGGTGTATCCCGCCCCACCCGGAACGGAGCAGCCCACGCAGTGATCCGCCAAGCTCTCGCCAGCCTCGTCCCGCTGCTGTGCCTGCTGGCCTGCGCGTCGGACCCGACGCTCACCGCGCCGCCGCGGGAGCCGGACCCGGTCGATTTCAGCGGCCACTGGGAGCTGAACTACGGGCAGAGTGACAACATCCAGTCCCGGCTCACGACCCTGGTGCGTGAACTGCAGCGACGCAGCGCCCGCGCCTCCAATCTGCAGAGTGAGCGCGGCGGCCTGGTGCTCGGCGGCAGCGGCACCGACAGTGCGCCCTCGGTCGTGGGCCTGGCGCGCATGGCGGAGCTGATCACCGCCTCGCAGTTGCTGGAGGTGGACCAGGGCCGCACGCGGATCCGCATCGATCGCGAGGGCAACTTCGCGCTCAGCTGCGACTTCCTGCGCGACCCGGGGCGTATCGACGACCTCGGCGTCGGCCGGGAGAGCTGCCGCTGGGATGGCCAGCAGCTGGTCTTCGTCATCAGCCTGCCCGAGGGCCTGTCCATCCGCCACCGGGTGGCCCTCTCGGGCTCCGGGGAGCAGCTCGGCATCGTTACCACCGTGTTCTCGGACCAGGTCAGCGCGCCGTTCACGGTGCGCCGCATCTACGACCGCTACGAGCCCGGCAGCCGCGGCTACCGCTGCGAGGAGACGCTGAGCCGCGGTCGCGTCTGCACCACGGAGGAAAGCCCCTGATGCGCCTGCTGCTGCGCTTTGCCGTCCCGGCTGTTGTCACCCTGCTCATGGCCGCCTGCGCCGGCGCTCCGGAGCCGGCAGAGCCGGCCCAGGCGGACCCCGCTGCTGCCCGGCCGCCGGCGGTCGGCGCCGTGACCCTCGAGCGCGCCGCCACGCCACCGGCGACGGCGCTGGATGTCATCATCGAGGTGTTCGACACCGGGCTGGCGGAAGCGGCAGCGACCCCCGGTGACGAGCCGGTCTTCGCCGCCGTGCGCAAGGCCGAGGCATTCTACATGCCGCTCAGGCTGCGCGAAGCGCTGGTGGAGAGCGGGCGCTGGGGCGTGGTCCGCGTGGCGCCGCGGCCGAGCGAAACGGCGGCGCTGGCGATCAGCGGACGCATCGTGCAGTCCGATGGTGTGGACCTGGTGCTCGCCGTGCGCGCGGTCGATGCCCGGGGCGAGGTCTGGCTCGACCGCGAGTATCGCGACCGCGCGGCGGCTTCCGACTACCCGGTAGCCGCGGGGGCGGATCCCTTCGCCGACCTGTACCGGCAGGTCGCCAATGACCTGGCCGAAGCGCAGCGCGCCCGGTCCGTGAGCGGGCTGCCCACCGTCGCGCTGCTGCGCTACGCCCAGGCGCTGGCCCCGGACGTCTTCGGTGACTACCTGGCCAGCGGGGAGGACGGGCGGCGGGAACTGCGCCGGGCGCCGGCGGCCGGGGACCCGATGCTGGCGCGGGTACGGCGGCTGCGCAACCAGGAGTACCTGTTCATCGACGCGGCGGACGAGCAGTACCGGGACCTGGTCGAACGCTTCGCGCCCACCTATCACCTCTGGCGCCAGTACGCGCACGAGCTGGCGCGCTACGAGACCGACTACCTCGCCCGCGCGGGGGAGCGCGAGATCAATGCCCGCCGGGGCACCTACGCCGCCATGCAGCAGACCTACGGCCGCTTCCGCCGTGTCAAGATGCACGAGCAGGACCTCGAGGAGCTCGCCGAGGGCTTCGGCAACGAGGTCACGGAAACGGTCATCGATGTCGACGACCGGGTCTACCGCCTCAGCGGTTCCCTGGCCACGCAGTACGACCAGTGGCGCGAGATCCTGCAGCGCATCTTTGCCCTGGAGTCCGGCGGCGTGCCCTGAGCGGCCGCCGCTGCCCCGCGGCGGAAGTTCAGGCGAGCGCCGCGAGCAGTTATGATGGCCCCATGGCCAACGCCGATGACAAGACGCCCCAGGAATCGCTGCTCGATGCGCTGAAGCGCCTCACCGGGCAGGTGGCGGGGGGGACCGTGGACCTCGCCGTCGCCACCGGTACGCTCGGGGCCATGTTCGGCGAGACCTGGCTGCGCAATGCCCTGGCCCTGTCCCTGTCGCCGGAGCGCCACGAGGCCATGGCCGAGGCCGGGCACCTGCTCCGCGACCTGCGGCAGACCGCCGGTCTCTCGCTGCGCGACCTGTCCGAGGACCTGGGCCTCGCGGATCCGGAGCTTCTAGCGGACGTGGAGCGGGGTGAGAAGATACTGCCCATCGAGTACGTGCTCCGGGCCGCCTCGCTCCTGGCCCGGCACGACCCGGTACCCTTCCTCATCCGCTTCCTGCGCACTTATAACCCGCAGCTCGAGCAGGCGCTGGAAGACTGGGGCGTGATGGCGTTGCCGAAGCAGTTCGAGCGGGAGCGGCGCTTCATCAATCTCTACCGCCAGCACGACTTCTTGCGCGAGCTCAGCGACGACGAGTTCGCCCGCTTTATCGACTACATGGACAGCTCGACGCACCTCGTGGCCGACGTCATGGCGCGGGAAAAGGCGGCCTGGGCGACGAAGCGGAGAAAACCGGCCCCCCGGCGCAAGAAGCGCCCTGCGACCGCGCGCCGGGGCAGCGGCAAACGCAGCGGCGACTGAGGGCAGCCATGGAACAGGAACACTGGCTGGCGGTCTGCCCGCGCGGTGTCGCGCCGCTGCTGGTCGAGGAACTGACCGCGCTCGGCGCGGAGGACGCCCGGGAACAGGGCAGCGCGGTCAGCTTCCGCGGCCCGCGCGCGCTGTTCTACCGGGCCTGCCTGTGGAGCCGCCTCGCCAACCGGCTGCTCCTGCCTCTCGGCGAGTTTGCCGCGGCGGACGGCGATGCCCTCTACGCCGGCCTGCGCGGCATCGACTGGCCGGCGCTCATCGCCCCCGGCGCGAGCATCGCCATCGATTTCCACGGCCAGAACGACGCCATCCGCCACAGCCGCTTCGGCGCCCAGCGCAGCAAGGACGCCATCGTGGACCGCTGCCGGGAGGCGGGCCTCGCCCGGCCAGCGGTAGACCTCGAGCGCCCGGACCTGCGCATCAGCGTGCAGCTGCGCCGCGACCGCGTCGCCGTGGCCCTGGACCTGGTCGGCGGCAGCCTGCACCAGCGCGGCTATCGCGAGCGCAGCGGCGCCGCACCGCTCAAGGAGAACCTTGCCGCCGCTGTGCTCCTGCGCGCCGGCTGGCCGGCGCTGGCAGCGCGGGGCGGGGCGCTCGTCGATCCCATGTGCGGCGCGGGGACGCTGCTCATCGAGGGGGCGTTCATGGCGCTGGACCGGGCGCCCGGCCTCGAGCGCGGGCACTGGGGCTTCGGCGGCTGGCGGGGACACGACGAGACGCAGTGGCGGGCCGTGCTCGGTGATGCCCGCCTTCGCGCCGAGCGTGCCGCCCACGGGCCCCTGCCTGAGATCCGCGGCTACGACGCCGACCCGCGGGTGATCCGCGTCGCCCAGGAAGCGGTCGGGCGTCTCGGCCTCGGCAAGGTGGTTCGGGTGAGCTGCAAGGCGCTCGCCGAGGTGAAGCGGCCGACGCACCGGCCGCTGCCGGAGGGACTCGTGGTCTGCAACCCGCCCTACGGCGAACGGCTGGGCGACCGGGACAGCCTGCCCCACCTTTATGGCCGCCTGGGCAGGGTCCTGCACGAGGCGTTCACCGGCTGGCAGGCGGCCGTGCTCACCGGCGACAGCGAGCTCGGGCGGGCCACGGGCCTGCGCAGCCATCGCCAGTACGCGCTCTACAACGGGGCCCTGCCCGTGACCCTGCTGCTGTTCGATCTCGGCGAGGAAAACCGCTGGAACGCGACGGCGCCGGCTCGTGCAGCGCCCACCGCCGCGGCGGCCGGGGTAACGCCCGCAGCCGAGGCGCCGCCCCTGGGGGAGGGCGCCACGATGTTCGCCAACCGGGTGCGCAAGAACGAGAAACGCCTGCGCAGCTGGCGCCGGCGCGAGGGCATCACCGCCTACCGCGTCTACGACGCCGACATGCCCGAGTACGCGGTCGCCGTCGACTGCTACGGGGACCAGGTGCAGGTGGCCGAGTACGCCGCGCCCAAGGGCGTGGACCCGGCCGCCGCGGCGCGGCGCCTCGAGGACGTGCGCGCGGCATTGCCGGAAGCCCTCGGCGTGCCCGCGGCGCACATCGTCTACAAGACCCGGGAGCGCCAGCGCGGCAGCGAGCAGTACCGCCGCCAGGGCGATCGCGGGGAGTTCTTCCCGGTGCGCGAGGGTGAGGCGAGCCTGCTCGTGAACCTCCACGATTACCTCGACACGGGGCTCTTCCTGGACCACCGGCCGCTGCGCCTGCGTCTCGGCAGGGAGGCGAAGGGCCGCGACTTCCTCAACCTGTTCTGTTACACGGGCAGTGCCACGGTGCACGCGGCGCTCGGCGGTGCCCAGAGCACGACCAGCGTCGATCTCTCCAACACCTACCTCGGCTGGCTGCGGCGCAACCTCGCCGAGAACGGCCTGGCCGAGGGCCGTCACCGGGTCGTCCGGGCTGACGTGCTGGCCTGGCTGGCCGGGGCGGAGCCGGCCTGGGACCTCGTGCTGCTCGACCCGCCCTCCTTCTCCAACAGCGCGGCCATGGACTCAAGCTTCGACCTGCAGCGGGATCATCGCGCCCTCGTCGAGGCCGCGCTGGGTTGCCTGCGCCCCGGCGGGGTGCTGTACTTCTCCAACAACCGGCGCCGTTTCCGTCTCGACCCCGAGCTCGCCGGCCTGCCGGGCTGCGAGGATATCACCCCCGAAACCCTCGACCCGGATTTTGTGCGCCGGCCGAAGGTTCACCAGTGTTTCCGCTTCCAGCGTACGGGCGGTGCGGGGTAGGGCGGCAAACCGTACGGGATGAGCCGCGTAAGGATATACTCACTTGACAGATTGTTTATCCACAGATGCCGTCGATGACTTCAGCGGCCCGCTCGTTCGCGGCGAAACTTCCTGTGCTTTCTGCAGAATACTTTATAAAAGACTGTTTATATTGAATAAAGACAGAAAAATTCGGGTGGATTCAGCGCTTGAAAAGGCGTCGCTCCCCGCGCGGGCCGGGCCGGGGGTACGGGTCTGCCCCCAGAGTTATCCACAATGACGGCGCCGCCGCGCCTGCTGATCGCCTGGCATAGCCAGAGCGGCACCTGTGCCCGGCTGGCCGCCGCGGCGCTGGCCGGTGCCGGCCGCGCCGACGGTGCCGAGGTGACCGCGGGGCGCTGCGAGGAGATCGGCAGTGTCGAGGTCGCGGCTTCCAGCGGACTGCTGCTGGTCGCCGCCGAGAATGCCGGGCGACTCGCCGGCGGCGCCAAGCAGTTCCTCGACCGCGTGTTCTACCCGAGCATCGACCGCGACCTCGTGCTGCCGGCCGCGGTGCTCATCTCGGCGGGCAATGACGGCCGCAACGCGGTGGGCGACATCGAGCGCATGCTCAAGGGCATTCCCTTTACACCGGCCACGGAGCCTCTGATAATCCGCGGCCTGCCCGGTCCCGGGGATCTCGCCCGGGCCGAGGAACTCGGCGAGGCGCTGGCCACGGGGCTCGCCCTCGGGCTGTTCTAGCGGGCCGCGCGGTCTCTTCTCCGGGCGACCTCGGCACGACTTCACGCATTGGCAGGCATTGGCAGGGGGAGCAATCGTGAGCGACGAGCGGGCATCGGTACCGGAAGGCTTCGAACAGCTGGACGAAGGGCTCGGTTACAGCGACAGCCTGCAGCCGTTCTATCGCCGGGTCGACGGCGAGGAGGTGAGCTTCGGCCTGGTGGTGCTCGAGCAGCACGCCAACCTCATGGGCATCTGTCACGGCGGCTGCCTGATGACGCTCGCCGATATCGCCGCCGCGACCAGCATCAACATCCGCCTGCCGAAGCCCGCCGGCCTGCCGACCATCAACCTGGGTTTCGATTTTCTCTCGCCGGGGCGCTTCGGCCACTGGCTGCAGACGCGTACGCACCTGGTCGAGGTGAAGCGCCGCTTCGGCTTCTGCGCCGGGGTGATCGAGGACGGCGACAAGCCCGTGCTGCGCTACAGCGGCACCTTCTATCTGCCGGACCACGAGGGCATGTGGAAGGACGGGGCGGGCGATGCCGCCCTGCGCCGTCTCGCCGGCGGGGAGTAGCGTTCCCGGCGCTGTCGCGGTAGGCTTCCCGCCCTGCCGAACCGGGGTCCGGCCCCGGCACCTCTCCCCGTGGCACGGGGATCCATGACTGATACGGTGACTCCATGGCTGGAATGACGCTCTATGACAAGCTCTGGCACAGTCACCTCGTCGAGGAGCGGGATGACGGATCCGCGCTGATCTACATCGACCGCCACCTCACGCACGAGGTGACCTCTCCGCAGGCCTTCGAGGGCCTGCGCCTCGCGGGCCGCCGGCCCTGGCGCCGCGACGCCAACATCGCGGTGCCGGACCACAACGTACCCACCGACAGCGCGGAGCGCAGCGGTGGCGTCGCGGGTATCCTCGACCCGGTCTCCCGCCTGCAGGTGCAGACCCTGGACGAGAACTGCGCCGAGTTCGACATCGTGGAGATCCCCATCAATGACGTGCGCCAGGGCATCGTCCACGTCGTCGGCCCGGAGCAGGGCATCACGCTGCCCGGCGTTACCCTGGTCTGCGGTGACTCCCACACCTCGACGCACGGCGCGCTCGCCGCCCTCGCGCACGGCATCGGCACCTCGGAAGTGGAGCACGTGCTCGCCACCCAGTGCCTGCTGGCGCAAAAGATGAAGAACCTCCAGGTGTGCGTGAGCGGGCGCCTGGGCGAGGGCGTGACCGCCAAGGACCTCGCGCTGGCGATCATCGGCGAGATCGGCACCGCCGGTGGCACCGGCTACGCCATCGAGTACGCCGGCGAGGCGATCGCGGCGCTGAGCATGGAAGGGCGCATGACGCTGTGCAACATGTCCATCGAGGCGGGCGCGCGCGTCGGCCTCATCGCCGTGGACGACACCACCATCGAGTACGTGCGCGGCCGCCCCTATGCCCCCACCGGCGAACTCTGGGACAAGGCCGTGGTCGCGTGGCGCGACCTGCACTCCGATGCAGACGCGGTCTTCGACCGCGTGGTGGAGCTGCGCGCCGAGGACGTGAAGCCGCAGGTGACCTGGGGTACCTCCCCGGAAATGGTCGCCCCCGTGGACGGTGTGGTCCCGGACCCGGACAGCATGGACAGTCCCACCCGCGCCGAGGCGGCGCGCCGCGCCCTCGAGTACATGGGCCTGGCGGCAGGCACGCCGATCCGCGACATCCGGCCGGATCGAGTGTTCATCGGCTCCTGCACCAACTCGCGCATCGAGGACCTGCGCGCGGCCGCCGCGGTGGTCAAGGGGCGCAAGGTCGCCGGCAGCATCAAGCAGGCCCTCGTGGTGCCGGGTTCCGGCGAGGTGAAGAAGCAGGCCGAGACGGAGGGTCTGGACCGGATCTTCCTCGACGCCGGCATGGAATGGCGCGAGCCGGGCTGCTCCATGTGCCTGGCCATGAATGCCGACAAGCTCGGCGCGGGCGAGCACTGCGCCTCGACCTCGAACCGCAACTTCGAGGGGCGCCAGGGCGCCGGCGGCCGTACCCACCTGGTCAGTCCGGCCATGGCCGCCGCGGCCGCGATCGCCGGCCATTTCATCGACGTCCGCGAACTCACGGAGGCCTGAGACCATGATGCAGAAGCTCACCGTCCACGAGGGCCTCGTCGCGCCCATGGACCGCGCCAACGTCGACACGGACCTGATCATTCCGAAGCAGTTCCTGAAGTCGATCAAGCGTACCGGCTTCGGGCCGAACCTGTTCGACAACCTGCGCTACCTCGACGAGGGCGAGCCGGGGCAGGACTGCAGCGGGCGGCCCGTGAACCCCGATTTCCCGCTCAACTTCCCCCGCTACCAGGGCGCCAGCATCCTGCTCGCGCGGGAGAACTTCGGCTGCGGTTCGAGCCGCGAGCACGCGCCCTGGGCGCTGGCGGACTACGGTTTCCGCTGCATCATCGCGCCGAGCTTTGCCGACATCTTCTACAACAACTGTTTCAAGAACGGCATCCTGCCGGTGGTGCTGCCGGCGGACGTGGTCGACGCGCTGTTCACCGCCCTCGACGCCAACGAGGGCTACACGCTCACCGTGGACCTGCGCGCGCAGCGCGTGGTCGCGCCGGACGGCAGCGAGTGGTCCTTCGCCGTGGACGGCTACCGCCGGGAGCGGCTGCTCGAAGGCCTCGACGACATCGGCATCACGCTGAAGAGTGCCGACGCGATCCGCGCCTACGAGGCGCGCTGGCGCGAGCAGTCGCCCTGGCTCTTCGGCGGCTTCGACCGACCGGCCTCCTGAGCATGGCGGGCGAGATAACCGGTGAGAAAACCGGGCGCCGCATCCTGGTCCTGCCCGGGGATCACATCGGGCCCGAGATCGTGGCCGAGGCCGAGAAGGTCCTCGCGGCGGTGGACCGGCGCTTCGACCTGGGCCTGACGCTGGAGCACGCGCTCATCGGGGGCGCCGCCTACGACGCCTGCGGCGACCCGCTGCCGGCCGAGACCCTGGCCCGCGCCCGGGAGGCCGACGCCATTCTGCTCGGCGCCGTCGGCGGCCCGGAGTGGGACGGGGTCGACCGCGCCCTGCGCCCGGAGAAGGGGCTCCTGCGCATCCGCGCCGAGCTCGGGCTGTTCGGCAACCTGCGCCCGGCGATCCTCTACCCGCAGCTGGCCGAGGCTTCCAGCCTGAAACCGGAGGTGGTCGCCGGCCTGGACCTGCTCATCGTGCGCGAGCTCACCGGCGGCATCTACTTCGGCGAGCCGCGCGGTATCCGCACCCTGGATTCGGGCGAGCGCGAGGGTTTCAATACCTACGTCTACCGCGAGTCGGAGATCGAGCGCATCGCCCGGCTGGCGTTCCGCCTGGCGGCGCAGCGGGGCGGGCGGCTCTGCTCCGTCGACAAGGCCAATGTCCTCGAGGTGACCGTACTCTGGCGCGAGGTCGTCGAACGCGTCGGCAAGGAGTTTCCCGCGGTCACGCTTTCCCATCTGTACGTCGACAACGCGGCCATGCAGCTGGTCATGGCACCGAAGCAGTTCGACGTGATGGTGACCGGCAACCTGTTCGGTGACATCCTGTCGGATGCGGCCGCCATGCTCACCGGGTCCATCGGCATGCTGCCCTCGGCCTCCCTGGACGCCGCGGGGCGGGGTCTCTACGAACCCTGCCACGGCTCGGCGCCGGATATCTCCGGCCGGGGCGTGGCCAACCCGCTGGCGACGATCCTGTCGGTGGCCATGATGCTGCGCTACACGCTGGACGAGCCGGCGGCGGCGGCGGCGATCGAGGCCGCGGTGGGGCAGGTGCTCGACGACGGCCTGCGCACGACGGACATCTGCCCCGCGGGGCGGGAACCCGTGTCCACGGCCGCTATGGGTGACGCCGTGGTCGCAGCGCTGGCCGGCCCATGACAGTCACGCAAGACGCAAGCCCGACAGGAGGGAAACGATGGCGAAACAGTTTGATGTAGCGGTGGTCGGCGCCACCGGCGCCGTGGGCGAGACGATGCTGGAGATCCTCGCCGAACGCGAGTTCCCCGTGGGCGAGGTGTACGCCCTCGCCAGCGAGCGTTCCGCCGGCAAGCGCGTCAGCTTCGGCAAAGGCCGCCTGACGGTCCAGAACCTCGCCGAGTTCGACTTCAGCAAGGTCGCCATCGGGCTCTTTTCCGCCGGCGGATCGATTTCCGCCGAATTTGCCCCGAAGGCCGCCGACGCCGGCTGCGTGGTGATCGACAACACCTCTCACTTCCGCCGCGACCCGGACATCCCGCTGGTCGTGCCGGAGGTGAACCCGGGGGCGCTGGCCCGCTACCGCGAGCGCAACATCATCGCCAACCCGAACTGCTCGACGATCCAGATGCTGGTGGCGCTGAAGCCGCTCTACGATGCCGTGGGCATCACGCGCATCAACGTCGCCACCTACCAGGCCGTCTCCGGCACCGGCAAGGAGGCGATCGAGGAACTCGCCGGGCAGACGGCGCGGCTGCTCAACGGCCAGTCCGCCGAATGCAGCGTGTACCCGCGGCAGATCGCCTTCAACGCGCTGCCGCACATCGACACCTTTCAGGACAACGGTTACACCCGGGAAGAGATGAAGATGGTCTGGGAGACGCAGAAGATCTTCGACGATCCGGATATCCTGGTGAACCCCACCTGCGTGCGGGTGCCGGTATTCTACGGGCATTCCGAGGCGCTACACATCGAGACCCGCGAGCCCATCGATGCCGACGCGGCGCGGGACCTGCTGCGCGCCGCCCCGGGCGTGACGGTGCTCGACGAGCACGAGGACGGCGGCTATGCCACTGCGGTGAGCGAGGCGGCCGGCCACGACCCGGTGTTCGTGAGCCGCATCCGCAAGGACATCTCGCACCCCCGCGGCCTGGACCTGTGGGTGGTGGCGGACAATGTCCGCAAGGGTGCCGCGCTGAACAGCGTGCAGATCGCCGAGTGCCTCGCCCGGGACTACCTTGCCTAACTGTCTTGCCTGGCTGTCTTGCCTAGCTTACGGCCCTTGGCAGATACTTGGCAGCGAGGGGCTTGGGATCAGCAGCGCATCCGCAGCCGGTGAGGCAAGCGGGCGGGTGCGGGCGGTGACGCCTGGCAGGACGCCCGGCGAGACGTTTAGTAAAAAATGCATAATGCATTGCAAGTCATTGGGATGCATGGCATTTTGAAGTCACCAGAGGGGCGCGGCAGCGCCGCGGGTTCAGGACCATAACAAGGCAGCGCTATGGCTAAACGGGTTCAGGCAACGGCTGTGCTCCTTGCCGGGGGGCTGTTGCACGCGGGACAGGCGGCGGCGCTCGGTCTCGGCGAGATGTCGCTCAATTCATTCCTCAACGAGCCGCTCGACGCGGAGGTGTCGCTCCTCGACACCCGCGACCTCACTACCGACGATATCCGCATCCGCCTGGCCGGCGTGGAGGATTTCGACCGTCTCGGCGTCGACCGCGGCTACTTCCTGACCAGCATCGAGTTCACCGTCAGCATCGACCCGGCCACCAACCGCGGGGTGATCCGCCTGTCCACGCAGGAGCCGGTGGTCGAACCGTTCCTGGACCTGGTCATCGAGGCGCGCTGGCCCAGCGGCCGGCTGCTGCGCGAGTACACGGTGCTCGTCGATCCGCCGGCGTTCCGTACAGAGACACTCACGGTGTCGGCGAGCCAGCGCGTTGCCGAGACCGAAGCCGAGACCGAAGCCGAGACCGAAGCCGAGACCGAAGCCGAGACCGAAGCCGGGGCCGCAGCCGCCGAGGCCGCGCCCGAAGCGCAGGCGGTGACCGGCGACCGGGTCCAGGTGCTCGACAGCGACCTCGCCCCGGGGGAGATGCCGCGGCGCCCTTTCTCGGAGGCGACGGCTGACAGCCCCCGGGCCGGCAGCCGCTACCTGGTCAAGCGCGACGAGACACTGTGGCAGATCGCCAGCCGCGCACGGCCGGACGAGGTGAGCGTGCAGCAGGCCATGCTGGACATCCAGCGCCTGAACCCCGAGGCCTTCATCGACGGCAACATCAACCGGATCAAGGCGGGGTACATCATCTATCTGCCGAGCGCCGCCGACATCAGTTCCGATGACCTGGCGGATGCGCTGGCGGAAGTACAGGCACAGAACCGCGCCTGGCAATCCGGCCGCGGGCGCACGCCGGGCGTGACTGCGGCGGCGACGTTGCGGATCTCCGCCGATGACGGTGCTACCATTGAACCGGTCCCGGCCGATGCCGAGCGTGTTTCGGCGGCAGGGTCCGAGCGCGGCGACGCCGCGGACGCGGCGACGGGCAGCGGCCCCGCCCCCGCTGCGGACGCACCCGCACCGGCACCGGCCGCGCCGCCGCCGGCAGACAGCGAACCGGAGCCCGCGGCCCCGGCTGCCGCGCCCCCGGCCCTGGACGGCGAGCTCGCCGTCCAGCTCGCGGCCATGGCCGAGCGCCTCGATGCGCTGGAGGCCACGGTCTCGGTCAAGGACCAGGAGATCGCCCGCCTGGAGGCCGCCCTTCGCGAGGCGCGGGACAGCGCCGAGGCCGCCGCGGCCGATGCGGCCGCCGCCCGTGCCCGGGCCGCGACCCCCGCGCCGGCTCCGGCCGAGTCCCCGGCTGGCGGCTTCATGCCCTGGCTTTACGGCATCGCCGGTGCGGTCGTGCTCGGCCTCCTGGCGGTGCTTGGCCTGCGCCGCGCCCGCGGTGGCGGCGCACCGGCCCGGGCCGAGGCGGCGCGTCCATCGGCGCCCGCAGGAGCTTCCGCGCCGGCAGGCGCCGAAGATGACGTGTTCGCCGGTGTCACCCTGCGCGAGGACGGTATCGATGATTCCGCAGACGCCCAGGAGCCCCCGGAGGCCGAGGAGCCGGCGCGCCGCGACGTCGCCGAGCGCGGCTACGGTGAGCGTCGCTATGACGACTACATCGACGAGGCCGACGGCGGGGATGCCCTGGCCGAGGCCGATATCTATATTGCCTACGGGCGCTACCTCCAGGCCGCCGAGCTGCTGACCACGGCCATTCGCAGCGAGCCCGGGAACAGCGCCTTCCGCCTCAAGCTCCTCGAACTCTACGCCGATATGGGCGAGGCCGCGAAGGCCAACGAGCAGCTCGAGGCGCTGCGCGAGCACGGTGATGCGGAGGCCATCGCCCGGGGCGAGCGTATCGTCGGCGGCGCGGGGTCGGCCAAGAGGGCCGCGCCCGTCGCCAATACGCCGAAGCCCGAGCCCGAGCCGGCGCCGGCCCCGGAACCCGCAGCGCCGGCCGCCCCCCCGGAGCCCGCGGCGGCGTTCGATGCCGGGGATGACGGGGCCCTCGACGACTACGACGAGGACACGCTGGGTGCCTTCGACGGCCTTCACATCGAGGAGGAGCCGCCGGCCGAAGTCGCCGGGGAGCCCCTGGACCTCGAGCTCGACGAGCCGGTCGCCGACCCGGTGGAGGCGGCGGAAGCCGCCGATTTCGGCGCACCGCCCGCGGCGCAGGCAGACAGCGTCGAAGAGGCCGCCGACGAGGCCCTTGAAGAGGCCGCCGCCGGCCCCGCTGCCGGAACCGGCAGCGAGAGCGACGACGAGCTGGTGTTCGCGGAGGAGGGGGATCGGATGGCGACCCGCCTGGACCTGGCCCGCGCCTACCTCGACATGGGAGACCAGGACGGCGCTCGCGCGATCCTCGAGGAGGTTGCCGAGGGCGGCAACGCCGAGCAGCAGCAAGAGGCGAAATCCCTCCTGGACGGCCTTGGCTGACGCGCCCGCGCCGGCCGCCCGCTTCTCCGCTACTCCCCTCGCCCCCGGCACCCGGGTGGCGCTGCTCGTCGAGTACGACGGCCGCGCCTTCTGCGGCTGGCAGTCCCAGCCCCATGCCGCGAGCGTGCAGGATGCGCTCGAGCGCGCCCTCGCGGCCGTGGCCGCGACCGCGGTGCGGACCCATTGCGCGGGCCGGACCGACACCGGTGTGCACGCCACGGGCCAGTGGGTGCACTTCGACGACCCGGCCGGGCGAAGCCCGAAGGCCTGGGTCCTCGGCTGCAACGCCAACCTCCCCGGGACCGTTCGCGTGCTTCACGCCCAGGCCGTGCCGGCGGCATTCCACGCCCGCCACAGCGCCACGGCGCGCCGCTACCGCTACCTCGTCACCGACACCGCCGTGGCGCCGGCCCTCTACCGCGGTCTCGTCACCTGGCGGCGGGGCGCCCTCGATGCCGGGCGCATGCACGCGGCGGCGCAGCGGCTGCTCGGGGAGCAGGATTTCAGCAGCTTCCGCGCAGCGGGCTGCCAGTCGAGCACGCCCTGGCGCCGCGTGGATGCGATCAGCGTCACCCGCGCCGGGCCGCTCGTCTGCCTCGACATCACCGCCAATGCCTTCCTTCACCACATGGTGCGCAACATCGCGGGCGCGCTCCTCGCCATCGGTGCCGGCGAACGCGACGAGGCCTGGCTGGCGCAGCTGGTCGCCTGCCGCGACCGCCGCCGGGGCGCCGAGACGGCGCCGCCCGACGGTTTGTACCTGGTGGCCGTGACCTACCCGGCGGAGTATGCGCTGGCGACGCCGCCGCGGCCGTTTTTGTTCCCGGGTTGAGGCGGGCCCGCGGCGCCTTCTGCTATCATTCGCGCCTTGGCCAGCAGGCGGGCAGCAGGACGGTGACCAGAACTCGCATCAAGGTCTGCGGCATGACCCGCCCGGAGGATGCGGCGGCAGCCGCGGCGGCCGGCGTGGATGCCATCGGCCTCGTGTTCCACCCGGACAGTCCGCGGGCGGTGACCCCGGCGCAGGCGTCCGCCGTCGCCCGCGCGGCGGGGCCGCTGGTGACCGTGGTGGCGCTGTTCGTCGACGCGCCGGAGTCGCTGATCCGCGAGGTGCTGGCGGCGGTGCCGGCGGGGCTGCTGCAGTTTCACGGCAGCGAGAGCCCGGAAGACTGTGCCCGCTTCGAGCGCCCGTTCCTGAAGGCGCTGCGGATGGCGCCGGGACTGGCGGTGGCGGACGCGGCGGCGGCCTACGGCGCGGCCAGCGGCATCCTCCTGGACAGCTACCGGCCCGGCGTGCCCGGCGGTACCGGCGAGACCTTCGACTGGGACCGCGCGCCGGCGGCGCTGCGTTCGCGGCTGGTGCTCGCCGGCGGGCTCACGCCGGAGAACGTGGGCGAGGCCATCGCCCGGGTTCGCCCCGCGGCGGTGGACGTCAGCGGCGGCGTCGAGGCCTCGCCGGGCGTCAAGGATGCCGCGCGCATCGCCGCCTTCGCGGCCGCGGTGGGTGAGGCGGACAGCGGGCGCTGAAGCGCACGGACAAGCGGGAAAACGGGAAAGCGGGAGCAACCCATGACCATCAAGCTCGACCCCCAACTCATGAACACGGTACCGGATGCGGATGGCCGCTTCGGCGACTACGGCGGCCGCTTCGTGTCCGAGACGCTGATGGCCGCCCTGGCGGACCTCGACCACGTCTACCGCGAGCTGTCGGCGGATCCGGCCTTCCAGCGCGAACTGGACGATGACCTCGCCCACTACGTCGGCCGGCCCTCACCGCTGTACGAGGCGCGGCGCCTGTCCGACGGGATCGGCGGCGCACGCATCTGGTTCAAGCGCGAGGATCTCAATCACACCGGGGCGCACAAGGTGAACAACACCGTGGGGCAGGCGCTGCTCGCCAAGCACATGGGCAAGCCGCGGGTGATCGCCGAGACCGGTGCGGGCCAGCACGGCGTGGCCAGCGCCACCATCGCGGCGCGCCTCGGCCTCGAGTGCCACGTGTTCATGGGCGCCGAGGACGTCGAGCGGCAGTCGCTCAACGTCTACCGCATGAAGCTCCTCGGGGCGACGGTGGTGCCGGTGACCTCCGGTTCGCGGACCCTGAAGGACGCCATGAACGAGGCCATGCGGGACTGGGTCACCAACGTCGACGACACCTTCTACATCATCGGCACCGTTGCCGGCCCGCACCCCTACCCGATGCTCGTGCGCGATTTCCAGTGCGTCATCGGCCGCGAGGCCCGCGCCCAGTGCCTGGCCCAGGCCGGGCAACTGCCCGATGCGCTGGTCGCCTGCGTGGGCGGCGGTTCCAACGCTATCGGCCTGTTCCATCCCTTCCTCCGCGACGAGGGGGTGGCCATGTACGGCGTCGAGGCGGGCGGTGAGGGGCTCGCTTCGGGTCGCCACGCCGCGCCGCTCTCAGCCGGATCGCCGGGGGTCCTGCATGGCAACCGCACCTACCTCATGCAGGACGACGACGGCCAGATCACCGAGACCCATTCCATCTCCGCGGGTCTCGATTACCCGGGCGTCGGCCCCGAGCACAGCTGGCTCAAGGACATCGGCCGGGTGAACTACGTGGCCGTGGACGATGACGAGGCGCTGGCCAGCTTCCACCGCGTGACCCGCACCGAGGGCATCATGCCGGCGCTGGAGACGGCGCACGCCCTGGCCTATGCGGAGAAACTCGCAGCGACCATGCGCCCGGACCAGCATATCGTTGTCAACCTCTCCGGCCGGGGCGACAAGGACATCCTCACCGTCGCGCGCCTCGACGGGATCGAGCTCTAGCGTAACCAGGAGGGAGGCTCCATGAGTCGTATCGCCGAGCGTTTCCGGCAGCTCGCGGCCAGCGGCCGCAAGGCCCTCGTGCCCTACGTGGTCGCCGGTGACCCGGACCCCGCAGCCACCGTACCGCTGCTGCATGCGCTGGTGGAGGCCGGCGCCGACGTTCTCGAGCTCGGCGTCCCCTTTTCGGACCCGATGTCCGAGGGGCCGGTGATCCAGCGCGCCCACGAGCGTTCCCTCGCCCGGGGTACCCGCCTGCGCGCGGTCCTCGACCTGGTCCGTGCGTTCCGCCGCGACGACCCGGAAACGCCACTCCTGCTCATGGGCTACGCCAACCCGGTCGAGCACATGGGCTACGCCGCGTTTGCCGACGCGGCGGTCGACGCCGGCGTCGACGGCTTGCTGACCGTCGACATTCCCCCGGAGGAAGTGGCGCGGGTGAACCGGGAGCTCAAGCGTGTGGGCATGGACAACATCTTCCTGGTCGCCCCCACCACGCCGGAGGGGCGCCTCGACCTCATCACCCGGGAAGCCAGCGGCTTCATCTACTACGTCTCGCTCAAGGGCGTGACCGGTGCCGGCAACCTCGACGTCGCCGATGTCGGCAGCCACCTGGCGGCGATACGCCGGCACACGGGTCTGCCGGTCTGCGTCGGCTTCGGCATCAAGGACGCGGCCTCCGCGGCCGCGGTGGCGGGGAGTGCCGATGGTGTCGTGGTCGGGTCCGCGCTCGTCGACTGCTACGCGCGCGCGGTGGAAGCGGGCCTGCCCGCGGACGCGGCGCGGGAACGGGTCGTCGCGCTGGTGGCGGAGATCCGCAGCGGCATCGATGCGGCGGTTGCCGCCTGACCGGGCCCGGAACGTATAATGCACGCCGACAACAGGGGGAGCCATGAGCTGGATTGACAAGATTCTGCCTTCCGGCGTGAAGAGCAGCACCGGGGGAACGCGTCGCACCACGGTACCCGAGGGGCTGTGGAAGAAGTGCATCAAGTGCGAGTCGGTACTCTATATCCCGGACCTCGAGCGCAACCAGCAGGTGTGCCCGAAGTGCGGCCACCACATGCGCATCGGTGCGCGCCGCCGCCTCGACCTGTTTCTCGATGCGGACGGCCGGGAGGAGATTTTCGGCGATATCGAGCCCGTGGACCGGCTCAAGTTCCGCGACAAGAAGCGCTACCGGGACCGCCTCGCGGGGGCACAGAAGTCCACCGGTGAGCGCGACGCGCTGGTGGCCATGAAGGGTGCGCTGCACGGCCAGCCGGTGATCGCCCTGGCTTTCGAGTTCAACTTTCACGGCGGCTCCATGGGCTACGCGGTGGGTGAGAAGTTTACCCGCGCCGCCCAGCAGGCCCTCGCGGAGCGGATTCCGCTGGTGTGCTTCTCGGCATCCGGCGGTGCGCGCATGCAGGAGGCCCTCATCTCCCTGATGCAGATGGCCAAGACCAGCGCGGTCATCGAGCGCCTGCACGGTGCGGGCGTGCCCTATATCTCCGTGCTCACGGACCCGATCTACGGCGGTGTCTCGGCATCGCTGGCGCTCCTCGGCGATCTCAACATCGCCGAGCCCGACGCCCGGGCCGGTTTCGCCGGCCCGAACATCATCGAGCAGACCATCCGCCAGAAGCTGCCCAAGGGCTTCCAGCGCAGCGAGTTCCTCCTCGAGCACGGCGCCATCGACATGATCGTCGACCGCGGCGACCTGCGCGACACGATCGCCCGGCTCATCGCCAAGTTCCTCGGCGAGCCGCAGCCGGGACTGGCCGAGGAGGAGGCCGCGGCGGCGCAAGCCGCGGCCGCCGACGCTGCCGCCGCTGCGGCCCTGGCCGGTGAGGCTGCCGCCGCTGCGACGGCCGACGACGATGCCGGCGCCGAGGACAATGACAGCGACGGTGCGGAAGAGGTTGTCAGCGAGAGCGCCGCCGATGCCTCCAGCGCCGACGACGACACGGACAGCTCGGCGGAAGCCACCGACGCCCGGGAAGAGGCCCAGGAAGCCGAGGACGAGGAGACGCCCAAGCGCGGTGATGGCTGAGCCGTCGGACCTCGCCGGCTGGCTCGAGCGCCTCGAGCGGCGTCACCCTCGGGAAATCGACCTCGGCCTTGGCCGCGTCGGCGCCGTCGCAGACCGGCTGGGCTTGCGGCCCTTTTCCGCCCCGGTGCTCACCGTGGCCGGCACCAACGGCAAGGGTACCGTCACCTGCTGTGCCGCGGCGCTCGCGGCGGCCTCGGGGGGTCGCGTGGGCGCCTACACCTCACCGCACCTGCTCCGCTTCAACGAACGCATCGCCCTCGACGGCGCGCCGGCGGACGATGGCGCGATCGTGCGCGCCTTCGAGGCGATCGAGGCGGCCCGCGGCGCCATCAGCCTGAGCTATTTCGAGACCGCCACGCTCGCCGCCCTGTGGCTGTTCCGCGAGGCACGGGTGGATCTCGCCGTGCTCGAGGTCGGCCTCGGCGGGCGCCTCGACGCCACCAACATCCTCGATGCCGACCTGGCGGTGCTGACGCGCATCGGCCTCGATCACCGCGAGTGGCTCGGCGACACGGTGGAGGCGATCGCCATCGAGAAGGCCGGCATCGCCCGCCCTGGCCAGCCGGTGGTCCTCGCGGAGCGCGCCTATCCCGCCAGCCTGGCGCCGGCCCTCGCCGCCGCGGGCGCCCGGCCGCTGCGCGCCGGCCGGGACTGGTCCTGGATGGCTGCGGCCGGTGAGCTGCTTGTCACCAGTGCCCGGGGACGGCGCTTCACCGTGCCGCTGCCCGATGCCCTCGAGCCCGCCAATATCGCCGCCGCGCTCTGCGCGGTGGATGAACTGCTGGGCCTCGCCCCGGGCGCTGCCGCGCACGCGCTCCAGGGCCTCGTCGTGCCGGGGCGCAGGGAGCGGCAGCGCCTGGGCAGGGGGGAACTGTGGCTCGACGTCGCCCACAATCCCGACGCCGCCGGTGGCCTCGCCGCCGCCCTCGGGCGGGCGCCGGCCGGGGCGACCCACGGCCTGTGCGCGATCATGGGTGACAAGGACCTGGCCGGCATCTTCGCACCGCTTGCCCCGCAGCTCGACAGCCTCGTGGTCTGCGGCCTGGCGAGCAATGCCCGCGCGGCGCCGGTGGAGCGCCTCGCTTCGGCGGCCGGCGCGGCGGGCGTGCGCACCGTGCAGCGTGCCGCGGATCTCGAGGCCGGTTGGCGCATGCTGGCGCCCCGGGTCGCCGGCGGCGCGCGGGGCGTGGTCTTCGGGTCCTTTTTTACCGTAGCGGGTATAATGCCGCAGCTCGCGAACCCCGGCATCGAGGAGCCTGCCTGCGCCCGTGGATAACATCCTCAAACAGCGCCTCGTCGGCGCGCTGATCCTGCTGGCGCTGGGCATTGTCTTCTGGCCGATCATCTTCGTTGCGCCGGAAGAGGCGCGGCTCCGCGAGGGCGTGATGGCGCCGCCGCCGCCGGCGGTGAGCCGGGAGCCCCTGCCGGCGCCGAGCGACGCGGGGCTGCGCGGGTCGCCACCGCGGGAGGCCGCCGCTGAGCAGCCGGATGTGACGCTGCCGCAAGACAATGGGCCCGCCGCGCAGGCCCCGGACACGGCGCCCGCCGGGGAGAGCGCCGCGGCCGGCGTGGTCGCGGAGGAAGCGGCCGCGGAGGAATCGGTCGCGGAGGAATCGGTCGCGGAGCCGGCCCCGGTGCCCCGGCCGACAGCCGACGAGCCCTATCCGACCCGGGAGCAGGCGCCCGAGGTGGCCGCCTTCGACGACGACGGGCTGCCGGTGGCCTGGGTCCTGCAAGTGGCGACCGTGAGCAGCGTGGACACGGCGCGCAAGCTCCGCGACGAACTCATCGACAACGGCGACAAGGCCTTCTACGAGCCCCTGCGCCGGGACAACGGCACCCTCTACCGCGTCTACGTCGGTCCCAAGTTCGAGCGCGCGCAGCTCGCGCCGGTCAAGGCGCGCGTGGACGACCGCTACGGCGTGAAATCCCTGGTATCGCGCTATGTGCCCTGACCGTCGCGAGCGCGTCGCATGCTGAACCAGTGGCCGGACCTCACCGCCTTCAACGGTTTCGACTGGGTCGTGGTGGTGATCGTCGCCCTGTCCGCGCTGGTCAGCCTCTGGCGCGGCTTCTCCCGCGAGGCCCTCTCCCTCGCGGGCTGGGTGCTCGCCTTCGTGCTGGCCAACCTGTTCGCCACGCGGCTGTCGAGCGTGCTGGCAGACCTGATCGAGAATCCCACGGGGCGCTACATCGTCGCCTGGACCCTTGTCTTCGTGGCGGTGCTGCTTCTTGCGGGGCTCGCCGCCCGCCTGTTCGCGCGCCTGGTGCATGCCTCCGGCCTCGGGCTCCTCGATCGCCTCCTGGGCAGTGTCTTCGGTATGCTGCGCGGGTTGCTGATCGTCATCGTGCTGCTCTTCCTGCTGCGGCAGCTGGTGCCGCCGGCGGAGCAGCAGTGGCTGCACCGCGCGCAGCTGGTCCCCTACCTGGACCCGCTGCTGGACTGGAGCCTGCGCGCTTTTGACGATGCCAGGGCGGGGCGCCTCCCCGCGCTGGCCACCTGACAGAACACGGGAGCCTTAGCCATGTGTGGCCTGGTGGGAATCGTGGGTAGCGGCGCGGTGGACGTCGCCCCGGATATCTACGACGCGCTGACGGTGCTGCAGCACCGCGGACAGGACGCCGCGGGCATCATGACCTGCAGCGGCGGCCGCTTTCACCAGCGCAAGAACGAAGGGCTGGTGCGTGACGTGTTTCGCCAGGAGCACATGGCGCGCCTCGAGGGCGCCATCGGCGTCGGCCACACCCGCTACCCGACCGCCGGCAGCTCCGGGCCGGCGCTCGCGCAGCCGTTCTACGTGAATTCCCCCTACGGCATCGCGTTGGCCCACAACGGCAACCTGACCAACTCGGCGGAGCTGGCGCAGGCGCTCTTCGACAGCGAACTCCGGCACCTGAACACCGACTCGGACTCGGAAGTGCTGCTCAACGTGCTGGCCTTCGAGCTGCAGCGCCTCGGCAAGCTGCAGCCGCAGCCGGCGGACATCTTCGCCGCGGTCGCCGCCGTGCACCGTCGCTGCCGCGGCGGCTACGCGGCGGTGGCGGTGATCGTGAACCACGGCCTGCTCGCCTTCCGCGACCCGAACGGCATTCGCCCGCTGGTCTACGGCCATCGCGACGGGCTGCGCGGCCGCGACTACATGGTCGCCTCCGAGAGCGTGGCCCTCGATGTGCTCGGCTACACGCTGGCCGGCGACGTGGCCCCGGGCGAGGCGGTGTTCATCGATGCGGCGGGCCAGCTGCATCGCCGGCAGTGCGCCGACAACCCGCAGCTGCGCCCGTGCATCTTCGAGCACGTCTACTTCGCGCGGCCGGACAGCATGATGGACCAGATATCCGTCTACAAGACGCGCATGCGCGCCGGGTCGACGCTGGCGCGGAAGATCCTGCGCGAGTGGCCGGAGCACGACATCGACGTGGTCATCCCGATCCCGGACACGAGCCGCACGGCGGGGCAGTCCCTGGCCCACGACCTCGGGCTCAAGTTCCGCGAGGGCTTCATGAAGAACCGCTACATCGGCCGCACCTTCATCATGCCCGGCCAGAGCCAGCGCAAGAAATCGGTGCGCCAGAAGCTGAACCCGATCCGGCTGGAGTTCGAGGGCAAGAACGTCCTGCTGGTGGACGACTCCATCGTCCGCGGCACCACCTCCCGCGAGATCATCCAGATGGCCCGGGATGCCGGCGCCGCGAAAGTGTACCTCGCCTCCGCGGCGCCGCCGGTGCGCTACCCGAACGTGTACGGCATCGACATGCCGGCGGCGGAGGAGCTCATCGCCCACGGGCGCAGCGTCGACGAGATCTGCCGCGCCATCGGCGCTGACTACCTCATCTACCAGGATCTCGATGACCTCGTACGCTGCTCCGCGGAGGGGAACCCGGCCGTGGACGGGTTCGACTGCTCGGTCTTCGACGGCGCCTACATCACCGGCGACGTGGACGAGGCCTACCTGAAAGACCTGAGCGATGCGCGCAACGATGCCGCCAAGGCGCACGGCGACGCGCGCGAGCGCGCGCACGGTGCCGTGGTCGGCATCTACAACGACCGCTAGGGTAGACCGGGGCAGACTGGGACAAGAAAGCCGATGACCGACGACGACAGCGATTTCCTGCGCAGCCTGGGCCCGGCGACCCGCGCCGTGCGTGCCGGCATCGCCCGCGGCCCCGAGGGGGAGCACGGCGAGCCGATCTATACCACCTCGAGCTACGTCTTCGCCTCCTGCGAAGAGGCCGCCGCACGCTTCGCCGGCGACAGTCCGGGCAACGTGTACTCCCGCTACACGAACCCCACGGTGCGCGCCTTCGAGCAGCGGCTGGCGTCGCTGGAAGAGGGCGAGGCGGCGGTGGCGACGGCCTCGGGCATGGCGGCGATCTTCGGCGTCTGCGTGGCGCTGCTCAAAACGGGCGATCACGTGATCTGCTCGCGCGACGTGTTCGGCGCCACCGCGGGGCTCTTCGGCAAGTACCTCGCGCGCTTCGGGATCGAGACGAGCTTCGTCCCGCTCGCCGACCCGGCGGCCTGGCGCGCCGCCCTGCGGCCGACGACCCGGCTTCTGTACCTGGAGACGCCCTCGAACCCGCTCTGTGAGATCGCCGATCTCCGCGCCATGGCTGCCCTCGCGGAGGAGGCCGGCGCGCTCCTGGTGGTCGACAACTGCTTCTGCACGCCGGCGCTGCAGCGGCCCCTGGTGCTCGGCGCTGACATCGTCATCCACAGCGCCACCAAGTACCTGGATGGCCAGGGCCGCTGTCTCGGCGGCGCCGCCGTCGGCGCCGCCAAGCATATGGATGAGCTGCGCGCCTACCTGCGCACCTGCGGGCCCACCATGAGCCCCTTCAACGCCTGGGTGTTCCTGAAAGGGCTGGAGACCCTCTCGCTGCGCATGCGCGCCCACAGCGAGAGCGCTGCCCGCCTCGCCCGCTGGCTGCAGGTGCAGCCGGCGGTGGAGCAGGTGTTCTACGCCGGCCTGCCGGAGCACCCGGGCCACGCGCTGGCCGCGCGCCAGCAGAGCGCCTTCGGCGGCGTGCTGTCCTTCCGCGTGCGCGGCGGCCGCGAGGCGGCCTGGCGCTGCATCGACGCGACCCGGGTCATGTCGCTGACGGCGAACCTCGGCGACGCCAAGACCACCATCGTGCACCCGGCCACGACGACCCACGGCCGGCTCACGGCGGCCGAACGCGAGCAGGCGGGCATCAGCGAGAACCTGGTGCGGGTGGCCGTCGG
>CAYTJQ010000043.1:0-2101 GCA_964438205.1 uncultured Alteromonadaceae bacterium
CGTGTACGACCCGTTCGATGGCGGCCGTGTCCACGTCGTCCAGGCGCTCCACGAGCTCGCCGTGGGCGATGAGCAGGCGCGCATCGGAGTTTTCGAGCACGTGGGCGAGGAGCTTGCCCTTGTAGGCCGTGTTGAAGGGCACGAAGACCGCGCCCAGGTAGTTGATCGCAAAAAAGCTCAGGATCCCCTCGCGACCGCCGAAGAGCCACACGGCCACGTGTTCGCCCTGGGCGACCCCGCGGGCCGCCAGCCCCGCGGCGACCGTTTCCACCCGCTCCTTCAGCGACGCGTAGGTCCACGTTTCGCCGTCCTCGAACACGGCGTAGACGGCGTCGGGCTGCTCCCGCGCCCAGCGCTCGATGAGGTCCCGCACGACGCAGGCATCGCGGGCGGGAACGCGGGGGTCGGTGCAGGTCGGCGTGCTCATGGCTGTCCTCCGGTGTCCTGGTTCAGCGGCGCGCCGCGGGCGGCGCTTCCTGGCGGCCGCGCACCGCCACCAGGCGTTCAACGCTGCGGATGATGTGGGTGATGATCTCGGCTTCGGACCAGTGCCCCCCCGGCTGGTACCAGAGCGCCACCCAGCTCATCATGCCGCCGATGGTGGTCGCGGTGAGCGCCGGATCCTCAACCCGGAACTCGCCGACCGCGTCGCCGCTGGCGAGCACCTCGGCGAGGCGGTGGTCGAAGGCGGAGCGCTGCTCGCGGATCGCCCGCGACAGCTGCGGATCGAGGTTCTTCTCCTCGCGCAGGTAGACGACGATGTACTCCTGGTTCTCGACGATAATCCGCGTGACCTCATCCACCACGAGCTTGAGCTGGTCCCAGCAGGAGCCGGGAATGGCGAGGCAGCGCTCCAGCGCCTCGAGGGACAGCGTGATACCGAGCTTCGCGATGTCGTAGAGAATCTCGCCCTTGTTCCTGTAGTAGCTGTAGATGAACGGCTTGGTGACCTGCAGCTTGTCGGCGATGGAATCGATGGTCGTACCCTCGTACCCCTGCCGGTAGAAGAGATGGCTCGCCTCCTCGCGGATGCGCCGGCGCTTGAACTGGGCCAGTTCCGCCTTGAGGTTGTTGCCGGGGCGGGCTGCCGTCACGCCGCGTCCCCGGCGGCGAGGTCGAGCACGGGGAGTACGTCTGCAGCCTTCTCGATCGTCCGCGGATTGGTGCGCGCCCAGAAGTCCTGCATCGTGTACTCGGCCACTCTCGGGAACTGGTCGCGCCCCACGCCGACCTCGGCCAGGGAGCGCGGCATGCCGAGGCTGCGGATGAACGCATCCGCGAGCTCACTGGCCGGGCGTCCCTGCTCGCCGAAACAGGCGCTGATGCGACGCTGCCGATCGCCGTTGACCGGCTCGTTGAAAGCCAGCACCGACGGCGCCATCACACAGGAGCAGTAACCGTGGGGTACGTCGCAGGTGCCGCCGAGGATATGACCGATGGCGTGGGACAGGCCCATGGGCACCCCCGCGATGATGGGGACCATGGACTGCCACGCGCCGACCTGGCACTTGAGGCGCGCGTCCAGGTCCGCCGGGTCGGCCTTCACGGCCGGCAGGCCCTCGACCAGGAGGCGCAGGGCGGAGTCGGCCATGCCATCGCAGAAGTAGTTTGAGGCCAGCGAGCCGAGCGTCTCGAGCGCGTGATCCAGGGCACGAACCCCCGTGGACAGCCAGAGCCATTCCGGGGTGTGCACCGTCAGCGCCGGGTCGAGAACGATGGCGATCGGCGCCATGAGCCGGTGCTCGTAACCCTGCTTGTGCTGGATCTTCTCGTCCGTCGCCCCGGACAAGGGGTTGAACTCGCCGCCGGAGAGCGTGGTCGGGCAGTTGATGACGCGCACGTCCGGGCCCTCGAACGCCGGCTTGATCACCTCGCCGGCATCGTTGACGTAGACGTGATAGGGCTCGAGGTCGTCGTGCTCGCGCAGGTCGTGCTTAAGGCAGATGCCGATGATCTTGCCCGCGTCGGTCACCGAGCCTCCGCCGACGGTGACGATGAGATCCGCGTCGGCCTTGCGCGCCGCCGCCGCGGCGGCGAGCACGGCACTGCGCGGCGCGTGCGGCGGCATGCCGTCCCAGCAGTCCGCCAGCCGCGGGCCGAG
>CAYTJQ010000043.1:2201-8804 GCA_964438205.1 uncultured Alteromonadaceae bacterium
TACCGCAGCAAGCCCTGGCGGATCTTCCAGCTCAGCGGTTTCGGCAAGCCCGAGGACGAGAACGCCCGCATCAAGTTCCTCCTCGAGCAGGGCGAAACCGGCTTCATCATGGAGCACGACCGCAACACCGGGGACCACTGCTACAACGTCGACCACCCCGAGGTGGTCGCCCGGCGCGAGGACGTGGGCCTCACCGGCGCAGTGATGCAGAGCGTCCGCGATATCGACATCTGCATGAAGGATTTGCCCATCGAGACCAGCTACGCGCACGCCGGCGGCGCGGTGGTGCAGCACGCCCCGTTTGCGCTGGCCGGCTACTGGACCGTGGCGAAGCGCCGCGGCGTCGCGCTGGACCGGCTGCCGGGCACGGGGCAGAGCGACTATTTCCTGACCTACCTCGGCTGCGTGACCAAGCAGCAGGTGCCCACGGACGTGGGCCTGCGCTTCAACGCCGACATCATGGAGTTCTGCGACCGCTACCTGCCGCGCTGGGTCCCGGTGTCCATCGCCGGCTACAACGCGGCGGACACCGGCCTCAACGCCTGGCAGGAACTGGGCGCGCTGTTCGCCAACGCGGTCGAGTACCTCGACGAGATCCAGCGCCGCGGCACCATGCCGATCGAGCGCGCCGCCCGCGGCTGCGGCGGGGTCAGCTTCCGCATGTCCATGGACCTGTTCGAGGAGGCGAGCAAGCTGCGCGCCGCCCGGCTCATGTGGCAGCAGCTCCTCGCCGAGCGCTACGCCCTCACCGATGCGAAGGTCGCCAACCTGCGTATCCACTGCGTCACCGCGGGCTCGCGCATGACCTACCAGCAGCCCCTGAACAACATTGTCCGCGGCACGGTGATGGCGCTGGCCGGCGTGCTCGGTGGCGTGCAGTCGCTGGGGGTTTCCGGCTACGACGAGGCCCTCTCCATCCCCAGCGAGCACGCGCACCAGATGTCCGTGCGCATCCAGCAGATCCTGCAGGAGGAGACCAACGTCACGGCAGTCACCGACCCCCTGGGCGGTTCCTGGTATGTCGAGGCCCTGACCGCGGAGCTGGTCGAGAAGGCCTGGGGCTTCTTCGAGGAGATCCAGGCGCAGGGCGGCTTCCTGGCCAGCCTCGATGCCGGCTGGCTGCACGAGAGGGCGGCGGAGAACCAGCACCGGGAGTTCATGGCCCAGGAAACGGGCGAGCAGGTCATCGTCGGCGTCACCGCGCACACGGACGACGCGTCCCCCTACGAGGTCGATGGCTTCATGGGTGTGGACGATGCCTTCGACGTGGCGCTCGAGCGCCTCGAGGAGGTGCGCCGCACCCGCCACGAGGCCGGCGCCGCCGACGCCCTGCGTCAGCTCGAGCGCGTCTGCCGCAGCAGCGACAACATCATGCCGGCGATGATGGATGCCCTCGAGGCAGAGGTCACCCTCGGCGAGATCGGCGACGTCTGGCGCGACGTCTTCGGTGACTGGGCAACGCCCATCCAGACCTGAGGCGGGGACGAGATAATGAGCGGCAAGCGTATCCTCATGGCCAAGACGGGCCTCGACGGGCACTGGCGCGGACCGACGATCGTCGCCCGGGCGCTCCGTGATGCGGGTTTCGAGGTCATCATGATCGGCATGGCCCGGCCCGAAGAGGTCGTGCAGGCGAGCATCGACGAGGACGTGGACCTCGTCGGCCTCAACATCGGCGGGCACGTGGACGTGGCGGTGCGAGCGGTAACCGCCCTCAACGACGAACGGCCCGACCTGCCGATCTTCTGCGGCGGCGTGGTGCCGCCGCACGCCAAGCGCCGGCTGGAGGCCCTCGGTGTGGAGGTCTATCCGCCCGGCTCGCAGCTCCCCGACATCGTCGGCGCCGCCCGGCGCCTCACCGGCCTCGACTGACGCCGGCCATGGCCGGGGACGATGCGGTGGCAAAACGGGTCGCCCAGGCCGTCGGCGGCAGCCGCAGCGCCCTCGCCCGCCTGATTTCCACCGCCGAGCGCGGCGGTGACGACGCCGCCGCGCTGGAGGCGGCCCTGCTGCCCTGCCGCGGCGAGAGCTACAGCGTCGGTATCACCGGGGCACCCGGCGCCGGCAAGTCCACCCTGGCCAGCGCGCTCACCACGGAACTGCAGGACGGCGGCGAGCGCGTCGCTCTCCTCGCCGTGGACCCGTCGTCGCCCCTGACCCGCGGCGCCATCCTCGGCGACCGGGTACGCCTGCAGCCGCACCTCTCCAACCCCGACGTGTTCATCCGTTCCATGGCCTCCCGCGGACACCTGGGCGGCCTGGCCATGGCCACCTGCACGGCCCGCCGCGTTCTCGAGGCCTGCGGCTGGCCCCTGGTGCTCATCGAGACCGTGGGCGTGGGCCAGGCCGAGCTCGACGTGGCCGGCGCCACCGACACCGTGCTCGTGGTCCTCAACCCCGGCTGGGGCGACGAGATGCAGGCCAACAAGGCGGGCCTGATGGAAATCGCCGATATCTTCGTCATCAACAAGGCGGACCGGGCAGGCCTCGAGGCGACCCGCCGCGATCTCGAGGCGGCCATCGCCGCCAACGCCCCGGAGCGCCGTCCGGCCATCGTCGAGACCGTCGCCACCGAGGGCGCGGGCCTCGACGCGCTGCGCGCGGCCATTGCCGCCCACCGGGAGCAGATCACGGCCTCCGGCGAGCTGGAAAAGCGCCGCCAGGCGCGCGCCGTCACCGAGCTGCGCGACCTCGCCCGGGCGCGACTGGAGCGAGCCCTGGATGGGCAGCTCGCCGGCCCGGCGGGCGAGGCCCTGGCCAACGCCGTGACCCGTCGCGAACTCGATATCGACAGCGCGGCCCGGCGCCTGGTCGCCGACCTGTTGCAGGGCGGCACCGGCAACCCGCGCCACACCCCGGAGCAAGACACCCCATGACCGGCGAACAGCCCCTGCTCATCGACCACCGCGGCGCGGTGGACTGGCTCACGCTGAACCGTCCTGCCAGCGGCAACGCCCTCGACCCGGCGCTGGTCGATGCCCTCGTCGCGTACTTCGAGGGCCTGCGCGACCGGCCGGCCACGCGGGTGGTGGTGCTGCGCGCGGAGGGCCGCCACTTCTGCGCCGGCCTCGATCTCACGGACCCGGGCTTCAACCCCCCGGAGCGCGGGCCCAATGCCCTCTGGGCCATCCAGCGGCGCATCGCGCGCATCTACCCCGCCATGCGCCGCTGCCCGCAGCCGATCGTCGCCCTCGCCCGGGGCGCGGCCTGCGGCGGCGGCTTCAGCCTGCTCATGGCGGCGGACATCCGCATCGCCGGCGAGAGCGCGCGCATGAACGCCGCCTACCTGCGCATCGGCCTCACCGGCTGCGACATGGGCTCGAGCTATTTCCTGCCGCGGCTGGTGGGCAGCTCGCTCGCCTCGGAGCTCCTGCTCACCGGCCGCTTCCTCGCGGCCGAGCGCGCGCTGGCCACCGGCTTCGTCTCGGCGGTGGTGCCGGATGCGGAACTGGACGCCGCCGCGGCGCCCTACGTGGAAGAAATGCTCGCGGCGACGCCCATGGGGCTGCGCCTGACCAAGGAGGCGCTGAACCACGCGCTGGACGCCCAGGGGCTCGAGGCCGCCATGGCCATGGAGGATCGGCACCAGTCCCTCCTCGCCCTATCCGAGGATGCGGCCGAGGCGGCGCGGGCCTTCGTGGAGAAGCGGCCGCCCGTTTTCCGCGACCGTTAAGCATTCCGTGACCGGCACGAGCCCGCGACCGCTGAGCGCTCCGCGACCGCGGAGAGCGCCTATTCCGGCAGGTGCGGCGGGTCGTCGTCCTCGCGGGCGAGTTCGCTGACTGCCGGCAGCTCCTGCAGCCGCAGCGCCAGGCGCTCGGCGTGGTCCGCTTCCTCGTCGGCGAACTCGCCCGCCAGCCGGCGGGTATCCTCTTCCTTCGCGCGGTCGGCGCGGTCGCGGTAGAAGGCGCCGGCGGAACGCTCCTGCGCGAGCGCCAGCTCCATGGCCTCGCGCAGGGTCATGCGGTAGTGGGCGGCCTCATAGCTCGCCGTCTCCGGCGCCTCGGCGCCCGGCCAGTCGTACTCCCAGGCCTTGAGCGCCGGCAGCGGCAGCCCCGCCGCCAGCAGGCTCACCTCGGCGAGGTGGTGGCTCGCCTCCTCGGCCATGGCGCGGAAAAAAGCCGCTGCTTCGCCGTTATTGTGAGCCGCGAGGGCGTCGGCGAGCTCCGTGTAGCGATCGTGGGCCTCCTGTTCCAGCTCGCAGGCATGGGCGAGGAAGTGGAGCAGTTCCCCGGACGCCGCCTTCACGGCCGGAAGGCCTCGGCCAGGCGCGGGTCCGCCGCCGCAGCGGGCGCCGGCGGCGGCCAGGGTGTGCGCGGCTCGGCGTAGAGCAGGCCAGTGGCGAAGCCGTCCTCGGCGAGGAACAGCTGGGCCGCCGCGTCGGCGCGGGCCACGGGCTCGTCGTCGCGTTCGCTGACGATCGCCTTCCAGTCCGTCTGCTCCGGGCAGTAGGTGATGCACTGGCTCAGCACGTGCAGGAAGCTGAAGCCGCGGTGCTCGACCGCTGCCGCCAGCAGCTTCGCCAGCTGGTTCGGGTTGCCCGAGTAGCCGCGGGCAATCCAGGGCGCGCCGGCGGCGAGCGCCAGGGCCGCCGGCTTGAAGGGCCGGATGCCCGGGCCGTGGGGGGTGAGCTTGCTGTGGTCCCAGTCCATGGGCGTGGTCGGCGAGGCCTGCCCCTTGGTCATGCCATAGACCTCGTTGTCCATGACGATGTAGGTGATGTCGACGTTGCGCCGGCAGGCGTGGATGAAATGATTGCCGCCGATGGAAAAGCCGTCGCCGTCGCCGCCGAGGGCGATCACCGCCAGGTCCGGGCGGGCAATGGCGAGCCCCTGCGCCACCGCGAGGCCGCGGCCGTGCACGCCGTGGAAACCGTAGCTGTCGACGTAGGCGGGCAGGCGCGAGGAGCAGCCGATCCCCGAGACCAGGGCGACCCGGTCCCGGTCCAGCCCCAGCGCCGCGAGCGCCTTCACCAGGCCGTTGAGTACGGCATAGTGCCCGCAACCGGGGCACCAGATCGGTTTCAGGCCCGCCTTGTAGTCCTTTGGACGCAGGGCCGTTTTAGCCATGGACCGGTTCCTCCGCAAGCAGCGCGGCGATTGCCGCGGGGTCCAGGGGTGCGGGCCCCGGCCGAGCGTAGCTCTCGGCCGGCACCGGGACATCCCCCAGGTGCGAACGCAGGTGCCGCCAGCACTGCGCCGAGTGATTCTGTTCCACGACGAGGACGCGGCGGCAGCCGGCGAGGGCCTCGCCCAGCGCCGCCGCGGGCAGCGGTGCCAGCAGCCGCAGGCAGATGACCCGGCAGGCCGTGCCGCCCGCGCGCAGCCGCGCGGCGGCCGCGCGGGCCGCGGCGCTGGCGGAGCCGAAGGTCACCAGCGCCACCTCTCCGTCGCCCTCCACGGCCCCCCAGTGCGGGCCCGGGTCCAGCGTCGCCAGCTTGCGGGCGCGCTTGTCGAGCTGGGCGGCGTGATCGCGGGCCGCCGTCGACGGCGCCCCGCGCTCGTTGTGCTCCAGGCCGTCGGCCGTGAAGCGCCGGCCCGGATCACCGGGAAGCGCCAGCGCCGACACGCCCGACGCCGTCAGGCGGTAGCGCAGGTACTCGCCGGCGTCCTCCGTCTCCGTCGCTGCGGCGGGCGGCGCGACATGAAGACCGGGCGGCGAAACGATGGCCAGGGACTGGCCGAGGAACTGGTCCGACAGCACCAGGACCGGCGTCTGCAGCTGCCGGGCAAGGGCCACGGCCCAGCTGGTGGTAAAGGCGCAGTCGGCAATATCCAGGGCGGCGAGCACCAGGTGGGGCGCATCGCCGTGGAGCCCGTGCAGCGCGATGTCGAGGTCCCCCTGCTCGCTCTTCGTCGGGATGCCCGTGGAGGGCCCGCCGCGCATCACGTTGAGGACCGTGAGCGGCGTTTCGCTGGCGACGGCGAGCCCGAGGCTCTCGGTCATCAGGGCCAGGCCCGGTCCGGAGGTGGCCGTGAATGCATCCGCACCGCCGAAGGCCGCGCCCAGCGCCATGTTCACCGCCGCCAGCTCGTCCTCGGCCTGCACCAGCTGGCCGCCCACCGCCTCCAGGGCACCGGCCAGGTACTCGAGCACATCGGATGCCGGCGTGATCGGGTAGGCGGCGACGAAGCGCACCCCGGCCTCGAGGGCGCCGTAGCCGGCGGCCTGGTTGCCCGTGAGCAGCCAGCGCTCGCCCCCCGGACGGGCCGGCGGCGTCACGGCGACGGCGAGAGGCCAGGCCGCGCCGGCGTCGATGCAGGCCGCCGCGGCATCCCGGTAGGCCGGCGCTTTGCCCGCCAGGCGCGCCGTGGCGAGCGCCGCCAGCGCCGTGGCATCGAGGCCGAGGAGCTGGCCGAGGAGCCCCAGGGCGAACATGTTGCGCCGGCCCTCGGGGTGCGCCCCGGCGACGGCCGCGTTCAGCGGCAGGGCGACCACCGTGGCGCCGCTGGCCTGCACGCTGGCGGGAACCTCGTCGTCATCCGGGCAGAGCACCGTGCTCTGCGGGCCGAGGGCGATCTCGTCCTCGAAGCGGGCGAACTGGTTCCAGTCCAGCGCCAGCAGCAGGTCCATGGCCGCCGTGGGCAGGTAGGTCTCGTCTTC
>CAYTJQ010000043.1:8904-30297 GCA_964438205.1 uncultured Alteromonadaceae bacterium
GCGACCGGGCGCCGGCAGGTCCCGGTACTCCGCCAGCGAGTCCTCGATGCAGCGCATGAAGACGTCCATGTCCGGCAGGATCTCCCGGGTGGAGATGACGTTGAAGCCGATCTCGCCGTTGTAGCTCGGCGTGGCAATGAACAGCCCCATGCCGTCGGCCAGCGGCGCCAGCCCCAGGTTGTGCACGGCCCGGGCACCGTTCATGTACAGGGGCACCTGGGGCCCGGGCACGTTGGAGATGAACAGGTTGCAGAAGCGCGCCGCCACACCGCTGTTCAAAAGGAGGCGGCTCGCCAGCACCTGGGTGGCCGCCGGGACATGCTGGGTGAGGTCCGTCATGACCCGCGCCGACACACCGGAGCGCGCCGCCTTGCTGCGCACCGTGGCGCGGTGGATCTTGCGCAGGCGCTTCACCGGGTCCTTCTCGTCCGTGAAGATGCGCGTGGTCATGGCGGTGATGTTGTTGCCGGAGCTGGCGCCGTCGTCGCCATCGCGCGCCCGCGCATTCACCGGCACCCAGGCGACCAGCGGCTCCCGCGGCAGCTCCCCGTGGTGCTCGAGGTAGCGGCGCAGGGCGCCGGCGCAGACCGCGAGGACCACGTCGTTCACCGTGGCGCCGGGCACCTGCTCACGCACCGCGCGCAGCTGGTCCAGCGGTGCAAAGCAGGCGCCAAAGGCCTTGTGCGGTGACACCGGCACGTTGAAGCGCGTGGGCGGCACCGCTACCCGGTTCCTGTCAGCCGCCGCGCCGCGGCGCCGGACCGACTCCTCCGCGCTGCGCAACAGGTCCGGGGCCGCGCGCAGTACACCGCCGGCGAGGCGCAGCGGCGAGCGCAGGTTGTTGCTCACGGCGCGGCGGGCCAGCTCGAGGACCGACGGCGCTCCCCGGGGCTGCGCGAGCGGCTCCTCCAGCGGCACGGCCGGCGTACCGTCGGGGTCGGCATCGGCCAGGCTGGCGAAGAAGCGGGTCAGGGACGTGCCGTCGCCGGCCGCGTGGTGCACCTTGGTGGCGATCGCGTAGCTGCCGGCGGGCAGGCCCGGCACGCGGTCCAGCCCCTCCACCACGTACATCTCCCAGGGCGGCCGGTTCATGTCCAGGGGCCGGGAGTGGTAGCGCGCCAGGTGGATGCAGAACTGGCGCCAGTCGCCGGGGGCCGGCAGCCGGCCGTGGCTGACGTGGTACTCGAGATCGAAGTACTCGTCCTCCACCCAGTAGGGATAGTCGATCTCCAGGGGCAGGCGCAGGAGCCGCTGGGTGAACAGCGGGTTGAAGCGCAGCCGCTCCTCCACGTGGGCGAGGATGTCCTTGAAGCGCACCGTCCGCCCCCCGGGCACCGTGCCCGGATCGTAGATGGACACGGCGGTCACATGGGTGAGGTTGTGGGCCGTCTCCAGGTAGAGGAACTGGGCATCCTGGGCGCTCAGCTGCTGCATGGCAGGCACCTCCTCAGGGTAGGGCGGCGGCGCGGATGCGTTCCACGCGCCGCTGCAGGGTACGGAATTCCTGGGCGAGGGCCAGGCGCGCCTCGCCGCGGGCACTGTCGCCGGCCTCCGTGAGGCCGAAGTTGGCCATCAGCTTGTAGCCGTTCGTGAACAGCAGCTTGCCGATGGAGGCCTCGGAGCTGATGCGCCGCTGCAGGTAGGCCTGGTGGCCGTAGGCGAGGCTCTGCTGCACACAGTCCCGCTCTTCCAGGGCACTATCGTGTGGCTGGCGGGCGAGCACGTCCGCCACGACCCGGTAGGCCTCGATGTAGGGCAGCACGGTGCTGTGTGCGACCAGCGGCCCGAAACCGTCGAGCACCTGGCCGGCACCGCCCTCGTCCGCCAGCCGCGCCTCCCAGTCCGGCCGGTAGCGCGCGAGTTCGCCGGCAATGTTCACCCGGAACTCCTCCCGCGGCGCGTAGAAGAACTCGAACTTGAAGAAGTCACGGAGCCGCTCCGCCTCGGACCAGAAGGCCTCCCGGCCGGCAAGCTTGCGGAACGCCATGCGCATGAGCGCCAGTTCCGCGATGGCCTTGTCCACGAAGAAATGGGCGATGGTGTTGCGGTAGTAACCGGCGACGCCGTGCTGTTCGCCGGCGATGGCGTAGACCCGTTCCGGGCCGTCGTCGTAGCGCGTGAGCACGCCGTTGGCGATCATCTTGTCGACGATGAGGTCCAGCTGCGCCTCGTCATCGAGGTCCAGGTGGCTGGCGAGGCGGATGCCGCGCTCCCGGGCCCAGGCCACCAGCGCACGCAGCTCCGCAACCAGCTCGTCGCTGGTCAGCGCCCGCGGCGCGGCGCCGAGCAGCACCATGCACAGGAGCGCCGGGAGCGTGATCGGCGTGACCCGGTTGACCTCGAGGCCGACGCGGAAGGCGACCTTCTGCAACTCGCGCTCGTCCTCCACGGACGGCACCTCCGGCAGCACCACCGGCTCGCCGAAGTCGAAGTAGATCTGGCCCATGGGCTGGCGCAGGCCGCGCAGGTAGCCGATGAACCAGCGCAGGCTCTCGGGCTGCTTGGTCGCGCCCGCCTGCTCAACGGCGTAGTCGCGCACATCGCCGATCAGGTCGTAGTTGATGGCGATGGGGATGATGTGCAGGTTGCGCGCGTCAGTGGCGTGGGCCGATTCCATGACGTACTTGAGCAGGCCGTAGCGCGGCGGCATGAGCTTGCCGACGCGGGAGCGCGTACCCTCGAAGGCCCAGCTCAGCGGGAAGCGCTTGTCCATCAGGTAGCCGATGTAGTGGCGCAGCACGAGCTTGTAGAGCGGGTCGTCCCGGAAGCTGCGGCGGATGAAGATGGCGCCGGCGCGGCGGGCGAGAAAGCCGAGGCCGGCGAAGGCCATGTTCACGCCGCCGAGGATATGCGGGTTGGGGAAGTCGTTGTCGAAGAGCATGGAGTTGACGGCGAAGCCGTCGACGTGGGTCTTGTGCGTCCACAGCAGCGCCGCCGGGTTCTCCCGCACCAGCTGGCGGATCCGCTCCAGGCCCTCGCGATCGATGACGACCTCGGCCTCGTAGCCCAGGGACATGATGAGGTGGTTGAGCTGCGCCATGACGTCGAGCCAGAACGGCGCCGGCCGAGCCACCAGCTCGCGCATGATCACCTCGGACTCCTGGCGCAGCTGGGCGACGGGCTTGCCCGTTTCCTCGCTGAGCGCGGCGAGGGCCGTCCGGAAGCGCGGGCTCGCCTGCAGGTTCTGCGCCACACGCCGGGGCACCTTGTAGCGGCTGCCCTGGAGACGCCGCTCGGCGATGTCGAGGGCCAGGCCTGCCTGTGCGGCGATGAACTCGGCGAGCTGCCGCGGTTGGGGCGCAGCGCCGTCGCGCTGGACGAGGCGCTCGCGCAGGTCACCGAGCGTTGCCGGCTCGCCGGCGATGCAGACGGCGCGATCCGGGTGCTGGGCGAGGATGCGTCGCGCGCGCCAGGCGCCCGGGCGGCGGGGATTGCCGAACAGCAGGTCGCGGGGCCGGGGCCGCGTGGTCTTGGTTTGGAGGGAGCTGCGCCAGACGACCCGCAGCGGCAGGACCACCACATTGTCAGCCCTGCTGCCGAGAAGCGGCTCCAGGGGGATAGCGTCCAGGTGTTCGGGGCGGCGGGCGATGCGCATGACCACGCGCTCGATGACCGCCTGGCAGCCGTGCTCGGCGAGGCGCTCTTCCAGCCAGCGATCGAGGAGGCGCCGCTCCACGCGGTGGGCGGCGTCGATGATGACGATGGCGCGGCCTGCACGCAGGGACTGCCAGGGATTCGGGCCCATCGCTTACGCTTCCTTACGCCATGCGACCGGCACAGCCGCGGGTGACGGAATACGCTCCGGATGGTATCACGGCTGACCGGGCGGCCAATCCAGGGGCTCGACCCCCCGGGTCGAGGAAGCGCGGCGGGTGGTCCGCCCCGCGCGGGGGACGTAACAAGGGCGTACAGTGGTGAAAGCAGGGGAACCGGGACGCGGTAGCGGACTCTCAACAGGACCATGACAGATCCCGTCAACGAACAGCGGCGCATGGGGCTCGGCATGCAGGTGATGGCCTGGATCCTGATCCTCGGCATGCTCACCTGGTATTTCACCGGCCTCATCGAGCGCCAGCACAACCCGAACCAGCAGGTGGCGACCACGGTCAGCGGCGATGGCGTGCGCGAGGTGGTGCTGGCGCGCAACCGCCAGGGACACTACGTGACCAGCGGGGCGATCAACGGGCAGCCGGTGGTCTTCCTCGTCGACACCGGCGCCACCGGTGTCGCCATCCCGGCGCACCTCGCCGACAAGCTGGCGCTGCCGCGGGGGCGGGCCTTCATTACACGCACCGCGAACGGCGACAGCACCAGTTACGCCACACGCCTGGACAGCGTCAGCATCGGCGACATCGAGCTGAACAACGTCGAGGCCGGTGTCGCCTCCGGCCTGCGCACCCGGGAGGTGCTCCTGGGCATGTCCTTCCTGCGCCACGTCGAGTTCACCCAGCGCGGCGACACGCTCACGCTGCGCCAGTACCCGACCGGTTAGTGCTCCTGCCGCGGCGCGGTCTGGCCGCGCACGTCGAGCGGCACCTCGAGCGTATTGTCCGCCGGCGCCCAGGACTGGCCGCACATCTCGTCGTAGGCGCTGCGCTGGCGCAGCACCGAGGGCCAGTGCGCCAGCGGCACGAGCAGCTCCTTCATCGCCTGCAGGTTGCGGGTCTTCAGGATACTGCCGTCGTCGCGCGCCAGGATGACACGCTCGCCGCCGAGCTCGGCGCTGGCGATGTACAGGCTCAAGTCCACGGACTCCACGATCAGCCGCCCGATGCCGGCTCGCCTTGCCTCTTCCACGGTCATCTTCAACGCAACGGCTCCACGACAATCCGGACACGACGCCCCATTTTACACGGGCACGGCGAGCCCGGCAGAAGAAGGCGCGACAGAACCTGAACGGCGCTGGGCGGCGCCGGCGCGCTCCGTGATCATGGCGCCATGGAGCCGCCGACAGCCACGATCCGCCTGACGCGCCGCGGCCGGCCCCTGGCCGGCGCCGGGGCCGAGGACCTGCCCGCCTGCGCAGGCGTGTACCGCTTCTTCGACCGGGCGGGGGCACTCCTGTACGTGGGCAAGAGCGTGAACCTGCGCAGCCGCGTCGCCAGCCACCTGCGGGCGGCGCGGGTTCCCGGCCGCGAGCAGCGTATGCTGCACGCCCTCGCGCGCATCGACTGCGAGCCCTGCGCGGGCGAGCTGGGCGCCCTGCTCCGCGAGAACGCGGCCATCAAGGCGGAACTGCCGCTATACAATCGCCGGCAGCGGCGGCCGCGCCGCCTGTGGACGCTGCAGCTGGCGCTCGGACCCGGCGGCTTCCTGCAGCCCCGGCCCACCTGCTTTCCCGAGGGCGAGGCGCTGGCCGGCGCCCCCCTCGGGCTCTACCACAGCGAGCAGCTGGCGGAAGAGCGGCTGCGCGAACTGGCGCGGCGGGAGGGCCTCTGCGCGCGGGTCCTCGGCCTCGAGGACGGGCGCGGCCCCTGCTTCCCGTACCAGCTGCGCCGCTGCCGTGGCGCCTGTGCCGGCAGGGAGACCGCGGCCGCGCACAACGACCGCCTGCGCGCCGCCCTCGCCGGGCAGCGCCTGGCCGCCTGGCCCTTCGAAGGGGCCATCCTGCTCGAGGAGCGCGCGCCCCGGCCGCTGCCGGGCCAGCCCCGGCGCCAGTGGCACGCCGTGCGCGACTGGAGCTACCAGGGCAGCTTTGCGCGCCGGGACAGCGCGCGCCGGGCGGCTGAGGCACCGCCCGGTACCATCGACCGTGACACCTACCACATCCTGCTCGGCGCGCTGCGGCGGGGCAGCGTGGCCCTGCACGCCGCCGGGACCGGCGAAAGCCTGAGCAACCCCTTCCGCGACCAGGAAGAGCGCCGGGGCGCGACCGAGAGCGAGACCGCATGAGCATCGACGTGCTCTGGTTCAAGCGCGACCTGCGCCTCGCGGACCATGCCCCACTGGCGAGCGCCCTCGCCGCCGGCCGGCCGCTGCTGCTCCTGTACATCGTCGAGCCCATCCTGCTCGCGGATCCGCACTACTCGGAGCGGCACTGGCGGTTCGTCTGGCAGTCCCTCGAGGATCTGCGCGCGCAGCTGGCGGGCCACGGTGCACAGTTGCACGCGGTCCGCGGCGACGCCGTGGAGGTGCTGCGCCGCGTGCACGACGCCGTGGGCATCGACACGCTGCATTCCCACGAAGAGACGGGGCTCGCTGTGACCTTCGCGCGCGACCGGGCCGTGGCGCGTTTCTGCGAGGCCGAGGGAATCCGCTGGTCCGAGGCCCCCAGCAACGGGGTGACCCGCGGCCTCGCGCACCGGCGCGGCTGGAACCGGCGCTGGGGCCGGACCATGCGCGCGCCGCTGGCCACCCCTGCCTGGAGCGGCTACCGCGCTCCGCCGCAGGCGGCGGTCGACGCGCTGGCGCCGCTGGCCTTCGATCCGCCTGCGGCCTGGCAGCAGAAAGAAACCCTGTTCCAGCGCGGCGGCGAGCGCGCGGCCCGGCGGACCCTCGAGAGCTTTCTCGACCGCCGGGCGGGACGCTACCAGCTCGACATCTCGAAACCGGCCGCGAGCCGCCGCAGTTGCTCCCGCCTGTCGCCGTACCTGGCCTGGGGCAACCTGAGCGTGCGCCAGGTTTTCCAGGCCCTGGAGGCACGGCGCCGGGAACCGGGCTGGGGCCGGGCGCTGGCGGCCTTCGAGTCGCGCCTGCACTGGCACTGCCATTTCATCCAGAAATTCGAGATGGAGTGCCGCATGGAGCACGAGGAGCTCAACCGGGGCTACCTCGCCCACCCCCGGGGCCGCGACGAGGCCCTGCTCGCGGCCTGGCGGGAGGGCCGCACGGGCCTGCCGCTCATCGACGCGAGCATGCGCTGCCTCGCCGCCACCGGCTACAGCAACTTCCGCTCCCGGGCCATGCTGGTCAGCTTTCTCTGCCACCACCTGTGGCAGGACTGGCGCGCCGGGGCCGCGCATCTCGGCGCCCTGTTCCTCGACTTCGAGCCCGGCATCCACTACGCGCAGCTGCAGATGCAGGCCGGCGTCACCGGCATCAACACCATCCGCATCTACAACCCGGTGAAGCAGTCGAAGGAGCAGGACCCGGAGGGCGGGTTCATCCGCCGCTGGGTACCGGAGCTCGCGGAGGTGCCGGCACCGCTGGTCCACACACCCTGGGAGCTGACGCCCATGGAACGGGCCCTGTATGCAGCCGATGCCTACCCCGCTCCCGTGGTGGACCCGGTCGCCGCGCAGCGCCGGGCGCGGGAGACGCTCTGGGCCCTGAAAAGCGATCCCCGGGTACGCGCCGAGCGCGAGCGCATCCTCGACCGGCACGTGGAGCGCCGTTTTCACGGGGGCGCGGCGCCCGGCTAGGCCGCCGTGCACCGCCGGACCCGGGGGACTACCATGGGGGCCCGATCGGCTTTACCCGGAGAGTTCCCATGGCACGCAGCCTGAAGTTCCTGCTGATCATCCTGGTCTTCCTGGCCCTGGTCGCGCTCGCCGGCCTCCTCCTCGTCGACCGGGAGCGCCTGGTGGCGATGGCCAGCGAGCGCCTCGAGGCCGAGACCGGTGCCCGGCTCACGGTGCAGGGGGACGTGGCCCTGTCGCTGTTCCCGCGGCTTTCCCTGGCGCTCGATGAGGCGACCCTCGAGACGCCGGACGGAGGCCCGGTACTCCGCGCCGGCAACCTCGCCATCGGCCTCGCGGTGCTGCCCCTGCTCCGCGGCAGCGTGGAGATCGACCGGCTCTTCCTCGAGGACGCCGAGCTCACCCGCGTGGCCGACCCCGCCGAGGCGCGCGCCGCCGCCGCAGACTCGACCGTGGGCCTGTCCAACGCCGAGCTCGACGCCCTCTACGCGGCGCGGCGGGCGGCACGCCGCGTGGACGCCGGCGGCGCCGAGGCCCTGGCCGCGCCCCTGGCCCTGGACGTGGGTGAACTCAGCCTGCGGAACATCCGCCTGCGCACCGTGGACCCCGCCGGCGAGACACTCTCCCTGGTCCACCTGCAGCACTTCACCGCCGAGGGTGTGAACACGGCGGGGCGGGAGACGCCGCTGCAGCTCCTCCTCCGTATTCCCGGCAGCGGAGACGAGACGGCGCTGGAGATCGCCGCCGCCGGCCGCCTGCGCACGGACCTCGACGCCGGCCGCATCGCCCTGCCCGCCCTCTCGGTCACGGTGACCGGCCTGAGCGCGGAACCGCTCGAGGTCGAGCTGAGCGGCGACGTTGACCTCGCTCGCGAAGCCGGCGACTTCCGGATCTCGCTCGCGGTCGCCGACACCCGGGGCGAAGGCACGGTGCGCTACGCGCAGGCCGGGAGCCCGATGATCGACGCCAGCCTCGAGCTCGACCGCTTCACCCCGGCCCTGTTCGCGCTGGCGGGCCCGGAGGCGGCCGGGGACGTCCCGGAGAGCACGGGCGAGCTGCCTTACGATGCGCTGCGGGCCATGGACACGGCCGCGCGCCTCACCATCGGCGAGGTGCAGCTCGGAGCGCACCGGCTCACGGGCGTGCGCGCGACGCTGCGGGCCGTCGAGGGCAAGGTGACGCTGAGCGATGTGAGCGGCGAGTTGCACGGCGGCAGGATCGGCCTCTCGGCAACGCTGGATGCCCACTACGCCCCGGCGACGCTGGAAAGCCGCGGCGCGGTCAGTGAACTCGCCCTGGGCAGCGCCCTCGAGGCACTCGACAGCCCGGTGGCGGGCAGCGGCACGGCCAGCCTGACCTGGGACCTGAGCAGCCGCGGTGATGACAGCGAGGCGCTGGTCGCGGCGCTCACCGGCCCGGTGACCCTGCGCACGGACGCGGTGACCGTCGAGGACGTTGCAGTACAGCAGGCGTTCTGCCGGGTGGTGGCGCTCGCCAAGGGCGACCCGCTGAGCCAGCCGTTCCCCGCGGATACGGCCTTCGACGCCCTCGAGGCCGACATCGCCCTCGGCGGCGGCCGGGCGCGCCTCGAGCGCCTGGCCGCGACGCTGCCCGGCATCGCCCTCGCCGGCCGGGGCGACCTCGCCCTGCTGGCAGGGGACTTCACCGCCACGATCGGCGGCCGGCTGCAGCCCGCGCTGGCCGAGTTGGACCCCGCCTGCGCCGTCGACGAGCGGTTGCTGGCGCTCACCTTCCCGGTGGCCTGCGAGGGCAACCTCGGCGGCGAACCGAAGGACTGGTGCGCCCTCGACGCCGAGGCGGTCATCGAGGACGCGCTGAAGAACGAGGCCAGGAAAAAACTGGAAAAGAAAGCCGGCAAACTGCTCGACAAGTTCTTCGACGCGGACTAGTTGAGCACCCGGTAGCCCCGGCCGCGCAGGCACTGCTTCACGACGCGTACCTCCTCCTGCTCACCGCGGGACGCCCCCTTGGCGGCGCCGGACACCGCGCCCACGCCCGCACCGCGGGCCGTGCTGTCGCGGCTGCCGCCGGTAATGGCGCCGATGGCGCCGCCGATGACGCCGCCGCTGGCGGCGCCCTTGGCGACCTTCTCCCCGGTGCGCACCTGTTCCGCGTAGGCCTGGCACTCGGCCAGGTCCTGCCGGTAGCGCGCCATGTCGACGCCTTTCTCGTCGATGATGATTTCCTTCGTGGTGGTGCAGCCGGCCAGGACCAGCCCTGCCGCAAGCGCTACCGCCCAATGCCTGAGTGCCATGACGCCTCCCTGTCGCGCGCGACCGCGCTATTGCCCGGCCTCTGCGGCCTTCTGCGCGGCGACCAGCTCGCGCACGTCCTCGAGCAGCGCCGGCGCATCGAACACGATACCGTCGCGCACGGTGTAACGCACGCCGCCCACGCGCTCCATCTCTCCCGTTGTACGGTTGAGCCGGCGGTGTCCCGTTGCATAGAGAAGCTTGAAATTGGCCAGCGGGTTCTCGTCGACGATCACCAGGTCCGCCCGCTTGCCCACCTCGACGCTGCCGGTAAGGTCATCGATCCCGAGCAGCTCGGCGCCGTTCAGGGTCGCGGCCTGCAGCACTTCCAGGGGATGGAAGCCGGCCTCCTGCAGGAGCTCGAGCTCGCGGATGTAGGCGAAGCCGTAGACCTTGTAGATGAAGCCGGCGTCGGAGCCGGCCACCACCCGGCCGCCGGCGTTCTTGTAATCGTTGACGAAGCGCATCCAGCGCCGGTAGTTGCGCTTCCAGGCGACCTCGTGCGCCGTGGTCCAGTCGAAGAAATAGGACCCGTGGATCTCGGGGTCCGGCTCGAAGGCGCGGGCCAGGTAGGGCATCGTGTAGGCGTCGTGCCAGTCGGCATTGCGGGCACGCATCACGTCGCGGCTGGCCTCGTAGATGGTGAAGGTCGGCGACAGGGTGAAGTCCAGGCTCACCAGCTCGTCGATGGTGCGCCGCCAGGTGTCCGAGCCCGGGGCCGCCGCCTGCAGCCAGAGCCGGCCGGCCTCGCCGAAGCGGTCCTGCTCGTCGCCGTAGTTGTAGTCGAGCGGGTAGTCCTGGATCACCCGGTCCTCAAACATGGCCTCCGGCAGCCCGTACCAGTGCTCCATGCTGTCGAGACCGAGGCGGGCGCTGTCGAGGACGTTGGTCTGCACCACGGACAGCTGCGCATGGTGGTACGAGGTCTTCATGTCGAGGCGCTTCGCCTCGTCCATGGCGGCCGCGAAGGGGCCGGGCCGGGCGCCGCGGAACTTGACGCCGTCGGCCCCGCGCTCGTGTACGGCCCTCACCCAGCTGCGGGCCGCCTCCGCCGTGGCCGTCTCCGGCGGGAACATGGCGTGCACGCGCAGGCGCGGCGCGCTGATCTCGCCGGCCGCCGCCCGCTCCCGGTGCGCCAGGGTCCAGCCCAGGCCCATGACCGCGCCCACATCGCGGACCGTGGTCACCCCGTGGGTCAGCCACAGCTTGAGCACGTACTCCGGGTCCGTGAGCGCGCCCGCCGCGGCATGCGATGGGGTGCCGAGGTGGACGTGGGCATCGATGAGCCCCGGCAGGACGTAGCCCCCGGCCACATCGATGACCTCGCCCTCCGCGGCGAGGTCATCGGGCCGGCTGCCGGCGATGCGGGTGATCGTGTCGTTCTCGATGGTGAGGGTCACCGGCCCGACCGGCGGCGCACCGGTGCCGTCCACGAGCATGGCGTTGGCCACCGTGAGCCGCGGGAACGGCCCGCGCGCCTCGTCGCCCCGGGGCGGGGCTTGCCGTGGCGGGTCGACCTCGCCGCTGGCGAGAACGCGGCTGATGCCCTCCTCCCCGGGCGTCACGGCAAGAGCGGCAGGCGCGGCGAGGGCGAGGACGAGCGCCAGGGCGCGGTGGAGGCGGGGCATGCGGTTCTCCTTGTTCGGTCGGCGGCGCCGGGCTCAGGCCGCGCGCAGGGCGCGGCCGAGAGGACGACTGCCGAGCACCGGCGTGAACGCGTCGTCTTCCCAGACCGACTCCCCGCGGATGAACACCTGGCGCACGATGCCCTGCGGGCGGTTGACCAGCTGATGATGCTCGAAGAGGTCGCGGTAGATGTACTCGCGGGTGTCGTTGCAGTCCCAGTCGCGCAGGCGCTCCGGGTCGATGAGGGTGATGTCTGCCTGCGCGCCGATATCCAGGGTGCCGACGTCGAGGCCGAAGAAGTCCGCCGGCTCCCGGGTCAGCCGGCGCACCATGCGGCCCACGGTGTCGAGGCCCTGCTGCTGGGCGAGCTTCAGGGACATGAGGTTGCCGTCGAAGAAGGCCATGTTGGTGATGTGCGCGCCGGAGTCGTTGAAGCCCGGCAGCGCGCGCTCGTGCAGCAGGTAATCCAGCGTCGCCCGATTGCCCACGTTGCCGACGTCGGTCCAGAAGCGGAAGCCCTTGTCGTACTCGCGCAGCAGGTGGAGCATGAAGTCGGCGTCGTCGCCGAGGGGCTTCCGGAAGGCGGCCAGCGCGGTCTCCTCGTCCGCGGAGCGCGCGGCATCGCCGGCGCCCGCCTGGTAGGCGAGCACCCGCTCGTAGACCGCCTGCAGCGTCTCGCCGTCCCACTCGCCAACCGGCGCCCCGTCGAAGACCAGCCGGTCCAGCTCCCGCACCACCATGTGCTCCGGGAAGCCGAGCTTCGCCTTCAGGTGGGCGAGGTTGCGGCCGCGGCGGCCGTGGTGCCAGTCGGCGCGGAAGGCCTCGACCCAGGCCGGGTCGTCGAGGAGCGCGCGGCGGCCGGCCACGTCGTCGTATTCCTTCGCGATGAGCCGGCAGGTGCTGTCGAGCTCCTCGTACATGGGACTGACGATGCCGTCGGACCAGATACGGAAGTTCGTGCCCAGGGCCTGGAAGTGCAGGTCGCCCTTGAACAGGGAGCTGTTCATGAGCCCGGCGAAGCCGAGAAAGGCCTTCGCCGCCCGCGGCGCCAGCGCGAACTCCATGACCGAGAGGGCCGAGGTCTTCAGGGTCCTGCCGAAGAGCCGGCCGCTGGTGAGCGCGAAGTAGAGCAGTGCCGTGGCCCGGTTCTGCAGGATCGGCGTGGTCTGCCAGACCCGGTCGTGGCCGCGCACGGCCTTCAGCAGCCGCTTGAGCTCGCCGAAGCTGGCAAACTGTGTCGGGATACGCTTGTCCGTGTGCGGGTCGTTGGCCAGGTAATGGAAGGGCAGGCCGTCGGTGCTCATCCCGACATAGCCCTGGCGCAGGGCCGCCTCGAGCAGTTCTTCCATGCGCGCCAGCTCGGCGCCCGTGGGCGCGCGGCTGATGCTGTCGTCCAGCCCCATGGCCTCGATACGCAGCATGGAGTGCGGCACGAAAGCGCCGATGTTGGGCCCCAGCGGCAGCGTGTCGAAGTGGTCCAGGTAGTCGCCCGTGTTGTCCCAGGTGATCGCCTCGACGCACTTGCGCAGCACGCTCTTGGGGATGTTCTCCACCCGGGTGAAGCAGTCGATGATCGGCTCCTGTCCGCCGAAAGCCTGGGTGCCGAAGCAGGTGCCGAGGCTGCAGTTGCCGACAAGCACCGTGGTGGTGCCGTGGCGGACCACCTCGGGCAGGGTGGGCTCCAGGTCCACCTCCAGGTCGAGATGCGTGTGAATGTCGAGGAGGCCGGGCATGAGCCAGAGCCCGTCGGCGTCCACGACCCGCCCGGCCTGGTTCGCCGGCAGGGCGCTGCCCTTGGCGGCGATACGGCCCTTGCACAGCGCGAGGTCGAGTTTCCGCGGCGCATCGCCGCTGCCGTCGAAGACGGTCGCGTTGCGGATGAGAACGTCCCAGGACTGCGCGTCACCCATGAATTCACCTAATAGAAACAGGGACTTAAGCGGGGCACCGGCGCTTTCGCGACGGCGCGATCGCCGCTAAGGTTACCGCTGTGGTGCCGGCCGCGCCAACTCCGCCGGCACCTGCCAACCAGGAGTCGCCAACACCATGAACGCACCCGCCCTGCCCTTCGACAACAGCTATGCACGGCTGCCGGCACGCTTCTACGCCCGCCTGGATCCCACACCGGTTCGCAAACCGGGTCTCCTCCGGGTCAACCGCCCGCTGTGCGCGGCGCTGGGCATCGACCCGGACTGGCTCGCCTCCGAGGCGGGCGTCGCCATGGTGGCGGGCAACGCCGTGCCCGAGGGCGCCGAGCCCCTCGCCGCCGCCTATGCGGGGCACCAGTTCGGCCAGTACAACCCGCAGCTCGGCGACGGCCGCGCCCTGCTCCTCGGCGAGATCCTCGATCGCGAGGGCCGCCGCTTCGACATCCAGCTCAAGGGCTCGGGGCCGACCCCCTGGTCCCGGGGCGGCGACGGCCGCTCGCCCCTTGGACCCGTGCTGCGCGAGTACCTCGTCAGCGAGGGCATGTACGCCCTCGGGGTGCCCACCACCCGTGCGCTGGCGGCGGTGACCACCGGCGAGCGCGTCATGCGCGACGGCATCGAGCCCGGCGCCGTGCTCGCCCGGGTGGCGAGCAGCCACATCCGCGTGGGTACCTTCCAGTACTTCGCCGTGCGCGGAGACCGGGAAGCGCTGGAAACGCTCCTCGGGCACGTGATCGAGCGCCACTATCCGCAGGCCCGCGACGCCGCTAACCTCGCCCTGGCAGTCCTCGAGGGCGTGATCGCCCGCCAGGCGGGGCTCATCGCCAGCTGGCAGCAGCTGGGGTTCATCCACGGCGTGATGAACACGGACAACATGCTGCTCTGCGGCGAGACCGTGGACTACGGCCCCTGCGCCTTCATGGAGGCCTTCCACCCGGAAACCGTGTTCAGCTCCATCGACCACGGTGGCCGCTACGCCTACCAGAACCAGCCAGGTATCGCGCACTGGAACCTGGTGCGCTTCGCCGAAACGCTGCTGCCGCTGCTGCACGCCGACCAGGAAGAGGCCATCGCCCTCGCCCAGGAGGCGCTCGGCGCCTTCCCCCGGTTGTTCAGCGAGGCGCACGCGGCGGGGCTCGCGCGCAAGCTCGGGCTCCGGGCCCTGCGGCCGGACGACGACGACCTGGTCGAGGGCTTTTTCGCGGCGCTGGCGGAGGACGGCGCCGATTTCACGCTGGCCTTTCGCCACCTCGCCGAGCTCGACGGGCCCGACGCCGGGGCTTTCGAGGGCCTGTTCCAGCCGGGAAACGCCCTCACTGGCTGGCTGCCGCGCTGGCGCGAGCGCCTCGCCGCCGACGGGGAGGACCCGGAAGCCCGCCGCACCCGGCAGCGCGCTGTGAACCCCGTGTTCATCCCCCGCAACCACCTGGTGCAGGCGGTCATCGAGGCCGCCGAGGGCGGCGATCTCGCCCCCTTCCACCGCCTGGCCGACCGTGTCGCAAACCCCTGGACCTGGGACCCGGCGGATGCCGACCTGGCACGGCCGGCACAGCCGGAGGAACAGGTGCGGCGCACCTTCTGCGGGACCTGACTGCGGCACCTGCCCGCGGTACCGGGGCGCACGCGGCCCCCTGTCCCCGCAACGCCCGCGGTGGTAGCATCGCGCGCACCCGACGCCCCGCGAGCCAGGCCATGTACACGCGCGATAACCCCAGCCCCGAGTACCTCGCCATGGTGCAGATGTACGAGACCCTGCACACGGCCGGGGAGCAGTCCGAGGGCAAGAGCGCCGAAGAAACCTTCCCCGGCAAGATGCTGGTAGGGCACGTGCGCGAGATCAAGGCGCTCATCGACCGCACCGGCGCCCGGGACCTGCTCGACTATGGCGCCGGCAAGGGCCTCGCCTACGGCGAGCGCAACCTGCGCATCGACAACCAGCTCACCGTGAGCAGCCTGCAGGACTACTGGGGTGTCGACGAGATCCGCTGCTACGACCCGGGCCACGCGCCCTTCGCCGAGCTGCCGGACCGGCCCTACGACGCGGTGATCAGCACCGACGTGCTCGAGCACATCACCGAGCCGGACGTGCCCTGGGTCATCGAGGAGATGTTCAGCCTCGCGCGCAAGTTCGTCTTCGCCAACGTCGCCTGCTACCCGGCGGTGAAACACCTGCCCAACGGCCAGAACGCCCACTGCACACTGCACCCGCCCGAGTGGTGGGCGGGGCTCGTACACGGCATCGCCATGCGCCACACGGACGTCTCCTACCGCTTCGTGATGACCGACAAGTCGGGCCCGCGCAAGAAGCTGGGCCTGTCTGGCAAGCGGCGCAAGGTCAATCACGTCTTCGAACGCCTCGTCTAAGCGCGTCCGCCTGCCGCAGCGCGCGGCAGGCGGTATAATGCCGGCATTCCGCCCACCGCCAGCGATAGCGGGGTTTCCTTGACTACAGAGTTCTTCGGCAAGCGCCTGTCCGGGCCCTTCACCATCCCCTCGGGCATCGTCACCACCGCCGGCCCGATCATGCAGTATTTCCTCGACCACGTGCCGCAGGTGGGCGTGATCACCACCAAGAGCATCGGCCCGGTGCCGCGCGCCGGCAACCGCGAACCGGTGTACAGCCAGTACGCCCCGGGCTGCTTTGTCAACGCCGTGGGGCTCACCAACCCCGGGCCGGAAGCCTCACGAGAGATCCTTGCGGGCCTGAAGGTGCCCGCAGACCGCTTCCTGCTTACCTCGATCTTCGGCGGCACCGTCGAGGAATTCGTCGCCGTGGCCGAACTGCTGGCACCGGTCTCCGATGGCCTGGAACTCAACCTCTCCTGCCCGCACGCCAAGGGCTACGGCATGGCCATGGGCCAGGACCCGGCGCTGGTCGCGGAGATCGTCGCCGCGGTGAAAGCCGCCGTCGACGTGCCGGTCATCCCCAAGCTCACCCCGAACACGCCGGACATCGGTGCGATCGCCCGGGCCGCCGAGGAGGCCGGCGCCGACGGCTTCTGCGCCATCAACACCGTGGGGCCCGGCTATACCAGCGCCTACGGTCACCCGGTGCTGTCCAACGGCGCCGGCGGCATGTCCGGCAAGGGCGTACTGCCCATCGCGCTCAAGTGCCTGCGCGAGATCCGCGCCGTGAGCGCGCTGCCCATCGTCGGCTGCGGTGGCCTGTCCAGCGCCGAGGACGTGCGCGCCGCCCGCGAGGCCGGGGCCACCGTGGTCGGCATTGGCTCCGCGCTCACCGGCATGACCACCGATGACATCGAGCGGTACTTCCGCACCCTGGAAGCCGATCTCGACAGCGGCAGCGCCAATGCCGAAGCCCAGGTGCGCTACGACGTCGACATGCACTTCCGCCCCGTGACCCTGGTGGACAACACGCGGGTCTGCGAGGACATCGCCCTCCTCACCTTCGACCGCAAGGTGAACGTGCAGGCCGGCGAGTTCATCTTCCTGTGGATTCCCGGTCTCGGCGAGAAACCCTTCTCGGCGCTGAACGACGACCCCTTCACCCTCGTCGCCATCGACGTGGGCCAGTTCACCCATGCACTCATGGACCTGCCCGTCGGCACCGAGGCCTACGTACGGGGTCCCCACGGCCTGCCGGCGGACCCGCCGGCGGAAACCCGCATCATGGCCGTCGCCGGCGGCACCGGCCTCGCCGCCGTTTACCAGCTCGCCCGGGACTTCGGCAACGCGGAAATCTTCACCGGCGCCCGCAGCGCCGAGCGCCTCTACTACCTGGAGGAATGCCGCGCCGTGGCCGAGGTACACGTCTCCACCGACGACGGCAGCGCCGGCTTCCACGGCCGCGTCACCGAGCTGCTGCGCGCGCGCCTCGAGGCCATGACCCCGGCGGAGCACGAGAAGCTGGTGTTCTACAACTGCGGCCCGGCACCCATGGTGCACGCCGCCGAGGCCGTGCAGCGCGAGTTCTGCCGGCCCGGGCAGATCTTCAGCGCGATCGACTACCTGACCAAGTGCGGCGTCGGCATCTGCGGCGCCTGCGCGGCACCGGACGGGCGCCGGCTCTGCGTCGACGGACCGTTCCTAGGCGCCACCGCGGCCTGATTCGTTGCTGCAGGCACCGTCGAGGCTGCGGTGACCGGCAACGCGACGACCCCTACCCGAGAGGCCGAGGGGCGCGTCGGGAGTGCCCGGGTACCGGGCCGCATCGCGGGATCTCGATGAGCCGGGCCGGCTATTCAGCAAGCGCCGACAGCATCAGCCACTGATCGACGGAACGGGATAGCTCGACGCGGCCGTGGAGACGGATCTCGTCCCGCTCGATCGCCGGCGCCAGCGCCCGCTTGCCGATCCAGATCGGCCCCAGGACCCGCACCCGGGTTACGATGAACAGGTCAACCTCGTGGCCGGGGTCAGAAATACACAGGTCCACATCACTGCCCTCTATCAACAGCCACCACCAGCGCATTTCCTGCGGTGCGTCGAGGAAATCGAACTGCAGCACCGTGCGACCCGGCGGCAGGGCACTGGTATCGATGCGACGGCGCATATCCCACATCAGTACGCCAGCATCCCAGTCGGGGCCGTTCATCTCGCTCTCGACCCAGCGCTGGCCCCAGAGCCCCATGGCCCGGATGACGGGTTCCAGGGCATGGCCCGCTTCCGTGAGCTGATAGATACCGCCTGCGGTGTGGTGCACCACGCCCTCGCTGGTCAGTTCCCGCAGGCGTTGCGACAACAGTGGGCGCGACATGAGCGGGACACCGCGATGTATCTCGTTGAAGCCGACGGATCCGCTGAGCAGTTCGCGCAGGATCAGTGGCGTCCAGCGTTTCGCGAGAATCTCCGACGCTTTTGCCACCGGGCAGAACTGGCCATAGCCCGTGAAGCCTGCCATAAGCTGACCTCCCGTTGTCCGTGCCGTCTGCGATTCAGCCCCGGACGAGGTACACCAGGTCCGGGCAGTCTTCACCAGCTGCCGACACTGCCATCCAGGCGCCACGTTTTCCATCCCCCGGTGCAGTTTCTGAACTGGTTGCCGTGAATCGTCTTCTGGGAGGGTGAAGGCCGACGGGCACGGCGCTCGTCCCACCTTCACCGGCACTGCGCGATACGCGCGGAGGTATCTCATGACGATTGCAGGGGAAAAACTTCAACAGACGCTACGCCCGCACAACGAGGGGCCGTCGGCGACCTGGTCGAGGGGTGGCGCCGCCTACGACGAGATCAGTCGCGGGATTCTCGATGCCATTGAACACGCCATCAATCGGCTGGCGCCGACCGGGCGGATGCGCATCCTGGACCTGGCGACGGGGACTGGCTGGACGGCGCGAAGGCTCGCCGAGCGAGGCTATGCGGTCACCGGTGCCGACTTCGCGCCGGACATGCTGACTTCCGCTCGAGAACTGGCACGCGCGCGCCGGCTTCCCATTCCCTTCGTGGACGGTGACGCGGAGGCGCTCCCCTTTGAAACCGGGTCTTTCGATGCCGTCATCTCCACCTTTGGCGTGATGTTCACCCTGCGGCCGGAGGATGCCGCCGCCGAAATGGCGCGCGTCACGCGCTCCGGCGGAAAGCTCGCGCTGGCGGTCTGGACGCCGGACGGCAACGTCTTCGAGATGTTCAGGGTGATCAGGCAGTACATGCCGGAGCCCGAGGGCCAGCCGCCCGCCTCTCCCTTCGCGTGGGGGGATGGCGAGAGGTTGTTGGAACTCCTGGGAAACGACTTTGAACTGCGCATTGAGCGGGGCACCTCCTACTACCGGGAGCCCGATGGCCAGGCCGCCTGGCGCACGTTCGTCGAAGGATATGGGCCCGTACAGTCCCTTGCCGGCAGCCTCGATGCTGAGCGCCGGCAGCAGTTCGAATCCGACTTCGTCGCCTTCCATGAGCAGTTCAGGGATGAACTCGGGATCACGGTGCCCAGGGACTACCTGGTCGTGCACGGCATTCGTCGCTGAGCGAAACGGAGAGCCGTTGGCAGCCGTTGCCAGGAGCACCAGCGGTTCCGGTGGCACGGACCGTCACCCGGGCTCCGCCGGAACAGCAGGTGCGCCCGAGCACGGTCGCACCGCTCAATAGCGGAAGCGATAGCGGCGCACCAGGCCGCCGCTGTCGACCGCATCGCCCCCGCGCAGCACCGGCCGGAAGCGGAAATCCTTCAGCATGCGGTAGAAAGCGCTGCGGGCTGCGGCCTCGTCGCGGGCCTCGAGCACGGCCAGGTCCACGTCCCGGGCCTGCCCGAGGCGGTTCACCGTGAAGCGGGCCTCTCCCTCGGCGGGCTCCAGGTGCTCCTCCGGCGGCGGCGCCGCCGTGAAGAAGGGTGAGGCAACCGGCAGCTCCCTCGGCTCGGGAAAGAGGGCCGCGGGATCGGTCGCCGGGTCGCCATCGTTCGCGTAGAGCTCCCAGGCCTCGCGGTAGCTGCGCAGGGCCGGGCCGGGCTGGTGCCACCAGAGGTGCCAGTCGCCGAGGTCCAGCAGCGCTCGCGCCAGCGCGGCGCGGTCCGGCTCGGGCTGCGCGCGGTGAATCTCGATAATGCGCTCGGCGAGCTGCCGGCCGCCGCGGTAATTGTACTTGCGCATGAGGCGGAAGTCCTCGGCCTCCAGGCTCTGCGAGGGCGCGTAGCTCTGGTTCGCCGAGGAGCCGACGCGCATGCGGATAGTCTCCTGGCGCTCACCCTCGTAGCGGGAAACGAGGTACTCGGTGCGCAGCATGTCGCGCAGGTAGGGCAGCTGGGCGAGGTCAGCGCCGGCCTCACCTGCCGCCTCCGCGGCTTCCAGCCGCTCGAGTTCGCGTTCATTCAGTAGTCGCAGGTCCACCAGGAAGCGGTAGCTGTCGAACCCCTCGCGGGCGAGGTAGCGCCCGCGCTGCCATTCCGCGTAAGCGGCCACCGCCGCCTGCCGCGCGGCCTCGTCCGGCGCATTCGCGAGGCGCAGGCGCAGCAGGTAGCGCTGCGTCCCGACCGCTCCCTCGCGGTCGCCGAGGGCGAGCTGGCTGGCCAGCACCCGCTCCAGCAGCGGAAGCTGAGCCGGCGTCGCCAGCCCCTCGTTGACCCGCGCCAGGTGGACGGCGCGCTTCAGGTACGGCAGCGCCTCGCGGTGGTCGCCGCGGGCCTGCAGCGCACGGCCGACATCGCCCGCAGGCTCTATGAGCGCCGCGCTGTAGGCGCCGGCGGCCGCCTCCGCAGCCTCGAGGGACGCCAGCGGCACCGGGGTTTTCACGACGGGCTCCACGGCCGCTGCCGGCGTCGCCCGGCGGGGCTCATCGCTGCGACTGATATGGTAACCATGCGGCGTCGCCGGGGGGGGCTGCGGATTGATCGAGTTGTTAGGGTGCGCGGCCTGTACCGCCGCGGCGACGAGCGCGCTGAGCAGGCCTGCCAGGCCCCTGGCGCTGACCCGCAGTGGTTGCTGAGATCGCAACGGGAACACCGCGAACGGGTCAGCGCGTGCCGAGATAGCGATCGCGGATGGCCTGGAGCCTGGCCGCATCATTGCTGAATACCCACTCCACGCCGCGGTTGAGCTCCCGGAACAGGCAGTTGCGGGAGCCGACGAAGCCGGTGCCCAGGACCTGGCCGGCCGGCTGCAGCCGTCGCTGTACCCCCCGGCCGAGCAGCAGGAAATGACCGCCGAGGCCGCCGTAGCCGGCCTCCAGGCAGACGCGGCACAGCGCCTCGACGTTCTCCTCAGCGACGGGAATGCAGTAGCGCCGGGGCAGAGAGGGCACCAGCTCGAAAACGCCCGGATCCAGGCCGAGCACGTGGTAGTGCCGCCCGGGAATCAGGCCGGCGAGCGTACGCGCAAGGACCTCGCGCTGCCGCTGCGGGTCGGGGAAGGGCTCGGCCTTCAATTCGAGCATCAGGTGGGTCTCGCCACCGGTGGCCTCGATCACTTCGGTCAGGGTGGGGATCAGCGGCAGCTCGGCGCGGAGCTCGTCGAAGGCCAAGGTGCCGATCGCGGCGGGATGCCCGAACACCCGCTGCGCGGTCGGGTCGTGGCACACGACCGGCACCAGGTCCGCGGTCCAGCGGATGTCGCACTCGATACCCCAGACACCCGCCGCCCTTGCCCTGGCGAAGGCCGGCAGGGTATTTTCCATGACTCGCACGTTGTCGTGTTCGCCGCGATGGGAGATGATCTTGCAGCTTTGCAGGGCAGCCCGCGACGGTACCGGTCTCGGTATCGTCGCCATCAGCGCGTCGGCGGCCCTCAGCTTCAGCCGCCGGAGCCTGTCGCCCATGAT
>CAYTJQ010000044.1:0-15914 GCA_964438205.1 uncultured Alteromonadaceae bacterium
CGTGGCAGGGCACAGCCAGGCGGTGAACTGCTCCGACGCTTCGCGGCGCGCCTAGGGTCGCTGATCGAACGATCCCCGGCGGACATACCCGAGGACGAAACGGTCACCCTGGAGGCCGAGACGCTGGTCGACGACGCCGACGCCGCGCGGGCGACCGATATCCACCTCGACCCCGTCCCCGCCGGGCACCGGCTGCGCTTCCGGATCGACGGTCAGCTGGTGACGATCGCCCGGCTCGAGCCGCGCTTCGGTCGCCGTCTTATCAACCAGCTGCGCACCCTTGCCGGCCTCGACCCGGTTCGTGCCACCGTGCCGTCATCCGGCGGCTTTACCCGGACCAAGGACGGCGAGCCCCTCGACGTCCGCGTGACCGAGGCGCCCTGTGTCGCCGGCGACAAGCTGTCGCTCCGCCTGCTGTCGCCTGCGCGGCTCCTCGCCGACATCCGGGAACTGGGGTTTTCCGCGGCGGAGGTCGACTACCTGCTCGCATGGCTCGACCAGGTGGGCGGTATGCTGATTGCGGCCGGCCCCACCGGGAGCGGCAAGACCACCACGCTGTACACGCTGCTGCACCAGCTCAAGGCGCGGGAAGCGGAGGTCGTCACCCTGGAAGAACCCGTGGAATACGCCGTCGAGGGCATCAATCAGCTGAACGTCAGCCCGGAAACCGGGCTGGACTTCGCCACCGGGGCGCGCGGCATGCTGCGCATGGATCCGGATTACCTCATCTTCGGGGAACTCCGGGACCGTGCCTCCGCGCGGGCTGCGATCAATGCCGCGGCCGGGGGGCGGGCCACCATGGGCACCTTGCACGCGCGTGACGCGATCGACACCGTGGCCGTGCTGCGCAACTTCGGCCTGAGCGACCTGGATATCGCCTCGAACCTCGACCTGGTCGTCGCCCAGCGTCTCGTGCGCCGCATCTGCGACGCCTGCCGGGAGGAAATCAAATTGCCCGACCCGGAGCGCGCCTGGCTCGCCGCCCAGGGCCAGGAAGCGCCCGCCGTTGCCTACGCCGGCGTCGGCTGCACGGCCTGCGGCGGCCTCGGTTACCGGGGCCGCGTCGGCCTGTTCGAGCTGTGGCGGCCTGAGGACGGTGAATACACGCAGATCGCCGAGCACGCCCCGCTGCACGAACTGCGCGCCGCACTCGCGGAGCGGGGTCACCGCTTTCTTCTCGACGACGGCCTGGCGAAGGCCCGGGCGGGCGTCATCAGCGCCTGGGACCTGCGCCGCCTCGGAGCGCTCGGGGCACGCACTGGCCCGGCCGCCTAGGCGGTTGTGCCGGCCTCGGCCCGGCACGGCGCCGACCCGGTCGTGCTTCGGTTGGTGTAGGCTTGGAGTCGGCGTGTCGCGAGCGGAGCGAGGACGATGAGAGTGGACCGTAACGTGAGTTTGGCCCTGCTGCTGGGGGCGGCAGTGGGCATGGGAGGCTGTTCGAAAGAGGAGGAACCGGAGGGCGTCCTGCCCGAGGGCTACAAGCAGTCCCTGGAAAAGGCCGGGAAGGTCGAGCGGCAGCTGCAGGATGCCGCGGACCGGCGCCTGGAAGCCCTGGACGAGGGCGAGTAGGGCCCCGGTCCGGCAATCGGATTGCCAGGGTTCGCCGTACCTAGTCCCCATGGAAATGCCACGTGCCAGGAACGCGCCCGGGTCGTGGGGCGGGCGGCTTTGCGCCCTCGCCCTGGGGGTGTTCGTCGCCGCCTGCGGGCAGAGCGGCGAGGTCACCGAGGCCCCGAAGCCGGGCAGCACGGCCGTACCCGCGGTCGTCGAGCCCGTGCGCCTGGAGCCCCTGCGCCTGCGCGTGGAAGCCGTGGGTACGGCGCGAGCGCGGCGCTCTGTCTCGCTCTTTCCGGAGGCGGCCGGTGAGGTGGTTGCGGTCAATTTCCAGCCCGGGGATCACGTCGAGCAGGGGGACGTGCTGCTGGCCCTCGATTCGCGCGACGAGAAGCTCGCGCTGGAACTGGCCGAGCTGCGCCTCGCCGACGCCCGCCGCCTGCTCGGGCGCTACACCACGGCGAACAGCGGCGTCGAACTCACCGTCCCGGAGACCACCCTCGATACGGCCCGAACGACTCTCGAGTCCGCGCGCATCGAGCGCGACCGGGCACAGATCGCCCTCGACCGGCGCTTCGTCACCGCACCCTTCGACGGCTATGTCGGTATTACGGACATCGATCCCGGCGACCGCATCGAGCCGACCACGGAGATCACGACCATCGACGACCGCAGCCTCCTGCTGGTGAGCTTCGAGGTCCCGGAAACCTACGTCGGCCGCCTCGCCGCCGGCGACCCGGTGCGTATCGAGCTATGGAATGAGGAGCGCACGCGGGCCAGCGGCACGGTGGTTGCGATCGGTTCCCGCGTTGACCCGGCCTCCCGGGCCTTCACCGCGCGGGCCGAGGTGCCCAACGGGGACGACCTGCTGCGCCCGGGCATGAGCTTCCGTGTGCGCCTCGACCTCACCGGCGCCGCCTACCCGGCGGTACCGGAAGTCGCGGTGCAGTGGGGCGCCGACGGCGCCTACGTGTGGACCGTCGAGAATGATCGCGCCCGGCGCGTGCCGGCGTCGCTGGTGCAGCGACAGCAGGGACGCGTGCTGATCGACGCGGAACTGCCCGCGGGCGCCCCGGTGGTCGGTGAAGGCGTACAGTCCATGCGCGAGGGCATCGCCGTGCGGACCATGGATGCCGCCGCCCTGGCCCGGGACGCCCGCGGCACCCTGGCCCCTGCCGCGAACGAGGGCTGAGCGCGTGGCTGACCCCACGCACGCGCCCCCGCGCGCGGACCTGCCGGCTCTCGGCGTGCGCCGCCCCTGGCTGGTGGCGGTGATGAACCTGCTTATCGCCATTGCCGGCATCGCGGCCCTGCTCGCCGTGGAAGTGCGCGAGCTGCCGGACGTCGATCGCCCGGTGATCAACGTCCGCGCCCAGCTGCCCGGCGGCTCGCCGGAAACCATGGACGCCGAGGTCACGCGCATTCTCGAGGGCGCCGTCGCCCGCGTGTCCGGTGTCACGGACATCAGCTCCGCCAGTGAAGAGAACAGCACCCGGATCCGCGTCGAGTTCCGCCCGGGCTACGACCTCGACCGGGCGGCCACGGACGTCCGCGAGGCGATCAGCCAGGTCACCCGCGAGCTGCCCGACGACGTCGAGCAGCTCGCCGTGTTCAAGGCCGAGGAAGACGCCCAGGAAGTCGTGCGCGTCGCGGTCTCGAGCACGGTCTACAGCGAGGAAGCGCTCACCCGTATCGTCGAGCAGGACATCGCCCCGGCGCTCCTGTCGCTGCCCGGGGTGGCCGACGTGCCGCTCTTCGGTAACCGGCAGCGGACCCTGCGCGTGATCGTGGACCCGCTGCGCCTGGCGAGCTATGGCCTTGCCGTGAGTGATATAGCCGCGGTACTCCGGCAGGCGGCGCTCGATGTGCCGGCCGGCAGCTTCCGCGGCGGCGATCAGCAGCTGCTTGTGCGCGCCGACGCCTCGGTGGTCACTGCCGAGCAGGTCGCCGACACGATCATCACCGGCACGGTGCGCATCGATGACGTCGCCGACGTGACCTTTGCGCCCGCAGACGCCGAGTCCTTCGTCCGCCTCGACGGCCAGCGGGTCATCGGCGTCGGCGTGGTGCGCCAGGCCGGTTCCAACACCATCGAGATCGCCGCGGGCGTGGACCGCGCCCTCGAGCGCCTCAACGCCCGCTTCGATGACGTCACCCTGACCAAGATCTCCGACAATGCCATCTTCATCCGCGGCGCCGTCCGCGAGGTGCTGACGAGCCTGCTGCTCGCGGTGCTCATCGTCGTGGCGACGATCCGGGTGTTTTCCGGCTCCCTGCGCCTGACGCTGGTGCCCGCGGTGGCGATTCCCGTGTCGCTCCTCGGTACCGTCGCGGCGATCTGGCTGCTCGGTTTCTCCATCAACATCCTGACGCTGCTCGCCCTGGTACTGGCGACGGGGCTGATCGTCGACGACGCGATCGTGGTGCTCGAGAATATCCAGCGCCGGCGGCGCCTCGGCCTCGGCGCCAGCGCCGCGGCCGTGCTGGGCACCCGGCAGGTGTTCTTCGCCGTGGTGGCAACGACCGCCGTCCTCGCGGCGGTGTTCGTGCCCATCGCTTTCCTGCCGGGTACGGCCGGCCGGCTGTTTCGGGAATTCGGCCTGGTGCTGGCTGTGGCGGTGGCGATCTCCTCTTTCGTCGCGCTGTCGCTGGTGCCGGCGGCCATGGCGCGGCTCGGGGCCTCGAGAGAAGGCGCCGTCGACCGGCAGCTGCACCGGCTGGGCGACGGTCTTCAGCGCTTCTACGGGCGCACCCTCGGCGGCTTGCTCGCCCATCCCTGGCTGGCCCTCCTCGCCTGCCTGGCAGCGGCGGGCAGTGCGGGTGCGCTCTACTTCCAGCTCGACCAGGAGCTGCTGCCCGAGGAGGACCGCGGCGAGATCAACGTCTTCGCCCGCGGCCCCGACGGCGTGGGCCTGCCTTACATGGAGCGCCAGGCCAACCGTGTGGAGGACGTGCTGCGGCCGCTGGTTGCCAGCGGGGAGATCCAGTCGCTGTATACGGTGGTCGGTCGCTGGGACCCGAACATTCTCTTCATCAGCGCGCCGCTGGCGCCGTGGGGCGAGCGCGACCGCAGCCAGCAGGCCATCGCCGCCGAGATCGCGCCGATCCTGCGCAACCTGCCCGGGGCCGGCGCCCGCGTGTTCAGCAGTAACAGCCTCAACCTGCGCGGCGGCTCCGGCGGGCTGGAGCTGGTGCTCACGGGGAACGAGTACGATCGCATCTACGCGGCGGCACGGGCCTACGCCGATGCCATCCGCGAGCGTCTCAGCAGCGTGCAGGGTCCGCGCATCGGCTACCAGCCGACCCAGCCGCAGCTGTCCGTACGCATCGACCGGCGCCGGGTGGCGGACCTCGGCATCGAGCTCCCGCAGCTCGCCGAGACCCTGCGGGCGATGATCGACGGGCTCGACGTGATCGACCTCAACGTGGATGACCAGGCCGTGCCGATCATGCTCGAGGCCGGTGCGCGCGCCATCGACGACCCCGGCGATCTCGTGAACCTCTACGTCCGCGCCGGGAGCGGAGCCCTGGTGCCGTTGTCGAGCGTGGTGACCATCGTCGAGGCCGGCGTGGCGAGCGAGCTCGAGCGCCAGTCCCAGCGCCGCGCCATCGAGATTGACGTCGACGTGGTGGAGGGCGTGGCCCTGCAGACGGCCATCGACGAGCTGCGGGCCCTTGCCGAGGAGGTCGTACCGCCGGACATCGAGGTGCTGACCCGGGGCGAGGCGGCGACGCTGGAAGAGAGCGGGCGGGAAACCCTGCTGACCTACGGCTTTGCCCTGCTGGTCGTCTTCCTGGTGCTGGTGGCGCAGTTCGAGAGCCTGACCAGCGCACTCGTGATCATGGCCATCGTGCCCTTCGGTCTCGCCGCGGCGATCTTCTCCCTGTTCCTGACCGGCACCAGTCTCAACATCTACTCGCAGGTGGGCCTGGTCATGCTCATCGGGCTGATCGCGAAGAACGGCATCCTGCTGGTGGAGTTCGCGGACCAGCGCCGCGATGCCGGGCTGCCGGTGCGCGAGGCCGTGCGCGAGGCGGCTACCGTGCGCCTGCGGCCGATCGCCATGACGCTGGTGTCGACGGTGCTCGGCGCGCTGCCGCTGATCCTGGCGAGCGGCCCCGGCGCCGAGGCGCGGGCCGCCGTCGGCTGGGTGGTCTTCGGCGGCCTGGGCCTGACTGCGCTGTTCACGCTGTACCTGACCCCGGTGGTCTACCTCGGCCTGGCGCGCTTCGCGCGGCCGCGCTCGCACGCCGCCGAGGCGCTGGAGGCGGAGCTGCGCGCGGCGTCTACTCCGCCGCCTACCGCTCCGCCGCCTGCGCCTGGCGGCTGACTGACTCACTCGGCAACGAAGCCCTTCCAGCTGGCCATGTAGTCGATGAAAGCCTCGCCGAGCCCTTCCTGCTGCAGGTAGCCCCGGGTGACCGGGTTGGGCACCGGCTCGAAGGCGGGGTCGGCGGCGATGCGCCGGGGCAGGTCGTGATGAAGAATCGCGGCCCGGCCGGTGAGCACGAAGTCGGCGCCCGCCGCCAGGCAGCGCGCGGCCGCGGCGCCGGTGCGGATGTTGCCGGCGCTGCCCAGGCGCACCGGGCCGCGGTCGATGCCGGCGAAGAGGGAGAGCAGGCTGCGGCCCTCGTAGCCGGGCTCGGCCGGCTCCTTGAAGCCGTCCCAGAGCGACATGTCGAGAAAGTCGATCCGGCCCTCGTGGCACAGCTGCTGCGCCAGCTCGAGCATTTCGCCGAGCACGATGTCGAAGCGCTCGGGCGACAGGCGCAGGCCGAGGAGAAAGTCCGGCCGGCAGCGCGTGCGGATGCCGTCGATGATCTCCTGCAGGAGCCGGGCCCGGTTCTCCAGGGAACCGCCGTACTGGTCGCTGCGCCTGTTGATGCCCGGGCTCAGGAACTGCCCGAGCAGGTAGCCGTGGGCGCCGTGCAGTTCGACGCCGTCGAAGCCGGCGCGCTCGGCGCGCTCGGCGGCGCCGATGAAGGCTTCGCGGATACCCGCCACCTCTTCCGTGGAGAGCGCCCGGGCGCCGAATTCGCTGTTGTCCGAGGGGCAGAGCGGCGCCTGGCCGATGTCATCCGCGGGTGAGCGCATGCCCGCGTGGTGCAGCTGCAGGATCGCGAGGCTGTCGCCCTCGCGGATGCCCGCCGCCAGGCGCGTGAGCCCGGGCAGGTGATCGTCGGAGAAACAGCCGAGCTGCCCCGGGAAACCGAGCCCCGCGGCCTGCACGTGGGAGGCACAGGTCATGGTCGCGCCGAAGCCGCCCCGGGCCCGCATCGTGAGCCAGTTGTACTCATCGTCAGACAGCGTGCCGTCGGCATGGCTCTGCAGGTTGGTGAGCGGCGCGAGCATGAAGCGGTTCTTCATGCGGGCGCCGCTGGCAAAGGTGAGGGGCTCGAACAGGTCGGTCATCGGCGTCTCCCGGGAAATCGGCAAAGGCGCGAGTATAGCTCCGGGCGATGCGGTGCGGGAGGCCGCCCTGCCCCGGAGCGGGTGGCAACGATTGCCGCCGGCGCGGGCGGTCACGCTGGCGCCGCCAGTACCGGAAAGCGCACCCTGCGAAGCTTTAGCGGGCGCACGAAAAGGCCCGCCGGGAGTGCCGGCGGGCCCCTGCGAGCCTGCACCCGGGGCGCCGCCCCGGGTTCCGGGAACCGCTCGCTAGCGGCGGGCTGCGCGAGCCGCTTCTTTCTCGCTGTGCGTACCCGCTGTGGACAGCTCGCCGGAAGCGGACTCCAGGTGCGCTCGCACGAACCACTGGAACTGCTCGAGGTCACGAAGATGCCCCGTGAGCAGGTCCTCGGAGACCGGGTCCAGCTCGGCGAGCTGTGCGACGGCCTTTCGATGGTCGCCGTTGACCCCGGAATAGACGAGGTCCAGCGCGCCGAGGTGTTCCGCCACCAGCGCCTTGCCCAGCGTGTAGTCATTCCAGTCGCGGCGCTCGACGAGGGCCCCGGGCGTCCCGACGGGTTCTCCGCCCAGGGTGGCGATACGCTCGGCGACCTGGTCGACCATCTCGCGCACGGCCTCGACCTGTGGGTCCAGCATCTCGTGGACCCCGATGAAGTTCGGGCCGACGACGTTCCAGTGCACGTGCTTCAGCGTCAGTGCGAGGTCGATCAGTGCCACCATGCGGTGGTCCAGGATGCCGATGGTCTTCTCGGCGGTGGCGTCTTCCATACCGGGTGCGGTGAAGTTCGCGATCTTGTTCATCGTTCCCTCCTTGCTTTTGCGAGAATAGGCATTCTCGAGAATGTCCCGACAGCGCTGTAAGCAGGCACTCACACGCTGCTTACTGCCATTGACGTCCCTGAGGAAATATCGAGAACCGACTGCCCGCCTTGCGCGGTGTACAGCCGGCGGACGCTGCGCCTGCCGGCATGTTGTACCCGGTCCTACGACCCGGCCCGGCCCCCTGGATCACCGCCGTCTGCCGACGCCCGCCCGATCCCCGCGGTCATGATGTAGCGCATGGCCGATTCCGCATCCATGTCCACCGCGACGAGCCGGCTGCGCGGCACGTAGACTGTGTAGCCGCCGAGCTGGTAGCTCATGGGCAGGAACACGCCGACGAGGTCGTCGCCGCTACCTGCGTCCTTCCCGAGCGAGCGGGGCGGCTCGGTGTCGGAGACGATGCCCAGCATGCGCTGGCCAGCTATGTCGATGGCCACCACTTCACCGCTGGCGCGGTTTTCGCCGGCGAGAAATTCCATGAAGTCGCGGATCGCCGTATACACGGACTTGATCAGCGGGATCTGCTCGAACAGCTGCTCGAGCAGGGCGAGGAAGCTCTGGAACACCAGCAGCCGCGCCACCAGCCCCAGCGCGAGCAGGAGGCCGACGAAGACCACCACCCCCATGCCCGGGAGGTAGAGCCCGCCGCTGTCCAGGGCGTCGAGCGCCTCGCGCATGGCCCACTCGATGTTGCTGATGGACCAGTAGACGAAGTAGATCGTCAGGGCGAAGGGCAGGGCGACCGCGAGGCCGCGCAGGGCGAGGCCGGTGAGGCGCCTCATGCGCCACCGTCCACGCGAATGACGCAGCGCTCGCCAGCGAGATCGGCGCGCACCTTGTCGTTGAGCTCGAAAGCCGCCCGGTGTGCATCCATCTTCGCGAACAGCTCCTTGCGCAGCCGCTGGCGCAGGGCGGCGGAGTGAAAGCGGCGGACGTCTTCCGAGGTCTCGAGGATCAGCGGTGGCACCTGCACCAGCTGGCCGTCGTCCGACTTGGCGACGAGGGTGAAGTAGGAGGTATTCGTGTGCTTGACCACGCCGGTCTGCACATCTTCGGCGATGACCTTGATGCCGACCACCACGGAGGTACGGCCGACGTAGTTTACGGACGCGAGCATGGAGACGAGTTCACCCACCTCCACCGGCTGCAGGAAGTTCACGGCGCCCACGGCGACGGTGACGCAGTAGGCGCCGGCGTGCTTGCTCGAGCAGGCGTAGGCGACCTTGTCCATGAGCGAGAGCAGCGTGCCGCCGTGGATCTTGCCGCCGAAGTTGGCGTAGGACGGGATCATCAGCTCCGTGATGGTCGTCCGCGAATAACTGACCGGGTGTCCTTCCATCGCCAGCCCCTCCCCGGGCCTTGTTGTGTCCGTGCTGACCTTAGCCCAGGGCCGGCGCCATTGCACCGTCACCCCCGGCCGTGCGCCGCCGCCATCCGGGCCAGGGCGCCGAGCGGCAGGGCCTCGTACTGCGCGGTGGTGAGCTGCCAGTCCCAGTTGCCGGCGGGCAGCCCCGGCGTGTTCATGCGCGCGCCCGCCGGCAGCGCCAGGAGGTCCTGGGCGCAGGCGATGGCCGTGCGCGCCGGGGAGGCCATGAGCAGGTCGAGGAGCGCGGCGACCGCGGCGGCCGGGTCGTCGTCCAGCGTCACGAAGCGCGCCAGGCGTTCGCGGGAGGCATGGTCCAGCTCGTCTTCCAGCCAGCCCAGGACCGTGTTGTTGTCGTGGGTGCCGAGATAGGCGACGCCGTTCTCCGGGTGATTTTCCGGCAGGTAGGGGTGGGCGTCGTTGTCCTCGTTGAAGGCAAACTGCAGCACCACCATGCCCGGCAGGCCGTAGTGCTCGCGCAGGGCATGCACGTCCGGCGTGATGGTGCCGAGGTCCTCGGCGACCACCGGGAAGGGGTCGAAGGCCTCGCGCAGCGCATCGAAGAGCGCGTAGGAAGGCACGTCGCGCCACTCCCCGGCCGCGGCCGTTTCCGCCCCGGCGGGGACGCGCCAGTACTGGGCCAGGCCGCGGAAGTGGTCGATCCGCAGTACGTCGAGGCGCCGCAGCAGCGTGCCGAGGCGGCGCACCCACCAGCGGAAATCCTCGGCGGCCAGCCGGTCCCAGTCGTAGACCGGGTTGCGCCAGAGCTGGCCGGTCGCGCTGAAGTAGTCCGGCGGTACGCCGGACTCGGCGACCGGGCGCAGGTCGTCGTCGAGCTGAAAGACGTCCGGCCGGGCCCACACGTCGACGCTGTCGAGGTTCACGTAGATGGGCATGTCGCCGAAGAGCCACACACCGGCGTCCCCGCAGGCCGCCCGGAGCCGCTGCCACTGGCGCTCGAAGAAGTACTGCAGCCGCTTCTCCGTCGCAAGCGCCGGCGCCAGTGCGCCGCGGGCTTCGGCGATCGCGGCCGGCTCGCGAAAGCGCAGCGCCGCCGGCCAGTCGCTCCAGCTGCGCGGGTCCCGGGCCTTCAGCGCCGTGAACAGGGTGTGGTCGTCGAGCCAGTCGGCCTCGCGCTCGCAGAAGGCCCGGTAGCCGTCGTCGTCACCGCCCGCGGCAAAGCGCTCCGCCGCGGTCGCCAGCAGTGGCAGCTTTAGCGCGCGGGCCCGGGCGAAATCCGCGCGACCTTCCTCGGGGGCTGCTGCAATGAGTTCGTCGCTGCGCAGGAGACCGTCGGCGGCGAGGTCCTCGAGACTGAGCAGCAGCGGGTTGCCCGCGCGGGAAGAGGGGCTGAAGTAGGGGGATTCGCCCGCCGCAGCGCTCGTGGGGTTCAGGGGCAGCACCTGCCAATAGCGCTGGCGCGCAGCGCCCAGGCGCGCGGCCAGGGCGCGGGCCTGCGCGCCGAGGTCGCCCACGCCCCAGGGCGAGGGCAGGGAGGTGATGTGCAGGAGCACGCCGCTGGCGCGGTCCTCGAGCGGGGTATGCATGGGGCTACCGGGTAAAGCTGTGAATCGACGCCTTCACTATGCAGCGCCTGCTGCGCTATGGCCAGCGGTTGTGCCGGCGTGCGACGGTGGGCCGGGGACAGGGAGCGCCCTCGGGGAAGCGTCCGGTTCCTGCTCCCACAGCTGCGAAGCGGCCTTTTTGACAGGGTCCCGTCGTGGTCTACGCTCAAGGGGCCGGGGCCTTCAGGGCGGTTGCCCCGTTTCTGTACCTGATGATTCCAACAAAAGACGAGGCAACAGCAATGGCAGGCAAGACGATTCCCGGTGCCCTGGCACTGGCGGTAGTGGGTACCCTCACAAGCGCGGCCTTTACGGGCCAGGCCTACGCGCAGGACGAAACGACTCTCGAGTTCACGCCGGTGGAAATGATGGCGTGCAGCTTCAAGGAGGACAAGAGCTGGGACGACCTCGATGAACTCACGGAGGCGTTCAACAAGTGGCTCAAGAAGAGCGACAAGGACTACACCTACTGGACCTTCGCGCCGGTGTTCCGCGAGGACAACGAACTGGATTTCGCCTGGATCGGCGGCTGGACCAGCGGTGCGATGTTCGGCAAGAGCTGGGACAACTGGTTCGACGACGATAACGACGTCGGCAAGTTGTTCAACGAGACGGCGGACTGCGTCAACAGCCTCGCGTCGGTGACCACGATCCGTGCGCCCGCCGATGGCTGGCCCGAGGCCGGCGTGACCTGGTTCTCCCGCTGCTCGCTGGAAGAGGGCGTGTCGCTCGGGGATGCCGCGTCCGCCCACGGCGCCATGGGTTCGGCGATGGCCGAGATGGGCTCACCCGCGGCCACCTGGCTGTTCCTGCCCGCCCTGGGTTTCGGGGACGTGGAGTTCGATTACTACCACGTGGAGAGCTGGGATGATTTCGCCACGCTCGGTGCCGGCTTTGATGCCTATTTCAACCAGGGCGGCTGGATGAAGGCCAACGAGCTGATGGACGGAGTTACCCAGTGTGCCTCGCCCAACGTCTACCGCTACAAGCTGCGGCGCGCTGGCGACCGCTGACGGAGCCTGACCCCGGGCCGGCGCGCGGTGCCGGCCCGGGGCCAGTTCGACTGCCCCGGGGACCCCGGCATGGCCAGCGGCATCGGCGGCGCACTACACTAGGCGGGTTACGGCTTACTGATCAGGGGTAACCATCCTGGAACTCCTCCCCGGAGACCCGACCCGGCCGGGTGCGACCTGCACGGCCGAAGGGACCCACTTCGTCCTCTACTCCGCGCATGCGGAGCGGGTAGAGCTTTGCCTGTTCGACGCCCGCGGCGAGCAGGAGCTTTCGCGCCTCCCGCTGCCGGCGCGCGACGGCGACAGCTGGCACGGTTTTGCCCCGGGAGTCGGTCACGGGCAGCGCTACGGCTACCGCGTCCATGGGCCCTGGGCCCCGGCCCTTGGCCACCGTTTCAACCCCGCCAAGCTGCTCATCGACCCCTACGCGCGGGCGCTCGACCGGGCCTGCCGCTGGCACCCGGCGCAGGTCGGGGGCGAAGCCGGCGCCGGACCGGACCCGGTCGATAGCGCGCCCCACGTGCCGCTCGGGGTGGTCGCCGGGGAACTCGCCGCGCCCGCAGCGGGCCCCGGCACGGCCTGGGCCGATACGCGCCTGTACGAGCTGCACCTCAAGGGGTTTACCCGGCTGCATCCCGGGCTGTCCGAGGCCGAGCGGGGCACCGTGGCCGGTCTCGGCGCCGATGCGACCGTCGCCTACCTCAAGGCGCTGGGGATCACCGCGGTGGAACTGCTCCCGGTCTTCGCTTACGCCGACGAGCCGTTCCTGGTCGAGCGGGGCCTCGGCAACTACTGGGGCTACAACCCGCTTTCGTTCTTCGCTGCGCATCCGCCGTACCTCGGCGGCGCCGGCCCCGGGGCGTTCCGGTCCATGGTCGAGCGCCTGCACGAGGCCGGGCTCGAGGTGATCCTGGACGTGGTCTACAACCACACGGCGGAGGGCGGCGGCAGCGGGCCGACGCTGTCGTTCCGGGGCATCGACAACGCGAGCTACTACCGCCTGGAGCACGGCGACCCGGGTCGCTATGTGAACGACACGGGCTGCGGGAATACGCTGGCCAGCGACCACCCGGCGGTGCGCCGGCTGGTGCTCGACAGCCTGCGCTACTGGGCCGGTGAGGTGGGGGTGGACGGCTTTCGCTTCGACCTTGCCCCCGTGCTCGCGCGCGGTGCGCACGGGGTCGATCCGCACGCGGCGCTGCTCAGGCAGCTCTCGGAGGACCCGCTGCTCGCACAGCGCAAGCTCATCGCCGAGCCCTGGGACCTCGGGCCGGACGGGTACCGGCTGGGCGGCTTTCCACCGGGGTGGGCCGAATGGAACGACCGCTATCGCGACAGCGTGCGCCGCTTCTGGCGCGGCGACGACGGCGAGTTGCCGGAGCTCGCCCGGCGCATGCACGGGTCCGGCGACCTCTTCGAGGGCGCGGGCCGTGCCCCCTGGGCGAGCATCAATCTCGTCACCAGCCACGACGGCTTCACCCTGCGCGACCTGGTCAGCTACGCGCGGCGGCACAACCGCGACAATCGCGAGGGCAACCGGGACGGCCACGGCGAGAATTTCAGCGACAACAACGGTCACGAGGGTCCGAGCGACGACCCGCTGATCCGGGCGCGGCGCGCCCGCCAGGTTCGCAACTTCCTCGCGACCCTGTTCCTGTCCCAGGGTGTCCCCATGCTCCAGGCCGGCGACGAGCTGGGCCGGAGCCAGGGCGGCAACAACAATGCCTACTGCCAGGACAACGCAACGAGCTGGCTGGCCTGGGCAGACGCAGACGAAGACCTGCTGGCCTTTACGCGCGCCCTCGTCGCCCTGCGCGCCCGGGAACCGCTGCTCCGGGCCGACCGCTATCGTCACCGCCAGGCCGACAGCGACGGCCAGCGCCTGGCCTGGCTGGCGCCGGAGGGCGGCGAACCCGGGGAGGGTGACTGGCAGGACCCGGCCCGCGGCTGCGTCGGCTGCCTGCTTTCGCAAGACGGCGGTCACAATCGTGGGTCATACTCCCTGTTGCTGGTCCTGAACGGCGGCGAGGCGCCGGTGTCCTTCCGGCTGCCTGCGCACGGGCCCTGGTACTGCCGCGTGGATACGGCGCGGGCGCCATGGATCTTTGCCGGCGATGCGGTCGACGGGGCCGAGGTGTACTGCGAGGCCCGGTCGCTACAGCTGCTGGCCAGCGGGCTCCAGCCAGCGGGAGAGGAGAAGACAGCAACGTGAGTGTTTCGCACGGCGACGGTAACGGCGGCAGCCCGAGCAACGGTGACGGGCTGCCCCTGGCAGAGGCGGTGGCGCGTCACTACCGGGTGACCCTGGGCCAGGACCGCAGCGGCGGCGATCACCACTACCTCTACCAGGCCCTGGCGCTGGCCTTGCGCGACCGCCTCGTGGGGCCCTGGCGCGACACCCGCGAGCAGGCCGGAAACGGGCGGCGGCGGGTGGCCTACCTGTCCCTGGAATTTCTTATCGGCCGCAGCCTGCACAATGCGCTGCTCTCCCTCGGTCTCGAGGGCGAGGCGCGGGATGCGGTGGCGGCCTTTGCCTGCGACCTCGAAACCGTGGAAGCCGAGGAGCGCGACGCGGGCCTGGGCAACGGTGGCCTCGGCCGGCTGGCCGCGTGCTTCCTCGACAGTTGCGCGAGCCTCTCCCTGCCCGTCACCGGCTACGGCATCCGCTACGAGTACGGCATGTTCCAGCAGCAGCTGCGCAACGGGTACCAGGTGGAAAACCCCGACCGCTGGCTTCGCGACGGCAACCCCTGGGAGTTCGAGGTGCGCGAGCGGGTCCGCCGGGTCCCCTTCGGCGGCCGCGCCGAGGGGTACCGCGACGACCACGGGCACTGGCGGCACCGCTGGGTGGATACGCGCGACGTGCTGGCCATCCCCTTCGATATGCCGGTCCCGGGCTACCGCAACGAGACGGTGAATACGCTGCGCCTCTGGCGCGCGCAGGCCACGGAGGAGTTCGACCTCGGCGAGTTCAATGCCGGCAGCTACACGGACGCGGTGGATGCCAAGACGCAGGCCGAGAAAATCACCATGGTCCTGTACCCCAACGACCAGAGCGAGGCGGGCAAGGAGCTGCGCCTGCGCCAGCAGTACTTCCTGGCCTCGGCCAGCCTGCAGGATATCCTCGCCGACTGGGTCGCGGTGCACGGGGAGGATTTCACCGGTTTCGCCGACGGCAATTGCCTGCAGCTGAACGACACGCACCCGACGGTCGCCATCCCCGAGCTCATGCGCCTGCTCATGGACGAGCACCACCTCGGTTGGGCGGCGGCGTGGGGTATCACCCGCGAGAGCTTCGCCTATACCAACCACACGCTCCTGCCCGAGGCGCTGGAAACCTGGCCGGTTGCGCTCTTCGGCGGCCTGCTGCCGCGGCTGCTGGAGATCATCCAGGAGATCAACGCGCGCTTCCTCACCGAGGTGTCCCGGCACTGGCCCGGCGACGTCGACCGGGAGCGGCGCATGTCGCTGATCGATGAGGGCGACGAGCCGCAGCTGCGCATGGCCTACCTGGGAATCGTGGGCAGCTTTTCCGTGAACGGCGTGGCTGCGCTGCACACGCAGCTGCTCACCCGCGGCCTGTTCCGGGATTTCCATGAACTCTGGCCGGCGAAGTTCAACAACAAGACCAACGGGGTTACCCCCCGGCGCTGGCTGGCCTACTGCAATCCGGGGCTGTCGGCGCTGATCGAGGAGACCCTCGGCGAGGGCTGGGTCTGCGACCTGGAGCGCCTGCGTGAGCTGGCCCCGCAGGCGGAGAGCCCGGCTTTTCGCGAGCGCTTCGCCGCGATCAAGACCGACAACAAGCGGCGCCTCGCCGCCCTGGTGGCCAGCAGCTGCGGCGTCGCCTTCGACCCGGCCATGCTCTTCGATGTCCAGGTCAAGCGTATCCACGAGTACAAGCGGCAGCTCCTCAACGTGCTCCACGTCATCCACCTCTACGACCGGGTGCTGCGCGGCGATACCGCCGGCCTCGTGCCGCGCTGCGTGCTCATCGGCGGCAAGGCGGCACCGGGCTACGCCATGGCCAAGGCCGTCATCAAGCTGGTGAACAACGTGGCCGCGGTGGTGAACGACGACCCGCGGCTGGCGCCCTGGCTGCGCCTGGCCTTCCTGCCCGACTACAAGGTCACCAGCATGGAGGTCATCTGTCCCGGCGCGGATCTCTCGGAGCAGATCTCCACCGC
>CAYTJQ010000044.1:16014-29477 GCA_964438205.1 uncultured Alteromonadaceae bacterium
TCCTCGGCGCCATGACCAGCCCCGGTGACCCGTGGATGACGCTCGCCGATTTCCGCGCCTACATCGATGCCCAGCGCCGGGTGGACGCGGCCTGGCAGGACCGGGACGGCTGGCACCGGCGGTGCATCCTGAACACGGCGGCGAGCGGCCGCTTCTCCTCGGATCGCACGATCCGGGAGTACGGGCGGGACATCTGGTTCCGCGAAGGCAGGACAGGCTGAACGGTACCCGGAGGGCCGGCCCATGGTGATCAGTGACGACAACCCCCGCTATGTCAGCCGGCTGACCCGCAATACGCTGGGCCTGGTGCTTGCCGGCGGGCGCGGCTCGCGGCTCTACGAGATGACCAGCTGGCGGGCGAAGCCCGCGGTCTACTTCGGCGGCAAGTACCGCATCATCGACTTTCCGCTCTCCAACTGCGTGAACTCAGGGGTGCGCAAGATCGGCGTGCTGACCCAGTACAAGGCGCACTCGCTGATCCGCCATCTCATGCGCGGCTGGAGCCACTTCCGGCGCGAGCTCGGCGAGTACATCGAGGTGCTGCCGGCCTCCCAGCGCCACTCCGACGACTGGTACCAGGGTACCGCCGACGCGGTCTACCAGAACCTGGACATCATCCGTGCGGAGCAGCCCGAGTTCGTGCTCATCCTGGCCGGGGACCACGTCTACAAGATGGACTACGGCCCGCTGCTGGTGGAGCACGTGGAGTCGGGGGCGGACATGACGGTCTGCTGCCTTGAAATGCCGGTGGCGGAGGCGGCGGGTACCTTCGGTGTCATGGAGATCGACGACACCGGCCGGGTCGTGGGCTTCCAGGAGAAACCCGCGGAGCCGGCGGAGATTCCCGGGCGCCCGGGCTTCTGCCTGGCCTCCATGGGCAATTACGTTTTCAACACGGACTTTCTCTATGAGCGCCTCGTGGAGGATGCGGCGACCATCGGCTCGACGCACGACTTCGGCCACGACGTGATCCCGGCGATGATCGAGTCCTGCCACGTCCACGCCTATCCTTTCCGCGACACGGAAACGGGCGACAAGGCCTACTGGCGGGATGTGGGGACCCTGGATTCCTACTGGCAGGCCAACATGGAGCTGGTTTCGACCACGCCACAGCTCAATCTCTACGACAGCGATTGGCCGCTCTGGACCTACCAGGAGCAGCTGCCGCCGGCCAAGTTCGTCTTCAATGACCCGGACCGGCGGGGGCTGGCCTTGCAGTCCATGGTCGCCGGAGGGTGTATCATCTCCGGGAGCGAGGTTCACGACTCCGTGCTCTTCTCCGGGGTATATCTGCACCCCTACTCGAGGGTCGGGGGCGCCGTGCTGCTGCCGGACGTGGAAGTGGGAGCCGGCTCACGGCTCGGCCGGGTCATCGTTGACCGCAGTTGCCGGATACCGGAGGGTATGCGAATCGGCCTCGACCCGGAGGAAGACCGGTCCAATGGCTTCCGGGTCTCCGCCGGGGGTGTGACTCTCGTCACCCGCGGCATGCTCGGCCTGGCCGAGGGTTCGACTTAACAGGAAACGACTTAGGATGGATGCAATGAACCGGGAGCCGGGTGCGGCAGTGCGCCGCGTCGAGACGCGTTCCTTCGAAGGCCAGAAGCCCGGCACCTCGGGCCTGCGCAAGAGTGTGCGGGAATTCAGCCAGCCCCACTACCTGGAGAACTTCGTCCAGGCCATCTTCAACACCCTGGGCGGCGACGCCCGGAACGCGCTCGTGCTCGGCGGCGACGGCCGCTACGGCAACCGCGATGCGATCCAGCGCATCCTCCGGCAGGCGGCGGCCAACGGGTTCCGGCGGCTCATCGTGGGCCGCGGCGGCATCCTGTCGACGCCGGCTGCCTCCTGCCTGATCCGCAAGCACGGTACCGACGGGGGCATCATCCTTTCCGCCAGCCACAATCCCGGCGGACCCGAGGGCGACTTCGGGATCAAGTTCAACGGCGCGAACGGCGGGCCCGCGCCGGAGAGCCTCACCGCTGCGATGCACGCCGCCAGCGGTAGCCTCGACCACTACCTCACTTGTGATGCGCCCCCCATCGACCTGGACCGCGACGGCTGCCACGACCTCTGCGGCATGCAGGTGGACGTGATCGACCCGGTGGCCGACTACGCGGACCTGCTCGAGACGCTGTTCGACTTCGCCGCCCTGCGCGAGATGCTCGGCAGCGGGCGCTTCCGCATGCGCTTCGACGCCATGCACGCGGTCACCGGCCCCTACGCCCACGAGATCCTCGAGCGCCGCCTTGGCGCCCCCGCGGGAACGGTGATGAACGGAGAACCGCTGGAGGATTTCGGCGGCGGGCACCCGGACCCGAACCTGGTCCATGCGAACGCGCTGGTGGCGCTCATGAACGGCGACGACCCGCCGGCCTTCGGCGCGGCCTCCGACGGCGACGGCGATCGCAACATGGTCCTGGCCCGCGGCGGCTACATCAACCCCTGCGACTCCCTCGCCGTGCTCACTGCCAACGCCCACTTCCTGCCCGGCTACCAGAACCTGGCCGGCGTGGCCCGCTCCATGCCCACCAGCCGGGCCGTGGATCGGGTGGCCGCGGCACTGGAGCTGCCCTGCTACGAGACGCCCACCGGGTGGAAGTTCTTCGGCAATCTCCTCGACGACGGCCGCATCACCCTCTGCGGCGAGGAGAGCTTCGGCACCGGCAGCAGCCACGTGCGCGAGAAGGACGGACTCTGGGCCGTGCTGTTCTGGCTCAACATCATCGCCGCCCGCCGCCAGCCGGCGCGGGCGATCCTCCGCGAGCACTGGCGCCAGTTCGGCCGCGACTATTTCACCCGCCACGACTTCGAGGGCGTCGACAGCGCCGGCGCCGAGGGGCTCATGGCCGGACTGCGCGAGCGCCTGCCCAGCCTGCCTGGCCGGCAGTTCGGGGAGGAGGTCGTTAGCGCCGCGGACGATTTCGCCTACGAGGACCCGGTGGACGGCAGCGTCAGCCGTGGCCAGGGTGTCCGCCTGTACTTCGAGAGCGGCGCGCGGTCCGTGTTCCGGCTCTCCGGCACCGGCACGTCGGGCGCGACGCTGCGTCTGTACTGCGAACGCTACGAACGCGACCCGACGCGCATGGAACTGGACACGCAGCGGACGCTGGCGTCCGTGCTCGATGCCGCCGCGGCGATCGCCGGCATCGAGACGCACACCGGCCGCACGGCACCCGACGTCATCACCTGAGCGCGCCCGTGCACATCCTCATGCTCGCGGCCGAGGACGGCGCCCTGCCCGGCGGCAAGGTCGGTGGCATGGGCGACGTGCTCCGGGATATACCGCCGGCCCTGGCGGCGCTGGGCCACCGGGTAACGGTGCTCACGCCGGGCTACGGCCGCCTGTCGCACGGCCGCGGGGCGCGGCAGGTCGGTTCGGTGGCCGTTCCCTTCGGTGGCCGCTCCGAGTTGCTGGGCCTGTTCGAGCTGCCCGCCCGCGGCCCCGGCGGAGCCGTCCGCCAGCTGGTGCTCGAGCACCCGTCCTTCGCCGGCCCGATCTACTGCAACGACCCGCCGCAGCGCCCCTTCGCCACCGACGCGGGCAAGTTCGCCCTGTTCTGTGCCGGCGCCGTGCGCGGGCTGCTCGAAGGAGAGCTGCCCCTGCCCGACGTGGTGCACCTGCACGACTGGCATACGGGTACCTTTGCACTACTCTCGCAGGCACAGCCGCGGCTCGCCAGCCTGCGCCGGGTGTTCACGATCCACAACCTGGCGATGCAGGGCATCCGGCCACTGCGCGGTGACCCGTCCAGCCTCGGCGCATGGTTTCCCGGGCTTGTGCCCCTGCCGGTGGCCATCGACCCGCGCTACAAGGATTGCTACAACCCGCTGCGCGCCGCCATCGGGCTCTGCGAGGCCCTGCACGCGGTGTCGCCGACCTACGCGGCGGAAATCTGCGATCCCGCCAGCGGCCTCGGCGAGGGGCTGCAGCGCGATCTCGCGACGGCGCAGGAAGCGGGTCGACTGCACGGCATTCTCAACGGCTGCGAGTACCCGGATGCGCTCCCGGCACCGCTCCCCCACGGCGATTTCCTCGCCCTGGCCCGGGGCGAAGTGGAGCGCTGGCTGGCGGCGGGGGGCGTTGCCGCCGCGGCCCATGTGCTGGCGCTTCGGCGCATCGATGAACGCCTGGCGGCGGGCGGCGAGCCCGCGCGGCTGCTCACGGTGGTCGGGCGCCTGACGGAGCAGAAGCTCGGCATGCTGGTCGCGCGGCAGGCCGACGGCCGCCCGGTGCTGGACCACCTGCTGGAAGAACTCCGGGAGGACGAACTGCTCGTGGTGCTCGGCAGCGGCGACGGCGACCTCGAGTGCTTCTTCAACGAGGCGCAGGCGCGCAGCGACCGCCTGCTGTTCCTCTGCGGCTACTCCGAGGCCCTCTCCGAGCAGCTCTATCTTGCCGGTGACCTCTTCCTCATGCCCAGCCGCTTCGAGCCCTGCGGGATCGCCCAGCTCCTCGCCATGCGCGCCGGCCAGCCCTGCCTCGTGCACCGCACCGGCGGACTGGCCGACACGGTCCGCGACGGGGTCGACGGCTTCGTGTTCGAGGGTGCGACGGAGGCAGAGCGCCTCGACAAGCTGCTCGCCCGGCTGCGCGAAGCCCTGCGCCTGCTGCGCAATCACCGGCGCAAGCGGGAAGCGCTGCGCCGCGCGGCCCGGGCCGCGCGCTTCCCCTGGGCCGACGCGGCCCGCGCCTATGTCGAGCGGCTGTACCGCTGAGTTATCGCTTTCCCGCCAGGGCGGCGAGGCTACCGGCGGCGCGTGAGGAGCACGCCGGTCGAGTCGTGTAGCGACAGTGGCCCCCGCTCGTAGTCGTGCGGAATTCCCGGCGTGCGCAGGGTGACGGTCCAGCCGTCGCCGGCCAGGCCCGGCACCGGGAGCGCGAGGGGGTCCAGGGGTTCGCTGGCGTCGCCCTCCATGTGCGTGACCAGGTAGACCTGCTCGCCGCCGGGCCCGTGCCGCAGCGCGGTGAATACCGTGCGCCCGTCGATGGGGCGGAGGTAATCGAAGTGGTCGCGCTCGCCGTAAGCTGCCCGCAGCCAGGGGCGCTCCCGGCGAAAGGCGCGCAGCCCCCGGGTGAAGGCCACCTGTTCCCCGTCGAGCATGGGCAGGGAGTGGGAGACATTGCAGTACTCGTGCATGTCGTCCATCCAGGCCCGGGCGATGGCCTTGAGATCCGCCGGTGTCACCGGGTGGGGCCCCGCGAGTTCGGGGCGCACCGCCGTGAGCAGGTGGGCGATCTGCTCGAGGTCGTAGCCGGTCACCTCCACCAGGGCGGGAAGGAACTCGAAGAAGCGCGACAGGTCGTCGCGGGTCTCGAAGCCCAGCGCCTTGAGGCGGGCGAAGTTGCCCGGCACCGAGTAGCTGTACTCGTCCACCTGCCACTTCAGGGAGACGGATTCCTCGGCCACGATCTTCACGCCGTAGCGGTCGTCCTGGTTGCGGATGAAACCCCAGCTCGCCCGCGCCGAGGCGTTGAGAAAGTCCATGGGCACGCCCGGGAAAGCGGCGTAGGTGAGCAGCGAGACCGCCGGGTTGTCGTAGGCCTTGTCGAGGATCTCCATGCGCGTGGCGCCGAGGCGCGTGTTGATGTTCAGCTCCGGGTTGACCTGCGTACCGCGGCGCAGCGTGTCGTGGTTCGCGGTGCCGCTGATCCACTGGTCGCCGTGGGTGAGCATCTCGCGTATGCGCCAGAACTTCGATAGCCAGAAACTGTAGAGGAACGGTGTGTTGTGGGCGAAGGTGAGCGGGCCCCACTGGAACACGTCGTCGTCGCGCTGCGCTTCGATCACGGCGCGGTAGGTGGAGGCGAGCTCCCAGTCCTCTTCCGGCCAGGGCCGCCCGTCCTCGAAGATGAACCAGGGGCGGAAGCGGGCCCCGCAGACGCACTGCTCCACGTCGGCCATCTGCTGCAGGAAGTCGTCGTCGTGGCGCAGGCGCTGGTCGCCGTGATCCCACCACTTGAAGTCCTGGGCGCCGTCCACGCGCACGCCGTCGGCGCCGAAGTTCACCTTGCGCCGCTGCAGCTCGAGGAGGATCGCGCGCACCGCCGGGTTGCGGTAAGCGAGGTTCTGCCCGTACATGTTCGGCCCGGCGAGGTAGTGGGGGCTCAGGACTTCCAGCGCCTGGTTGTCGGCGTGGCCGAAGACCAGGTCCAGCACCAGCATCTTCGGCGCGCCGGGCCAGTTGTGGAGCGCTGCTGCCAGGTCCGCGAGCTCGTGCGGACGGCCACTCTCCAGCAGCACCGGGTTGACGGCCCCCATGCCCGCGATGACGACGTCGTAACCCCAGTTGGTCGTGTCCGGGCGCGTCAGCTCCACGCGGCAGCGGCCCTCCGTGCGGCTGCTTTCGGCCCAGAAGCCGGGGCCGGCTTCGTAGACCGTGGTCGGCTCCACGGGCAGCAGCTGCACCGCGTCGTAGCCGGTGTAGATCGCGTCCGCGTCCTCCAGCGGCAGGTCGCGGCGCAGCCGCTCGGCAAGGCGTTCGAAGTGGCGGGCCAGGCTGGCCAGGGTGCCGCCGGCGGTGGCCGTGGGCACGTGCAGCTGCAGGATGCTGGTGGGCGGGCCGAACTTGTGCACGCCGCTCCCGTCGATCCCGTCGCCGATCCCGTCGCCGAGGGCCGCATAGTAGTCGCGGTCGCGGCGCTCCGCCTCGAGGGCGGCGGCATCGAGGATTTCCGCCGGGGCGAAGGCGCCGAAGGGCACGGAAACCGCCAGCGGGTCCATGATGCGGTGCTCGACGCCCTCGCCGTCGCGCCAGCAGAGCGCGTAGAAGTCGCCGACCTGCGCCCGGGTGCCGGCCCGGAGTCCCTCGACCACTGCGAACAGGTGGGCCTCGTGCCGGCGCACCGGCAGCAGCAGCCGCTCGAAGTCCGCTACCTGGTGCCACTGTTCGAGGTCCAGCGGCGTTTCGGGCGCGAGCAGCTCGAGGAAGATGTCGCCGTCCGGTACCCGCCGGTCGAGCAGCTCCGGTGCCCAGAAGCCGAAGGTCACCCGCCCGCCGTCTTCCACCCGGGCGCCGAGGCGCCGGGCGATGGCCTGCTCGGCGGCGAAGGTGGTCGGGCTCTCCCGGTAGCGCGCGGCACTCCACGCGGCGAGCGCCTCGCTCGCCGCCTCGTCGAGGCGGGCGCGTTCTGCGAGGCCGGGCGCTCCCATCAGGGCGTCTCCGCCGGGAGAAAGAACAGCACGGACAGCGGCGGCAGCGTGACCGTCGCCGAGCAGGGCTGGCCCTGGTGCGGCTCGGCCGTCGCCTCGATGGCACCGAGGTTGCCGCGGTCGCCGCCGCCATAGAGCGCGGCGTCGGTGTTCAGCACCTCCCGCCAGCGTCCGGCGAGCGGCAGGCCCACGCGCCAGTCCCGGCGTTCCACCGGGGTGAAATTGCACAGCACGGCCACCGGCGGATCGCCGGGCCCGCCGAAGCGCAGCCAGGCGAACAGCGAATGCTCGGCATCGTTCGCCTCGAGCCAGCGGAAGCCGCTGCCCTCGCAGTCCCGCCGGTGCAGGGCAGGGGTAGCCCGGTAGAGGGTGTTGAGGTCGCGCACCAGGCGACTGATGCCGGCGTGGTCCGGCCTCGCGGCCGCCGCCCAGTCCAGCTCCCCGGCCTGGGCCCACTCGGCCGGTTGCGCGAATTCACCGCCCATGAACAGGAGCTTCTTGCCGGGGTGGCCCCACTGGAAGCCGAAATAGGCGCGCAGGTTGGCCAGCTTTGCCGCGTGGTCGCCGGGCATGCGCGTGTAGAGCGAGCCCTTGCCGTGCACCACCTCGTCGTGGGAGAGGGGCAGGATGAAGTTCTCCGAGAAGGCGTAGTGGATGCCGAAGGTCATCTTGTGATGGTGGTAGCGCCGGTGTACCGGGTCCTCGGCCATGTAGGCGAGGGTGTCGTTCATCCAGCCCATGTTCCACTTGAAGCCGAAGCCCAGGCCGCCGTCGTGCACCGGGCACGAGACCCCGGGAAAGGCGGTGCTCTCCTCGGCCACGGTCATGATCCCCGGCTCCTCGCCGTAGACGAGCCGGTTCATGCGCTGGAGGAAGTCGATGGCCTCCAGGTTTTCCCGGCCGCCGTGGCGGTTCGGCAGCCACTCCCCTTCCCGGCGGGAGTAATCGAGGTAGAGCATGGAGGCCACGGCGTCCACGCGCAGCCCGTCGATGTGGTACTCCTCCAGCCAGTAGAGGGCATTAGAGAGCAGGAAGTTGGCTACCTCCCGGCGGCCGAAGTTGTAGATCAGCGTTTGCCAGTCCGGGTGGAAACCCTGCCGCGGGTCCTCGTGCTCGTAGAGCGCCGTGCCGTCGAAGCGGGCGAGGCCGTGCTCATCGGCCGGGAAGTGGGCAGGCACCCAGTCCAGCAGGACGCCCAGGCCGCGCTGGTGGGCGGCGTCGACGAGGTCCCGGAACTCGTGGGGCGGGCCGTGGCGGATCGTCGGCGCATAGAGTCCCACGGGCTGGTAGCCCCAGGAGCCGTCGAAGGGGTGTTCCGAGAGCGGCAGGAACTCGAGGTGGGTGAAGCCGAGGTCGGCGACGTAGTCGACCAGCTCTTCGGCCGCCTCCCGGTAGGAGAGCATGCGGTTGTCCTCGGCCGCGCGGCGGCGCCAGGAGCCCAGGTGGACCTCGTAGATGCTGATCGGGGCGCTGCGGTCATTGCGCCCGGCGCGGTCCGCCATCCAGGCGTCGTCATGCCAGCCGTAGCCGCGAATGTCCCGCACCACGGAGCCGGTCTGCGGTGGGTGCTCGGCACCGAAGGCCACCGGGTCGCTTTTCAGCGGCAGTTCGGCGCCGCGGCGGTCGAGAAGCCGGTACTTGTAACAGGCGCCCTCGCCGACCCCGGGGACAAAGGCCTCCCACAGGCCGCTGTCGCCTACCGGGTGCATCGGGTCCGCGGCGGGGTCCCAGCCGTTGAAAGCACCGACCACGGCCGCTGCGCTGGCGTTCGGTGCCCACAGCGCGAAGCGGGTACCGCCCGCCTGCACCTGGGCACCGAGCACCTGCCACAGGCGCCGGAGCGTGCCCTCGTTGAAGTGGTAGCGCTCGCCGGCGCTCAGGGGGCTGCCGCCGGTGGACGGTTCCCGGTCGCTGTCGTTATGCTCGGTCATGAAGGCTTCCAACTCTAACCAAAGTGGGGCTTGACGCAAGGGCAGGCGGCAGCCGGGGTCCGGGGCGTGGTCGTGGCGCCGCCGCCGGCGCTTTCGCTATGATGCCATCCCCAGGCATTCCCGAGGTATCCATGGCCCGCCCCCTGTCTCTCCTGCTGTCCCTCCTGCTGTTCCTTGCCGCGACGGTCGCGACGCTGCTGCCCGCGGGGCCGGCCGCGGCCACCGCCTTCCGCGACTGCGTGGCAGGTCTCGGCGAGCGCGCCGCGGCCGCCGGCGTCGATGGTGACCTGATCGCGCGCGTACTGCCGTCCCTGTCGCCGCTCGAGCGGGTGATCGCGCTCGATCGCAGCCAGCCGGAGTTCGTGCAGACTTTCCCGGCCTACCTCGAGGCCCGGGTGACGGATTCACGCGTGGACAAGGGCCGGGCGCTGCTCGAGCGTCACGGCGCCTTCCTCGAGGCGCTCCTCGACCGCTACGGGGTACCGCCGCGCTACCTGGTCGCGTTCTGGGGCCTGGAGACGAACTACGGTGGCTACCTGGGCGAGGTCCCGACGCTCGACTCGCTCGCAACCCTGGCCTGCGACGAACGCCGCTCCGAGTTCTTCGCCGGCGAGTTCGTCAATGCCCTGCAGCTGGTCGAGCGGGAAGCCTTGCCGGTGGAGCAGCTGGTCGGCTCCTGGGCCGGCGCCGTCGGGCATACGCAGTTCATGCCGTCCTCCTACCTGCGCTACGCCGTCGACGGTGACGGGGACGGGCACATCGACCTGTGGCAGAGCGAGCACGACGCCCTGGCGTCCGGCGCGAATTTCCTGCGCAGCCTCGGCTGGGAGCCGGGGCTGCGCTGGGGGCGGCAGGTCGCGCTGCCCGCGGGCTTCGCCTACGAGCAGGCAGGCCTCGGCAAGGCGCAGAGCCTGCGCGCCTGGGCCGCCGCCGGGGTGACCCGCGTCGACGGTGCGCCGCTGCCCGCCCTGGACCTCGAGGCCGCCCTGCTGCTGCCGGCCGGGCACCGGGGGCCGGCGTTCCTGGTCTACGACAACTTCCGCGTGGTCATGCGCTGGAATGCGTCCCAGTCCTATGCGCTGGCCGTGGGACTGCTGGCGGACCGCCTCGCCGGCGCCCAGCCCCTGCACCTGCCGCCCGCTCTCTCGGCGCCGCTGCGCAAGGCGGACATCGTCGACGCTCAGCAGGCCCTGAACGCCCTCGGCCTCGATGCCGGCACCGCAGACGGCATCATCGGCAGCCGGACCCGTGACGCCCTGCGCGCCTTCCAGCTGGACGCGGGCCTGCCCGCCGACGGCTACCCGGACCCGGACACGCTGGAGGCCCTCGAGCGTCATGGGCTGCCCTGATTACCTGTCCCGCTGCCGGGCCTGCGTGCTCGCCCTGGCCTGCCTGCTGGCCCTGCAGGCCTGCGACCGCGGCGGCGACCTCCCGGATCTCGCCGCGGTGGAGGATGTGTCGACGCTGAAACGCACCTTTTTTGCGTTCCTGCAACCGATCGTGGTGGCGGAAAACGATCGCATTCGCGCCCAGCGCGCGGAGCTCGAGGCACTGCAGAGCACGCTCGCTGCCGGAGAGGAGCTCGGCTGGCTCGCGCGGCGGCGCCTGCGCCGGCTCGCCGGGGAATACGAGGTACCCTGGCAGCCGGAGAACCCCGCCGCCGTCGCGGCGACCCTGGCCCGCCGTATCGATGTGATCCCGCCTGACCTCGCCCTCGCCCAGGCCGCGAAAGAGTCCGGCTGGGGCCGCTCGCGCTTCGCCGTCGAGGGCAACAACCTGTTCGGCCAGTGGTGCTACGAGCCCGGCTGCGGGCTCGTGCCCGGGCAGCGACCGGACGGGGAGCAGCACGAGGTAGCCGCCTTCGACAGCGTCGACGAGGCCATCCGGCGCTACATGAACAACCTGAACACCCATGAGCGCTACCGCGTCTTCCGGGAAAAGCGGGCTGCCCTGCGAGGCAGCGACCGTTCTCTCAGCGGGCCGGCGCTGGTGCCGGGGCTGCTGGGCTACTCGGAGCGCGGTGAGGTCTATCTCGACGAACTGCAGGCCATGATGCAGCAGAACCGCGAACTCCTCGACGAGGTGGCCAGCGGCTGATGGCGCGCCGGCTCGCCGCTTTCCGCTCCCCGCTTTGCCGCCGCCCGCTTCGCTGTTGCCTGCTGGTTGTGAGCCTGCTCTGTCTCGCCCCCGGCCCGGCCACCGCCAGCAGCGACGCAACAGCCGATACCGACGCCGGTGCCGGGCACGGCTTGATTCTGCTCTATCACCGCATCGCGGCGGAGGGCCCGGGGAGTACCCGCGTGGCGCCGGCGCGCTTCGAGGCCCACCTCGACGCGCTGCTGGACGGCGGCTACCGGGTTCTGCCGCTGGCGGCGCTGCTCGCGGGCGCCCGTGCCGGGGACCTGCCGCCGCGCGCGGTGGCCCTGACCTTCGACGACGCCTACCGCTCGATCCTGGTCAATGCGTTCCCCCGCCTCGCCGAGCGCGGGCTGCCGTTCACCGTGTTCGTGGCGACGGGACCGGTGGACGAGGGCTTCGGCAGCTACCTGGACTGGGACGCGCTGCGCGAACTCGCCGACAGCGGACTGGCGACCTTCGGCGGGCACTCGGTCAGCCACGGTCACCTCGAGGCGCGTCGGGACGGCGAGGACGATGCCGGCTGGCGGTCCCGCGTGCGCGGGGAGATCCTCGACAGCCTCGCTCGGCTGCGCGCCGAGCTCGGCGACGCCGTGATCGCTGCGCACGCCCACCCCTACGGCGAGTACAGCCGGGCGACGGAAGCGCTGCTGGCGTCCGAGGGACTGTGGGGCCTGGCGCAGCAGTCCGGTGCCGTGGGGCCTGAGAGCCGGGCCACCCGGGTGCCGCGTTTCCCGCTCTATCACGGTGCCGATGGTGATGAGCGTCTGCGCATGGCGCTGGCGGCCCGACCGCTGGAGCCGGGCGACGAGGCCGACCCGCGGGTCTTCCTGCCGCCGGGCGAAGCGTCCCCGCGGCGCTGGCGTTTCCGTCCGGTGCCCGGTGCCTGGCGCGAACAGGGCCTGGCCTGCTACAGCGCCGACGGCACGCCGCTGGCGCTCGCCCGTGACGGTGCCTGGGTCGAGGTCACACTGCCGGCGTTCCGGCCCGGTCGCAACAAGGTGAACTGCACCGCGCCGGCAACCGGCGGCGGCCATGCCTGGCTCTCCCGGCTTTGGATCCGCGCGGACGAGGCCGGGACCTGGCTCCGGGAGTAACCCGTCCGGGGCGTCCCGGGGGCGGGCCTGCACCGGGCGGACAGCGAGTGGCTCCGCTCTCACCTCGGTCGCCTGGCCGACTAGCCAGCTACCGCGGCGCTTGCTAGGGTCCCGCCCATGGCAGGCGCAGCGCACCTCAACCTCGTTGTCGGCGACATTACCCGGGCCCGGGCGGATGCAATCGTCAATGCAGCGAACAGCAGACTGCTCGGCGGCGGCGGCGTGTTCGGCTACCCGCATGCCGAGGCCGCGGCGATCGCCCGCGACTGCTGTGCCGACCCCATCTATGCCGACCTCTCGGTGAGCATCTGGCTCTTCGACGAGGCCCACGCAGCGCTCTGGCGCCGCGTGATCGGCACCTAGTTCCCTTCGCCCATGTGCCTCGTCCTGCTCGCCGTGGGCGCCCGCCCGGGCGTGCCGCTGGTCGTCGCGGCCAACCGGGACGAGTTCCATGCCAGGCCGAGCGCCGCGGCACACCGCTGGCCGGGCGCTGCGGGCATCGTTGCCGGCCGCGACCTCGAGGCCGGCGGCACCTGGCTCGGCGTGGCCGCCAGCGGCCGCTTCGCGGCGGTGACCAATGTCAGCGAAGTGCCCTCGCCCGGAACGTTCCGCTCCCGCGGCGAGCTCGTGCCGGGGTTCCTCGCGGGCGGGGAGACCGCCCGGGCCTATGCAGAGCGGATCGAGGGCGACGCCTACCGTGGCTTCAACCTGCTGCTCTGGGACGGGGAGTCACTGGTTTACAGCTCCAATCGTCATCCGTCGCAGGTGCTCGGCCCGGGGATCCACGCCCTCGCCAACGGCGTGCTGGACGAAGCGCGCTTCAAGGTGTCGCGCAGCCGCGCGGCCCTCGCCGGGACCCTCGCCACGACGGGCGATGCCGAGCTTGCCGATGCGCTGTTCGCGCCGCTCGCCGACCGCTCCCTGCCGCCGGAGCCGGAACACCGCGCCGTCACCGGCATGAGCGAGGCGGAGGTCGCCGCGCTCGCGGCACCCTTCATCGTCGGCGAGCGCTACGGCACCCGGGCGAGTACCGTGGTCATCGTGGGTGAGCGCGCCGTTGCCCTGGCAGAGCGCCGCTTCGCCCCCGGCGGCGTACCGGCTGGCAGCTCTAGCCTCCGCTGGGACCGGTCCTGAACAGCCCTTGC
>CAYTJQ010000045.1:0-26075 GCA_964438205.1 uncultured Alteromonadaceae bacterium
CTTTTTTTTGGGTGCCTGCCAAGGAGTCTTCACCATGACGATCGATAGGGACCGGCGACGGACCGTGGCGGGCCTGGCAGCCGGCACGGCCCTCGTTCTCACCGGGTGCGCCGGCAGCCGGGAAACACCTGTGGCCCTGCGCTTCGCCCACGGCGTTGCCAGCGGTGACCCGACCGAGTCCTCCGCCGTGTTGTGGACACGCCTTTCCGGCGCCGCCGCGGATACACCGGTCAGCTGGGAGCTTGCCCATGATCGCCAATTCCGCCGCCTGGCCGGTCGCGGTGAAGCCGCCGCGCGCGCGGACCGGGACTTCACGGTGAAGGTGGAGGCCACGGGGCTGGAGGCGGGCACCCGCTATTTCTACCGCTTCCGGGCCGGCGGCACGACGTCGCCGCTAGGCCGCACGCGCACCCTGCCGACCGGGACCGTGGCGGCGGTCGGTTTCGCGGTGGCCTCCTGTTCCAACTACCCCTTCGGCTACTTCAATGCCTATGAGGCCATGGCGCTGGATCCGGAGGTCGACTTTGTGCTGCATCTCGGCGACTACCTCTACGAGTATGCCGCCGACGGCTGGGGTGCGGAGCGCGGTGCCAGCCTCGACCGGCTGCACCGGCCCGGCAACGAGATCGTGACCCTGGCGGACTATCGCCGGCGGCACGCGCAGTACAAGGGCGATCCACAATCGCAGGCGCTGCATGCGGCGCATCCCCTGATCCCGCTCTGGGACGACCACGAGTCCGCGAACAACCCCTGGACCGGTGGCGCCGAAAACCACCAGCCGGCAACGGAGGGGGCGTGGGCAGCGCGCCGTTCTGCAGCTACCCGTGCCTGGTTCGAGTGGATGCCCGTGCGCGACCCGGCGCCCGGTCAGGCTCCATGGGACTACTGGCGCAGCTTCCGTTTCGGCGACCTGGCTACCCTGGTGACGCTGGAGACGCGACACGGCGCGCGCTCGCAGCAGGTCGATTACGCTAGCCATCCCGAGGCGCTGGGGGGACCGCAGGCCGCGAGACAGTTCCTCGCCGACGTCGTCGGCGACCCGGCCCGGCGTCTACTCTCCCCCGAGCAGGAGCGCTTCGTGGCTGACGCACTGACTGCGTCCGTTCGTGAGGGACAGCCCTGGCGCCTGCTGGGGAACCAGGTACCGATGGCGCGCACGGCGGCACCACGGCTCAGCGCGGCGGACCTGGCCAGCCTGGCGCCGTCGGCGCCCGCCGACGAGTTCGAGCGCGTAAAGCGCCTGGCGGAGCGGGGCGCTCTCGGCCTGCCCCTCTACCTCGACCCGTGGGATGGCTACCCCGCCGCGCGCGAGCGCCTGTATGGGCTGGCGCGCGAGGCCGGCGCCACGGACCTGCTCGTGCTGACCGGGGACAGCCACAGTTTCTGGTCCAACGCGCTCCACGATGCTGCGGGCGAGCCCATGGGCCTGGAACTCGGCACGACCGGCATCACCTCGCCGGGCGACTTCGCCCGCCTCGGCCGCGAGGGTGCCCGGCTGCTGGACCGTCGCCTGATGGAGAGCAACCGCGAGGTCTTGTGGACCGACGGGCTGCACAACGGCTACCTGCGCCTGCGCTTGACCCCGTCGCGAGCCCATGCGGACTATATCGCCGTCAGTTCCGTGGTGGAGCGGGACTATCGCTTGTCGCGCCTTCGGCGGCTGCGCGTGGGCCGGGAGGCGGGCGCCGTGGCCTGGGACTGGGCTTAGCGAGCCTCGGGATCGGCCTGGTCGTCGTCGCGCCGCCCCAGGCGCCCGGCCTGTGTCTGCGCCAGGCGCGGGTCGGCCTCGTCGCGGTAGGGGAGCTCGCCGTCGCGCTCCGGCGGGTAGAAATGTACGCCGGACAGGGTCACGTAGGCCGGTTGCGCCTGGCGGGGCGACAGGAAGCCGCGCAGCCAGACCCCGCCGATTCCCGCCAGCAGCGCCGCCGCCAGGCTGAGCCCCGCCAGTAGCCAGTAGTCCGGGCCGATGCGCGTGCTCACCGGGGAGGGCTCGGCGATGACCGAGACCTCCGGGTACTTGTCGACGCGGCGCACGTCCAACTGCACCAGCCGCGCGCGGGTCTCGCGCTTCAGCTCCTCGAGGCGCTCGATGTCGGCCTGCAGCGCGGCGTGGGTGGCGTAGGTCTCGTTGAACGCCGCCACCGCCGCGCGGTGCTCGGCGAAGCGCGTTTCCAGCTCCCGCACCGCGGCGCGGGCCGTGTCGTAGGCGCGCTGCGCGCTCGCCAGCTCGAGCTGGCGGCCGCGGTCCATGAGCTCGGCGATCTCCGTCTGCAGTTGGTCGAGGCGGCGCGGCACCTGGCGCAGGGTGGCGTCGCGCTCGATGTACTCCGGTGTGTAGCGCTTGCGCAGCACCAGCAGTTCCGTGCGCAGCTCGTCGCGCTCGTCCTCGAGGCGCTCGAGTTCGGCGCGCTGTGCCTCCGGCATCACCAGGCGGTCCGCCGCGATGGCCTCGCGCACCGTCGCGAGGTAGGCCTTGCTGCGCACCTCCTCGGCCTCGGCCTCGCGCAGCGCCTCATTCAGGCCGTCGAGGCGGCTCATCACCGCGTTCTGCTCGCGCTCCACCGACACGATGTCATGGTCGGCGCGGAAGGTGGCGAGGGCGCTCCGGGCCTCGGTGATGCGCTGGTCCAGGGCGTCGAGTTCCTCCTCGACGCGCACCATGCTGCTCGCCTTGCTGTCGCCGACGTCCCGGGCCCGGGCGGCGCTGTAGACATCGATCCAGGCGTCGACCACCTGCGGCAGCAGGCCCGGCTCGGTGCCGGTGGCCGCCAGCTCGACCAGGTTCGTTTCCGGCACTGCCTCGACGCTGAGCATGGTGCGCAGCGCCGCGGTGCCGACCGCGCTGCCCCGCGCCTCGAGCTCGGCGGCCAGCGCCGCCATGATCTCGTCGCCGGTGAGTACCCGGCGCTGGATGGCGACGTTCTGCGCGTCTTCCACCGCCGCCGGCGCGTCGAGGGCGCGGGGGGCGCTCATGAGCACCGTGGCGCTGCTGCGGTAGATCGAAGGCTGGAGGAGGGTATAGCCGAGCCCCGCCACCAGTACAAGCAGGAAGACCACGAGGAAGAGGCGGAGGCGCCCCCGGTCTCCGCTGTCCATGCCGGCATCGCCAAAGGCGCCCGGCCTTTCCATCCGCTCGATCCGCGCGCGCGTTTCTGCCATCGGTTGCCCAACCCTGGAATGGGACGTCGCGGGAGCATAACATGCCGGCTCGCGCCGCTGGTGCGGCGCGGCACCACAGGGCTGCGTGTCTGTGCCGGCCCGGGCCGGGCCGTTTACGCAAGCAGCCTGTGCAGGCGGTCGCGGTCGCTGAGATCGCCGTAGAGCGTTTCGGCTTCTCCATCACCCAGGCGAAGCAGGGCGGGCGTTGCAAAAATGCCGTAGCGCGTGATGCTGTCGGGGTCGCGGAGCAGGTCTATTTCCCGGAAACTGTCCTGCGGTCGTCCGAGCTGTTCCAGCGCTTCGCGCAGCGCCGCCCGAGCGCGCCGCGACCGCGGGGCGTCGCCCGCTACGAAGAGCAGCAGCGACGGCGTCTGCGGATCGACGGGAGCGGTTCTACTGCTCATCATTGCGGTCACCCTCCTGCTGCGCAGGGTTGATCCGACCCGGGGCCGGCGGGTTGGGCCCCGGTTCCCGGCGTCGGAGAATCGTTTCGCGGGCGGTCTGCGCCCGCTGGGCGCTGTGCCGTTCCTCGCCCAGCGCGGCCTCCAGTTCTGTCTCCAGGCGATCGACCTCGCGCCGCCGCTCCGCGATGCGGTGTTCGATTTCCTGGCGCCGCTGCCGCTGCCGGAGCTCGGCCGCCTCGTGCGCGGCGCGTTCTTCGGCTTCCTTCTGGACCCGGGCCGTCCCCATGAGGACCTCGGAGCCGAATTGGTACACCTCGGCCAGCCGGATGCCGTCATCCCCCAGGGTCAGCTCCCGCACCTGGTTCGAGTGCGCCGTCCCCCGCGCCTTGACCACGGACAGCGACCGGTTGCGTTCGCCGGCGTGCGACTCGTAGCCCAGGGTGATCCAGGTCTCCACGAGGGTGGAGGTATGGCTCAGCGTTGCCTCCTCTCCCGGCGCGTCGATGTCGGCGAGGGAGGTCATCAGCGTCGTGACGCCGCGGCTTCGGGCCGCGCTGATAATCCGTTCGGCGGCGATGTAGGCGCCTTCGGCACTCGCGGCCTTGTCGAGGGCGGAAATCGGGTCGATGACCAGGCAGGTGGCACCGATGTCGTCCATGAGCCGCTGGATAGCGATGTAGTGCTCTTCCACCAGGTGCCGCCAGGCCTCGCGCGCTGCCACCTGCAGGCTGCCGCTGTCGATCAGCGCCTGCAGATCAAAGCCGATGGAAGCGGCATTGCGGATGATTCGGTCCGGAACCTCGTCGAAGCTGATGTAGAGCGTCTTTTCGCCGCGCTGAGCCGCGGCGACGGCAAAGGCAACAGCGAGGCTGGTCTTTGCTGTCCCCGGCTTGCCGGAGATGAGGGTCGTGGATCCGGTCCACAGCCCGCCGCGCAGTACCTTGTCGAGCTGCGGGACGCCGGTGCTGACGCGCCGGGCACCGCTCGCCGGGAGCGCCCCGCTCGAGGTTCTTTCGTAGGGCAGGTGTATACCATCTTCGTCAACCACGGCCGGAAGCTCGTCCGTACTGTGCCCGGAGCCGCGGTACTTGCGCACGCTGAAGCGGCGGTTCTGGCGCCGCCGCACCATCTCCGTGGTCAGCCTCAGCACCGTATCGAGGAGAAACTCCATGGGAGCGACGGCCAGCCCGGCGGACTGCGTGCTGTCGGTGCTCTCCTTGGCGGTCAGGAGCAGGCTGGTACCGTTTTTCCGCGCCCAGTCGTTGAGGCTCCCGATCTCTGCCAGGGCGGCGTGCTCGTCGGGATGGAACTTGAGCAGCTGATCGGTGGCATCAAGGGCCACCCAGGCCAGCGGTTCGCGGCCGGCCTCGTGATCCAGCAACGACAGCAGTGCACCGAGATCATAGGCGCCCGCGCCGGCGGCGAGGTGACGGGGCCGCGCACCGAGGATCCGGCAGTGTTCCGAGTGGTTGACGGCGTCACCCCAGGTGAAGGATGCGGCCGCGGCAGCGAGCTGGGACTCCGATTCCTCGAAGGTGATGAACAGGCTCCGTTCCCCCTTCCGTGCCGCGTTCGCCAGGATCTGCAGAGCCAGGATGGTCTTCCCCGCCCCGGCGCTGCCATAAATCAGCGTGGCACCGGCCGCGGGCAGGCCGCCTTCGGTGGCCGAGTCCAGTCCGTGGATGCCCGTCGGGCGTTTTTTCAAGGGGCTCGCTTGTTCAGACACGGTAGGTTCCTCCCTGGAGGCTGGGCATGACAGGGGCCGGCAGGCGCTATGTGAGTCCGTCGGCTGCCAGGGGCAGGCGGCTGCGCTGCTCCAGCAGCCAGCGGAAGTCCTCCGCTTCCAGCGGCAGGCTGAAATGGAAACCCTGGCCGCGCTCGCAGCCCAGCTCCAGCAGCGAATCCACCACCTCGCTGGTCTCGATACCCTCGGCGAGGGTCTCGGCGCCGATGGCCTCCGCAAGGGCAATGACGTTGCGGACGATACTCCGGCTGTAGCGATCGACCGGCAGGTCGCGAACAAAGCTCTTGTCGATCTTCACTTCCTGGAACGGGTAGTCCTTGAGGTACTGCAAGGAGGAATAGCCGGTGCCGAAGTCGTCGAGGGACAGGCGGATCCCGAGCTGCCGCAGTTGCCTCAATTGCGTCAGGAGCAGGGCCGGTTCTTCTGCAAAGGCGGTCTCGGTGATCTCCAGGGTGAGGTGTTCAGGCCTCACCCCGGTTTCCTGCAAGGTGCGGTCTACCTCATGAAGGAAAGCGGGGTCCATCAGCTGGGCCACCGAGACGTTGACCGCTACGGCCACGACAGCGAGGCCCGCCTGTTGCCAGCCCGCGAGGTGACGGCAGGCCTCGCGGAGCACCCAGGCCCCGATCGGCAGGATGAGCTTGCTCTGTTCCGCGATAGGGATAAAGAAGCCCGGGGACTGCAGACCGCGCTCGGGATGGTGCCAGCGGAGCAGTGCCTCGCAGGCAATGAGTGCTCCGTCGCGCAAGTTGACCTTGGGCTGAAAGAACAGGGCCAGCTCTCCTCGTTCAAGCGCCACGTTGAGTTCGCTCGTCGTCTTTATACGGTCGCTGGCCGCCGCCAGGAAGGCATGGTTGAAGTCAGTCCAGCTGTGGTCGGCACGCCTGCCCTGGAACAGGGCCAGTTCGGCGCGCTGCAGCAGTTCGCCGGCGGCCGTCCCCGTCCTTTCCATGTCCCGGGCTGCGCCGAAATCTGCGGCAACGTAGAGTGGGGCATCGTCCGGCCCCCGGAAGGGGCTCTCGAACAGGGTTGCCAGCGCCTGCCGCGCCGATTCGGTGGCGGTCGCCGGCGCGAAATAGATGGCAAAGCTGTCCGCACCCAGGCGGCTTGCGCAGACCGCGGCCGGACGCAGGGCCTGCAGGCGTTCGGCTATCTCGCGCAGCAGGCAGTCGCCGGCGGCAATGCCGAAACTGTCGTTGACATCATGGAAGTTGGCGATATCGAACACGACCATCAGTCCCCCGCTGTCACCGGCGAGCTGTTCGTCGATCTGCTGCGTGAGTCCCGCACGGGAGAGCAGCCCGGTCAGCGGGTCATTGAACGCGATATAGCGTACTTTCTCCTCGGCGAGCATACGTTCCGTGATGTCGACGTGCATCACCACGATGCCCCGCAGGGAGCCATCTTGCTCCCGGTCACGCAGCGGCCTCGCCATGAGTCGAAACCACTGTTTCCCGTCCGGCGGGTGGCAGGGATACTCCAGGACAAATTCGTCGCTGGAGCCGGTGATGATGGCACGGAGGCCTGCGGCAACGCGGCGCGCGGTGCTGGCATCCCTGCCCCGGGTGCGGTCGCAGACCGCTAGGTAATTCATCGTTTCACTGCCTTCCCGGAGGGGACGGCCGTTGTCGGTGCCATAGCGAAGCCACCGTTCATTGACCTCGAGGATGTTACCGTCGGCGTCCAGCATGGCGATGTTTGCCGGCAGGGAGTCGATAAGGAGCTCCCGGATGCGGGTCTGGTGCAACAGTTCCTTGTTCGCCTCCTCCATGCCGCGAAGGAGGTTTTCCCGTTCGGTGATGTCCTGCAGGGTGCCGTACCAGTAATGGAGCTTGCCGGCAGCGTCGAAGGCGGGCTGCACCCGTTCTTCCACGTAGGTGGTAGTCCTCCGGTCGCCGACCAGCCGGTACATGATCGCGTAGGGAGTGAGGTTCGCGGCCGCCAGCTTGTAAGCCCGGGCGACCGTCGCCCGATCCTCCGGGTGTATCCGCTGCAGGTGGGCGCGCGGTGTGGGGGGCGGCGCCCCGGGGTCCTCGCCGACGATGTGGAAGGTCTGCGCGGTCCACTCGGTGCGTTCCTCCGCCGGGAAGTAGCGGGCGGCACCGATACGCCCGATCCGTTGCGATTCCTGCAGCATTTCCTGGTTGTGTTCGAGTTCTTCTCGCCGGGCACGCAGCTCCGCCAGGGCCCGTTCCTGGCCCTCCGCAAGCTCGTTGAGGCCCTGTGCCAGGTCGGTGAGTTCATCGTCGCCGGCAAGGTCTGCCCGCGCTCGCGTTCCGCGGCGAAGATCCTGGACTTGGCGCGCAAGCCTGGCCACGCGCACCCCCAGGCGCTGCTGGATGAGCCAGAATGCGGTGATGCAGAGAGCACCGAAGAGTACTGAGACACCGATCAGGAGGCTGTTCAGGCGGCGCGAGCTCTGCTCAATATCCGAGCGCGCGGCGATGGTTGCATCCTGCACGGCGCTCAGGGCGGCGATGGAGCTGCTGGTAAGCCGGGCAATACCCGCACGGGCCTGCGTCAGCTGTGCCTGCGGCGCACCGGATGCGGGCGGCGAGACCCCTGCCGCCAGCATGTTGCGGAGGTGGTCTGCCGCCTTGTCCGCATCGGGGTAGCGATTGCCGAGGCGCTCGAGACGCCTGATCAATGCGTCGGCGTCGGTCCGGTACAGCCGGCGGATCCCCGGATCGACAGGCGAGAACAGGAGAGTGCTCGCCGGCGCCGCGAGTCCGCTGATGGCGGTCTGAAGCCGCAGCAGGTGAGCGATCTCCTGTCGCTCCCGCTCGATCTGCCGGAGGCTCATGAACATGACCAGGGCGACCACCACGAGGAGTGCCGCGCAGAGCAACAGCGCCGCTTTTGCGAGCCTTGCCAGCTTCATGGGGCGTCGGCGGGGTCGAGGTAGCGATCGAACATGATGGAAATGCCGGCGGGATGTGCCCGAGCCAGCGGGTCGAGCTGAAGGAGACGTTGATAATCGAGCCCGCCCCCGCCGCCACGACCCGTCGCCCGGAACCAGTCGAGCTGCTTTTGCAGGCCCAGCAACAGGGCCCAATCGGCTTTCAGGTCGAAGAAGGCCGGCTGCCAGCACCCGGCGGTTAGCGCTGGCGCAATGGCGAGGTGCCCGGCGAGCAGTTCGTTGGCGCCTGCCGGGTCCTTTTCGATCGAATCGATCGCGCGCCGGTAGGCAGTGAGCAGGGCGCGCATGGTCTCCGGTCTGCGCGCGACTTCACCGGCGCGGGTGACCAGGACCCAGCTTGCGTTCACCTCTTCTGCGCTCTCAAGGCGGACCAGGGGGACACCCATGTCGAGTTCGATCAGGGTCGGCCAGGGCTGCCAGAGCACGGCGGCATCGAGATTGCCGCTGGCAAGCTGTCGCGCCAGTTCGCCAACCGGCGCCTCGACGGTTTGGAACGAATCGCGGTCCAGTCCGTGGTAGGAGGTGAAGTCCCACCACAGCACCTCCGCGTTGGTCCCGGGCATGTAGCCGATTCGCTTGCCGGCGAGCGCGGGCGCGGTGCTGTCGCTGTTGCTCTCGCGGCGGTAGACACCGGTGGCCGATTGCACGAGCAGGTCCGCGAGGATGACCGGTGCCTCGTCCGCGGGGGCGGGCGGCCCCGCCAGCAGTTCGATCACCAGCGGGGTCAGCGCCATGGTGGCAACGTCGATTTCGCCGGCGCGGAGGCGGGCCATGTTGTCGTGTCCGGACCGTTCGTAGGTGATGGTCACGGGCGCGGGTATTGCCTCGAAGAGGCCGAGCTTGTCAGCAACCAGCGTTGGAAGATCACCAAGATAACGGACGCCCGAGATGGCCAGGCTGTCCTTGGACGCTATTGCTGGACAGGCAGGCGCCGTGAGCAGGGCGAGGAAGGCGGCGAAGAACCACGGGCGCAGACGGTGCTCGTGACTGTCCTCGCGTACGGCGAGTCCGGTTCCCTCGCAGGGTGAGTCGCAGCTCTTAATATAATTGCGTCTCATCAACGGAAGTTAACACGGGGCTCCGCCCCGTGCCCAGCCTCGATTCCGGGTCCGGCAGGCGATGGGGGGAGTACACCGTCCTGTGATACATTGGGGGATTGTCAACTGCAGTTCTGAGCCGATCCATGAAAGCCGCCACCGATGACCTGCGCATCCAGGGTACGACCGAACTGGTTGCCCCCGAAACCCTCGTCAACGAGATTCCCCTGACGGACAGTGCCTCGCAGATCGTGTCTGCAGCACGCCGTGAGATCCACGAAGTGCTTGCCGGCAAGGACGACCGGCTGGTAGTGGTTGTGGGGCCGTGTTCCATCCACGACCCGGCAGCGGCGCGGGAATACGCTGCCGGGCTCAAGGCGCTCGCGGATGAGCTGCGCGAGGACCTGTGCATCGTCATGCGCGTGTACTTCGAGAAACCGCGCACCACCGTCGGCTGGAAGGGCCTGATCAACGACCCGGACCTCAACAACACCTTCCAGATCAACAAGGGCCTGCGCCTCGCCCGGCAGCTGCTGGCCGACCTCGCCGAGCTGGGCCTGCCGGCGGGCACGGAGTACCTCGACCTTATCAGCCCGCAGTACGTGGCCGACCTGGTCGCCTGGGGCGCCATCGGCGCGCGTACGACGGAGAGCCAGACCCACCGGGAGCTGGCCTCCGGCCTGTCCTGCCCCGTGGGCTTCAAGAACGCCACCGACGGCGACGTGCAGGTGGCGGTCGATGCGATCCGCTCGGCGTCGCAGCCGCATCATTTTCTCTCCGTCACCAAGCAGGGGCACTCGGCGATCTTCCAGACCGCGGGCAACGCCGACTGCCACGTGATTCTCCGCGGCGGCAAGCACCCGAACTACGACATGTTCTCCGTGGACGACGCGGCCGCGCTGCTCGCCAGGGCGGGCCTTCCGGCACGGATCATGATCGACGCCAGCCACGCCAACAGCCGCAAGATCCCTTCCCGGCAGGTGGACGTGGCCTGCGACATCGCCACCCAGGTGGCCCGGGGCTCCACGGCGATCTTCGGCGTGATGCTCGAGAGCAACCTGGTCGAGGGCCGGCAGGACGTACAGCCCGGGCAGCCGCTGACCTACGGCCAGAGCATCACGGACCCGTGCATGGCCTGGGACGATACCGCGAGCGTGCTCCGGGAGCTGGCGCAGGCGGTGCAGCTGCGCCGGGGCGGGCTGGCGTAGGGCCCCGGGCCGCGCGATGACGTCGGCGTTGGCCGCATCGGCAGAAATCGGGGACAATCAGGGCCATGAATGCACTGATGGAGCTTGCTCGCCAGGCGTCCGACGCTGAGGTCGTTGAGGTCCTCTGGCTATACGGCTCTCGGGCCCGGGGCGACGCGGACAGCGCCAGCGACTATGACCTTGCTGTTGCGTTACGGGAGTCGCTGTCCAACCCGGAGCGTTGGCAGGCCCTCGAGACGTTTGAGCAAAAGGCAGCCGCGTTGTTCGCTTCTTCTGTCTCCTGCGTCGATATCAACCGCGCGCCGGTGCCGCTAGCGGCAAATATCATCCACGAGGGGCGCGTGCTGTTCTGTCGCTCCGACCTGCGGCTGCGGGCCGAGGAGCAGCGCGTGTGGTCGCTTTGGGAGGCGTACAAGGTCGAGCATGAGCGGAACCGACAGGCCCTATGAGGCTTACGTGTATGCGCTGCGTGAACAGGTAGCGCAGCACCGCGCGGGACTCGATGAACTGTCCGAGACGCTGGCTGCCCGGCCCCTTACTTTCAACGAGCGCAATGCCGCGGAGCGCGGCCTGCAGGTGATGGTCGAGATGGCGGTCGGCTGCTCGAAGCACCTGCTCAAGGCGCGGCAGCTGCCGGTACCCGCGGAGGCGCGGGCGGCCCTTGAACGTGTTTACGAGCGGCTGGCCCTCACAGAGCCGCCGCTCGCGATCATGAGGGGTGCCATCGGGATGCGCAACGCGATCATCCACGATTACCTGAACCTCGACTGGCAGCGGCTCGAGGCCGTGCTCGCTGACCGGAAGTACCACGAGGTCGCCCGCTACATCGAGGTGCTTTGTGCCGAGTTGCTGAACGATTCGTAAATCGTGACGGCACCTTCCAACCTCCTCAGCCTTGCGCTGCTCTACATTGTCCTCCTGTTCGCCGTCGCCTGGTGGTCTGACCGGGTCGGCGTACGTTCGCCGGCGGCTTCCTCGCCGCGGTTACGGGCCCTGGTCTATGCGCTGACCCTCGGCGTGTTCTGCTCGTCCTGGACCTTCTACGGGGCCGTGGGCAGCGCGGCGGACACGCCCTGGAGCCACGCGCCGATCTACCTCGGACCGATGCTGCTCTTCCTGTTCGGCTGGCCCGTGGTGCGCCGGCTCGTGCAGATGGGCGTCGAGCACCGGGTGACCTCCATCGCCGACTACATCGGCGCGCGCTACGGCAAGCGCCAGGCCCTGTCCATGCTGGTAACGGCGGTGGCGGCCGCGGCGGTGCTGCCCTATATCGCCCTGCAGTTCCGCGCGCTGGCCCAGGCCTGGGCCACGGTGGTCGGCGGCGAGGCCGCGGCCATGGGCGATACCACGCTGTTCGTCGCGATCATCCTCGCGCTATTCACGATCCTCTTCGGTACCCGGCGCATGGACGGCCGGGAGCGGCACCTCGGGGTGATGAACGCGGTCGCCGTGGAATCCCTGGTCAAGCTGCTCGCCTTCGTCGCGGTTGCTGTCTTGGCGGTCCTTTACCTGCGCGCGAGCGACGTGCGCGAGGCGCTGGCGGCCGATGTATTGTCGCCGGCCCGGGCCGTCGACAGCGCGGATTTCTATGCGCGTACGTTCATCAGCGCGCTGGCGATTCTCTGCCTGCCGCGGCAGTTCCACGTTTCCGTGGTGGAGGCGCAGAGCCTCGAGGATGCCCGCTATGCCCGCTGGCTGCTGCCGGCCTATCTCGGGGTGTTCCTGCTCCTCGCCATGCCCATCAGCCTTGCCGGTTCCCAGCTCGCCGGGGCTCTCGGCAGCCCCGTCGCACCCGATACCTACACCCAGTGGCTGCCGCTCGCCCGCGGCAGTGACTGGGTCGGTATCGCCGCCTTTGTCGGCGGCATCTCCGCCGCCACGGGTATGGTGATCGTCGCCACCGTGAGCCTCGCGATCATGGTGACCAACGAGGTGGCGGTGCCGGTCGCCATGCGCCTGCAGGCCGGCTCGCCGCGGCTGATCCTGGGCCTCGGTGACAGCCTGCGCCGGGTGCGCCAGGTCACCATCGTCGCCATCCTGCTCGCCGCCTGGGGGGTATCGCGCATGCTCTCGGGCATTCCCTGGCTGGCGGAGATCGGGTTCATGTCCTTCCTCGCCGCGGCGCAGCTCGCCCCGGCGCTGCTCGCCGGCCTCTATTGGCGCCGGGCCCACGGTGTGGCCGTGACTGCGGGCCTGCTGGCGGGGCTGGGGCTCTGGTTCTACTGCGCGGTGCTGCCGGCGCAGCTGCCAAGCGGCGCAGGGCTCCTCGCCGAGGGACCCCTCGGCATCGGCTGGCTGTCTCCCGTGAGTCTTTTCGGCAGCGCCGACGGTGCTCGCCTGGCTCACGCCACCGGCTGGAGCCTCGGGGTCAACGCCGCGCTGCTGGTACTGCTCTCCCTGCTGCTGTCTCCTTCGGCGGCGGACCGGCGGCAGGCGCGGCTGTTCCTCTCCGGCGAAGGGGAAGCGACCGAGAACGACTTTGAACTGAGCCTGATCCGGGTCAGCCAGCTGCAGGCGCTGTTGCCGCCGCTGCTCGGCGAGGAGACCAGCAACCGGCTCTGGCGCGGCATCGAGGCGACCTATGAGCAGCGCCTGCTGCCCGGGGACCGGGCGCCGGCCTTCGCCCTCGCCCGGGTGGAATCGGCGCTGGCCGGGGTCATCGGCGCGGCCTCGGCGAGCCGCGTGCTGGTGCAGCTGGAGGAGAGCCGGCAGCTGGACTTCGCCGACCTCGCCGGCCTCGTCGGCGACCTCAACCAGCAGTACAGCGTGAACCGCAGCCTGCTGGAGTCCACGCTGGAATCCATGCTCCAGGGTGTCTCCGTGGTCGACGACGATCTGCGCCTGGTGGCCTGGAACACGCGCTACGAGAAGATGTTCGACTACCCGGAGCGCTTCCTCTACGTGGGCTGTCCCATCGAGCGCGTGTACCGCTTCAACTGGGAACGGGGCATTCTCGGCAGCGGTCGCGCGGACAGCGATGCCGAGGTGGAAAAACGCCTGGCCTGGCTGCGCCAGGGCAGCACCTACCGGCTGCAGCGGCGCATGCCCAATGGCCGGATGATCGATATCCGCGGCAATCCCATGCCCCAGGGCGGCTTCGTCACGACCTACATCGACATTACGGATTACCGCGAGGTGGTGGAAGAGCTCGAGGACGCGAAGAAGGAACTCGAGGCGCGGGTGGCGTCCGGCTCGGCGAGCCTGTCGGAGACCAATGCCCGGCTGCGCCGGGAGAATCGCCTGCGCGCGGCGGCGGAGGCGAGCCTGCGTGAGGCCAACCGGCGCCGTGGGCGCTTCATGTCGGCCACCAGCCACGACCTGCTGCAGCCGATCAACGCCGCGCGGCTGTTCCTGGCGGCGCTGCGCAACAAGGTGCCGGGGGAGGGCGACGTCGGCGAGACGGTGGGGCAGATTGACGACGCCCTCAAGCGCGCGGAGCAGCTCATCGCCGAGCTGCGCGAGATGGCGCGCCTCGACTCGGGGCGGCAGAAGGTCACGGCGGCGCCATTCCCGGCGGCGGGGCTGCTGCGCCAGCTGCGCGAGGAGTTCGAGCCGCAGGCACAGCGGGCCGGGGTCGAGCTGCGCCTGGTTTCCTCCAGCCTCTGGCTGCACAGCGATCGCGCGCTGGTCTACCGGGTGCTGCAGAACCTCCTCGCCAATGCCATCAAGTACGCGGCCCCGGGCCGGGTTCTCATCGGCCTGCGCCGCCGGCCCGGGCGGGCGGAGATCCAGGTACTCGACCAGGGTCCGGGTATCGCGCCGGAGGACCGGGCGCGGATCTTCGAGGAGTTCGAGCGCGCCCGGGCCGGGGGCGACGACGAAGGGCTCGGGCTCGGCCTGGCGATCGTGCGCCGCTACACGGACCTCCTCGGCCTGCCGCTGCGGCTGGAATCGGAGCCGGGGCGGGGCACGCTGTTCTCGGTACAGCTGGCCCGCGGCAGCGCCCGGCCCGTCGCCGAAGCGGAGAAGGCCATGCTCGCGGCGGACCTGGAGCTGGCCGGTTGCGAGGTGGTGTGCCTCGACAACGACGCGCGGGTGCGCGAGGGCATGCGAGCGCTGCTCGAGTCGCTCGGATGCGGGGTGCGGGCCTGCGCAGACCGCGACGCCCTGGCAGCCGCCCTGGCGGCGCGGCGCCCGGATGCGATCCTCGCCGACTACCACCTCGACGGCAACGACAACGGTGTGGCCGCGGTATCGACGGTCACGGCAGCGCTCGAGGCGCCGCCGCCGTGCATCGTGATCAGCGCCGATGACGGCGAGACGGTGCGTGCCGCCGCGCGGGGGGCGGGCTACCGGTTCCTGCCCAAGCCGGTAAACCCGGCGCGGCTGCGGGCGCTGCTGCTGGCGCTACGCTGAGCCCGGGGGCTGCGCGATGGCGTCCGGCTCCGGCACGTTGAGGTTGCCGAGAGCGAGCACCGCCTGCGTCCGCGACTGCACGCCGAGCTTGCGGAAAATCTCCGTCATGTGCGCCTTCACCGTGGCCTCCTTCACGCCGAGCTCCCAGGCGATCTGCTTGTTGAGCAGCCCCTCGGCGAGCATGGCAACCACGCGGAACTGCTGTGGCGTCAGCGTGCCGATGGCCTCGGCCACGTCCAGGGTCTTCAGCCCCGTGCCCTCGCTGCCGATGGCGAGGTCCGGGTGCAGGCCCCGTTCACCCGCGAGCACGCGCTGCAGGCACTCGCCGATGGTATCGGTGCTGGCGGACTTGGACAGGAAGGCCGCGGCGCCGAGATCAATGCCCCGGCGCACTGTGTCCGGGTGGGTGTTGGCGGAGACCATGACCACCGGGTTGCCGGCATGGGCGCCCGTGTACCAGCCGAGGGCGGAGAAACCGCTCGCCCCGGGCATGTGCAGGTCGAGGAGCAGCAGCTCCGGCGCGCCCTCGGCGTCGATGTGCGCCTGTAGCGCGGCGACATCCGCGACGCCCTCGACACTGCTCGCCAGGCCACTGTCGGTGAGGAGTGCGGCCAGGGCGTTGCGGAAGAGGGGGTGGTCGTCGGCGATGACGCAGCGCACAGGGAACCTCCGGCTCCTTATCGTTTGCGCGCCATTTTGCGGTAATTATCCACGCTGTAAAGCCCACGAAAAAAAGGCCACACGGTTGCCCGTGTGGCCAGGTGCCCCATGCTTGCAGAACGAGGCTTAGTTGAAGCGGTAGTTGATGCGCCCGAAAAAGCGCTGGCCCAGCACATCGTAGGTGTTGGGATCCGTGTTGTAGTCCAGGGGCGATGTGTAGATCGGCGGTTCCTCGTCCGTCAGGTTGAGTATGCCGATTGTCGCGGTGAGCTGGTTCGTGATGTCCCAGACGCCCGTCAGGTCGAAATAGTCCATGCTGGGCGTGCCGACCGAGGACGTGTCCTCGGGGTTGTCGACGCTGCGCCGGTTTTCCATGCCGTCGATGTAGCGCCAGCGCAGGTTGAGCCCCAGGTTTTCCCGGCGCCAGTTGAGGGTGACGTTGCTCTGGTACTCCGGCAGGGTCTGGAAGATGCGCCCGCCGATCGACCCAGCGTAGTCCGTGACCTCCTCGCCGACGAACTCCTGCTCGTTAGCCTCGGCGAGGTTGGAGAGCAGAACGTTCAACCCGAGGTCGCCCATTCCCTCCGGCAGAAGCAGGTTGTAGTTCAGCTGGAAATCCCAGCCCACCCGCTCCACGAGTGCGACGTTCTGGTAGGTACGCTGAATATCGACGATACCGCCGGTCTGCGGGTTGCGGCTGAAGGACTGGCAGAAGTTACTGCCGGGGTCGTAGCCCGGGTTGCCGCCGAAGGCGTTGTAGCAGCGCTCGAGGAGCGGGTTGAAGGCGGAGAAGTTGATGAAATCCTCGATTTCGATCTCATAGTAGTCGAGGGACATCGACAGGTTGTCCAGCGGTGTCCAGACGATGCCTGCCGTGAAGGTGTCCGCGCTCTCCTCGGAGAGGTTCGGGTTGCCCTCGAACACCCCGGAAACGGAGGTCGCGCCTTCGAAGCTGTCAATAGCCGCTGCGGGCACGCCCTGGGCTAGGCAGAGGTCGGCGACCTGCGATGGGTCGACGCCCGGCACCTGTCCGGTCCGGTAGGGGGAGCTGGCACTGCAGGGATCAACGGGGATGTTCTCGTTGGCATCGCCGGCCGTGAAAAGTACCTCTGTCAGGTTCGGCGCCCGGTTTGCACGCTGGAAGGAGGCCCGGAGGCGGACGCTCTCAACGGGCAGGTAGTTGAGCTCCGCCTTGTAGGAGTCGACGTCGCCGGCGGTGGACCAGTCCGAGATGCGGTAGCCCAGGGTGGCCTCGAGGAGCTCCGCGCCGGGCATATCGGCGAGAATCGGAATGACCGCCTCGGCGAAGACCTCGCTCACGTCCACGGAGCCGTCGTTGAAATCCTGCGCCCGGAAACCGCGGGTGTTCCCTGCAGTCGCGAACGCGTCGCCCTCGTAATCAAGTCCATTTTCCCGGTAGCTGGCGCCGAGTGCGATCAGCAGCGGGCCCGCTGGCAGCTTGAAGACGGGGCCGGACACGACGCCTTCCACGACGGTCTGGTCGAAGGTGCTGTTGTACTCGGGAACGTAGGTGAGAAACTCGGCGCACTCGGCGGAGATACTGTTGCGACCGAAGAGTGCAAAGCCATCGCCGCAGGTCGCCTCGCCCGTCAACAGCTGCGTCAGGGCAGGAACGCTCAGCGTTCCCGGTTGTGTTTCCTTGCGGTCCAGCTCCCCGTAAGAGGCGTGAACATTCAGGTTCCAGGCCTCGCCGAGGCGCATGCGCAGGCCGCCCAGGAACTGGTAATGGTCGTCCTCGAACACGGCGCCGCGACCGCCCAGCTCAGTAAAGACGCGCTCCACGAAGAAAGGGCCATTCGGGTCGGGGCGCGAGGCCAGGAGTGTCGCAAGGTCATCGGGGATCGGTACGCTGTTGTTGGGGGCCGGGGAGACCGGTACGGAGCTGCCACCGCCGACGGACGCCGGTCCGATCAGGCGTTCCACCTCGCGGTGGGAGTAAATGAAACGCCCGTAAAGCTCTACCCGATCATTGACTGCGAAGTCGCCCAGCGCGCCGATGCTCCAGCGTTCGAGGGGGATCTGCAGCAACCCGGGATCATCGAAGTTGCCACCGTACGGGTCGGTCAGTACGGACGGCTGCGGGTCACGGAAGTTCTCCAGCGGCGACAGGCTGAACAGTGTGCCGTCTTGGTTGAAGCCCACGCTGCAGTTGACCCCTGAGCAGAGGTCGAGGCCGGGTGCCACGCCGTAGCCGCCGAAGACCTGGTCCACGGCCTCCTGGCTGGGGGGATTGGCAAACAGCTGGGCCCGGCCCTCTTCGAGGAAGCCGTTAATGAAACTGTCCTCGACCCGGCCGGCGTCGTTGCGGATGCGGTTGGTCGGCCAGGCGGTGTTTTCACGGTCCTGGGCGCTGACAGACTCGCGATCCACGTAGCTGCCGAAGAGCACCAGGCCGGAGCGGTCGTCGGCACTGCGCGTACCCCAGACGATTTCCAGCGCCGTTTCTTCGCCGTCGTCCTCGGCGGTCGTGCCGAACTGGCCGGCGATGTTGAAACCCTCGAACCTGGAATCAAGGCTGAAGTTGACAACGCCCGCGAGCGCGTCGGAGCCATAGGTCGCGGAGGCGCCGCCGCTGATGATTTCCACCTGTCGAATCAGCGCAGATGGGATCAGGCTCACATCGATGAGGTTGGTGCCATCCGATGGCATGGCCCGTGTGCCGTCGATGAGCACGAGGGTGCGGTTGGGGCCGAGACCGCGCAGGTTGACGGAGGCGATACCCGCGTTAGCAGGGTTGTTGGAGCGTGCGCTGTAACTGCCCAGGGACTGGGGCAGGGTGTCCAGGAGCTGGTCCGGCGTGGTGACACCGAAGTTCTGGAACAGCTCCTCGCCGAGGGTGACGACCGGGCTGGCTGCGACGTAGTCATCGCGCTGAATCAGAGAACCCGTGATGATTACCTCCTCGATCACGTCCGGTGCCGTTTCCTGGCCCTGGGCATGAATTGCACCGAGCGCGAAAGCAGCAATGCAGGCCGCCAACGGCTTGCGCTGGAGCCTGCCGGAAAGCGTTGGATGCGTGTCGCTGTGACATGAGCCGTTTTGTGCCGTGGCGCTGCTCTTCATATTGCTCCCCTCTCGTTTGTCGCTGTTTTTTTTTGGCGCCCTGCGCAGGCCCCGGGCCGGCACGCCAGGAGTTGAGACTAGCAATTGGTCAGCGTAAAGCCGTTATGGCACCTGCCGCATTGTCATTGCGCCACGCCACGGCTCAAGCGGCGCTGCTGCCCCTACCGTGGGCAAACCGGGCCGCGAGCGCGTGCTTGTCGACTTTCAGCGTCGTGCCCATGGGCAGGGCATCGCAGAAGAGAATCTGCCGCGGGTGCGCGTAGGCCGGCCCGTGGGCTATCGACCAGGCCTTTAGCTCCTCGGCCGAAAGGCTCGAGCCGGGTGCGCGTACCACGCAGGCTACGGGTACCTGTCCCTTGATTTCATGTGCAAGCGGCAGCACGGCAGCCTGTTCGACGCCCGGACACCGCTCGAGGAGCGACTCCACCGCGGCCGGGTAGATGTTCTCGCCGCCGCAGACGAACATGTCATCAGCGCGACCTACGAAGCTGTAGATGCCCTCGGCGTCGCGGCGCATGATGTCGCCCGTGACCAGCCAGCCCTCGCGAAGCGTTTGCGCGGTTTTCCCGAGTAGATTGAGGTAGCCGCGCATCAGCGAGGGGGCACGCACCGACAGAACGCCCTCGTCGGGCCCGGCACCGCTGTCGCCGTCGCCGAGCCGGAGCTCGATACCGGGAACCGGCCTGCCCAGCGCGCGGGGGCAGGCGTCGGGGCCCAGGCCGGTGCGGGTAAAGATGGCGGGGCCGGCTTCCGTGGTGCCGTAACCGTTGGTTATGCTGGCCACTGGAAACATGCGCCGCATCGTTTCGAACAGCGAGTCGCTCAGCGGTGCTGAGCCGACATTGATGCGCGTGACGTGATCGAGCTCACGGCTCTGCCAGTCCTCCCTGGCGAGCAACGCGAACATCGTGGGGACGCCGGTTAGCCAGCTGCAGCGCTGCTGTTCGATCGCGTCGAGGTAGGCGCTGGCACTGAAGCGCGGAAGGATCACGATGCGATTGCCGCTCGCGAGCAGCAGTGAAGCAAAGTATAGGCCGTTCTTGTGATAGAAGGGCGCGACGACCAGCCCCGTTTCGCCCTGCACGTCCACCAGGTCTTCCAGGCCCCGCGCCAGCGCCCAGCGCATGCCCTCGTGGGCGAGCAGCACGCCTTTGGGCCGGCCGGTGGAGCCTGAAGTGTAGAGGATCTTGCAGAGCCCGGCGAAGCTGCCAGCGTCTTCGGCGTGGCGGACAGCGGTGGCCGATAGCTGGGCGAGAAGCTCGCCTGGCGGTGCGTCCAGGCCGATGGCGGGCACCTTCCGGGGCACCCGCGCCGCGAAGGGGCGGTCCCGGGCCACCAGGCTCACCTCGGCATCATCGAGGATGAAATGCAGGGTTTCGTCGGGAAAGCGATGATTCAAAGGTACGGCGACATGGCCGGCGCGCATGATTGCGAAGTAAAGCGCCAGGTAGCCGGCGCTGTTCTCGCCGAGCAGCGCGATCCGGCTGGCCGGGGCCAGCGGCAGGCCCGCCAGGCCCCGGGCCAGCTCATCGATCCATGTATCGAGCGCACTGCCGGACACCAGCCGGAACTCCCGGCTTCCGTCGATAAGTGCACCGGAGCCAGTGGTGAGCAGGCTGCCGAAGTTGCCGTTCATATTCCCGCTAGCGACCATCGCGCGCTCAGGGTCGTAGCAGAAGCTTGCCGAGCACCCGGCGGTCTTCCAGCCTGGCCTCGGCATCAGCCGCTTGCTCCAGGGGGAGGATGCTGTCGATGAGCGGGTCCAGCTGACCCTCGGCGATCATCCCCAGCAGGTCCTGCAGATCCTGCCGGGTCCAGCCGTTCGATCCGATCATCCGGTGTTCGTAGGTCCACCAGTAGCGTGCATCCAGGGCGAGATCGAAGCCGGCGGTAGCGCCGCAGCAGAGGATCCGCCCTCCCTTCCCGACACAGCGCTGAGTGTCGGGCAGCGTGTCGCCGCCGGTAAAATTGATCGCCACGGTGACACCACCGCCACCGGCGACCCGGGGCTTTCCGTAGATCCGTCGCACTGCGTCGAGGAAGGGTTCCTCGCGGTAATTGACGAGGTGCGTAGCTCCCGCATCGCCGAGGCCGGCCAGCTTCTGGTTCGTGCTCGCGCAGGCGATGACTTCAGCGCCCACGGCGGCTGCGAGCTGTACGCAGGCAGCGCCAACTCCTCCGCTTGCACCGAGCACCAATACCCGATCTCCCGCCGTCACGCCGCCCTGGGTGAAAAGCATGCGGTAGGCGGTCCCGTAGGCAAGCGGCAGGGCTGCCGCCTGCTCCAGGCTCACGGCTTTGGGCACGGGAATGCACTGTGCGGCTTTCACGGCCACATACTCGGCGCGTCCTCCGTCAAGCACTTCGCCATACATGCACGGTTTGCCGCTGCTGAAATCCACGGGATCGACCAGTACCCGGTCACCGATGACAGGGTCCTCGACCGCACTGCCTCGCGCGACAACCTCGCCCGCGAAGTCGGAACCGACCACTACCGGCAAGGGTAGCTGGATCCCCGGCATCCCGCGGCGAGTGAACAGGTCATGAAAGTTCACCGCGGTAGCGGCGACCCGCAGCAGGACCTCGTCCGGTCCTGGTGTCGGTACCGGGTAATCTGTTTTGAGGACCAGTTGATCCAGTCCGCCATGGCCGACCGTCAAAACGGCGCGCATCTGCTCGGGAACCGGGTCGGGCATGCTGTGATTCCTTGGTGAGGTCGTCTGCGCCGTCATGGTAAGAGCAGTGGCCTCTACCTACCCATGCGCCCGGTCACGTTACTTGTTGGGGCCGTTGTCGGCAGCTGGCGCGAGGGCCGGACCGGCACGATCCAGCAACGAGCCTGCGCTGATTGTACTGCCGTCCAGCTCGTCGGTCGCAGTGGCCGAGTCCGCAGCGACCAGGGCGTTGTAGATTGCCTCTTCCACGGCTTCGATGGCGGCGAGGAACAGCCCGGACATGGCATCGTTGGACACCTCGATCCTTTGCTCGGTCAGACCGGTACCCTGGCGGCGCCGGACCGCCGGATGGGTGGCGAAGGCGAGGGCGTAGTCGCCGGAACCGTTGTGGAAGTTCGCACCCGTGCGCGCCAGGCCGGCCATGGCGCGGCGAGCCAGCCGCGTGAGGTTGCGGTCCGAGGCCGGGGCATCGGTCGCGAGTACGATCATGATCGAGCCGGCCCCCTCGTCGTGGGTGTGGGCGGTGCGCTCCGGGTACCAGTAGTGATCCAGCCGTTTGCCGAGGGACAGGCCCTCGATCTGCAGGGTGCCGCCGAAGTTTGCCTGAACGAGGGCACCCACCTGCCACCCGCCGGCAGCCGCCGGCAGCACGCGCGAGCTTGAGCCGATGCCGCCCTTGAAGCCGAACGCCATGGTCCCGGTGCCGGCGCCCACGGAGCCCTGGGCTACGGGCTCCCCAGAGGCTGCTGCGAGGGCGGCGTGGATGTCTTCCGCGGCCAGGCCACGGCGGCGGATGGCGTTGAGGGGGCTGTCGTTCGTCTCGCCCACCACCGCGTTGACCGAGCGAACCGACTCGCAGCCGGGCTGCGCGAGGGTCCAGTCGACCAGGGCCTCTACGGCCCTGCCGACGGAGAGGGTGTTGACGAGGACGATGGGGGTTTCCAGTTCCCCCAGTTCCTCGAGCTGTGTGGCACCGGCCAGCTTGCCGTGCCCGTTGCCCACCGCCAGCCCGGCAGGCACGCGCTCCAGGTAGGGGTTCCCGCCGTGGGGGAGGATGGCCGTGACGCCGGTACGCCGCTGGTCGCCGTCCTCCAAGGTGACCTGCCCGACGCGGACGCCGGCAATGTCGGAAAGGTCGTTGCGCGTCCCCGTCGGCAGTACGCCGGGGCTGAAGCCGTAATCCCTGACACGGCGCGAGGATGCTGCCATCGCCTGCGTTCCCGGAAGAGTGATAGGCGCTAGTCTACGTGCCCTCGGACCGCTCGCAAGCGGCCGCGGCGCGCGGCAGTCCTGATATGGCGCGCCGGATAGGTCCTGCGCTGTGCAGGTCGCGCGGTAACTGCTTTACTGATGCGCTTGCGGAGACCGGAACAAAGGAAGAAGCCAGTGCCAAGCCGACGAACCTGCGTGCCCCAGGGCTTGCTCGTCCTCCTGCTGCTGGCCGTCGCGCCGTTCGGGCACACGGCGTTGTCGACCGAAGTGGCCGCGGCGATCGACGCGCAGGTCGCGCAATTCGAGTCCGATGCGGTGGTGGTGTACTGCGGCGAGGAGCGCGCCTACGGCAGTGGTGCGCTGGCCGAAAAATACAACGTGGCCTCGGTGCGCAAGAGCCTGGTGAGCGCCCTCTACGGCATTGCCGCGGAGCGCGGTCTGGTCGACCTGGACGCCAGCCTCGCTCAGCTGGCTTTTGACGATGCGCTCTATCCACTTTCGGCAGCCGAACGCGAAGCCACGCTGCGGCAGCTCCTCAAGTCCCGGTCCGGTATCTACCTGCCCGCGCACGGCGAGAGCCCGTCCATGCGTCGCCGCAAGCCGGAACGCGGCAGCTATCCACCGGGCGCTCACTTTTACTACAACAATTGGGATTTCAATGCGCTGGGGCTGGTCTTCGAGCAGGTCACGGGTACGGCGCTTGGTGAGGCTTTCCAGGACTGGATCGCCGAACCCGTCGGCATGGAGGACTTCCAGCCCGGTGACGTTGTCTGGCAGCCGGCGGACGAGCGCGCGGGACTGGCGATGTACCGCTTTTTCATGAGTGCGCGGGACCTCGCCCGCTTCGGCGTGCTCTACGCCACTGGCGGACGCTGGCGGGAGCAGCAGCTTGTGCCGGCTGCCTGGATTCGGGAGACGCACAGCGTTTATTCTGCGGTGCCCTACGGCATCTGGGACGGTTACGGGCTGCTGTGGTGGTACAAGGCCAATTCAGATAGCTGGTGGGCACTGGGTTCAGGGGGGCAGCGCATCATCGTCGGCCGCGAGCGGCGGGCGACAATTGTCACCCTCAATAACACCGGCCAGGGTCCTGCAAGCCGTTGGTGGTATCGCCACTTCGGGCGCGCCGCCCCCGAGTGGGAGGCATTTTCGGTGCTCGAGCTCGCTACCGGGCCCGGGGGTTGCAGTTAGGCGGCGGGGTCCTCGGCGTCTTCCTCTGACTGCCGCACCTGCGTCGGCAGGTAGTTGAAGTGACGCTTGAAGGCGTGGGTGAAATTGGCCGGGTAACGATAGCCAACCTCGTAGGCGATTTCCGAGATGCTCTTATCAGTGCCCAGCAGCAGTTCCAGGCCGCGCTCCATCTGCCTTGCCCGGATGTACTCGAAAACCGTGGCCCCGAAAATGGCCTTGAAGCCCGCCTTTAGCTTGGTCTGGCAGACGCCGACGGCCCGGGACAGCTCTGCGAGCGACGGCGGCGTTTCCAGGTTCGCAAGGACAATGTCCCGCGCTTCGTAGATACGGTTCACATCGCGGCTGCGCAGACCGTGGGCGGTGCTGTCCGTGCTCGGTGCGGCGAGCTGCCTGAGCACCGAGCAGAGAATCTCCTGCGCCTTGGCGCGAAGGAATGGCGGCAGCAGTGGCTCGGGGTATTGGTGTATCGCGGCAAAGATGTCCGTGGCCGCACGCATCACCTCGGCGCCGATGCGCACCGCGTTGCCGCTGGGCAGGGGCGAGCGGGTGCCGGAGAAAAGTTGCGAAATCGGTTCCGGCATTGGCATGGCCCTGAGGCCGAGACCCTCGGTAAGTTCGCCAGCGCGGCAGTGCAGGACGATCATCTGGATCTTCCCGCCCAGGATCTCGTAGCTGTCAGCGCTCTTGCCCGGATAGGCCTCGACATAAACGAAGGGCGCCTGAAGGGGCGTGCCGCCCTTGCCGTCACGTATGCGGCCGCGAAGGACGACGCGGACCTTGAAGGTATCGTCACCCTCGATGTCGATGCGGGCATCTCGATGGTATTCCGCGTCCGTCAGCGAGAGAATCAGGTGGGGGGTGAGCTGGATGTATTGCCAGCTGCCGATGCCGAGGCGCGGCGGCAGCCGGCTTGTCAGGCCGACCAGATGGGGTTCCCGGGTGACTTTCCCGCCGCGGCTGGCGCTCTTTGCCATGGCGTTAAGCAGTGCTTCCAGGTCCCTGTGGGTTCCACCCACGACCTTTTCCGAGACGTCGGGAAGTATAATTTCTTCCGGCATTTGCCTTGTGCCCGGTGACGTTTCCAGCGAAGCTAGCAGCTCGCCGACGACAGGGCAAGCTGGCGTTTCGCAATAGGTGCCTGCCGACCCCGGTGGCGGCGCTTTCCGCGTCGGGGATGAATGATATTGCGGCCACGCCAACAAGCCGGCCCGCTCCCGCGGGCTTATGCTCTCATCAGAGCCCGCTCATCCAGCGAACGAGGAATCCGCTCAATGAAGATCACCCGAATCGTCGCCTACCAGGTCGACCTGCCGCTCAAGGAAGGCCGCTACGCCTGGTCCGGGGGCAAGGCCGTCGATATCTTCGACAGCACTGTCGTCGCCGTGGAGACCGATAGCGGGATCACCGGGTACGGCGAGGTCTGCCCGCTGGGCCCGTTCTACCTGCCGGCCTACGCGGCGGGGGCCCGCGCCGGAATGATTGAGCTGGGCCCGCAGCTGATCGGCTGCGACCCTCGTGAACTCGGGCATCTCAATGATCGGATGGACCGCTGCCTGCGCGGCCATGCCTACGTGAAGTCGGCCATCGACATGGCCTGCTGGGATATCCTCGGCAAGGTGGCCGGGCTGCCTGTCTGTCAGCTCCTGGGCGGCCGCTTCGGGGAGGATGTGCTGCTTTATCGCGCTATCTCCCAGCGCCCCCCGGCGGAGATGGCAGACAACGTGCGCCGGTACAGGGACGAAGGCTACCGTCGCTTCCAGCTCAAGGTTGGCGGCGACCCGGACGAGGACATCGAGCGTATCCGCGCGGCGGCGGCGGTGCTTCAGCTCGGTGACCGGCTGGTTGCGGACGCCAATACCGGCTGGACGCGCCACGAAGCGGTGCGCGTGGTGAATGCCGTACGCGACATCGACGTGTACATCGAGCAGCCCTGTCTGAGCTACGAGGAGTGTCTCTCCGTGCGCCGGCAGACCCCGCATCCGTTCGTGCTCGATGAAAGTATCGACGGGCTGCAGCCGCTGCTTCGCGGCCATACGGATCTCGCCATGGACGTCGTCAATATCAAGATCAGCAAGTTCGGCGGTCTCACCCGCGCGCGCCAGGCACGGGACCTGTGCGTGACGCTCGGCATCGCGATGACCCTCGAGGACAGCTGGGGCGGCGACATCGTGACTGCTGCGATCGCTCACCTCGCGCACAGCACACCGGAGCCGCTTCGCTTCACCTCGACGGACTTCAACAGCTACGTCACCGTGGCGAATGCGACGGGCGCGCCGCACCGCCAGGGCGGCCGTTTCTCCGCGTCCGGCGAGCCGGGGCTCGGTGTCACCCCGACCGATGCCGTGCTCGCGAATCCCGTGCTGGAGGTCGCGTAATGCCGCGGCTCGTTCTGCTTCTGGGGCTGTGCCTGCTCGCGACGCCGGCT
>CAYTJQ010000045.1:26175-28860 GCA_964438205.1 uncultured Alteromonadaceae bacterium
CGTAATGCCGCGGCTCGTTCTGCTTCTGGGGCTGTGCCTGCTCGCGACGCCGGCTTACACGGACGCGCTGCATGACTTCGTGATCCGTGGCGGCCGGGTGATCGATCCGGCGTCCGGGACGGACCGCACGCTTGATCTTGCCATCGACGACGGGACGATCAGCGCGCTGGCGGAGCGCGGCCTGTCCGGCGTCCGGGAACTCGATGCGGCGGGGCTGGTGGTGGCGCCGGGCTTCATCGACCTGCACCAGCACGGTCAGCATCGTCAGGCCTACCGGCTCTCCGCGCAGGACGGCGTGACTACGTCCTTCGAAATCGAGGTCGGCGTTACCGATATCCCGTCCTGGTATGCGGCCAGGGCCGGCGGCCAGCCGATCAATTATGGCGTCGGCGCCGGCCATATCCAGGCGCGGATGGACGTCCTCCTGGACCCGTCCGAAAGCAACCTGCCTAGTGGTTTGGCAGCGTTCCGGCGAGCGGACCATGCGCAACGAGAGGCGATCGTGGAACGGGTGCGCGCCGCGCTCGCCGCCGGCGCGGTAGCGGTCGGTATGGGTCCGGAGTACACCCCCGGCGCCGACGATACGGAGCTTCGTGCGGTGCTTTCTGCGGCCGTGGCCTTCGATGCCAGCGTTCACGTGCATCTGCCTGCCGGCGTGGCCGGCCTCGAGCGCATGCTGCGCCTTGCCCGGGAAAGCGGGGCGCAGCTGCATGTCGTTCACGTCAATTCGGCGGCGGGCGAGGCGCTGCCGGCATACCTGTCCGCGATTCGCGCGGCGCGGGAGCAGGGGCAGGCAGTGACGGTGGAGGCCTACCCCTACGGCGCCAGCATGACGCGCATCGAGGCGGCGAAGTTCGCGGACTGGCAGCGCTGGCCCGAGGAGAAATTCGGCCGCTTTCAATGGGCGGCCACCGGCGATTGGCTTACCCGCGACAGCTTCGGCAGTTATCGCAAACAGGGCGGGATCATCATCCACCACGCGCGCAGCGCGGCGCTGACGGCGGCCGCGCTCGCCGACCCCATGGTCATGGTGGCCAGCGACGGGTTTATCGACGGCGACGTGGGACACCCGCGGGCGGCCGGCAGCTTCAGTCGTGTGCTCGGCCGCTACGTCCGTGAGGACGGAGTGCTCGACCTCATGGCGGCGCTGCGCAAGATGACCATCGAGCCGGCGCGGGTGCTGGAGCGACGCGTACCCGCCATGGCCCGGAAAGGACGACTGTGCGTCGGTTGCGATGCGGACCTCGTGCTCTTCGATCCCGACGCGGTGCGCGATCGGGCTACTTTTGATGCCCCCGGCCAACCGTCGGCCGGGATTGCTCACGTGCTGGTGGATGGGCAGCTGGTCGTTTCCGGTGGCGAACTCGTCCCGGACGCGTTTCCCGGACGCCCGGTGCGCGCCCCGGCGGGAGGAAGTGAGAATGAGTGAAGACCGTTCCCACCTCTGGAAATGGAACAAGCTGGAAACGCGTGCAGCGGGCTTCGACCCGGCCGCCGTGGCGAGCGCGGATCTGCTGGTCACCGTGGCGTCGCCGTGGACTAATGCGCACCGCTGCAATAACCGGGTGCGGCGCATTGCGGACCTGCTTCTGGAGGAACTGACGCAGAGCGGCGCCCGGGGCCTGGTCGTCGGCGCGCCCGCTGTCTCCGACGCCATCACCCAGGGCACGCCCAGTGCCGGCTACAGCCTGCCTTCCCGCGACCTGATGGCCGACTGCTTCGAGACCGGCCACCGGGCGCATCACGGCAATGCGATGCTGGTGATCTCCGGTTGCGATAAGTCCGGCGCGGCGGCGCTGATGCCCCTGGCACGCTGCAATGATCCCGGCCTGGTCATCTATCCCGGCACGAGTTCCCCCGGCGCGGTCGCCGTGGAGCCCTGGGCGGCCAAGGGGCCCAATCTAACGATCATGGATTACGCCGAGGCCTTCGCGGCACAGCAGGCCGGGCGGATCAGCGAGGAGGAGCTGCTCGCGGTCGAGCGCAGCATCATGCCGAGCAGCGGCACCTGCGGCGCCATGTTCACGGCCAACACCATGAGCGTGATAGCGGAAGCCATGGGCATGATGGTACCCCGCGGTGCATCGCAACCGGCTGACGACCGCGCCGACGGCGATGTGCACGATGATGTGAAACGGCATATCCGGGAGTCTGTGCTGGCGCTGCGCGCCATGGCCGGGGCCGGAATCCGGCCGCGGGACATCATGACCCGGCAGGCCTTCGAAAATGCGATCACCGTGGCTTATGCCCTCGGTGGCTCCACCAACCTTTACCTGCACCTGCTGGCCGTTGCACGTGAGGCAGGGCTGCCGCTGGCCATCGACGATATCCAGGCCGTCGGCGAGCGGGTGCCGCTTATCGGCAACCTGCAGCCTCACGGTCCCTATGCGATGAAGGCCCTGCATGACCTCGGCGGCGTGCCGGTGGTCATGCGGGAATTGCTCGATGCCGGGCTTCTCCATGGCGAGGCGCTCACGGTAACGGGGCGGACTGTCGCTGAAAACCTGGCAGGCGCGCCCTCGCTGGCTGCACTGGGGGAGCAGGACCTGGTGTTTCCTGCCGCCGGCCCGCTGGCGCCGCCCAACCAGCACATCAGCGTGCTCCGCGGCAACCTGGCGCCGGAGAGCTGCGTCCTCAAGCTGTCCGGCAAGACGCTCGAGCGCGGGCGCTTCCGGGGGCCCGCAC
>CAYTJQ010000046.1:0-16099 GCA_964438205.1 uncultured Alteromonadaceae bacterium
TGCCGGGAAATAGAGTGCCCGCACCGGGCGCCGCGAGAAATCGCGCAAGTCGGGCTCGCCGGAAGTGAATCCTCGCTCACCGGCAAGGAGCTGCTCCGCCTCGGGCCACTGGTCAGCCGTGAGAAAGAACACGCTCTGTTCCCCGGTGATGTGGGCGCAGAGCGGCCCCTCCGCCGTGGCGAACCAGAAGTCGATCGCGACCCCGCCGGCGACGTCCCGCCAGTGGCGGGACAGCAGGCAACCGGTGAGTTGCCGGGTCACAGGGGGAGGTCGAACGGGGGAAACGCGTTCCCGCGGAAACGTTTTCGGGTAATAAGAAAAAACACGTTCAGCATCAAAGTGGCATATTGCGGGCAGTCACAAGGGACGAATTAGAAGCGTTGCCACTGCTAACTACTGCCCCCAGGTCATGCCAGCCGCGCACCGTTCGGAACGCCCAGTTCGGGCCCGACCAGCACAACCGAACCATCCTCGCGGTGGACGCCGGTCACCAGGCACTCTGACAGAAAAGGGCCGATCTGCTTGGGTGGGAAATTGACGACGGCGAGGACCTGCCTACCGAGCAGGTCTTCCATTGTATAGAGGTCCGTGATCTGGGCGCTGGAGCGCTTGATGCCGATTTCCTCGCCGAAGTCGACGCGCAGCCTGTAGGCGGGCTTTCGGGCTTCGGGGAAGTCGTGGACTTCGATGATGGTGCCGACCCGCAGTTCGACCTTTTCGAAATCGGCCCACCCGATATACGTTGTCATCATCAAACGACCCTCAACCCACCCTGTCCGCCTAGGCTTGCCTCCGCCGGTACCGTAAGCTATGGCCGGACTTCACACCAGCCAGGCCCGGACCTCCCATGACCAAACCCGTCATCAAATCCGACCCGCTCTACCAGCTCCTCCGCCAGGAGGACATCAAGGGCTTCAACGAGCAGCGTGACAAGCTGGATACGAGCCAGCTGAAGAGCGGTGACTACCGCGGGCGTGACCTGCGCAACATGAATGCCGCGGGGCTGGATTTCTCGGATTCCTACTTCCGCAATGCGGACCTGTCGGGCATCGACTTCCGCAGCACCAACCTCGAGGGGGCGAGCCTGCTGGATGCCAAGCTCTCCGGGACGTACTTTCCCTCGGAGCTTTCAGCGGAGGAGATCCGCCTGTCCCTCGATACGGGCACGCGGCTGCGCTACAAGCGCTAGCCGCGTGAATCCCGCGGGCGCCTTCCCAGGGCGCGCCAGCCGGGCACGCCTCAGCCCTGGGCGAGCAGGTCGCGGAGGTCGATGATCGCCGCGTTGGCGCGGGCGAGGTAGGAGGCCATCACCAGGGAGTGGTTGGCGAGGAAACCGAAGCCCGTGCCGTTCAGTATCATGGGACTCCAGACCACGGCCTGGGTGCCTTCGAGTTCGCGGATGATCTGCTGCAGGCTGACCCGGGCGTTCTTCTTCTGAAGCACCTCCGCGAAGTCGATTTCCGCCGCACGCAGGAAGTGGAGGAGCGCCCAGGCGCTGCCGCGGGCCTCGTAGAAGACATCGTCGATCTCCGTCCAGGGGGTGCGTACCATCACCTCGCCAAGGGTGGCCGTCGCCTGCAGGGCGGCGGGGTCGCCGGCGAGGTCCGTGTTCAGGCGGCGCTGGCCGACGCTGGCGACCAGGCGCTGGGACAGGCTGCCCAGGCGCGCGTTGACCATGGACAGCCACTCACGGAGATTGTCGGCGCGGGCATAGAATTGCGCGTCAGGCTGCTGTTCGTCCACCAGCCGGTCCAGGTATTTCTGGAAGTGCTTGAGGCCCTTGCGGTACTCGGACTCGGAGGGCGGCAGCAGCCAGCTGTTGGTCTGGAAGTTGAGGCGCGGCTCGGCGATGGCGAGATCCGGGTCTTCCCGGGACTGGGACTGGGAGCGCGACAGCACCTCGCGCATGGCGCGGCCGAGGTCCCGGCTCTGGAGCAGGACGCCGTATTCCCAGTGCGGCATGTTGTCGAGGTAGAGGCCCGGCGGCATGCGGTCGTTGTAGAGGAAGCCGCCGCGCTTCTCGAGCAGCGTATCCACCACGCCGATGAGCGTGGCGGTGGTCACGGCGCCGGTCACGTCGCTGCGCCCGGCGGGCACGAGCTCCGCCGTTTTCGCTTTCACGTCGAACTCCGCCGGCGCGACGCTCCAGAGGAAGCCGAGGATGATGACGATCAGGGCGTAGACCGCCAGCAGGATGCCCGCGAAGCGGAACCAGTTGCCCCGAGGCAGGTAATCGTCGATGAAGTTCTGCAGCCGCTGGCGCAGGCCGGGCTTCTTCGGGGTCACGTCCAGGGTGTCGTCAGCCATGATCAGTGCTCGTGGTGGTGGCCCGCCGCCGGGGCGTCGCGGCGCACGGCGGCATCGGTGCAGCTGGGCTCGCCGTCGTCGGTAATGAGGCAGAGGCGCACGCTGTCGCCGGGGGCGGGCATGCGTTCGAGGTCCTTCAGCATCAGGTGCAGGCCACCGGGCTCGAAGGCGGCGCTCTCGCCCGGTGCCAGCGGCAGGACCGCAACGGGCACCATGCGCATCGCACCGTCCTCGGTGCGGCTTTCGTGCAGTTCCGTACGGCCGGCGCCGCTGGCTGCGGCGCCGACGATACGCACGGTGTCGTCACTGCGGTTGGTCACCACCAGGTAGCCGGCGGTCACCGACTGGGTCGGCGGCAGGGCGCGGACCCAGGCGTCCTCGAGGGCGAGGGGGTCGGCGAGGGCGGGCGCGGCAAGCGCGGCGCCCAGGATGAGACGGGACAGGGGTCGAAACACGCGGAAAACCTCAACAGCTATCGGCGGGCGCACGCTGCACCCGAGCCCCGATCATAGCATCCCGAGGGCCTGGCCGCGCGTTGGGCCTCCGTCTGCGCACTGCTACAATGCGCGTTCTTTCTACCTCCCTGGCCCCGGCTCCATGCGCGCATTCCTCGTCGCCCTGCTTCTCTTTCTCGCGACAGCCATCTCCGGGACAGCCATCTCCGCGACGGCCGCCCAGGCCGCCGGGCCGCTGACGGCGGCACCGCAGGCAGGCTCGCCCTTCGCGAGCCTGGAGCAGGACTTCCTCCCGGTGGAAGAAGCCTACGTGCCGGCGCTGGAGCTGCAGGACGACGGCGCGCTGCGCCTGTACTGGCAGATCGCCCCCGGGTATTACCTCTATCAGCACCAGTTTGCCTTTGAACTGAGCGACCCGCGGGGTGAGGTGCCGCTGGAGGCAGTGCTGCCGCCGGCACTCGAGCGCACGGACGAATTCTTCGGCGAGGTGGCGGTCTACTACGACAACGCCGATATCACGCTGCGGCCAGCGCGGCCCCTCGAGGGCACGGCCACCCTGCAGGTGCGCTCCCAGGGCTGCGCGGATGCCGGCCTCTGCTACCCGCCCCGGGACCAGGCCTTCCGCATCGACACGGCCACCGGGGCGGTCAGCGAAGTCGCGCAGCCGCGCCCCGGGCGGGCCACCCCTGCCGCCGCGCCCGCCGGGGCTGGCGCGGGCGCCGGCAACCTCCTCGCCATGCTGCTGTTCGCAGCCCTCGGCGGGCTGATCCTCAACCTCATGCCCTGCGTGTTCCCGGTGCTCTCCCTCAAGGCCCTGGGCTTCGCCGGGGCCGAGCCCGCGGAACGGCACCGCCACGCCTGGCTCTACGGCGCCGGGGTCGTCGTGAGCTTCCTGGTGGTGGCCGGGGCGCTTATCGCCCTGCGCGGCGCCGGCATGGCCGTGGGCTGGGGCTTCCAGCTGCAGTCGCCGGCCTTCGTCATCGGCCTCGCCTACCTGTTCGTGGCCATGGGCCTGTCGCTCTCCGGCCTCGTGCACTTCGGCGGGCGCTTCATGAACCTCGGCAACAGCCTGGCCAGCGATGGCGGCGACCGGGGTGCCTTTTTCACCGGCGCCCTCGCAGTCATCGTGGCCAGCCCCTGCACCGCGCCCTACATGGGCACGGCGCTGGGCTTTGCACTCACCCAGCCCACCGTGGTCGCCCTCGCCGTGTTCGCCGCCCTCGGCGCGGGCATGGCGGCGCCGTTGGTACTGCTCGGCCACAGCGCGCTGGCGCGGCGCCTGCTGCCGCGGCCCGGGGCCTGGATGCAGCGGCTGCAGCAGCTGCTCGCCTTCCCGCTCTATGCCACCGCCCTGTGGCTGTTCTGGGTGGCCGGGCGCCAGGCCGGGGTGGATACGATGACCGCGGCGCTCGGCGGCGCGCTCCTGCTCGCCCTCGCGCTCTGGCTGTGGAGCACCGGCGGCTGGCGCCGGGGTGCGGCCCTGCTCGCCCTCGTGGCCGCCGTGGCGGCGGGCAGCTACCGCGGCGAGGCGCCGGCGGCGGGCGGCGTGGCCGACGGGCACGCACCCTGGTCCGAGGCCGCCGTGCGCGAGGCCCAGGCGGCCGGCTCGCCGGTGTTCGTGGATTTCACCGCGGACTGGTGCATCACCTGCCTCGCCAACGAGCGCACGGTGCTGGAGACGAACAGCATCCAGGCGGCCTTTGATGCCCGCGGCGTGCGCTACCTCGTGGCGGACTGGACCAACCGGGACCCGGTCATCGCGGACTTCCTCGCCCGCCAGGGCCGCTCGGGCATCCCGCTCTACCTGCTCTACCCCGGCCGTCCCGGCGCGGCGCCGGTGGTGCTGCCGCAGCTCCTGCGCAAGGGCGTGGTGTTGGAGGCGCTGGCGGCCTTGTCATCCACCTGAAGGATTGTCATCCACCTGAAGGGATGACTTAGACAATGTGTTCACCTCATATATTGCCGCGATAGTGCGGCTAAATTCGGGAAAAATCGCCAAAAGCCTCGGTGAAGTGGACAGCGCCCGCTTCCTGATCCACACTGTGCCCTCTTGTGGAGCAACCCGGGCTTGCGCGCGCCATGGCCAGCATCCTCGTCCTGCACGGTCCCAACCTGAACCTGCTCGGTGAGCGGGAGCCGGCCGTCTATGGGCGCGAGACCCTCGACGACATCGACACACACCTCGCCGCCGTCGCCCGTGACGCCGGGCACCACCTGCTGTCACTGCAGAGCAACGCGGAGTCGGAGCTGGTGGAGCGGGTGCACGACGCCCGCCGCGAGGGGGTGGATTTCATCCTGATCAACCCGGCGGCGTTCACGCACACGAGCGTTGCGCTGCGCGACGCCCTGGCGGCGGTGGCCATCCCCTTCATCGAGGTCCACCTGTCGAACGTGCACGCGCGCGAGCCCTTCCGCCAGCACAGCTATTTTTCCGACCTCGCGCGCGGGGTCATCTGCGGGCTCGGCGCCCAGGGCTACGAGCTCGCCCTGCAGGCCGCGCTGCACCAGCTGGATAGCTGACACCGGGAACGCTTTTTACTGTTTTCTACATTGCAAGGAACGCCGCTATGGACATTCGCAAGGTCAAGAAGCTGATCGAGCTCCTGGAGGAATCGAACATCGACGAGATCGAGATCCAGGAAGGAGAAGAATCCGTGCGCATCAGCCGCAACGGCTCCCGGGTGCAGTACGCGCCCGCCGGCTATGCGCCACCGCCGCCGCCCCAGCACGCGCCGGCAGCCGCACCGCAGCAGCCGGCCGCGGCCGCCCCGGAGCCCGCCGCGGCGCCGGAGGAGAAGGGCCACCTGGTGCGCTCGCCCATGGTCGGCACCTTCTACCGCTCGCCCTCGCCCTCCTCGTCCCCGTTCATCGAGGTGGGTGCAACGGTGAAAGAGGGCGACGTGCTCTGCATCGTCGAGGCCATGAAGATGATGAACCAGATCGAGGCGGACAAGTCGGGCACGGTAGCCGCGATCCTCGTCGACAACGGCGAGCCGGTGGAGTATGACCAGCCGCTTGTCTCCATCGTCTGATCGAACGGCCACGAGGTAACCCCATGCCCATGCTGGAAAAGGTGCTCATCGCCAATCGCGGCGAGATCGCCCTGCGCATCCTGCGCGCGTGCAAAGAGCTCGACATTCCCACGGTGGCCGTGCACTCGAGCGCCGACACGGAGCTCATGCACGTGCGCCTCGCCGACGAGGCCATCTGCATCGGTCCCGCCGGCTCCTCCCAGAGCTACCTGAACGTACCGGCGATCATCAGCGCTGCGGAAGTCAGCAACGCCGACGGCATCCACCCCGGCTACGGCTTCCTCGCCGAGAATGCCGCCTTTGCGGAGCAGGTCGAGAAAAGCGGTTTCACCTTCATCGGCCCGAGGGCGGACACGATCCGCCTCATGGGCGACAAGGTCTCCGCCATCGCCGCCATGAAGGCCGCGGGGGTGCCCACCGTGCCCGGCTCGGACGGCCCGCTCCCGGACGACCCGGACGAGATCCTCGCCATCGCGCGAAAGGTCGGCTTCCCGGTGATCATCAAGGCCGCCGCCGGCGGCGGCGGCCGCGGCATGCGCGTCGTCCACAACGAGGCGGCGCTGCTGAACTCCGTGCAGGTGACCAAGTCCGAGGCCGGCGCAGCCTTCGGCTCCGAGGTGGTCTACCTCGAGAAGTTCCTGCAGAAGCCGCGGCACGTCGAGATCCAGGTGATCGCCGACGGCCAGGGCCACGCCATCCACCTGGGCGACCGCGACTGCTCCCTGCAGCGCCGGCACCAGAAGGTGATCGAAGAGGCGCCGGCGCCGGATATCGACCCGCACCTGCGCGAGCAGGTGGCGGACGCCTGCGTGAAGGCCTGTATCGACATCGACTACATCGGCGCCGGCACCTTCGAGTTCCTGTACGAGGATGGCGGCTTCTACTTCATCGAGATGAACACGCGGATCCAGGTCGAGCACCCGGTGACGGAGATGATCACCGGCATCGACATCGTCCACGAGCAGCTGCGCGTGGCCAGCGGCCTGCCGCTGTCGGTGACCCAGGAGGACGTGCGCTTCCGCGGGCACGCCATCGAGTGCCGTATCAACGCCGAGGACCCGCACACCTTCATGCCCTCGCCGGGCACCATCAGCACCTACCACCCCCCCGGCGGCCCGGGCATCCGGGTGGACTCGCACATCTACGACGGCTACACGGTGCCGCCCTTCTACGATTCGCTCATCGCCAAGGTCATCAGCTACGGCGAGACCCGCGACAGCGCCATGGCGCGCATGCGCCAGGCGCTGGACGAGCTCATCGTCCAGGGCATCCGCACCAACACGGCCCTGCACCGGGACCTGGTGCGCGACAAGGCGTTCCAGGCCGGCGGCGTGAGCATCCACTACCTCGAAAGCAAGCTCGAGGACCACTAGTGGCGCAGGCGGCTGCGTGAGCTGGCTGCAGCTGCGGCTGGACACTGACCCGGCCGCGGCCGCTCGCCTCGAGGACGCCCTCCTCGCAGCCGGCGCGGTGGCGGTCACGCTGGAGGACACGCTCGGGGACAAGACCGACGGGCCGGTGCTGGAGCCGGGGGTTGGCGAGACACCGCTCTGGCGCCAGACCCGCCTCACGGGCCTGTTCCCCGCCGACGCGGACATGGACGCGGTGGTCGCGGGCCTCGACGCGGGGCTCACGGGCGCAGCCGCCCCGCGGGTCGAGATCCTCGAGGACAAGGACTGGACCCGGGAGTGGATGCAGCACTACCGGCCCATGCAGTTCGGGCCCCGCTTCTGGGTCTGCCCGAGCTGGCTGGAGCCGCCGGACCCGGATGCGGTCAACCTGCTGCTGGACCCGGGGCTCGCCTTCGGCACCGGCACGCACCCCACCACCGCCCTCTGCCTCGGCCAGCTTGCCGGGGCCGTCGGAGAGGGCGCCCGGGTGGTGGACTACGGCTGCGGCTCCGGCATCCTCGCCGTGGCCGCGGCAAAGCTCGGGGCGGGGCCGGTGCTCTGCGTGGATAACGACCCGCAGGCGCTCGCGGCCACCGCCGACAACGCTACCCGCAACGGCGTGCCCCTGGACGGCCTCACCGTCGCCCTCCCCGGCGACTACGACAGCGCGCCCTGGGCGGGCCGCTGCGACCTCGTGGTCGCCAACATTCTCGCCGGCCCGCTGCTGGAGCTGGCGCCGGTGATCGCCGGTTTCCTCCGCCCGGGCGGCGTGCTCCTCCTGTCGGGGCTGCTGGCCTCGCAGGCCGGGGCGCTCATCGACGGCTATGCCGCCCGGCTGTCGCTGGCGGTCGCCGGCGAGCAGGCCGGCTGGGTGGTACTGCGCGGAGCCCTGCCCGGGGCCTGAACGCGCCGATTGGCGATTTTTTGAGCGGTCAGGCTTTAACCGGTTGCGGCGCTCGCGTATCATCGCCGTCCCCTGGCAGACGGCTGACCCATGATCCGCATCGGCGACTACACGCTGGCGAACCGCGTTGCCCTGGCCCCCATGGCCGGCGTCACGGACCTGCCCTTCCGTCGCCTCTGCACCCGCTTCGGCGCCGGCTACGCGGTCGCCGAGATGGTCACCGCCGACCCCTCCCTGCGCGACTCCCGCAAGAGCCGCCTGCGCAGCCGCCACGATGGCGAGGCCGAGCCGCGAGCGGTACAGATCGTCGGCGGAGACCCGGCTCTGCTCGCCGGGGCGGCGCGCCACAACGTCGCCCTCGGCGCCCAGGTCATCGACATCAACATGGGCTGCCCGGCGAAGAAGGTCTGCCGCAAGGCCGCGGGGTCGGCGCTGCTCGCCGACGAGGCGCTGGTGGCGGACATCCTCCGCGCCGTGGTCTCGGCCGTGGACGTACCCGTCACCCTGAAGATCCGCACCGGTCCCACCCCCGGGCGGCGCAACGGCGTGACCATCGCGCGCATCGCCGAGGACGCCGGCATCGCCGCCCTCGCGGTGCACGGGCGCAGCCGCGCCTGCGCCTTCGGCGGCGAGGCCGAGTACGACACCATCGCCGCCATCGCCGCCGCGGTCGACATCCCGGTCTGGGCCAACGGCGACATCGACTCGCCGGCGAAGGCAAAGGCGGTGCTCGCCCACACCGGCGCCGCGGGCATCATGATCGGCCGCGCCGCCCAGGGCCGGCCCTGGCTCTGCGGCCAGGTCGCCGCCCGCCTCGACGGGCGCCCAGTGCCGGCAACACCGGACCGCGACACCCAGTTTGCCGTGCTCAGCGAGCACCTGGCGGCACTGCACGCCTTCTACGGCGACTTCCTCGGGCCGCGCATCGCGCGCAAGCACGCGGGCTGGTACCTCACCGACGCCGGCGTGCCGGCCCATACCCGGCGCCAGTTCAACCGTCTCGAGACGCCGGCGGAACAGCTCGCCCTGCTCGCGGAGCTCGCGGCCCAACAGCCAACGCAGGACCTGGCAGCATGACGAACAGCAGCAGCACCAACAGCGCCACCAACAGCAGCAGCAACAAGAACAGCAGCGATAGCACCGGCAAGAGCAGCACCGGTAGCAGAAAGAGCGCCGGCAGGGCGCCCGCCGCTTCTTCGCCCGGGGCCACGCCCATCGACGCCACCGTCCGCACCTCTGTCCGCCAGTACCTCGCCGAGATCGACGGCGAGTCGCCGACGGACTTCTACCAGCTGGTCCTGGCGCAGGTCGAGGCGCCGCTGCTCGAGGAGGTCATGCGCCACACCCGCAACAATCAGACCCGCGCCGCGCACCTGCTCGGTCTCAACCGCGGCACGCTGCGCAAGAAGCTGCGCCTGTACAAGCTCTCCGGCGAACCCTGACACGAGGAACATCCCCGCCATGACAGATAGCCACCCGGTCCGCGTCCGGCGGGCGCTGATCAGCGTTTCCGACAAGACCGGCATCGTCGCCTTTGCCCGCGGCCTCGCCGATCTCGGTGTCGCCCTGCTCTCTACCGGCGGCACCTACCGGCTCCTCGCCGGCGAGGGGCTCCCGGTCACGGAAGTGGCGGAGCACACGGGCTTCCCGGAGATGATGGACGGGCGGGTGAAAACCCTGCACCCGGTGATTCACGGCGGCATCCTCGGCCGGCGGGGCACCGACGACGACGTGATGGCGGAGCACGGCATCGCCCCCATCGACATGGTGGTGGTCAACCTCTACCCCTTCGAGGCCACAGTCGCGCGGCCCGACTGCACCCTCGAGGACGCCGTGGAGAACATCGACATCGGCGGGCCGACCATGGTCCGCGCCGCCGCCAAGAACCACCGCGACGTGGCCATCGTGGTGAATGCCGACGACTACGGCCGCGTGCTCGAGGAGCTGCAGGCGAACGACGGCGCCACCAGCCTCGAGACCCGCTTCGACCTCGCGATCCGCGCCTACGAGCACACGGCCGCCTACGACGGCGCCATCGCCAACTACTTCGGCCAGCGCGTGCCCGGCGGCAGCGAGGGCTTTCCGCGGACCCTGAACCTCAACTTCACCCGGGTGGAGACCATGCGCTACGGCGAAAACCCGCACCAGCGCGCCGCCTTCTACCGCGAGCAGAATCCGGCGGAGGCCGGCGTTGCCACTGCGCGGCAGCTGCAGGGCAAGGCCCTCTCCTACAACAACGTCGCCGACACCGATGCCGCGCTGGAGTGCGTGAAGAGTTTCAGCGACCCGGCCTGCGTCATCGTGAAGCACGCCAACCCCTGCGGCGTTGCCGTGGCCGGGGACCTGCTGGCCGCCTACGAGCGGGCCTTCGCCACGGACCCGGAATCCGCCTTCGGCGGCATCATCGCCGTGAACCGGGAGCTGGATGAGGCCACCGCGAAGGCCATCGTCGAGCAGCAGTTCGTCGAGGTGATCGTCGCCCCGTCGGTGAGCGACGGCGCCGCAGCGGTCGTCGCCGGCAAGAAGAACGTGCGCCTGCTCGCCTGCGGCGAATGGCAGACGCCGGTGCCGGCCATGGACTACAAGCGCGTGACCGGCGGCCTCCTGGTGCAGGACCGGGACCTCGGCGCGGTAGGCGCCGCCGACATCAGGGTGGTCACGAAGGTTACCCCGAGCGACGCGCAGCTCGAGGACCTGCTCTTCGCCTGGCGCGTGGCCAAGTTCGTCAAGTCCAACGCCATCGTCTACGCCGCCGGCGGGCAGACCGTGGGCATCGGCGCCGGGCAGATGAGCCGGGTCAACGCCGCACGCATCGCCGCCATCAAGGCCGAGCATGCGGGTCTGCCGGTCACCGGCTCGGTGATGGCCTCCGACGCCTTCTTCCCCTTCCGCGACGGCATCGACAACGCCGCGGCCGTGGGCATCGCCGCGGTGATCCAGCCCGGCGGCTCCATCCGTGACGACGAGGTCATCGCCGCGGCCGACGAGGCCGGCATGGCCATGGTCTTCACCGGCATGCGCCATTTCCGCCACTGAGGAGAACAGCTGTGAACGTACTCATCATCGGCAGCGGCGGGCGCGAACACGCCCTCGCCTGGAAAGCGGCCCAGTCGCCGCAGGTCGACACCGTCTTCGTCTGCCCGGGCAACGCGGGTACGGCCCGGGAGCCGGGCGTTAGCAACCTCGACATCGATCCCGAGGATTTCTACAGCCTGGCGGACTTCGCCTCGGGTCTCGGCGGCGTGGAGCTGACCATCGTCGGCCCCGAAGCGCCGCTCGTTGCCGGCATCGTCGACGAGTTCCAGGACCGCGGTCTGCGCTGCTTCGGCCCGAGCGCGGCGGCGGCACAGCTCGAGGGCTCCAAGGCCTTCAGCAAGGACTTCCTCGCCCGCTACAACATCCCCACGGCGGCCTACGCCACCTTCAGCGAGCTGGAGCCGGCGCTGGCCTACCTGCGCGAGCAGGGCGCGCCCATTGTCGTCAAGGCCGACGGCCTCGCCGCCGGCAAGGGTGTGGTGGTCGCCGCGACCCTCGAAGAGGCCGAGGCCGCGCTGCGCGACATGCTCGAGAGCAACCGCTTCGGCGACGCCGGCGCGCGGGTCGTGATCGAGGAATTCCTCGCCGGTGAGGAGGCGAGTTTCATCGTCATCGCCGACGGCCGCAGCGCCCTGCCCATGGCCACGAGCCAGGATCACAAGCGCATCGGCGACGGCGACACCGGGCCCAACACCGGCGGCATGGGTGCCTACTCGCCGGCCCCGGTGGTGGACGAGGCCCTGCACCAGCGCATCATGGACGAGATCATCATGCCCACGGTGCGCGGCATGGCCGAGGACGGCCGGCCCTACACGGGCTTCCTCTACGCCGGCCTGATGATCACCCCCGCGGGCGAGCCGAAGGTTATCGAGTTCAACTGCCGCTTCGGCGACCCCGAGACGCAACCGATTCTCCTGCGCCTGCGCTCGGACCTGGTGGAGCTCTGCGAGCGCGCCCTCGACGGCGAGCTCGCCGGCGCCAGCGCGGACTGGGACCCGCGCCCGGCCCTCGGCGTAGTGCTCGCCGCCGGCGGCTACCCGGGGAGCTACGACAAGGGGGCAGTGATCAGCGGTGCCGACGAGACCTTCGGCGACGCCGTGAAGGTCTTCCATGCCGGCACCGCGGAGGCCGACGGCCAGCTGGTCACGGCCGGCGGGCGGGTGCTCTGCGTCACCGCCCTCGGCGACGACGTGAAGGCGGCCCGGGACGCGGCCTACGCCGCCGCGGAGCGCATCCGCTTCGACGGCGTCACGCACCGCAGCGACATTGGCTGGCGCGCGATCGAGCGCTATAGTTGAGGGACATCGTGACCCTGCCGAGCGCCATGTCCGCCACTCCTGCCAGCACCCGGCGCCAACGCCGGCTGAGCCTCATCGACCGCCTCATCAGCGAGACCGACACGGTCATGCGTACCCTCGCCAACCGCGGCAATACCGCCGGCCGGGAGTCGCCCGCCGCGGGACACAGCGAGGCCCCGCTGAGCGAGACCGAGCGCAGGCACGTGGCCGGCCTGATGCGCGTGAACCACACGGGCGAGGTCTGTGCCCAGGCGCTCTACCAGGGCCAGGCGCTGACCGCGCGCCTGCCCACGGTGCGCGAGGAGATGCAGGAAGCGGCCGCCGAGGAAGTGGACCACCTGGTCTGGTGCGCCGAGCGGCTGCGCGAACTCGACAGCCACCCGAGCGTGCTGAACCCGGCCTGGTACGGCCTGTCCTTCGCCCTCGGCGCCGTGGCCGGCGCCATCGGCGACAAGGTCAGCCTGGGCTTCGTGGCCGCGACGGAAGAGCGCGTCTGCCGCCACCTGAAAGACCACCTCAAGGACCTACCGGAAGACGACCGCAAGTCGCGGCTGATCCTGCAGCAGATGCTCGAGGACGAGGAGCGGCACGGGCAGAACGCCCTGGATGCCGGCGGCACCGAGTTCCCCCGGCCGGTGAAGCAGGCCATGACCGCCGTCTCGAAAGCCATGACCCGGAGCAGCTACTGGGTCTGAGGACCGCTCAGGCGACGGCATCCTCCTCGACGATCTCGAAGCTGTGGCTGATCGCCACGCCCGCCGCGCCGAGCATAATCGAGGCGGAGCAGTACTTCTCCGCTGACAGTTCCACCGCCCGGCGCACGTGACTCTCCTTGAGACCGCGGCCGGTCACCACGAAGTGCAGCTTGATTTGCGTGAACACCGCGGGCACGGCGTCGGCGCGCTCGGCGCTGATTTCCACCCGGCAGTCGGACACGGCCTGGCGCGATTTTTCCAGCATCGACAGCACATCGTAGATCGAGCAGCCGCCGGTGCCGAGGAGCAGCATCTCCATCGGTCGCGGACCGTGGTTGCGGCCGCCGAGATCTTCCGGGCCGTCCATGACCACCGCGTGGCCGCTGCCCGACTCGCCGACGAACAGGGCGCCGTCGAGCCATTTGACTGTTGCTTGCATGAGATCGGCTCCTTTCCGCCGGTCACTTTCCCGGAGCGCGAAGCATAACCGGATTTTAACCGCGCCCGCGATGCAGTATTCTTGCGTCGGGATCAAAACAACAAGGGGCAGCTGTGGTCAGGCCGCAGGTCAAGCAAAGTCTCCCTAGCGTCGAGAACTTCCTCCGCTACTTCGAGCAGAAGCAGTACCCGGCAAAGACGGTGATCCTCGCCGCCGGCGAGAGCAGCCGCAGCCTCTTCCTCATCCTCGACGGCTCGGTCTCCGTGATCGTGCAGGACGAGGAGGACGAGGGCCACAAGATGGTCGTGAGCTACCTGAACCCCGGGGAATTCTTCGGCGAGATGGGGCTCTTCGAGCAGGACGACCCGGAGCGCAGCGCTTTCGTGGAGGCGCGCACGGCCTGCACCGTGGCCGAGATCAGCTACGACCGCTACCGGCAGATCCGCGACAACTACCCGGAGATCCTCTTCGGTATCGCCCAGCAGCTGGCGTCCCGGCTGCGCCGGACCACCCTCAAGCTGCGCGACCTCGCCTTCGTCGATGTCTCCGGGCGCATCGCGCACACGCTGCTGGACCTCGCCCACCAGCCGGACGCCATGACCCACCCGGACGGCATGCAGATCCGCATCACCCGCCAGGAGCTCGGCAAGATCGCCGGCTGCTCCCGGGAGATGGCCGGGCGCGTGCTCAAAACGCTGGCCGAGAGCGGCCTGATCTCCGTCTCCGGCAAGACCATCGTGGTATTCGGTACGCGCTAGCGCGCAGGGCCGGGGTACAGCGCCCGCGATCGCTCGTCAGGCGGGGCGCCCGGGTCCGGCAAACAGCTCGCGCAGTTTCTCGCCCGGCTCCTCCGCACGCATGAACGCCTCACCGACGAGGAAGGCATTGACGCCGCCGGCGCGCATGCGCGCGACGTCCCCGGTGCTGTGGATGGCGCTCTCCGTGATGACCGTGCGGCCCTCGGGAACGAGCGGCAGCAGGTCGAAGGTGGTATCGAGGGTGCAGGAGAAATCGTGCAGGTTGCGGTTGTTGATGCCGATGAGCGGCGAGGGCACGGCGAGCGCTCGCTCGAGCTCCGCCCGGTCGTGCACCTCCACCAGCACGTCGCAGCCCACCTCCGCGGCGCAGGCCGCGAGTTCCGCCAGCTGTGCATCGCCGAGTGCCGCGACGATCAGCAGCACGGCGTCGGCCCCCAGGGCCCGGGCCTCGACCACCTGGTAGGGGTCGATGGTGAAATCCTTGCGCAGTACCGGCAGCGCACAGGCGGCACGGGCCGCCTGCAGATAGCCGTCGGCGCCCTGGAAGAAATCCACGTCGGTGAGCACCGACAGGCAGGTGGCGCCGCCGGCCTCGTAGCTGGCGGCGATGGCCGCCGGGTCGAAGTGCTCGCGGATCACGCCCTTGCTGGGCGAGGCCTTCTTCACCTCGGCGATGACCGCGCTGCCGGGACCCGCGGCGGCGTCCGCCACCGCGGCGGCGAAGCCCCGCGCCGGCGGCTGCGCCCGGGCGTCCTCCGCCACCTGCGCCAGGGGGCACCGGGCGCGCCGCTCGGCCACTTCCTCGGCCTTGCGGGCGAGGATACGTTTCAGGACCGTGGGCAGGCCGTCCTTGCTCACGCGCCTTCCTCGGCCATCAGCCGGGTGAAATCGATGAAGGCTTTCAGCTTCTCCGCCGCCTGGCCCGTGGCGACCAGGTCCTCGGCGAGGCGCACGCCGTCGCGAAGAGAGCCGGCAACGCCGGCCACGTAAAGTGTGGCGCCGGCGTTCAGGGCGATGAGCGCCGCCGCGTCGTCGTTGTCACCCGCCAGCGCGGCGCGGATCAGCCTCGCAGAGGCGTCGGCGCTGTCCACCCTGAGGCCGAGGACCGGCCGGCGCTCGATACCGAGCGCCTCCGGCGTCACCGTGTAGCAGCGCACCGCGCCCTCGCGGAGCTCCGCCACCTGCGTGGGCGCGGCGAGGGTGAATTCGTCGAGGCCGTCCTCGCCGTGAACGACCAGGGCGTGCTCGCTGCCGAGCTCGCCGAGGGCCTTTGCCAGCGGCTCGCAGAGGGCACCGTCGAACACACCGAGCACCTGCCGGCGCACGCCTGCGGGGTTGGTCAGCGGGCCGAGCACGTTGAACAGCGTGCGCATGCCCAGTTCCCGGCGCGGGCCGATGGCGTGGCGCATGGCGCCGTGGTGCGCCGGAGCGAACATGAAGCCGACACCGACCTCGGCAATGGCGCGGGCGATCTGCTCGGGGCGGAGGTCCAGCGGTACGCCGAGGGTCTCGAGCACATCGGAGCTGCCGCTGGTGCTGGAGACCGAGCGGTTGCCGTGCTTCGCTACCCGGGCGCCGCCCGCAGCGGCGACGAAGGTCGCGGCGGTGGACACGTTGAACAGGTTGGCGCCGTCGCCGCCGGTGCCAACGAGGTCCACGAGGTCGAAGTTGCCGGGCACCGTCACCGGCGTGGCCAGCTCGCGCATCACCCGGGCCGCCGCGGCGATCTCCTCGATGGTCTCGCCCTTGGCGCGCAGGCCGAGCAGCAGCGCGCCGATCTGCGC
>CAYTJQ010000046.1:16199-26611 GCA_964438205.1 uncultured Alteromonadaceae bacterium
CCTGGCCGATGCACTGGTGGCCGAGGCAGATGCCGAGGAGCGGCACGCGGCCGGCGAAGGCCTCCACCAGCGCCATGGAAACACCGGCCTCGTTCGGCGTGCAGGGCCCCGGGGAGAGCACGATGCGCTCCGGGGCCAGCGCCTCGACGCCCGCGACGTCGATCTCGTCGTTGCGGCGCACGACCACCTCTGCGCCGAGTTCGCCGAGGTACTGCACCACGTTGAAGGTGAAGGAGTCGTAGTTGTCGATCATCAGGATCACGGCGAGCCCTCCCCGTCACCGGCCCCGGTACCGGCCATGGCCGCGGCCCGGAGCACCGCGCGGGCCTTGTTCACCGTCTCCTGCCATTCGAGGCTGGGCACGGAGTCGGCGACGATACCGGCGCCGGCCTGCACGTGAAGCCCACCGTCCTTGATCACGGCGGTACGGATGGCGATGGCCGTGTCCATGTCGCCGCCCCAGGAGAGGTAGCCCACGGCGCCGCCGTAGACGCCGCGCTTGACCGGCTCGAGCTCGTCGATGATCTCCATGGCGCGGATCTTCGGCGCGCCGCTCAGGGTGCCGGCGGGGAGCGTCGCGCGCAGCACGTCGAGGGCGCCGAGGCCTGCCGCCAGGCGGCCGGTGACGTTGGAGACGATGTGCATCACGTGCGAGTAGCGCTCGATGACCATCTTGTCGGTGAGCTCGACGCTGCCGGTGTCGGCGATGCGGCCGACGTCATTGCGGCCCAGGTCGATGAGCATCAGGTGCTCGGCGATCTCCTTCGGGTCCGCGAGCAGTTCCTCGGCGAGCGCCGCGTCCTCGGCGTCATCCCGGCCCCGGTGGCGGGTACCGGCGATCGGGCGCACGGTGACCATGCCGTCCTCGAGGCGGGCGAGGATCTCCGGCGAGGAGCCGACGATCTGGAAGTCCTCGAGGTCGAGGAAGTAGAGGTAGGGCGACGGGTTCAGGTTGCGCAGGGCCCGGTAGAGGTTCAGCGGCGGTGCCGCAAAGGGGACACTGATGCGCCGCGCCGGCACCACCTGCATGACGTCCCCGGCCAGCACGTACTCGCGCACCCGCGCCACCGCCGCCTCGAAGGTCGCCTGGCCCATGCTCGTGCGGGCGCTGTCCTCGAGGCCCGTCTCGGCGCGCGCGGCGAGGTCTACCTCCGGCAGTGGCGCGATCGGCTCGCGCAGCTGCCGGGCCAGCGCCGCCAGGCGCGCCTCGCCGGCGGCCAGGGCATCGTCCTCGGCCGGGTCGACGTTGACGATGAGCTTGAGGGTGCCGGCGAGGTTGTCGAAAACCAGCACCTCGTCGGAAACCATGAGCAGGATGTCCGGTGTGCCGAGACTGTCCGGCGGGCAGCTGTCCGCCAGCCGTTCCTCGACGTAGCGCACCGAGTCGTAGCCGAAGTAGCCGACGAGGCCGCCGTGGAAGACCGGCAGGTCATCCGCCGGGGCGGCCCGGTAGCGTGCCTGGAAGGCTTCGACCCAGGCCAGCGGGTCGTCGACGGTCTCGCCGGCGGTGAGCTCGCCGCCGTCCCAGGTCTCCACGCGCCGGCCGTAGACCTTGACCAGGGTGCGGCAGGGCAGGCCGATGATCGAGTAGCGGCCCCATTTCTCGCCGCCCTGGACGGACTCGAACAGGTAGGAGTAGGGACCGCCGGCGAGCTTGCGGTAGGTGCTCACCGGCGTTTCCTGGTCCGCCAGCACTTCCAGGCTCACCGGGATGCGGTTGTAGCCCTCGGCCGCGAGAGCCCGAAAAGCCGCCGGGCTCATCAGGCCGGGGCGGCGAGCGCCGCGCGCATGTCGTTGATCACCGCGGCGTAGTCCGGCTGGTTGAAGATCGCCGAGCCGGCAACGAAGGTATCCGCGCCGGCCGCGGCGATTTCACCGATGTTCTTCGGGCCCACGCCGCCATCGATCTCGAGGCGGATGTCCCGGCCCGAGGCGTCGATGCGCCGGCGCGCCTCGCGCAGCTTGTCCAGGGTCGCCGGGATGAAGGACTGGCCGCCGAAGCCCGGGTTCACCGACATGAGCAGGACCACGTCGACCTTGTCCATCACGTAATCGAGGGCGTCGAGGCCGAGGTGCGGGTTGAACACGAGACCGGCCTTGCAGCCGGCGTCGCGGATCAGCTGCAGCGTGCGGTCGACGTGGGTCACGGCGTCCGGGTGGAAGGTGATCCAGCTGGCCCCGGCCTCGGCGAAGTCGCCGACCAGCCGGTCCACGGGGCTGACCATCAGGTGCACGTCGATGGGCGCGGTGACCCCGTGGTCCCTCAGCGCCCTGCACACCATGGGCCCGATGGTGAGGTTGGGCACGTAGTGGTTGTCCATGACGTCGAAGTGAACCACGTCTGCGCCGGCGGCGAGCACGTTGTCCACCTCCTCCCCGAGGCGGGCGAAATCCGCCGACAGGATGGACGGCGCGATCAGGTGAGCGGGCATGGGAACCTCCAGCGGGTCTGGACGCGGATTCTAGCGTTTTGCGCCACCGGGCACACCCTTCGCGGCACGCGCCGCGGCGAGCGCCGCGTCGAGCGCCGCCAGCCGCTCCGGGGTGCCCACGTCGACCCAGCGCCCGCCGTGGCGCTCACCGCCCAGGCGCCCCGCCGCCATGGCTGCCTCGAAGAGCGGGCGCAGGGGCCGGGACCCTGGCGCCAGGCCCGCGAAGAAGGCCGGGTGGTAGAGCGCGGTGCCGGTGAAGGTCAGCGTCGCCTCGCCGGGCGCGGGCTCGGCGACCTTTCCTGCACGCAGGGCGAAGTCGCCGCCGGGGTGATGGGGCGGATTGTCCGCCAGCAGCAGGTGGGCACCGGCCGGGACGAGGGTCGGGGCCCGCGCGGCCAGCGCCGGTACGTCGTAGTCCATGAACACGTCGCCGTTCACCACCAGGAAGGGCGCGTCGCCGAGGAGCGGCAGCGCCTGCACGATGCCCCCGGCGGTCTCCAGCGGCGCCGGTTCCCGGGAATAGCGGATCGACAGGCCCCAGGCGCTGCCGTCGCCGCAGAAAGCCTCGATCTGCCCGCCGAGCCAGGAGACGTTGATCACGACCTCCGCCACCCCGCCGGCCGCGAGGCGCTCGAGGTGGTGTTCGAGCAGCGCTTTGCCGCCCACGGCGAGCAGCGGCTTGGGCGTCTCCAGGGTCAGCGGGCGCATGCGCTCGCCGCGCCCGGCGGCGAGGATCATGGCCCTCACGGCGCACGCCACCAGGACTGTGCCGGCAGCCGGGGCGCGACCGCCGCGTCGAGCCAGGCCGCAAAGGCGGCGAGCGCGGGCTCCCCGGGATGTGCTGCGAGCACGTCGCGCACGTACCCATAGACCCGGGGCAGGTCGCCGAGGTAGCCGTCCTTGCCGTCGCGCAGCCAGAGCCGGGCGAAGATACCGAGCACCTTCAGGTGCCGCTGCAGACCCATGAGGTCGAAGGCGACCAGGAAGCCCTCGGCATCCGGCAGGCCGGCGAGGCCGCGGGCGGCCAGCTCACCGTGGAACGCCCGAGCCCAGCGGTGGACGTCGTCGTCGGGCCAGCGGCAGTAGCAGTCCCGGAGCAGGGAGACGAGGTCGTAGGTCACCGGGCCGCAGAGGGCATCCTGGAAGTCGATGGTGGCGAGGCCCTCGCCGGTGATCAGCAGGTTGCGGCTGTGGTAGTCGCGGTGCACGGGCACCCGGGGCTGGGCCGCGGCGCCGGCCAGCAGGCGGCGGCAGAGGGCGTCAAAGCACCGGGACGCGGCCGCGTCGAACGAAAGCCCGAGGAGCTGCTCACAGAACCAGTGCGGGAAGAGAGCCAGCTCGGCCCGAAGGGCCGCGTCGTCGTAGGGCGGCAGATCGCCACAGGGGGCCGTGGCGAGGGCGAGCAGCGGGGCCATGGCCTGCCGGTACCAGCCATCGACGCTGTCCCGGTCGAGCGCCGGCAGCAGCAGTTCGTCGCCGAGGTCCTCGAGGAGGAGGTAGCCTCGGTCCAGGTCGGCCCCGAGCAGCCCGGGCACGCGCACGCCGGCGGCGGCGAACTGCTCGCGCACGGCGAGGAACTCGGCGTTGTTCTCGGTGGCCGGGGGCGCCACGCAGGCGACGGCGGTGCCGCCGTCCCAGCGCAGGCGGAAATAACGGCGGAAGCTGGCGTCGCCGGCGAGGGGCGCGAGCGCCGCCCCGGCGGCCGCCGGGAGCTGCGCCAGGCACCAGGGCAGGAGGTCCGCCGGGGCGCCGCTCACGGGCGCCGCGCCCGGGCAAAGACCCCACGGCGGGAACGGACAAGCGGCAGGCGATGCTTTATCATCCCCGGCAGGCAAGCCCCCCGTCTTCTTCCAGCGCTCAAAGGCCCATACCCGACACCCCATGATCCCGGCCCCAGCGAAGCACACGCTCCTGCGCGCGGCGGTTGCCGCGCTGCTGCTTGCGGCGACGCTGCCGGGGCGAGCGCAGGATAGCAACGGGGAGCGCTGCGCGGCCAGCGGCGACTGTGAGGAAGAGCGCCTCGAGGTCGAGGTCGTCGAGCCCGGTGCAGAACTCGACTGGGTCCCGATCGAGGACGTGCCGCCGGCGCTCCGGGACCGCAGCTGCCAGCTCTGCCGCGGGCGCTACATCGACCCGAAGGCGGACCTCGCCGGGGGCAGGAACCCGGAGCAGGCCGACATCGAGGCCACCGCCGCGCGCAGCGAGCTCCGCGGCAGCCAGCTGCGCCTGGAGGGCGGGGTGGAGGTCACCCAGGGCTACCGGGACCTCGCCAGCGACCGGGCCGACTACGACCGGATCAGCGAGACGGGCAACATCGAGGGCAATATCGTGCTGCGCGAGCCGGGCCTGCTGCTGCGCGGCAGCCGCGGGGAGTTCTACTCGCGTACCGGCGAGGCCCAGCTCGAGGACGGCGTTTTCGTGCTCCACGAGAAGCACATGCGCGGCGAGGCGAGGCTCCTGTCCCGCGATGCCGAGTCCCTGGTCCGCGTGGAGGACGGCGCGCTGACCTACTGCGCGCCCGGCGACCGGGACTGGTACCTGCGCAGCCGGCAGATGACCCTGGACCTCGACAAGGGCGTGGGCGTGGCCCGTGGCGCCACCCTCTCCGCGGCCGGCGTGCCCTTCTTCTGGACCCCCTGGCTGAGCTTTCCCCTGGACGACCGGCGGCGCACGGGCTTTCTCTTTCCCACCGTGGGCAACGACAGCCGCGGGGGTGTCGACGTGAGCGCGCCCTTCTACTGGAACGCGGCACCGAACTACGACCTGCTCTACGTCCCGCGCTACATCCAGGAGCGGGGCATGAACCACGAGCTGCAGGCGCGCTACCTCGACCCGGCGCGCGGCCAGTGGTTGGTCGGCGGCGCCTTTCTGCCCAGCGACGAGCAGTACAAGGAAGACTTCCCGGCGGACGACAATGCCAACCGCTGGCTGGCCCAGGTGCTCCACAACGGCCTCTACGGCGAGCGCTGGCGCTCGCGCATCGATTACACGCGGGTCAGCGACGTGGCCTACATCCGCGACCTCGAGACCTCCAACCTCGAGACCCGTCGCGAGGTCAACCTGCTGCAGCTGGCCTCGCTGGATTACCTCGGCGACGACTGGCTGGTGAACATGGAGCTGCAGCAGTTCCAAAGCCTCGCCGACGACATCCGCGAGGACTTCAAGAAGCTGCCCCAGGTGACGGTGCAGCGCCGCGGCGACCGGGAGCCCTTCCGCCTCGAGCCCGTGTTCCTCGCCCAGTACAGCTACTTCGACAGCGACGAGGAGCGAGTCACCGGCCAGCGCCTGTACACGGAAGCGGGGGTCAGCTACCCGATGCTGTGGGAGTACGGTTTCCTCCGCAGCACCGCCAAGTACCGCTACCTCGACTACCGCCTCGACGACCCGCTGCTGCCGGACCGGGACGACCCCAGCGCCGGATCCGCCCTCGCCAGCCTCGATGGCGGCCTCTACTTCGAGCGGGCGTTCAACTTCGCCGACCGCGACCTCGTGCAGACCCTCGAGCCCCGGCTCTACTATCTCTACTCGAGCTACGAGGATCAGCGCGACCAGCCGGACTTCGACAGCGCCGAGCTCACCTTCAACTACAATCAGCTGTTCCGGGACACGCGTTTTTCCGGCCGGGACCGCCTGGACGATGCCAACCAGCTCGCCATCGGTGTGACCACCCGCTTCCTGAGCCGCGAGACCGGCACCGAACTCCTGAACGCGAGCCTCGGCCAGATCGTCTATTTCGAGAACCGCAAGGTGCGCCTCACGCCCACGGCGCCGGAGCTGGACCGCACGGAGTCGGAGATCGCCGGGGAACTGAACTTCTATCCCACGCGGCGTCTAAACCTGCGGGCGACGGTGCAGTACGACCCGTCGACGGAGAAGGTGAACGCCGGCAACCTGTTCAGCAGCTACGAGCGCGAGGACGGGGCGCTGTTCAACGTCGGCTACACCTACCGGCGGCCCATCAACCTGGTGGGCACACAGCCGACCACGGACCAGGCGCACCTCTCCGCCTACTACCCCGTGAGCCGTAACTGGCGCGTCTTCGGCGCGTGGAACTACAGCCTCGAAGCCGACGAGAGCGTGGAAGACATGGTGGGCATCGAGTACGATAACTGCTGCTGGAAAATCCGCCTGTTGCACCTGCGCTACTTCGACACCGCGCGGGGCATCGTTCCCGATTTCGATTCGCCGAACCTGGACCGCGAGCGGGCCATCCAGGTGCAATTCGTACTCAAGGGCCTCGGCGGCCTGGGGACGGAGGTGGAGCAATTGATGACCGACATGATCCGGGGGTTCCGACCGTGACCGCAATCAGCAACACCCTGCGCGCCCTGGCCGCGGCCCGGGCTTTCGCAAGCGCCTTCACGCGAGCCTTCGCAAGCGCCTTCGTCTGCGCCGGCCTGCTGGCAGCCGTTTTCTCGGCGCCTTTCTCGACACCTGCCGGCGCGGAAACGGAAGTGCTCGACCAGGTGGTCGCCATCGTCGACGACGACGTGATCATGGCCAGCGAGCTGCGCGAGCGCCTGGAGACCGTCACCAACAACCTCGAGGCCCGGGGCATGGAGCTGCCGGCGGAAGACGTGCTCATCAGCGAGACCCTGGACCGGCTCATCCTCGACAGTATCCAGCTGCAGATGGGTGAGCGCTTCGGCGTGCGCATCCCCGATGCGCAGCTCGACGCCGCCATGCAGCGCGTGGCCGCGCAGAACGGCCTCTCCCTGGACCAGTTCCGCCTGGCGCTCGAACAGCAGGGACGGTCCTACCGGGCCATGCGCGAGAATATCCGGCAGGAGATGGTCATCCAGCGGGTACAGATGGGCAACGTGAACCAGCGCATCGAACTCTCCGAGCAGGAAGTGAAGAACTTCATGGCCACGGAAGAAGGCCAGAAGCTGATCCAGCCCGAGTACCGCATCGTCCACGCGCTGATTCCCGTATCCGAGGGCGCGCCCGTCGCGGAAGCCGAGGCGGCCCGGGAGCAGGCGGAGGCCCTGGCGGCCCGCGTCCAGGGCGGCGAGGGTTTCCAGACCGTCATCAGCGAGGCGAGCGAACGGGTGCCGATGACCGGCGGCGACCTCGGCTGGCGCAAGCTCGACGACCTGCCGTCGCTGTTCCAGGACGTCGCCCCCGGGCTGTCACCGGGCGAGCTCGCCGACGTGTTCCGCTCCCCGAGCGGCTTCCACCTCGTGTACCTCGCCGATGCACGCGGCACCGGCGGCCAGACCGTGGCCCAGACCCACGCGAGGCACATTCTCATCAAGCCCTCGGAGATCCTCACCGACGACGAGGCCCGGGCGCTCGCCGCGGAGCTGAAGGCGAGGATCCAGGCCGGCGAGGAGTTCGGCGCCCTGGCCCGGGAGTACTCCGAGGACATCGGCACCGCCGCCGAGGGCGGCGACCTCGGCTGGAGCAACCCTGGCCAGATGGTGCCGGCCTTCGAGAACACCATGGCGTCCACGCCCATCGGCGAGATCTCGGACCCGGTGCGCACCGAGTTCGGCTGGCACATCATCGAGGTGCTGGACCGGCGCGAGAAGGACATGACGAAGGAGATGCAGGTCGCCCGGGCGACGGAGTTCCTGCACCAACGCAAGTACGACGAGGAGCTGGACGCCTGGCTGCGCAAGATCCGCGATGAGGCCTTCGTCGACATCAAGTAAGCGCGGCGGCGCGGCATGAGCGTGCCGCGGCTGGCCCTTACCGCCGGGGAGCCGGCGGGCATCGGCCCGGAACTGCTGCTGGCGATCGCCGGCGAGCCGTGGCCGGTGCAGCTGGTGGCCATCGCCGACCGCGAGCTGCTCGCGCGCCGCGCCGCTGAGGTGCCGGGGCTGGGCGCGATCGCCCTCGACGACTTCGACCCTTCTGCCGCACCGGCGCCCCACACGGCGGGCCGCCTGCCGGTGCTGCACACGCCCCTCGCCAGGCCGGCGGCGCCCGGTCGCCTGGACCCCGGCAACGCCGCGGGGGTCCTCGCGACCCTCGATGCCGCCGTGGACGGCTGCCGCGACGGGCGCTTCGCCGCCATGGTGACCGCCCCGGTGCAGAAGAGCGTCATCGCCGATGCCGGCTTCGCCTTCAGCGGCCACACCGAATACCTAGCCGCGCGCTGCGGCGTGGAGCGGGTGGTCATGCTGCTCGTGGCGGGCACGCTGCGCGTCGCCCTGGCCACCACGCACCTGCCCCTCGCGGCCGTGCCCCGGGCCATCACCCGGGAAATGCTGACGGCTACGCTGCGGATTCTCCATGGCGACCTGCGAGCTCGTTTCGCTATCGACGCGCCGAGGATCGCGGTCCTCGGCCTCAATCCCCACGCCGGCGAGGGCGGTCACCTCGGGCGGGAGGAGATCGACGTAATCGTCCCGGTGCTGGAAGCCCTCCGCGCCGAGGGCCTCGATCTCGCCGGCCCCCTTCCCGCGGACACCGCGTTCACGCCCCGCGCGCTGGCCGGGGTGGACGCGGTGCTCGCCCTGTACCACGACCAGGGCCTGCCGGTGCTCAAGCACGCGGGCTTCGGCGAGGCGGTGAACGTGACCCTCGGCCTGCCCATCGTGCGCACCAGCGTGGACCACGGCACGGCGCTGGACCTGGCCGGGACGGGAAAAGCGGATGCGGGGAGTTTGCGGGCGGCGGTGAGGCTGGCGATGGAGCTGGTGACGCCCGCTTAGGCGAGCCAGGCCTGCAGCTGTGGCACCACGAGCACCACGGTGATCAGGGCCAGCATCCAGGTGTGCAGCATGAGGATGCGGTCCTGCCGGGCGAAGCGGGCGTCGAAACGGAATTCCTGCTCGGCAAGCTTAGCGTCGAGCCGGGCCTCCTGCTCCGCAAAGCGCGCGTCGAGCACCTCGTGGAAGTAGTCTTTCGTCAGCAGGTTGTCAGCGTAGAAACCGAATGCCTCTGCCATGAGTTCTGCCTGCACGTTTGCCTGCGGCTCCGGCACGCCGGCTTCCCGCAGGCGGCGGGCATAGCGGAGCGTGTCGAAGGCCATCGTTGTCATGGTAGACCAACCCCTCGGCAGGGCAAGCAGCGGGTGCCCTCAAAGTATCCGTGCGCGAGCGCTCACCGGCAAGGCAACGCTTCCATCACTTGTGAGCAGGCACCGCTACCCGGCATGCGTCACCGCCCCACCCGGTACCCCACGACCTCTTTAAGGGCCCGCCCCGCGCCGTCCAGGGCCTCGGCATCCGGCAGCCAGTCGACGGCTGTGAAACGGTCCCGGGCCTCGTGGTCGGTCGCTGCCGGGGTCACGTCGAGCCCCTGCGCCTCGAAGCGGGCCACGGCGCGGCGCATGTGCAGGGCAGAGGTGACCAGCAGGATCCGCTCGATGCCGCGGTCGCGGAGCAGGCGGGCGCTGAAGGCCGCATTCTCGCGTGTATTGCGGCTCTCTTCCTCCACGAGGATGGCCTCGGCGGGTACACCGAGGGCCAGCAACAGCTCCCGGGTGACGGCGGCCTCGCTGCGGGCGCTGATCATCGGGTTGGCGCCGCCGCTGAGAAGCAGGCGCTTGGCACGGCCGGCGTGGTACAGCTCGGCCGCGTAGAGGACGCGATCCGCTGCTGCATTGAGGTTGGCGCGGCCGCGGAGCGTTCCCGGCGGGTCGATGCCGCCACCGAGCACCACCGCGACCGGCGCCCGCGGTGCATCCAGAGGCGCTACGTAGGGGTAGGCATCCTCGAGCATGCCTCGCAGGGCGTGGCTGGCCGGCGGCAGAGACCAGGTGAGCAGCCAGGCGAAGGCGGCGAGCCCCGCCAGCCAGGCGAGGCCGCGCCGGCCGAGGGCCGCGAGCAGCAGGGCCACGCCCCCCAGTGCGAGGGCGCTGCCGAGCGGAGCAAGCAGCGCGATTACCAGCTTGTCCAGGAACACCGATTGGCCACCGTGGCGCGGTTTACACCCATGGGCGCCCTCCCTACACTCTCAGCTTCACACGCACCGGCGCCAGGCCCACGGATGAGCAACGACAGCGGCATCTCCTATTCCTATAGCACG
>CAYTJQ010000046.1:26711-28126 GCA_964438205.1 uncultured Alteromonadaceae bacterium
CGGCGCGCCCGCGCTCTACGCCTTCGCCAACTGCGAACTGATCCCGGTCGACCATGCCGTGACGCTAGTGATCAATCGGGACAATGGCAAGCAGCAGCTGCTTTCGCCGCAGGTGGTCGAGGCGCTGAAGACCTGCACCACCTTCCGCTCCCTCGAGGCGCACGCGGACCAGCTCGCGCGCACGCGGCCGGAGCTCAAGGGCAACCGGGCGCTGGCACTGCAGGCCCTCGAACAGGTCCGGGACGCCGGCCTGCTGCTGGCCGCCGGCACGATCCGCGAGCGGTTGGACGGCGCGGGCGAGCGGCCGCTGGCGCCGACCCGGGTCTTCGTCATCACCTGCGACCGGCCGGACGCCGTCGAGCGGCTGCTCGAGTCCCTGCTGCGCATTGGCACGCTGGCCCGCCACGATGCCCTGACCCTGGTCGACGACTCCCGCGAGGCCGAGAACCGGGCCGCGAACCGAGACGCGGTGGAACGCTTCAACCTGCGCAGCGCGAAGGACATGCGCTACTTCGGCGCCGAGGAGCAGGCGGCGCTGCTGGAAGAGCTGGCCAGCGCGCTGCCCGAACACGAGGCCGGCATCCGCTTCCTCATCGACCCGGCCCACTGGCAAGGCAGGAAGACCTACGGCCGCAGCCGCACCCTGTGCCTGCTGCTCTCCATGGGCTACCGGGCCATCGTCATGGACGACGACATCCTCTGCGAGGCCGTGCTGCCACCCATCCCCGGCGACGACCGGGTCAGCTTCAGCGGTGAGCGCAAGGCAGCCTTCTACCCGGACCGGGAGTCGCTCATGGCGGCGCGCCGGCCCGCGCCGGAGGACCCGCTCAGCGGCCACGCACGCTGCCTCGGCCAGTCGCTGGGGTCGGCCCTCACCAGTCTCAATGGCGCCGCGTTCGACGAGGCGCAGTTCGGCGACTGCAATGCCGCCATGCTCAACGTCCTCGACCCGGCGGCCCCGATCCTGGTCACGCAGTGCGGCTCCTGGGGCGACCCGGGCACGGGCAGCGTGCATTGGGCGGTGAACCTCGGCGAGGACTCCATCGAGCGGTTGGTGAACGCCCCCCAGGGAATGGCTGCCGCACTGGAGAGCCGCAGCAGCTGGCTCGGCTGCGCGCAGCCCACGCTGCACAAGATGGCCTTCATGTCGCAGATGACCGGGCTCGACAACAGCCACTTCCTGCCGCCCTACTTTCCCGCCTTCCGCGGCGAGGACCTGCTCTTCGGCACCCTGATCGAGGCCATGTACCACCGCGGCGCGCTGGTAGAGTGCCCCTGGGCCGTGCCCCACCTGCCGCTGGATGAGCGCCGGTACAGCATCCGCGATCCGATCGCGAACGCCGGCGGCATCGGGCTGTTTTCGCGCTACCTGACCAGCCGCATCGACTACGAGGACGCGAGCAACCCCGCCGGCC
>CAYTJQ010000047.1:0-27442 GCA_964438205.1 uncultured Alteromonadaceae bacterium
GCCCGGCACTGGCAGCGCATGGACGAGGCGGCACTGCTCGAGGCCTTTTCCGGCCATGCCCGTATCGGCGACCTCGCCGCGCTGCGCGACCGCTTCGCGCCGGCGGCGCGGGAGCAGGGGCAGGTGGCGGCAGCCGACGAAGCGGTGCTTTCGGACCTGCTCGCCTTGAACCGCGCCTACGAGGAGCGGCACGGCTTTATCTTCATCGTCTGCGCCAGCGGCAGGCCGGCGGCCGCCATGCGCGACCTGTTGCGCGAGCGGCTGCCCAACGACCGCGCCACGGAACTGGCCAACGCTGCGCATGAGCAGGCGGCAATCACGCGCCTGCGCCTGGCGGGCGCGCTTGAAGGGCTTGCAGACAACCCGCCTGCCGGCGGCGCCGGCAGGGATTCACGAGAGCGCGACTCACAAGAGAAGGAGATCCCCTGATGGGTGAGACAGCCACCCTGAGCAGCCACGTCCTCGACCTCGGCCGGGGCCGCCCGGCGGCGGGCCTGGCGCTGTCGCTTTTCGACGCGGCCGGCGAGCCCCTGGCCGGGGGCGTGACCGACGACGACGGCCGCGTGGCGGGCTGGACGCCCGCCGTCTCCCTGCCCCCGGGCGTCTATCGGCTCGTCTTCGCGACCGGCGACTGGTTTGCCGCCCGCAGCGAGGAAACGCTCTACCCGGAGGTCGCCATCACCTTCCGCATCGACAGCGCGGAGCACTACCACATCCCGCTCCTGCTCTCGGCCTACGGCTACAGCACCTACCGTGGCAGCTGAGTTGGCGGCGGGAGCCGCGCGGCGGGCATTCCGCGGCCGCTTCCTGCACTGCCTGCCGGAGGCCGCCGGCGGCTATCGCGTGGAGTACCTCGAGGACGGCGTGCTGGTCGTCGAGGGAACACAGATCGCCGCGCTCGAAGCGGCGGCCGCGGCCGAGGCACAGGGCCTCGAGCTCTCGACCTGCACCGATCTCGGCGGCGACCTGGTGGTGCCCGGCTTCGTCGACACCCACGTGCACGCGCCGCAGCTCGACGTCATCGGTTCTCACGGCGAGCAGCTGCTGGAGTGGCTCGAGCGCTACACCTTTCCGGCCGAGGCGCGCTTCGCCGACGAGGCCTTCGCCCGCGTGGCCATGGCCGATTTCCTCGACGCGCTGCTCTGCCAGGGCACGACCAGCGCCATGGTCTACGCCACCAGCCATCACCACGCCACCGACGCGCTGTTCGCCGCCGCCGAGGCGCGCGGGCTCTGCCTGATCGCCGGCAAGGTGCTCATGGACCGCAATGCGCCCGAGGCCCTGCGCGACAGCGCCGAGGGCGGCATCAACGAGTCCCGGGCGCTCATCGAGCGCTGGCACGGCCGCGAGCGCCTGGCCTACGCGGTGACGCCCCGTTTTTCCATCACCTCGTCGCCGGCGCAGCTGGCAGGGGCCGGGCAGCTGCTGCGCGACCACCCGGGCGTCTACCTGCAGACCCACCTCGCGGAAAACCCCCGGGAGGTGGCCGCGGTGCGCGAGCTGTTCCCCGAGGCCGCCCACTACCTCGACACCTACGACGCCCACGGCCTGTGCACGGCGCACTCGGTGTTCGCCCACTGCCTACACCTGGAGGCCGGCGAGATCCGCCGCCTCGCGGAGACCGGTGCCGCCGTCGCCTTCTGCCCCAGCTCGAACCTGTTCCTCGGCAGCGGGCTGTTCAACTGGCAGGCCTTCGCCGCGGCGGGCGTCCCGGTCACCATTGCCTCCGATGTCGGCGCGGGGACGGACCTGTCCATGCTCGGCACCCTGGCCGACGCCTACAAGGTCTGCCAGCTCGGCGGCCACCCGCTGCCGCCGCTGGAGGCCTTCCACGCGATCACCCTGGGCAACGCCCGCGCCCTGGGGCTGGAGGCGCGCATTGGCAGCCTGGCGCCCGGCTCCGACGCCGATTTCCTGCGCCTGAACCCGCGGGATATTCCGCTCCTCCCCGGGCGGGTGGCCGCCTGCCGGGACATCGCCGAAGAGTGGTTCGCCTACCAGATCCTCGGCGACGACCGCCTGGTGCGCGAGACCTGGGTCGCCGGCCGGTGCCGCAAGCGCGACGGCCGGCTGGTAGAGGAAGGCTGAGGTGGAAGCGACGCTCTGGGACCTCGCGGCGCTGCTGGTGCGCTGGGCGCACCTCATCTTCGGCATTGCCTGGATCGGTGCCAGCTTCTACTTCATCTGGCTGGACAATTCCTTGCAAGCACCGCCATCGGAGAAGGCAGAAGTCGGGGTTGCCGGTGATCTCTGGTCCTTTCACGGCGGCGGCATCTACGAGGTGAGCAAGTACCGGGGGGCGCCGCCGGCGATGCCTCGCCGGCTGCACTGGTTCTACTGGGAGGCCTACTCGACCTGGCTCTCCGGCTTCCTGCTCCTGTGCCTCGTCTACTACCTGCAGGCGCCCGCGCTGCTCGCGGACGAGGGCACCTGGGTGCCCGGGCCGGGGGCGGCGGTGCTCGCGAGCCTGCTCTTCCTGGCGGCGGGCGTCGCGGTGTACGAGGTGCTGCTGCGCAGCCCGCTGGGCGCGCGCCAGGGCCTGTTCGCGGGGCTCATGGTCGCGTTCACGGCGCTGGTGTGCTGGCTGGCCTTCCAGCTCTTCGCCCCGCGCGCGGCGGCGCTGCACGTGGGCATGCTGCTCGGCACCATCATGGCGGGCAATGTGTTCCTGGGGATCATCCCGGCGCAGCGGGCCTTCGTGCGCAGCCTGGAGAGCGGCGGACAGCCGCCGCTGGCAGGGCTGGCGCAGGCCAAGCTGCGCTCGACGCACAACAACTATTTCACGCTGCCGGTGCTGCTGTGCATGATCAGCAACCACTACCCGGTGCTCTACGGCCACCGCGCCGCGCCGCTGGTGCTGTTCCTGCTGCTCGCGCTGGCGGCCTTCGCCCGGCACTTCTTCAACCTGCGGCACCGGGGGATCGTGCGCCCGTCCATCCTCGTGTTTGCGTTTGCGGGTTTCCTGGCCGTGGTCGGCTGGCTGGCCTGGGACGGCAGCCGGGCCGTGGCGGGCGCCGGACCGCGGCTCTCCGACGGTGAGGCGCTGGCGCTGGTGGAAACGCACTGCACGGTCTGCCACGCGCAGGCGCCGAGCTGGCCCGGCATGGCCGCCGCGCCCCTCGGTCTCGAACTGGAGTCTCTCGCCGCGGTGGACGCAGCCGCCGCTCGCGCGGCCACGACTCTCGGGACGGGCTACATGCCGCTGGGTAACGTGACGGCCATGGCGGAGGAGGAGCGCGCGGCGCTGCTCGCCTGGCTGCGCGAACGCTAGCGCTCGCGGGGCGGCGAGGCGCTGTTCAGGCCCCAGTCGTAGTCGAGGAAGCGCACGGGCAGGTCGCCGGCCTCCAGGGCGGCGCGATCGGCGCGGCGCGGGCCGAGGGCGTCGGCGTAGAGCGCGAGGAAGGCGCCGAGGCTGTCCGCTCCGCGCCAGCCGCCGGTGAAGTCATCCCGGTACCACTTGAACAGCGACGAAACGGCCACGGCGTCGTCGGTGACCCGGTTGCGGCTTTCGTCGCCGAGGAAGCGCCGGGCCTGGTCTTCCAGCTGTTCCTCCAGCCGGTCGCCGAGGTAGGCCTCGCGGCGCAGGGCGGGGCAGCCGATGCTGGCGCAGTTCACCGCGAAGTGGATTCGCGGCTCATCGTAGCGGCCGCTGCCGCGGATGAGCCCGTGCTCCACGTCGTCCAGGGAGCGGCGCTCCCCCAGGAGTCGGAAGAAGCGCTTCTCCCAGGGCGTGCGCAGCCAGCCGCCGAGGTCCTTGATCGATTCGAGGTCCGGCCAGCCCGACAGCACCAGGGCAATCGTGTAGCCGTTGTAGGCGTTGATCAGGAAGGCGAGCTGCTCGTCGGTGGCCCAGCGGTCGAAGTCCGCGCGCGTCACCGCCGACAGGCTGTCGAGGTAGCGGTTGAGGGCGAGCCGGTCCCGGGCGAAGCCGTCGTAGTCCACGACGGTGCTCGCACCGCCGTCCGTCGGGCGCACGTGGGCCTCGAGGAGAGCGGTCCAGGGCGCATGGTCCGGCGGGGCGGCCAGCACGGTGCCCGGGAGCGTGACGGCAAGCAGCAGGGCGACGAGCAGTGAGCGCATCATGGCAGGCGCCTCAGCGGTCGTAGCAGTAGCGCATGTAGGTGATGCCCGGGCTCAGCACCAGGCGCCAGGCCAGGCCCACATCCTCGTCGTACTCCGGATCGAACTCCGCCACCGCCGCCGCCAGGGCGTTCACCCAGCGGGTGTAGAGGTCCGCGGGGATGTCGTGCTGGGCGCGGCTGTGAACCGCGGCCAGGCGGCGCAGCTGCGGCGTGAGGACGCGGTTGCGGTAGAAGTCCACCAGCGTGAACAGGGAGTCGTGCAGCATGGTCTTCTGCGCGCTCATGTCGGTGTTGGCGAAGCGGTCGGCGATGGCCGGGTCCCGGCCGAGGAAGATCTCGTAGAAGCGGGTCGTGAAGGCGGGGTTGAAGGCGCCGTCGCCGAGGATGCGGTGAAAACTGGCGTCGAAGACGTCGCCGTAATTGATGGTCGCGTTGCCCATGCCCGTGTTCCCTGCCGCCGGCCGGGCGGGGAGGATACCACGGCGTTGGCCCCGACGCTGTCACTTTCGGTCAATCGACCGGGGCGCTGGCGTCATTGTCCCGACGCCGCCGCCGGGGGCAGAATGCGGGCTCTCGCATAGACCCCACGGGACGAGACCATGCCGAACAAAGCCTATATCTACGACGCCGTGCGCACCCCCCGCAGCAAGGGCAAGCCCGGAGGGACCCTGCACGAAGTGAAGCCCATCGACCTCGGCGCCGGCCTGCTCCGCGCCCTGCAGGCGCGCCATGAACTGGACACTGCCTACGTCGATGACGTGGTCATGGGCTGCGTCACGCCCATCGGCGAGCAGGGCAGCGATATTGCCAAGATGATCGTCATGAACGCTGACTGGGACGAGTCCGTCGCCGGTGTCCAGCTCGACCGCTTCTGCGCCTCCGGCCTCGAGGCCGTGAACATCGCCGCACAGAAGGTGGCCTCGGGCTGGGAGGACCTGGTGGTCGCCGGGGGCGTGGAGAGCATGTCCCGGGTGCCCATGGGGTCCAACGGCGGGCCCATGGGCCAGGATCCCGCCTTCGCCGCCAAGACCGGCTTCGTGCCCCAGGGCATCGGCGCCGACACCATCGCCACCCTGGAGGGCTGGAGCCGCGAGGACGTCGACGCCTTCGCCGTCGAGTCCCAGCGCCGCGCCGCCCACGCCCGCGACAGCGGCTGGTTCGACCGCTCGGTGGTACCGGTGGTGGACGAGAACGGCCTTACCATCCTCGAGCGCGACGACTTCATCAAGCCGGGCACGACCCTGGAGGCCCTGGCCCAGCTCAACCCGTCCTTCGCGATGATGGGCGGCATGGGCTTCGACGACGTCATCCTCGGGAAGTACCCGACCCTGGACCGCGTCGAGCACGTGCACACCCCCGGCAACTCCTCGGGCATCGTCGACGGCGCCAGTGCGGTGCTCATCGGCAGCGAGAAGGCTGGCAGGGACCTCGGCCTTACGCCCCGCGCGCGCATCGTCGCCACGGCGGTGCTCGCCACGGACCCGGTGATCATGCTCACGGGCCCCGGGCCGGCGGCGAAGAAGTGCCTGAAGAAGGCCGGCATGACCGCCGCGGACATCGATCTCTGGGAGATCAACGAGGCCTTCGCCTCCGTCGCCCTGCGCTACATGCGCGACCTCGACATCGACCACAGCGTCACCAACGTCAACGGCGGTGCCATCGCCATGGGGCACCCGCTGGGTGCGACCGGCGCCATGCTGGTGAGCACCATGGTCGACGAGCTGGAGCGCCGCGACCTCAAGCGCGCGATGCTGTCCCTCTGCGTGGGCGGCGGCATGGGCATCTCCACCATCATCGAGCGCGTCTGACGCGCCCCGGCCACTCCCAGCCACCCCCAGCCACCAGAGGGAAAGGATTCGAGCTATGAGCGTATTTCACTACGACAAGGACGCCGACGGCATCGTCACCGTCACCATGGACATGACTGGACCGGTCAATGCCATGAACGACGAGTACCGCGAGGCCATGGGCGAGACCGTGGTCCGCCTCGAGCAGGAAGACGGCCTCACCGGCGTGGTCATCGCGTCTGCCAAGAAGGTGTTCTTCGCCGGCGGCGACCTGCACGAACTGCTGGCGGTGACGCCGGCGGACGTCGAGCGCTTCAAGGGCGGCATCGACACGGTGAAGGACCAGCTGCGCCGCCTCGAGAAACTGCCGGTGCCGGTGGTCGCGGCCATCAACGGCGCAGCCCTCGGTGGGGGCTTCGAGCTCTGCCTGGCCTGCAACCACCGCATCGCCTGGGACGACAAGGGCGTGCAGCTCGGCCTGCCCGAGGTCACCCTGGGCCTGCTGCCCGGGGGCGGCGGCGTCGTTCGCCTGACCAAGCTCCTCGGTCTCGAGAAGGCGCTGCCCTACCTCCTGGAAGGCACCCGCATCGCCCCGGGCAAGGCCCTGGACGAGGGCATGATCCACGACCTGGTGCGCGAGAAGGACGAGCTCGTGCCGGCGGCCAAGGCCTGGATCCTCGGCCAGCGCGACAACCCCGAGGCGGCGGTACAGCCCTGGGATCGCAAGGGCTACCGTATCCCCGGCGGCGATGCCAACTCGCCGAAGGTCGCCCAGCTCATCCCGGTCGCGACCGCCATGCTGCGGCAGAAGACCCGCGGCCTGCTGCCGGCGCCGGAGAAGATCCTCGACGTGGCGGTGCAGGCCGCGCGGCTGGACCTCGAGACGGCCCTGGTGGTCGAGTCCCGCGGCCTGACCCACCTGGTCACCACGCCCCAGGCCAAGAACATGATCAGCACGTTCTTCTTCGGGCTGAACAAGGTGAACGGCGGCGCCAGCCGCCCCGACGGGGTGCCGAAGACCTCCACGAAGAAAGTCGGCGTGCTGGGCGCCGGCATGATGGGGCAGGGCATCGCCTACGTCTCCGCCATGGCCGGCATCGAGGTGGTCCTCAAGGACGTCTCCCTCGAGGCCGCCGAGAAGGGCAAGGCCTATTCCGAGAAGCTCCTCGACAAGCGGGTGGAGCGCGGCCGCATGACGCCGGAGAAGCGCAGCGAGGTACTGGCGCTGATCAAGCCCACGGCCGAGGACGCGGACCTCGCCGGCTGTGACCTCATCATCGAAGCGGTGTTCGAGAACATGGCCCTGAAGCACGAGATCACCCGCAGCACGGAGCAGTACCTGGCCGAAGGGGGCGTCTGGGGCTCGAACACCTCCAGCCTGCCGATCACGCAGCTGGCCGAGGCCAGCGACAAGCCGGCGAACTTCATCGGTATTCACTTCTTCTCGCCGGTGGACAAGATGCCCCTGGTGGAAATCATCATGGGCGAGCAGACGGCCGACGAGGCGCTGGCGAAAGCCTTTGACTACGCGCAGCAGATCCGCAAGACGCCGATCGTTGTCAACGACTCCCTCGGCTTTTTCACCTCGCGTACCTTCGGCACCTACCTGGACGAGGGCGTGCGCCTGCTCGCCGAGGGCATGCACCCGGTGCTCATCGACAACCTGGGCAAGGCCGTGGGCATGCCCGTGGGCCCGCTGCAGGTCTACGACGAAGTGAGCCTGGAGCTGACCCGCAAGGCGCAGCAGACCTGGAAGGAAATGGGTGTTCTGGACAAGTGGGGCGACGGCAGCGTGACCCGCGGCGTAATCAATACCCTGGTGGAGGAGTACGGCCGCGGCGGTCGACACCACGGCGGCGGCTTTTACGAGTACGCCGAGGACGGCAGCCGCACCATCTGGCCGAAGCTCCTCGAGCTCTACTACAACGCCGAGGTCTGCGTGCCGGCGCAGGACGTGAAGGACCGGCTCCTGTTCCGCCAGGTGATCGAGTCGCTGAAGTGCCTCGAGTCGGGCGTGCTCCGTTCCGAGGAGGACGGCAACATCGGCTCCATCATGGGCATCGGTGCGCCGCCCTGGACCGGGGGTTTCCTGCAGTTCGTGAAGACCTACGGCTACGGCCGCTTTGTCGCCCGCTGCGAGGAACTCGCGGCGGCCTACGGCGAGCGCTTCGAGCCGCCGCAGATCGCCCGGGAGCGCGCGGCCGAGGAGACGCAGGCGGCCGCCTGAGGCCCGCGCCCGCTGTCGCCAGCCGGCGCTGCGGGAGCGGCTGCTAGATCGGCAGCGGGATGAACATGGAGGACGCCGCGTGCACTGCCCGGGTGACGCGGCGGTCACCGGCATCCCCGGCGATACGCGCCATCATGTCCTGCAGCGCGATCAACTTGCCGAAGAGCCGCTCGAAGGACAGGTTGTCCACCACGCCGCGGTACTCGCTGGTGACCAGGAAGGGCCGGCCGTCGGCGCGGCGCATGTTCTTCAGGCGCCAGACCAGGATCTCGATATTGCGCGCGCTGGTCAGGAGCGCCTCCGGCTCCAGCGGTTCCGAGAGCAGGTAGCTCTCCGTGTTGTAGCCGTAGGCCTGGCGCAGCATGCCACCGAGGCCCGCGACCAGCGCGAAGACCCGGTCGCCTTCGAAGGCGGGGTTGAACACGACTTCCAGGGCGACGATGCCCTCGCGGCCCCCGAGTTCGGGGAAATCCAGGGGCCCCGGCGTGTCCTTCAGCAGCTGCAGGCGCCGCTCCACGGTCATGCCGGGCACCTTGCGCAGTTCCGCCGGGTTGCGCGCGTAGAGCTTCTTCAACAGTTCGCGCACCAGCGCGCGCGTCTCGTCGATGAACTCGTCCGTGACGAGGTCGATGTCCGACTTGGCGATATTCTTCAGTTCATAGCCGCCGCAGCCACCCAGGAGCAGGGGCGCGAGGAGCAGGAGCAGGACGGCGCGGCAGCGCAGGGCAAGCGCATGGTCCACGGGGCTCGGCCTGCCCGTCGCGTCGGCCCGCCGACCCGGTCGCCCGCCTCAGCCTGCCGCCTTTGCGCGGGCGTCAGCTGCCATTTGCGCCAGCAGGTCGAACGCCTGCTGCGGATTCTCCCGCTTGAGCTTGAGCAGCCCGAGCTCCATTTCGCCGCCGACGGCGATCTCCGGCGTGCCCGCCTCGAAGCCGGCGACGATCTCGCGCACGCAGTCCGCCACGGCCATACCGCCGGCGATGTCGTCGTCGTCCCTGCCGAGGGGGGTTCCGTCCGCCGTCAGGGCATTGCGGGCGACATTCGTGCGGATAAACCCCGGGGTGATGGTGGTGACGGCAATGCCGTCGGCGGCCACTTCCGTGCGCAGGGCGTCGAAGAAGCCCATGACCGCGTGCTTGGCGGCACAGTACCCGGTGCGCATCGGCGCCCCGACCTTGCCGGCGACGCTGGCGGTGACCGCGATATGGCCGCTCCCCTGCTCGAGCATCACCGGCAGCACCGCCTGGGTCAGGGCAATCTGGCCCAGCACGTTGATGTCCATCATCTGCCGGTAGACGGAGAAGTCGGTGTCCACGCAGAAGGAGCGCTGGGAAATCCCGGCGTTGTTCACCAGCAGGTCGATGCGTCCGAAGTGGTCGACGACTGCGCGGGTCTTCGCCGGCATGACGTCGTAGGCGAGGACGTCCAGGGGCAGCACCAGGACATCCGGCGAGCCCGCCGCCAGGCAGGCATCGCGCACGCGCTCGAGTTCCGGCTGCTGCCGGGCCGAGAGCACCAGCTTCGCGCCCCGGGCCGCTGCCTGCCGTGCGAGCTCTTCGCCGATGCCCGAGGAGGCGCCGGTGATCCAGACGACGGCGTCATTGAAAGCGAAACCCTTGCTCATGGCATTATCTCCCGGATTGTGAGCGGAATGGCGCAACGATAGCACGCCATGCGCGCCCTGCGTGCCGCGCTGGACTCGGCGTCGCGGCGGCGTTAACGTCACCGTTAGCAACCGAACTCAAGGAACCAGCCGATGCCGCAACCGACCAAGATTGCCGATTGCATGCGGCGCAAGCCGCTGACCATTCACCGTGATGCCAACCTCGTGCAGGCCATCGAGACGCTCGTGGAGTACAAGCTCACCGGGGTCACCGTGGTCGATGACAGCGGCCGCCCGGTCGGCGTTCTCTCGGAACTCGACTGCATCGAGGCGGTCCTGGCCGCCATCTACAACGATGGCGACCCGGAAATGTCCTTTGTTCACGAGGCCATGACCGCCGATATCAATGCCTGTCGCCCCGGGGACAACATCGTCGAGGTCGCCCAGGACATGCTGCGCACGAGGCAGCGCCGGCGCCCCGTGATCGAGGACGGTGAACTGGTGGGGCAGGTCAGCTCCAGCAATATCCTCTGGGCGCTCATGGAGCACTCCCGCCGCAAGCTCATCAAGCGCCCTGCCTGAAAAAAATCGCCGCTGCTGGAATAAGGTGCCCGCCCACCCGTCAACAAGGCAAGGGTGGAGTGAAACCCTCATGAGGGAGCGCCTTCCAGCCATTGGGTCCGGGACAGTCCCAGTATAGGGTCGTACCGGGGCGGTAGGCGTGCTCCTCATCCTCTCAAGGTTGCCTGGGCACGGTATGTTCGGCGGCGACATGGGTCGTCGGCATGCGTCAACGTGCTGCAGGCAGCGGGAACCGACGGGCAGTTTTTTGCTAGCGCTCCTGCCCGCGGTCCTCGGGGCCCGCGGGCCCCGCGTTTCTTTTCCTGATCCTGGCTTTTTCTAATCCTGGCTTCGTTTGCTCCTGGTTTCGATGAGCCAGAGAGCGGACTGCGCGGCTCCGGGGCCGGATGCTAGCGGGCGTCCTGCCAGTCACTGGTGATGAGCGCCTGCTCTTCACCGGCGCCGAGGGCGATATCGGCGGCATTGCGGGTGATGAAGCCGGCAACCTTGTCGTTGTCTTCGGCGCCGGCGGGGCGGTAGGCCTCTTCGGCGGCGAGGAAGGTTTCCCGGGCGACGACCTGGGTCTCCCAGCGCCCGGCTTCCCGGCAGGCGACGCCGCGCCAGTCCTGGTCATCGTCGCGGAGCAGGAACTCGCGGCACCAGTTGCCGTCGCGGTCGGGGAAGGTGAGCACCAGTTGCAGGGCGCGACCGTCGGCGAGCGTGACCCAGCCGTCGGCGCGCGACGGTTCGGATTCCAGGGCGTCGGCCAGGAGGGCATCGCTGCCGGTCAGGGGTTGCTGGCCGTCTTCACCGGGGACGAGCAGCAGGGCGACGGCGGCTACCACCGAGGCGGCGATGGCCACCGGCCAGGCGGCGCGCTGCAGCGGACGGCGTAGCGGGACCACCTTGCCGTCGTCGCGCAGCAGGGCGGTGACATGTTCGGGGACGCGGTCCGTGACGGACGCGCGGACGCTGGCAGCGACCTGGACGTCGAGGCGGCGAAGGCGAGCGAGAAGTTCCGCGAGATCGGGCTCTGCGGCCAGCCGTTGCTCCAGGGCAGCGGCTGCCCCGGCCTCCAGCTCTCCGTCCAGGTACTGGGACAGCAGTTCGTAATCCCGGTCTGTCATGGTCTTCACCTGTCTTGCCCGCCCCGGCGTCAAAGATCGCTGAGGGCGCTGTCCGTCAATAAGTTCTTCCGCGCCCGGGCGATCCGGCTCATGATCGTCCCCACGGGCACCTGCAGGATCTCCGCCGCCTCGGCGTAGCTCTTGCCGTCAATGGTCACCAGCATCAGGGCCAGGCGCTGCTCCTCCGGCAACCGGCCCAGGGCCTCGCTGACCGCGCGCAGGTTGCGTTCGCCGCCGGCCTGTATTTCCGCGGAGGGCACGGTGTCGTCGGTGCCCGCCTGCACGGCCGGCGTATAGCGCTGGCGCACCTCCCTGGAGCGCATTTCGTCGATCCAGATGTTCTTGCAGACCCGGTAGACCCACTTCGCTGTGTGAGCGTCCTCGGGCATGCCTTTCTCGAGCATGCGTTCCACCGTCGCCTGCAGGAGGTCGTCCGCGTCGGCCACTGCGCCGGTGAGCGACAGGCAGAAGCGCCGCAGGCCCTGGAGTTCGGCCATCAGGTCATTGCGCTGCCTGGCGTTGAGCGACGACATGCTTTCCCTGCTACACTTTGAGGACGATCGGGTGCGCCAGTTTATTCCACCGGCTGGAATTTATCTGCCCCCGGTCCGTCAACGTAGCGGATACCCGGCCCGAGCGGCCTTGCCTTGCCGCAGGTACACGACATGAATCGATACCCGGAATTTCCCCTGATCCCAGTGCGTCTGCCGGCCCGCGCCCTGCGTGCGGGGGCCGCCTGGCTGCCCGCGCTTGCCCTGGCCCTGGCAGTGGCCCTCGCGCTGACCCCTGCCCCCGCGCAGGGTCAGCTGCCTGTAGGCGGTTTCCTCGGGTCCGACCCGGTCGAGGAGGACATCGAGGACGAGGTGGAGGACCAGGTTGAGGAGGTCGTCGAAGACACGGTCGAGGACGCCGTCGAGGACGAGGTGGCGGAGGTCGTCGAGGACCAGGTCGAGCAGGTCACCGAGCAGAACATCCAGGAGAATATCGAGGAAAACATCGAGGAGACCATCGAGGAGTCGGTGGATGGCACGGTCGAGGAGACCATCGAGGAAAGCGTTACCGAGACCGTCGAGGAGTCCGTGGAGGAAGAGGTTGCCGCCACCGTCGAGGATGCCGTGCAGGACTCTGTCGAGGAGAGCGTCGAGGAGACGGTAGAGGAGACGGTAGAGGAGACGGTAGAGGAAGAGGTCGCCGCCACGGTCGAGGAGTCCGTCGAAGCGTCGGTGGAAGAATCTGTCGAGGAATCGGTCGAGGAAAGCGTCGCTGAGACCGTCGAGGAGTCCGTGGAAGAATCGGTCGAGGAGAGTGTTGCCGAGACCGTCGAGGAGTCCGTGGAAGAGTCGGTCGAGGAGAGTGTTGCCGAGACTGTCGAGGAGTCCGTGGAAGAGTCCGTCGCCGCCAGCGTCGAGGACGACGTGGAAGCGGGCGTCGAGGACGCGGTGGAAAGCGCTGTCGAGGAGGACGTGGAGGCACAGGTCGTCGCCGCTATCGAAGAGCGCCTCGAAAACGAGATCGACGAGATCGTCGAAGACCTGGAAAGTCACCTCGAGGTCAACGAGGACCGCATTCTCAAGGAACAGTGGCTGGTCATGGCCGAGCCGGCGGTCTTCGAGGAACTCGACGAACAGGGCTACCTGTTCGACACGGTCACGGAGCTGCCGGGACTGGGACTGCGCCTCGCCGAGGTCGCGGCGCCCTCGAGCTTCGACATCACCGAGGTGCGCCAGGGCGTCCTCGACGTGGTGGGCAAGGACCGCGCCGAAGTCGACCTGAACCACATCTACACCGCGGGTGCACCGCTCGTCGCCGACGGCGACGGCATGTTGCCGCGCACGGCCATGCCGCCGCCCGCAGATCTTGACAGCCTGTCACTGCGCGTCGGCATGATCGACAGCGATGTCGACCTCAGCCACCCGGCGCTGGCGCGCTCGAGTATCAGCACCCGCTCCTTCGCGCGGCCCGGCGCGAAAATGCCGGCGGACCACGGCACGGCCATCGCCTCCATCATCGCCGGCAATGCCGACGACTATATGGGCCTGGCGCCGAAGGCAGAGGTCTACGCGGCCTCGGTGTTCGAGCTCGACCGGGCCCAGGGTGAGATTGCCAGCACGGTGAGCCTGATCCGCGCAGTGGACTGGCTCATGTCTTCCGGCGTGGACGTCATCAACATCAGTCTCGCCGGCCCGCCTAACCGGCTCCTGGAGGCGGCGCTCGAACGTGCCGCCGGTGAGGACGTGGTGATCATGGCGGCTGCCGGCAACGGCGGCCCGGTGGCCCGGCCCATGTACCCGGCGGCCTACGGCTCGGTGGTGGCAGTCACCGCGGTGGACTCGGGCCAGCGCGTCTTCCGCCTCGCCAACCGGGGCGACTACCTGGCCCTCGCCGCGCCGGGTGTCGACCTGCGCCATGCGCGCCCCGGCGGCGGTTATGCGGCGTCTTCCGGCACCTCCTTCGCCGTGCCCTTCGCCGTTACCGCCGCGGCGCGACTGCGCCAGCTGCAGCCGGCGGAAAACATCGTCGACCTGCTCTATCGCAGCGCCCTCGACCTGGGGCCGCCGGGTCGCGACGACATCTACGGTTACGGCCTGCTGACGCTCGACGCGGGCTGAGCTACCAGCCGTAACTCAGGCGTGCGCCGACGATGGTCTGCGTGAAATCCGCCCGCGGCAGGTTCGAGTCGTAATTCCCCTGGCTGGCGTAGGTCTGTAGCGCCAGGCGCCGTGTCAACGGCACTTCCAGGTCCAGTTTCCAGCGCGATCGATCGTCTTCCCGGTCCTCGCCGATGCTGGGATCCGGTGACAGGTAGCGCCTGGCCTCGAAGCGCCAGGCAAGCTCCATCTTGGCCTGGCGATCGAACAGCTCGAAGCGGCGGATGTAGCGCAGCTTCAGCCCGTGGGAGCGGAAATCGAAGCGCGCCGCCGTCGCATCCTCGTCCCGGTAGCGGTAGCCGATGTTGAAGTAGCTGCGCAGGCCACGGTGGAAGTAGTAGAGGTCTGCCTCACCGGAATGGGTCGTGGCGTCCCGGTCGGCGCGGTCCTCGATGCGTCGCTCGGAAAAGACGTAGGCGCCCCGGGCGAACCACTTCTTGGCCAGGAAACCCGACAGCGACGGGGAAACGCGCAGGTACTCGAGAAAGGGCTCGCCATCCAGGCGGGAGTTGATGTAGTAGGCGGAGACGCCGGTGTTGGCCTTGCCCAGGTCCGTGCCGATGTCCGCACCCAGGATATGAGTCTGCCGGTCGACCCGGGAGAAACGCTCGTAGGTGGCCTGGCTGAAGTCATAGTTCAGGTTCAGGTCGCTGCGCTTGCCGAGGGGCTGGGTGACGCCGAGTTCGAAGTCCACGAGCCAGGCCGAGTCGGCCTCCCCGGAGGTCACGTCCACCTCGTCCACGGACACATTGGTGTCGTATTCGGCGCCGATGCCGACCTCACCGCGCCACTCCCGCGAGCGCTCCTCGCCCTCCTGGGCGGCGGCGCCGGCGGCGAGCACGGCGAGCGCGAACAGGCAGAGGCGTCGGGGAGTGGGCATGCGGGCGTCGGTTCCTTCAGCCTGGGGTCGTGGTGCCGAGGGCGGCGCCTCGCCGGGGCGGCCGGAAGCCGCGCGGAGACAATGGTAAACTCCGCCCCTCACGAATTCCACGGAGACCGGACCCATGGCCGAAGACAGGCACGAGCAGCACCAGGCGTGCATGGAGCGCTTTATCGAACTCGCCAACACCATGAAGAACGAGGGTATCGGCATCGACGTCGTGTCCTGGTCCCTCATGTCGGCCTCGGCCCTGCACGCGATCTACAGCGTGGCGGGCAACGACGGCGGCCTGACCGAATCGGGTATCGAGAAAATCGCGGGTGCGTACAAGCAGAACCTGGCCAAGATCCAGGCACTGAAGCAGCGCCAGGCGCAGGCCGGCCAGCAGCAGTAGCCCTGACTCCGCTCAAGCCTGCTCGAGCTGGATGTCGCCGCTGGCGAGCTTGCGCGTGAGGCGCTCGATCTGCCGCGCGAAGTAGGCCGGGGCCAGCAGGGAGCGCAGCTTCTCCAGCGGTACCGGCGCGCTGAACAGGTAGCCCTGGATCACGTCGGCGCCCTCGTGCTGGAAAAAGGCGAGCTCTTCCGGGCTCTCCACGCCTTCGACCACGAGGTCCAGGTGCAGGCTCTTCGCCATGGCGATGATCCCGCGGACCAGCTCGGCATTGCGCTCGCCCTTGGCGAGGCCGAGCACGAAGCTGCGATCCACCTTCAGTTCGTCCAGGGGTAGCCGGGTGAGGTAGCTGAGCGACGAATAGCCCGTCCCGAAATCATCGATGGCGATCCGCACGCCCAGGGCCTTGAGGTCCTCGACGATCCGCACTGCACCGTCCTGGCTGCTGATCATGATGCCCTCGGTGAGCTCGATTTCCAGCGCCTCCGGCGGCAGGCCGGTCTCGTCGAGCACGGCAGCAACGAGGTCGACGAACCCTTCGGTGAACTGCAGTGCCGATACGTTCACGGAAACCCTGGGCAGATCGAGCCCCTCCTCGCGCAGGGAGACCAGGTCCGTGCAGGCGCGGCGCAGGACCCACTCGCCGATCTCGTTGATGATGCCGAGTTCCTCGGCCAGGTCGATCCACTTGAAGGGGGGGACCATGCCGAATTCCGGGTGCTGCCAGCGAACGAGCGACTCGGCACCGACGATCTCGCCGCTGCGCGAGTCCACCTGGGGCTGGTAGTGGAGGAGCAGCTGGTCGCGTTCCCGGGCCTTGCGCAGCTCCGTCTCCAGCTTCAGGCGCTCGAGGTTCGCGCCCTCCATGTCCTCCCGGTAGAACAGGTAGCGGTTCCGCCCCTGCTTCTTGGCGTTGAACATGGCGGTGTCTGCCGCGCGCAGGAGTCCTTCAACGTCCTCCGCGTGCTCGGGGGCCAAGGCGATGCCGATGGAACAGGTGATGATCACCTCCTGCCCGTTCAACGAGAAGGGCCGGGCGATGGCCTTGGCCAGGCGCGCGGCAACGCGGCTTGCGCCCTCGGCATGATCCAGCTGGTTGAGCACCACGGTGAACTCGTCGCCGCCCATGCGCGAGAGATCCATGCGCGCCTCTTCGTCGGCGTTGCGGTGGATAACGTCCGACTCGCGGACGCTGCTGGCCAATCGGCTGCCCACTTCCTTCAGCAGCTCATCGCCCGCCCGGTGCCCGAGGGAGTCGTTGACGCGCTTGAAGTTGTCGAGGTCCAGCAGCATCAGCCCCACCTGCTGCTTGTTGCGCGCGGCGAGCTTGAGCAGCAGCGACAACTGCTCCGTGAACAGGCGGCGGTTGGGCAGGGAGGTCAGCGTGTCGAAGTAGGCGAGATGCCGCAGCCGGTCCTTGGTCTCGCTCACCCGCTTCACCGCCCGGTCCAGCTCCTGCTGCCGCTCCGTCAGCTGCGCGTCGCGTTCATCCACCTTCATGGACAGCAGCCGCCGGTCCGTGTGCATGCGCTGCTTCTCGCCCGCCATGCCGACGATCACCGTATTGAGTACATTGGCGATATCACCGATTTCGCCGCTGCCGCGGATCTTCAGCATCTCGGCCTGCTTGCCCGCGGCGATGTCGTCGGCGACCGCCGCCATTTCCCTGAGCGGCCGGGTAATGCGGCGCGTGGTGAAGCGGGCGACAAGCGCACAGAAGAGCACGACCGCGAGGCCGAAGCCTGCCGACAGGGTCACCGCCGGAACGGTTTGCGCAACGAGCATGAGGCTGCTGATGCCGAGGTCGATATAGCCGCTGACGAAGATGCTGTTCACCTGCTTCGGGTTGGCCAGGGTCAACGCGAAGTCCTCCCGCGACAGCCCGGGCGCGGTCGGGTTGACGAGGGAGGTGATCGGCAGCAGCAGCTCGGTCACCGTCTCGCCATCGGTAATCGCCGCCAGGGCCTCGAAGCCCGGGGGCGCGAGGCGGCTGTGGTGATTGAAGAGCGATTGCTCCAGCGGAGACCGGTCGCCGCGGGCGTCGCTGAAGCGCGGCAGCAGGGTGCCCGCTGCCCAGGGCCGGTCCACCCGGGCGATGACATCGCCGACGCTGTCCCGGAGCACCGCGTGGCGCACCGCCGGCGACAGGCCGAGGAACTGCTCGAGCACGGCGTCGATCTCTGCCGGCTCGCGGAAGTACAGCATGAGCTGCAGGTGCGGCTGGCCGGAGACCGCGGTGGAGGCCTGGAGGACCAGCTGGTCGCGCTGGTGGGTGTACTCGCGCTGGCCGATGAAGAGGACGAGACTGATGCCGGCCGTCACCGCCAGCGCGGTAATCAGCAGGTTGATCTTGCCGGAGATGGACAGGTTCATCGGCCGGCGCCTTCGGCGGGCTGCACAGAGCGCCAGGGCGCTGTCTTCTTGCTCATTGTTACCCCCGATTCCCGGGAACAGTTTTTCAGGGTAATGCGGCGCCAGCGTTGCACTGCGGCGAGGATTCGTAGCCCCCTCGTGGTCCCTGCACGAGTACGTGATGGGGGCGCCTCACCGACAGTCGCTGCAACCGCCTTGTTTCAGCCGTTCATGCGCTTTGTTTCAGGCTGTCGTGAAAGTAGCATGGCGGTTTTCGAGCGTCCAGCAGACCATTGCGTAATAACGCGGAGGGTCGGCTATGCCTGGAGAGACGGAAAGTGAGCAGCCCGCGCGCTTTCTCAACGCCGTGGACGGCGCGCCGCTCGCCTACTGCCAGCAGCGCGGCCGTGGCGCTCACGCCGGTGAAGGACGCTGACCACGGGCTGTCCACGCCCGCGGATACGGCCCGGATGCGGCGCCAGCTCGAGGAATTGCTGCCAATCTCTGACTCAGGACACTAGACTGGCGCCAGGGGAGGATTCGCATGCAGGGTAAAGTGCTGTTGACCGGTGGCTGCGGCTACATCGGGGCCCACTGCGCCGTCGAGCTGGCCGGGCGCGGCGCCGAGGTCGTTCTGCTGGATAACTTCAGCAACAGTTCCCGCGGGGTGCTGCCGCGCCTGCAGGCCATTACCGGGACAGCGATGCCCGTGCATGCGGTGGACCTGCGCGACGGGGCGGCCGTGCGCCGCGTGCTGGAACGCGAGCAACCGGACTCCGTGATCCACTTCGCCGGCCTCAAGGCCGTCGGCGAGTCCGTCGCGCAACCGCTTCGCTACTACGACAACAACGTCGGCGGCACGCTGTCCCTGCTGGGCGCCATGGCCGACTGCGGCCTGCGGCGGCTGGTGTTCAGCTCGTCGGCGACGGTGTACGGCGATCCGGACCAGGTGCCGATCCGCGAGGACGCGCCGCTCAGGGCGACGAACCCCTACGGACGCAGCAAGCTCATGGTGGAAGAGGTTCTCAGGGACCTGGCCGCCTCGGAGCCCGGCTGGCAGCTGATGACGCTGCGTTATTTCAACCCCGTGGGCGCCCATGAGAGCGGGCTGATCGGCGAGGACCCGAGAGGTGTCCCGAATAACCTCGTGCCCTTCGTTGCCCAGGTCGCCGTCGGCCGCAGGGACTGTCTCTCCATCTACGGTGACGATTACCCGACCGCCGACGGCACCGGTGTGCGTGACTACATCCATGTCATGGATCTCGCCGCCGGGCACGCGGCGGCGCTCGAGGGGCTGGACCAGGTCCGCGGCGGCGCGCCGCTGGCGGTTAACCTCGGCACCGGTCGCGGCTACTCGGTCCTCGAGGTCGTCGAGGCGTTCCGCCAGGCCAGCGGTCGGCCCATCGCGGCAAAGGTCGTGGCACGCCGCCCCGGCGATATCGCCTGCTGCTACGCTGACCCTGAGCGCGCCCGCACGCTGCTCGGCTGGGAGGCGCGCCTCGGGCTCGAGCGCATGTGCGAGGACGCCTGGCGGTGGCAGCGGGAGAACCCGGAGGGTTTCCCGGCAGCCTGACGACTCGTTGCTGCTCCCTAGCGGCCCACGGCCGTGTAGGTGAAACCGGCGCCCTCGATCAGCTCCCGCTCGTACACGTTGCGCAGATCGATGAAGGCATTGCCGCGCATCAGCTCGAGGGTGCGGGCGAGGTCGAGGCCGCGGTACTGGTTCCACTCGGTCAGCAGCACGAGGGCATCGGCGCCCGCCAGCGCTTCCTCGAGGGTCCGGGCGTAGTGCACGCTGTCCGGCAACAGGCCGCGCGCCTCGTCCACGCCCTGCGGGTCATGGGCGACCACCTGTGCGCCCTTGTCCGCGAGCGCCGGGAGGATGGCGAGCGCGGGGGCGTCGCGCATGTCGTCCGTTTCCGGCTTGAAGGTGAGGCCGAGTACCGCGATGCGCTTGTCGGCCTCGCTACCGCCCAGGGCCTGGCGGATCTTGGCGACCATGCGCGCCTTCTGCGAGGCGTTCACCTCCACCGTCGCCTCCACGATGCGGCTCGACAGGCCGTGCTCCTGGGCGATGCGGATCAGGGCGAGCGTGTCCTTGGGAAAGCAGGAGCCGCCGTAGCCGGGCCCGGCGTGGAGGAACTTCGGGCCGATGCGCCCGTCCATGCCCATGCCCTTGGCGACCAGGTTCACGTCGGCGCCGGTGGCTTCGCAGAGCTGGCTGATCTCGTTGATGAAGCTGATCTTGGTGGCGAGGAACGCATTGGCTGCGTACTTGATCAGCTCCGCGCTCTCGAGGTCCGTGACCAGGATCGGCGCCTCGATCAGGTTCAGCGGCCGATAGAGCTCGCGCAGCCGCGCCTCGGCGCGCCGGGACTCCACCCCGAGCACCACCCGGTCCGGGCGCAGGAAGTCGCCGATCGCCGAGCCCTCGCGCAGGAACTCCGGGTTCGAGGCCACGTCGAAGTCCGCCGCCGCGTTGGCCTTGCGCACCAGCCGCTGCACTTCCCGGGCCGTACCCACGGGTACCGTCGACTTGTCGACGATCACGGTATAGCCATCCAGGTGGGCCGCCAGCTCTTTGGCGGCGGCGTAGACGTACTGGAGGTCCGCGTGCCCGTCGCCGCGGCGCGTCGGGGTGCCGACGGCGATGAACACCAGGTCTGCCTCCGCCACCGGGCCCGCCAGCTCGCCGCTGAAGTGCAGCCGGCCGCCCGCGACGTTGCGGGCAACGAGATCCTCGAGGCCGGGCTCGTAGATGGGTATCTCGCCGCGCGCCAGGGCGGCGATCCGTTCCGGCGACTTGTCCACGCAGGTGACGCGGGCGCCGAACTCGGCGAAGCAGGCCCCGCTGACGAGGCCCACGTAACCGGCACCGATCATGACGACGTTCATGGCTCTTTGCTGTCCTCTCTCTGTCCGTAGTAGTCCCGGTACCAGGCCGTGAAGTGCCCGAGGCCCTCGGCGAGGGGCGTCGAGGGGCGGTAGCCGGTCCAGGCGCCCAGGGCGTCGATGTCAGCGCAGGTGGCCGTGACGTCCCCGGGCTGCATGGGCTGGAAATCCTTCACGGCCTCGCGGCCCAGCGCCGCCTCGATCGTTTCAATGAAGTCGAGCAGGCGCACCGGCTGGTTGTTGCCGATGTTGAAAACCCGGTAGGGCGCGCAGCTGCTGCCGGGGTCCGGCGCGGCCGCGGACCAGGCGGGGTCGGCGGTGGCGGGTCGGTCCAGGACCCGCACCACGCCCTCGACGATGTCGTCGATGTAGGTGAAGTCCCGCGCCATCTCGCCGCCGTTGAAGACCCTGATCGGCTCGCCCGCGAGGATGGCGCGGGTGAACAGGAAGTAGGCCATGTCCGGCCGGCCCCAGGGTCCGTAGACCGTGAAGAAACGAAGCCCGGTGGTGGGGATGCCATAGAGATGCGCATAGCTGTGGGCCATGAGCTCGTTGGCTTTCTTGGTGGCGGCGTAGAGCGATACCGGGTGGTCGACGTTGTCGTGCACGGAGAAGGGCATGTGGGCGTTGAGGCCGTAGACCGAGCTCGACGAAGCGTATACGAGGTGCCTGACCGGGTGATGACGGCAGGCCTCGAGCACGGCGAGGAAACCGTTGACGTTGCTGTGCGTGTAGGCGTGGGGGTGCTCCAGCGAGTAGCGCACGCCGGCCTGGGCGGCGAGGTGGATGACGGCGTCCGGTCGTTCGTCCGCCACCAGGGAGCGCAGCGCCGCCGCATCGGCGATATCCAGCTCCACCGTGTCGAGCCGCCCGCCCGCGCCCGGTGCCAGGGCCGCCAGCCGGTCGCGTTTCAGCTGCACGTCGTAGTAGTCGTTGAGGTTGTCGACACCCAGCACCCGGTCGCCCCGGGCGAGCAGCGCCCGGGCGACGTGGAAGCCGATGAAGCCGGCAATGCCGGTGACCAGGATCTTCACGCCGTCAGTCCCGCGGGCCCGAGAGCACCTGGCGCGACTGCATGTCCGCCTCCACGGCGGCCCGCGTGAAATGGACGGGCCGCCAGCGCTTGGCCCGGTACAGCGCCGTCTGGTCGCTGAACCAGGGCGAGACGGGATCGCCCGACTGGCTGTAGCTCAGCAGGGCTTCGCCCACGGGCCCGTCCTCTTCGAAGGCGAGCGTCAGGATGAAGCTGCTCCCGTGCACGATGGGGTAGCCCGAGGCCGTGAGCAGCCGCGAGTCGGCCACCGGCGCGGTAGCGAGGTCGCCGTCGGGGTGGCCGAGGTCTGCCGGCAGCAGCGGCTCACCGGGCTTCGCGGAGACCTGCAGGTTCGCCACGCCCTCGTAGCGGTTGCCGCCGTGCACCGGGAAGCGTTCGCCCGCGCGATAGGCTGCCTGCGCCGCGCCGAGGGGCGCATCGAGCGGCAGCCCCGCCGCCTCCAGCACCGCGACCGCAGCGGCAAGGTGCTCGAGGGCCAGGGCCGTGTCGGCGAGCCTGGCCGGCGTGGTGACCGGGCGCGCCGCGTCGAAGGGCTCCGCGAAGAGGCTGCCGGCATCGAAGTGCTCCGCGTAGTCGTAGCGGGCGAGCCACTCGCGGAAGAGCACGGCGCCGCGGCTGTCCTCGTTGAAGCGCCCGTCGAAGGCGGCGAGGGCGTCGCAGGCCGCCGCGAGGTCGCGGCGCTTGCCGTCAACGGTCACGGCGGGTGTTGCCCGGCAGGCGTCGACCAGCTGCTCCTTGAGCAGCTCCGCCGCGAGGCTGCGGTTCGAGAAAAGCGCTGCCTGTATTTCCCGGCGGTTGAAGCGCCCGTCCTCGCCGGCGTAGCCGTAGGGGCTGTCGGGGGCGAGCAGCTGCACGTTCATGCGTGTGCGCAGGCTGCGCGCCGTGGCCTCCGGGCCGTAGAGGGGCGAGTAGCCGCTGAGCGGCGCCGCCGGCTGGGTCAGCCAGTGGCTGTCGTTGGCGTTGAAGATGTAGTCGCGGCGCTCCAGGCGGGGTCGCTGTTCGAAGGGCACGGTGCCGGGCACCGGCGTGCCGGGCACGTCCACCCAGGCGAAGCGGCTGTCGCTGCCGTCCAGGAGGATCATGCCCCGCTCCGCATAGAGGTTCGCGGTGCGCGGATCGCTGGCGAGGCGTTCCTGCCAGAGGCTGATCGCGGCCTCGCTGAGGTTGCCGACCGTGGAGTTGTCCAGGTAGAGCGCGCGGCCGTCGGCGCTCGCCGCCATGGTGTTGACCCAGGGCATGGCGTTCCAGCGGCGGTGCGCCTCGATGAAGCCATCGAGGTCGGTGGCCAGGTTCATGGCCCGCCACTGGGAGAGGAGGTAGGTGTTCCCGGCGTTGGCGTCGCGGGCCGTGAACGCCACGGTGTCGGTCCAGGGCATGCTCGGCATGGTCAGGATCGGGCCCAGGTGGCTGAACCACAAGGTGCGCTCGACCTCTGTGACTGCGCCGTCCTCGCCGAGCACGGGTACCGGGACCGTGCGCGAGGTCATGGCTCGCGGCTCACCGTCGAGGAAATAGCGGGTCGGCTCGCCGGGTACCAGGTCCAGCTGGTAGAGCACCACGCGCTCGCTGTCCGACACCGTGTGCGACCAGGCCACGCCGCGGTTGAAGCCGATGGCGACGCCCGGGGCGCCGAGGAGATGGGCGCCGTAGACATCGAGGGTGCCGGGGATGGTCAGGTGCTTTTCCCAGAAGCGGTTACCGCCGTACCAGGGGTAGTGCGGGTTGGCCAGCAGCAGGCCGCGGCCGTTCTCGGTGCGCTCGCTGCCGAGGGCCCAGGCGTTGGAACCGAGGCCGGAGAGGGCCATGGCGTCGGCCGCTTCGGCGACCAGCCGCGGGCTCACGGCCGCCGTACTCGCCGCCGCCGGCGGCTGCGCGGCCGCGAGGGCCCCGGCCATGCGCGGGAGGGTCTGGGCCAGGAGCACCATGCGCCCCGTGAAGTCCTCCGCCGTGGCCGGGCGCACCCAGTCTTCGCCCGCGCACCAGCTGCCCGGGGCGGCCTCGCCCTGCTCGGCAAGGTAGCGGTTATAGCCCGCCGCGTAGCCGGTCAGCCAGTCCCGGTTGGTCGCGTCCTCGGCGGCGAAGGCGGCCCGCGCCTGCGCCGGGATGCCGAGGGCGCGCACCACGCTGTCGGACACCACGTTGCGCTCCTCGGCGCCGGGCCCGAAGTAGCGCGCCAGCTCGCCGCGGGCGGCCACCAGGCCGCGGGCGATGTGGCAGCCGTGGTCCTCGGCGGCGGCGTAGCCCTCGCCGTAGCCGAGGCTGCCGAAGTCGTCGGCGGTGATGTGGGCGACACCGTGGCTGGTGCGAAGCACCTCGGCCCGGTAGCCGCCGTCGCCGGCGGGGCCGCCCTGGCAGGCGGCGAGGAACAGGAGGCAGGCGGGAGTCAGCCTGGCGACGCGGCGCAGCGGGTGAGGCATGTGGGGGTTCTCCTTTTTCTGGTGCCTGCGGTTGTGCTGGCGGACGGAGCCATAGCCTATCACCGGTCGCCGCGGCTGGCTTCCCCGTCTGCGCGGCAGCCGCTGTCCCCCGCTGGTCCCGGTCGACTACAATGGCGCCCCCCGGGCGGCTGCGCCCCCGTTCTTCGACCGCGTGAGGAGCGCAGATGGATCCGCTGACCCAGGGACTCGCCGGTGCGGCCCTGCCCCAGGCCGCCGCGCGGCGGGGCGCGGTGGCCATCGCCGGGCTCCTGGGCTTTCTCGCCGGGATGACGCCGGATCTCGACGTGCTCATCCGCTCCAGCGAAGACCCGCTTCTCTTCCTCGAGTACCACCGGCAGTTTACCCACTCGCTGCTGTTCATCCCCGTCGGCGGCGGCCTTTGCGCGCTGCTCCTGCACCCGCTCCTCGGCCGGCGGCGGGGCCTCGCGCCGCTGGCCACCTGGCGCTTCTGTACGCTGGGCTACGCGACCCACGGGCTGCTAGACGCCTGCACGACCTATGGCACGCAGCTGTTCTGGCCCTTCTCCGACGTACGCATCGCCTGGAACGTGGTGTCCATCATCGACCCGCTGTTCTCCCTGCCGCTGGCCCTGGCGGTCCTCCTCGCCGCCGGGACGGGCCGGCGGCGCTTTGCCGCCCTCGGCCTGTGCTGGGCCATCGGCTACCTCGGCCTCGGGCTCGTCCAGCGGGAGGCCGCGCGCGAACTGGGTGCGGAGCTGGCGCAGAGCCGGGGCCATGCACCCGGGCAGGTCGTGGCCAAGCCCAGCTTCGCCAACATTCTCGTCTGGAAGACGGTGTACCGGGCCGAAGGGCGCTTTTTCGTGGATGCGGTGCGTACCGGCTGGGCGCCGCTCGCGTGCCCCGGGGAGTCCATCCCCGTGCTCGACCGCGCCCGGGACCTGCCCTGGCTGGACCCGGGCTCGCAGCAGGCGCGGGATGTCGAGCGCTTCCGCTGGTTCAGCGCCGGCTACGTGGCCCTCGCGGCAGCGGGCTCGCACCGGGTCATCGATATCCGCTATTCGCTGGTACCGAATGAGATCAATGCGCTGTGGAGTCTCGAGCTCGACCCGGCGAAGGGGCCGTCGGCGCACGCCGGGTACGTCGTGCACCGCGGTGACCCGCAGGCCGCGCTGCCGCGGCTCTGGCGGCTGCTTTCGGCGCCCGACTGTTGAACGCCCGGCCGCCGCCTTGCTTTATACTCGCGCTGACAGCAACTGACCGACTGCTTCCGGAGCGGAATCGCCATGGATGACGAAAAGAGCCGCCAGGCCGCCCGCGAGGCGGCACTGCGCTACCACCGCTACCCCAAGCCGGGCAAGCTGGAGATCCGCGCCACCAAGCCCCTGGCCAACGGCCAGGACCTGGCCCGCGCCTACTCCCCCGGCGTTGCCGAGGCCTGCCTCGAGATCCGCGCGGACGAAAGCCGCGCCGCGGATTACACGGCCCGGGGCAACCTGGTGGCCGTGGTGACCAACGGCAGCGCCGTGCTCGGCCTGGGTAACATCGGCGCCCTGGCCTCCAAACCCGTCATGGAAGGCAAGGCGGTCCTGTTCAAGAAGTTCGCCAACATCGACTGCTTCGACATCGAGCTCAACGAGGCGGACCCGGAAAAGCTCGCCGACATCATCTGTGCCATGGAGCCGTCCTTCGGCGCGGTGAACCTCGAGGACATCAAGGCCCCGGACTGTTTCGTGGTGGAGAAGCGCTGCCGCGAGCGCATGAACATCCCGGTCTTTCACGACGACCAGCACGGTACCGCGATCGTGGTCGGCGCCGCGGCAACCAACGCCCTGCGCATTGCCGGCAAGCGCTTCGAGGACATCAAGATCGTCTCAACGGGCGGTGGGGCCGCCGGCATCGCCTGCCTGAACATGCTGCTCAAGCTCGGCGTTCGCCGCGAGAACATCTGGCTGGTTGACCTGCACGGCGTGGTCCACGAGGGCCGCAGCGAGGACATGAACCCGCAGAAGGCCGCCTTCGCCCAGCCCACGGCGGCGCGCGCCCTCGGCGATGTTATCGAGGGGGCGGACCTGTTCCTCGGCCTGTCGGGGCCGGGGGTGCTCGACGGCGCGCTGGTCGGCCGCATGGCCGAGCGGCCCATCGTCTTCGCCCTGGCCAACCCGGTGCCGGAGATCATGCCGGACCAGGTCCGCGAGGTGGCGCCGGACGCGATCATCGCCACCGGCCGTTCCGACTACCCGAACCAGGTGAACAACGTTCTCTGCTTCCCGTTCATCTTCCGCGGCGCGCTGGATGTGGGCGCCACCGAGATCAACGACGCCATGCAGCTCGCGTGCATCGACGGCATCGCCGCGCTGGCGCGGGCCACGACCAGCGCCGAGGCGGCGGCGGCCTACCAGGGCGAGCAGCTGGTCTTCGGCCCGGACTACCTCATTCCCAAGCCCTTCGATCCGCGCCTCATGGGCGTGGTCGCCACCGCCGTCGCCCGGGCGGCGATGGACTCCGGCGTGGCCACCCGCCCCGTGGACGATTTCGAGGCCTACAAGACCCGCCTCGACAGCTCCGTGTTCCGTTCGGCGATGCTCATGCGGCCGGTGTTTGCCGCCGCGGCCCAGTCCGAGCGCCGCATCGTCTTCGCCGAAGGGGAGGACGAGCGCGTGCTCCGCGCCGCCCAGTCCATCAGCGAGGAAATGACCGACCGGCCGATTCTCATCGGCCGGCCCGAGGTCATCCTGCGTGGCTGCGAGCGCGCGGGCCTGACCATGCGCCCCGGCGAAGACTTCGACATCGTCGACCCGGCGAGGGACCCGCGCTACCGGGCCTACTGGGAAACCTACCTCTCGCTCATGGCGCGCCGCGGCGTCACGCCGGACCTCGCCAAGGTGATCATGCGCACCAACAGCACGGCGATCGCGGCGATCATGGTCCACCTGGGCGATGCGGACTGCATGATCTGCGGCACCTTCGGGCAGTATCTCTGGCACCTCAACTACATCCGCCAGGTCCTCGCCCGCGACGGCCGCCACGCCGTGGGTGCCCTGTCGCTGATGATCATGGAGGACGAGCCGCTGTTCATCGCGGACACCCACGTGCACCCGGAGCCCACGCCGGAGGAGATCTGCGAAACGGTCATCGGCGCCGCCCGGCACGTGCGCCGCTTCGGCCTCAAGCCGAACATCGCGCTGTGCTCCCACTCCCAGTTCGGCAACCTCGACATCGATTCGGGCCGGCGCATGCGCGCGGCCATGGAGCTGCTGGCGCTGCGCGAGCCGGACTTCGACTATGAGGGGGAGATGCACACGGACGCCGCCCTGGACCCGGAGCTGCGCAGCCGCATCTTCCCGCACTCGCGGCTCAAGGGCCCGGCCAACGTGCTCGTGTTCGCCAACGGCGACGCCGCCTCCGGCGTGCGCAACATCCTCAAGATGCGCGCCGGCGC
>CAYTJQ010000048.1:0-23606 GCA_964438205.1 uncultured Alteromonadaceae bacterium
AAGAGCGCGCGGCGGGCGCGGCGCAGCCAGTGGCGCGGCGGGAACAGCTGGAAGGTGTCCGCCGGGCGGTAGTCGATGGGCAGGCCGGTCTTCCAGGGCTGGGTCTTGCGCTTGGTGTTGTGCAGCAGCTTCGTGTGCTCGTCGAGGTGATCGAAGTCGTTCCACTCGGGCTCCAGGAGACCGATGGTGGCCGGGTCCTCCAGCTTCAGCGACACCCAGTCCATGTAGTCGCGCTTCGCCGGAACGAACATCTCGTTGAACTCGCGCTCGAACTCCCAGTGCGTGAGCTTCGCGCAGTCCAGCAGCATCACGCTGGAGGCCCAGGCGCCCTTGCGCGCCTTGGCGCCCGACTTCGGGCGGCAGACGATGGCCTTGCCCTCCATGTCGCGGTTCAGCAGCTCGTTGATGTCGCCCACGGCGAAGATGTCCGGGTCCATGACCACGGCGCGGCCTTCGTAGCCCATGAGCTGGGGCGGGGCGAAGCGCAGCGGCGTGAAGGACTGCAGGTCCTCGTTGAGCCAGGGGCGCTTGTCGCCGTCGCGCAGGTAGAGGTCGCCCTCGCGCGCGGCCATGCACGGGAATTCGGTGACCTCGATGAAGCGCACGTCGAAGGCGTCGGGGTTCGCCGAGCGCTTTTTCAGCGAGTGGCGGCTGACGATGGCGCCGAGCATCTGCTTGTGGTTGGTGTGGATGAAAACGGTCGGTTTCACGGTGTCCTGCCCCGTTAATGTCGCGATCGTGGTAGTTTACGCGCGGTAACGCCGCACTTGAACGGCGCCCGCTGGCAATATTCCTGACCCTGGCCCGGACTCTTCATGGACGACCTGCCGCCTACGCCGTCCCCCCCGCGCACCTGGTGCCTGCTCGGCCGCAAGGCCGGCGACAACGCCCAGGTCACGGCGCTCGCCGATGCGCTCGGCTGGCCCTGGGAGCCGCGGCATATTGTCGCCCGCTCGTGGGAACTGCTGCCGCAGCTCGCCCTGCGGGTGACCCTCGCCGGCATCGACCGCCACGCCTCGTCGCCGCTGGCGCCGCCGTGGCCGGACCTGGTGCTGACCGCCGGTCGCCGCAACGAGCCGGTGGCGCGCTGGATCCGCCGCCAGGCCGGCGGCGCGACGCGGCTGGTGCACGTGGGCCGGCCCTGGGCGCCGCTGGACACCTGGGACCTGGTGGTGACCACCCCGCAGTACTTCCTGCCGCAGGCACCGAACATCCATCACAACACGCTGCCGCTCTGTGACCTGTCGCCGGCGGCGCTGGCAGCGGCCGGCGAGCAGCTCGCACCGCAGCTGGCGATGCTGCCGCGGCCGTGGATTGCCGTGCTGGTCGGCGGCGACAGCGGCAAGTACGTGTACACGCCCGCCCGGGGCCGCCACCTCGGCGCGCTCGCCGAGCGTCTCGCCGCGGCAAACGGCGGTTCCCTGCTGGTTACCGGCAGCCCGCGTACGCCGCCGGCGGCTCTCGATGCGCTCGCCGGTGAACTCGCCGCGCCACACCTGCTGCACCGCTGGGGACAGGGCGACAATCCCTACCGCGGTATCCTCGCCCTGGCCGACGCCTTCATCGTGTCCGGCGAATCCATGTCGATGCTGGCGGAGGCGCAGACCCGCGGCCGTCCGCTCTATATCTTCGACCCCGGGGACGGGTCGAGGCCCTGGTGGCGCCTGCGCCACGGCTGGCGCTACAGGCCCCTGAGCCATCGCCTGGCCATGCGTTTCGGACCACGGCGCATGCGGCGGGAGATCGGTCGCATCCAGGATGCCCTGGTGGCCTCCGGTGCTGCGCAGTGGCTGGACGAGGCCACGGTCTCTGCGCCGTTGCCGGCGGCGGCGGAGACGCGGTGCGGGTTGTGTGCCGAGGAACTGGCCGCAGCGGCGGAGGCGGTGCGCCGCCTGTTCGCGGGACCGCCTGCCGGCGCCCCTTGAGCCGGGTCAGGCGGCCCGGGACAGGTCCGCGAGTGGGTGCGTGGGGGCCGGCGGCAGGTCCGGCGTGCGCTCGAGCACCTCGAAGGCGTCGTGGCGCACGTGGTTCTTCTCCATCTCCTCGCGCAGGAAGGCCTCGCTGAGCTTGCCCTCCGCCAGGCACTCCTTGAGCAGCCCGAAGAAGAACCGCTCCTGGTTCGGGTCCGGGTGCTGCTTGTAGTTGCCGAGGAAGGCGTACTCGCCGAAGAGCTTGCGCCGGGCGCGGAGGATCCAGGCCGCGGGCGGGAACAGGCGGAAGCGCTCCGCGGGCCGCCAGTCCGTGGGCAGGCCGGTCTTCCAGGGCTGCGTGCGGCGGCGGGTGGTGTGCAGCATTTTCGTGTCGGTAGTGAACTTGTCGAAGTCGTTCCACTCGGCCTCGAAGAAGTCGATGCTGTCTCTGGGCTCGTCCTTCAGGCAGATCCAGGGCTGGTAGTCCTGCTCGAAGGTGAACATCCTGCGGAAGGTGGTCTCCGGGTCCCAGTGCGTCAGCTTTGCGCAGTCGAGGAGCATCACGCTGGAGGCCATGCACTTGTCCACCAGCCCCTTCGGCCCCGAGCGCATCCGGCACATGATCGCCTTGCCGCGCATGTCGCGGGACAGCAGCTCCCAGATATCGGCCGCGGCGAAGATGTCGGGGTCGATGACAACGGCGCGGCCCTCGTAGCCCATGAGCTGCGGCGGCAGGAAGCGCGTGGGCGTGAAAGACTGCAGGTCGTCGTTGAGCCAGACGCGGTGAACGCCGTCGCGCAGGTATTCCCGGCCCTCGTGCTCGGCGAAGAACGGGTAGTCCCGCATGTCCATGATGGTGACGTCGAACTTGTCGTTGTTCGACGAATAGCGTCGCAGCGCGTGCTCGGCGACGACGGCGCCGGTGATCTGCTTGTGGTTCGTCTGGATGAAGACGCCGGCTTTCATGGGGACTCCGGGCTGGTTGGCTCGCGGCGAGGATAAAGCAAGGCGGGGCGCTTTTCTATGAAGCAAGTCACAGCCTGGCGCTCACGGCGGGCGCTCACGGGCGGCATTCGCGGGCGGTCGGTAATAGTACCGATAGCTGGCCAGGGGCCCGGCCGCGAGGAAGACCCAGTAGCGGAAGTCCCAGTTGAGGAGGCGGACGTTGGTCAGCGTGCTCGCCAGCAGCAGGGCCATGACGCAGCCGAGGAAGAGCGCCGTGTCCCCGCTAAGGGCGCCGGCGCGCCAGCCGCGGTAGAAACCGCCAAGGGTCAGCAGGACCGCCACCGTGAACAGGGCGAGGCCCACGGCGCCGTAGCGCACCAGGATGTCGACCTGCACGTTGTGGTAGTCGTTGAAGCGGGAGAGCAGGAAAATCTCGCTGTCACGCAGCGTGAGCTTGGCAGCCGCGGGGCCGTGGCCGAACAGCGGTGCCTCGCGCCAGCGGGCCAGGCCCTCGCGGAACATGACGATACGGATGCCGACGCTGTGCTGCCGCGCCCGGCCGCTCCCGGTGCGTACGGTGTCGAGCTCCCCGGCGAGCAGCGCGTGCCAGGTCTGTCGCTCGCTGGCGAGGCGCTCGCCCACGGCGGGCAGGTTGCCGGCGATGACGGCGCCGAGCAGGGCGACCGCGAGCAGCGCGGTGACACCGGCGCGCCGGTCCCCGCGTCGCCAGGCCTCGCGCAGGCCCGCCGCGACAACAAGCAGCAGCAGCGGCGCCAGGGCGACCCACGCGGCGCGGGTCTGTGACCGGATCACCCCCTCGAGGAGGAGGGCCGCCAGGAGCAGCAGCGCCCCGATCATCGCCCAGCGATAGCGGCGGGGCGCGAGCCGGGCCAGGCGCGGGGCGAAGACCAGCGCGCCGAGGAGCAGCGTGCCCGCGTAGTAGGCGAAGGAGATCGGCTCCAGACCGAGACCCAGGCGGGCCTCCCACCAGGGCCCGTCCAGCTTGCCGAGCTCACCGAGGAAGAAGAGGCGGGCGAGGAGAAAGCCCGCCGCGGCGATCGCCCACACCCTGAGCACCCGGCCCTCGTCGCCGCGGAGGTACCAGGCGACGGGGATGAGGCCGGCATAATAGACGACCCGCGCCGCATGCTTGACCTGCTGCTGCCAGAACTCCGGCTCACCGAGAGCGGCCACCGGCGCGTAGACGAGGGCGTAGCCGGCGATCGCCAGCAGGACCCAGGTCAGCGGATCCCGGCGTAGCTGCGGCCAGCAGGCCGCCCGGTCCGCCCACAGGGCCCAGAGCATGAGCAGGCAGCCGACCACGGCGAGGGGACGCAGGGACCAGGCCGAGAAGGCGAACAGGTAAAGGCCCGCCGTCCCGACGGCGTCTCGCTGCTCCGCGGCAGCTGCTGGCCGCACGGTTGGCACTAGCGGAAGACGCCCCGGCGGTAGAGGCGCCAGAAGAAGCCCCAGCTGAACAGCAGCGGGTGCCGCCGCACCCGGGGCGGCACCTCGATGCGTTCGCCGGAGTGACGCTCGAGCTTCCAGGCGATGTAGTCGAGCCCCCCGGTGAAGGTGAACAGGGCCTTGACCAGGCGGGCCACGGACAGGGCCTTGCCCTGGGCGCGGCGCAGGCCCCAAGCGAAGGGCGCCAGGCGGCGCCGGGCCGGTGCCACGCTCGCCCGGTAGCGGCAGCGCTCGCCGCTGCCCGTGAGCTCGAGGCCGTGCGGCAACCCGGTGGCGACGAGCCGGGTCACCGCCTCGTAGAAGGGCAGGGCGGCGCTGACCAGTTCCCGCGCCCGCCCCGGGCGCTCGGTGCGCAGCTCGGTGCCGTAGCTGAGCGCCAGGGCCCGCTCCCAGAGTCCGCCGAGGCTGCCGCTCGCGGGCAGGGCCGGCAGGGCGCGGGCGAGCAGCGTGGCCGCCGCCTGCCGGAAGGCACCGGTCACCGCCGCCGTCGTGTCCGGGTCGCGAGCGTAGACGATACGCACGGGCTGGCTGAAGCGGCCCCAGAGGTAGGACTGGTACCAGCGCGGGCTGCAGCCGCGGCGGAAATCGTCGAGGGACACGACCGTGACCTTGCTGCGCAGCACCCGCCCGTCCACGTCGCACTGGGCGTAGAACACGTTGGGCGGCAGGACCCGGTTCGCCAGCGCCAGCCAGCCCGTGCCGTAGGCGTCGCGGTAGCCGTCGACGACGAGGTAGAGGTCCACGAGGCCGTCGAAGAGGTCGCCGCTGCGCAGGCAGGAGCCGTAGAGGAGCACGGCGCGGACGGCGTCCCGGTGGCTGGCGCGCAGCTGCCCGATGAGGGCGGCAAGCGCGGGCGCCGTGGCCGGCGACGGGCCGGCGACTTCCGGCCAGGCGCTCACGGCCTGAGGAAGACCAGCGGCGGGCTCGCGGCCAGGCGGACGCGCTGCGCCACCGCGAGCAGTTCACCATCCAGGTTGAGCTCGCCGGTGAGGGCGAGCTCCACCGCCCGCGCATTGTGGCTGTGGTAGTGCGCTCCGGCCCGCGCCCGGCGCGAGGGACGGCCTGCGATGATCGACAGGAAGGTCGGCAGGAAGCGCGGCGCGTGCTGCTCGATGAGGGTCACGCGCAGGGGGCCCGCGCCGCTGCCCCAGAACGGCCGCATGCCGAAGGCCAGCCGATCGAGTGTGGAAACGGCGAGGATCAGAGTGTCCGCCGTGCCGCCGGCGCGCCCGTCGAGGGTGAGGCCGAGCCGGGTCGGTGCGGTGAAGGCCTCCTCACCGCGCACCACGCCCCAGGCGGTGCGCAGGGTGCCGAGGAACAGGCTGAAGTCATCCCGCAGGCCCCGGGCGTGGATCTCCCGGTGGGCATAGTCGGTGCCGTGGACCACCGCGCCGGCGCCCAGGAACATGCCGTAGTGCGCGGTGGCCTCGTCGTCGAGGGTGACGCGCATGAGGTGGCGCACCAGCCGCTCGGCGGGACGGGACGGGTTCTCGGCCCAGCGGCGGAAGCGGCCCACGGCGCGGCGCAGGCTGCCGCGGACGCCGACATCGCCGGCGTTCATGTTCGCGGTGCCGGCGGGGAGCAGCGTGACCAGCGGCTGGCGTGCAAAGGGGCCGGTTTCCAGCAACTGGCCGAGGATGTTCGACGCGGTGCCGTCGCCGCCGTTGATCACCAGCAGGCCGACGCCGGCATCGGCGAACTCCGCGAGCACGGCAGGCACGTCGCCGGGGCTCTCCGTCACCCGGTGCAGGGCGCCCGGGCAGCGATCCAGCTCCCGCCGCAGGGCGGGGAAGTGGTCCCGGTTGTGGCCGCTGGCGGGGTTGCTGATGATGCCGATCCCCGCGCCGGCGCCCCTCATGGTGTGACGGCGGCCGGCGCCGCCTTCGCCGGTACCGGCCGCGAGTGCGCCTCGACCAGGTTGAGTGCCGCGCCGCCGATGCGCGGCGCCTCGCCGCGGATGCGCAGGGGCAGGCCCGTGGTCTGGTCGACGAGGAACTCGATGTCCCCGGAGAGCCCCATGAGCTCGAAGTCCTGCCCCTCCGGGTTGCCGGCGAGGGGCTCGGTGCGCAGCTTGAGGACGCGGGTGCTGCGGCGGCCCTCGACACGCCCCTCGTCGAGGCGGAAGTCGGCCCTGACGGTCTCGGCGTCCCCCGGGGTCGCCACGAGCCGGTAGAAATTGAGGTCCGTGTGGACCAGGTAGCGGTCGGCCCGGGACGGGTCTTCGAGGAGTTGCGGCAGCAGCAGGAACAGGACGTGCGGCGCGATGATCACCCGCCCGGCCGCCTCCGCCGGCAGCGCGACCTCGGCGGGCCCGCTGGTCACCCAGCCGCTTTGTCCGCCGTCCCCGCTGCCGTCAGCGGCAGGCTCCCGGCGCTGGCGCTTGATGCGGTCCGGCAGGTACTGGTGCGTCTTCAGGCGCTGGTCCCGGCCGCGGCTCAGGCGCCAGCGGGCGAGGCTCGCCGCGTCGGCCGGGGCGAGGTCGACGACGATGGACTCGATGGAGCTGCCCACGGTGTTCTGGATCTCCAGGCGGACGAACGGGTCGGCTCCGCTTTCCGGGAACAGCGGTGCGACACCCTTTTTCAGGTTCAGCTCACCGCGCGCGGTCGCCCAGAAATTGCGCTGTTCGAACACGAGCTGCTGCCAGGGCGGCAGCTCGAACGCCGGCGCGGCCGGGGCCAGGGTGGCCGCCAGCAGACAGAGCAGGGCCGGCAGGAGTCGGGGCATGCGCGGGGTCACTGTTGTCGACACGGCCGCCGAAATTACCACAGAGCGCGGCCGATCGCTGCCGGAGACCCTGCCCCGGGGCCCGGGGAGTGCAATAATGCCCGCATTTCCTGTTGCCGGGACTGTAATGAACGTCGAGGTGAGACTCTGCCGGGCGCACGACCTGGATGCGGCGCTCGCCCGCCGCTACTACGCCGTGCTCGACGGCGCCGACCGCGAGCGGGTCGACCGGCTGCCGCCGGGGCGCCGGGCACCGATGCTGCTGGCCCGGGGCCTCCTGCGCATCGAGCTCGCCCGCGCCCTCGGCATCGCGCCGGGCGCGCTCCGCTTCGAGCGCGGTCCCGGCGGCAAGCCGTCCGTGGCCGGGGCGCCGCAGCTGTGCTTCAACCTGAGCCATGCCGGCGACTGGGCGGCCCTGGCCTGGCTGGCGCAACCGGCGCCGACCCCGGCGGTCGGCCTCGGCGTCGACCTCGAGTGCGCGCAGCCGCTGCGGAACGTGGTGCGGCTGGCGACGCGCTGCTTCGGCGAGGCCGAGGGGGCGCGGGTGGCGGCCTTGCCGGCGCCCGAGGCGGCCGCGCGCTTCCGCGATCGCTGGACCCTGGCCGAGGCCTGGGTCAAGGCCCGGGGCGGCAGCCTGGCGCGGGTGCTGGGGACGCCCGCGCTGCCGCAGCTGCCCGCCGGCGCGCGCGGCGGCACGCGCCCGGCGGCGGACGGGCAGGCACCGGCGAGCTGGCAGCTGCTCGCGCCGGCGCCGGAACTCACCCTGGCGCTCTGGCTGGAGGGGGCCGGCGGCCTGCGCCCCCGGCTGTCGCGGGGGTTGCCGCTTCGGCCATGGCGCCCGGTGAGGGGCTGAACCCCCGGAGCAGGACCGCTCAGACGTTGAAGCGGAAGTGGATGATGTCCCCGTCCTGGACGACGTAGTCCTTGCCTTCCAGGCGCCAGCGCCCCGCGTCGCGAGCGCCCTGCTCGCCGCCATGGCTGATGAAGTCGTCGTAGCTGACGACCTCGGCGCGGATGAAGCCCTTCTGGAAGTCCGTGTGGATGACGCCGGCGGCCTCCGGGGCGGTCGCGCCGACGCGGACGGTCCAGGCGCGGACCTCCTTCTCGCCGGCGGTGAAGAAGGTGTGCAGGTTGAGCAGCCGGTAGCCGGCGCGGATCACCCGGTTGAGGCCCGGCTCCTCCATGCCCAGCTCGGCGAGGAATTCGGCGCGCTCGGCGTCCTCGAGCTCCACGATCTCCGACTCGAGCTTGTTGCAGATCGCGACCACCTGCGCATGCTCCGCTGTCGCGATCGCCTCCACCGCGGCCAGGTGGGGGTTGTCCGCGAAGCCGTCCTCGTCGACGTTGGCGATGTACAGCGTGGGCTTGGCGGTGAGCAGGAACAGGGTCCGCAGCAGTGCCCGCTCCGCCGGATCGAGATCGAGGGCGCGCACGGGCTTCGCCTCGTTGAGCTGGGGCAGGAGCCGGCTCTCGAGGAGGGCCTTCAGCGCCACGGCTTCCTTGTCGCCGCTCTTGGCGGTGCGGGTGACCTTCTGCAGCTGCTTTTCACAGCTCTCGAGGTCGGCCAGCGCCAGCTCGGTGTTGATCACCTCGATGTCCGCCGCCGGGTCCACCGCGTTCGACACGTGGATGACGTTGTCGTTGTCGAAGCAGCGCACCACGTGGGCGATGGCGTCGGTCTCGCGGATGTTGGCCAGGAACTGGTTGCCCAGGCCCTCGCCGCGGCTCGCGCCGGCCACCAGCCCGGCGATGTCCACGAACTCCATGGTCGTCGCCACTTCCCGCTGCGGCTTCACGATCGCCGCGATGCGCGCCTGCCGCGGGTCCGGCACGGGCACGACGCCGGCGTTCGGCTCGATAGTGCAGAAAGGAAAGTTCTCGGCGTCGATGCCGGCCCGGGTGAGCGCGTTGAACAGCGTCGATTTGCCCACGTTCGGCAGACCGACGATACCGCATTTGAAGCCCATGCTCTGTGCCTCCGCTGCCCGCCGTTCAGGGGGCCGTGAAACTGTGCAGCTGCGTCTGCGCCTTCACCAGGTCGCCGGCGAGGAGCAGGGGCAGTGCGTCGAGGGCGGCATCGATCGCCGCCGCCGTGCGCGCCGCCTCGGCTGCCGGCGCCCGTCCGAGCACGTAGCCGCTGACCGCGGCGGCACTGCCGGGATGGCCGATGCCGACCCGCAGCCGATAGAAATCGCTGTCGTTGCCCAGCGCGGGAATGATGTCGCGCAGGCCGTTGTGACCGCCGTGGCCGCCGCCGCGCTTGAAGCGGGCGCAGCCGGCGGGGATATCCAGCTCGTCGTGGGCGATGAGGATGTCGGCCACCGGAATCTTGTAGAAACCGGCCAGGGCCGCCACGGCCTTGCCGCTCCGGTTCATCCAGGTCGTCGGGATGAGCAGGCGCAGGTCGTGACCGGCCACGCTGGCCCGGCCCGTCTCCCCGAAAAACCGGCTCTCGTCCGCCAGGGTCGCGCCGTGGCGGCGCGCCAGGGCCGAGACGAAATCGGCCCCGGCATTGTGCCGGGTGCCGCGGTAGGCGTCTCCCGGGTTGCCGAGGCCGACGATGAGGCGAAGGCTGCTGCCCACGGCGAGGCTCCGCTCTGACGGTGCCGCGCGGGGATCAGTCCTCGCCGGCTTCGCCCTCGTCCTGTGCCGACGGTACCTCGGCCGCGGCCGGTGCCTCGTCCTCTTCCTCGTCGGACTTCAGGCCGCGCGGCGCGATGACCGAGGCGATGGCTTCGTCGTGGTCTTCGCCGTAGGACAGGGCCACGGACTCCACGCCCGCGGGGAGGGTCACGTCGGAGAGGTGCACGCTATCGCCGAGGCCGACGTCCGCCATGTCCACCTCGATGTACTCGGGGATGGCGGAGGGCAGGCAGAGGACCTCGATCTCCAGGGCCTGGTGCTCGATGATACCGCCCTCGAGCTTGACCCCGCGGCAGCTCTCCTCGTTCACGAAGTGAATGGGGATGTTCACCTTCAGCGCGACCTTCTCGTCGATGCGCAGGAAGTCCGCGTGCATGACGCGGTCCCTCGCGGGGTGACGCTGCAGGTCCTTGAGGATGGCCTTCTGCACCTCGTCGCCGATTTTCACGGCGATGACCTGGGAGAAGAACGCCTCGCTCTCCAGGCACTTCTCGATGTCCTTGCGGACGATGGACAGGGGCTGGGGATCCCTGCCGGCCCCGTAGATGATCGCCGGGATCATGTCCGCGTTACGACGCAGGCGGCGGCTCGCACCTTTCCCCAGGTCGTCGCGGGCGATCGCGGCGATTTCAAGCTGGTCAGACATTGTCGTGACTCCTCTTTGTCAACAAAAACGCGGCACGGGCTTGCGACCAGCTGTACCGCGCGTTCCCTTATGCGCCGTTCTCAGGAGAACAGCGCGCTGATCGATTCCTCGTTGGACACGCGGCGGATCGACTCCGCGAGCAGGTCCGAGATCGTGAGCTGGCGGATCTTGTCGATACCGCGCGCTTCCTCACCCAGGGGAATCGTGTCGGTCACCACGAGCTCGTCGAGCTCGGAGGACCGGATGTTGTCCAGCGCCCGGCCGGAGAGCACCGCGTGGGTGCAGTAGGCGACCACCTTGGTGGCGCCGCGCTCCTTGAGGGCATCGGCGGCATTGCAGAGCGTGCCCGCCGTGTCGACCATGTCGTCGACGAGAATACAGGTGCGCCCGTCGACGCTGCCGATCAGGTTCATGACCTGGGCCTCGCCCGGGCGGGGCCGGCGCTTGTCGATGATCGCCAGTTCCGCGTCGTCGAGCTGCTTGGCGATGGCCCGGGCCCGCACCACCCCGCCGATGTCCGGCGAGACCACCACGAGTTCCCGGTAGGCGCAGGCGACGATATCGTCGTTCAGCACCGGGGACCCGTACACGTTGTCCACCGGGCAGGCGAAGAAGCCCTGGATCTGCTCGGCGTGCAGGTCCACGGTCAGCACCCGGTCGACGCCGACGCCGACCATCATGTCCGCCACCACCTTCGCGGAAATCGGCACCCGTGAGGAGCGAACCCGGCGATCCTGGCGGGCGTAGCCGAAGTAGGGCACCACCGCGGTGATCCGCGCCGCCGATGCGCGGCGCAGACCGTCGATCATCAGCAGCAGTTCCATCAGGTTGTCGTTCGTCGGTGCGCAGGTGGACTGCAGGACGAACACGTCCTTGCCGCGGACGTTCTCGTTCAACTCGACGGCGATCTCCCCGTCGCTGAAGCGGCCGACATCGGCCTTGCCGAGGGAGAGATACAGGCGACTCGCCACCTTGCGCGCCAACTCCGGGTTGGCATTGCCTGTGAACACCATCATTTTCGAAGACACGGCGAGTTCCCCAAGAGCACGTGAACGGATTCCGGGAAGATGGCTGGGGTGGCAGGATTCGAACCTGCGAATGCCGGGATCAAAACCCGGTGCCTTGCCACTTGGCGACACCCCAGGAGCTGGTCAGGTCTCTGCCTCTTGTTCCAGTGCAGGAGAACGGTTGATGCCGGCGGCTACAATGGCACGCCAGGGCGCCGGGACTGCCGCCGCGATGGTCCGCGCCGCTGCCTCGTCCGTGCAGCGACAGAAGACGCATGCACCGGTGCCGGTCAGTCTCGCTTTCCCGAATTTCCCGAGCCATTTCAATGCCTTATCGACCTCAGGGTAGAGGTTGCGCACCAGCGGCTCGCAGTCGTTCCGGGAACCCCCCGCGAAAAAGGCGGCCATTGTGATTGGCGGGCTGTCACGTGTCAATTCCCGCCGGGAAAATATTTCCCCGGTGTCGACGTGCACGCCCGGGTGGATGACCAGGAACCAGGCCGGCGGCAGCTCGAGGGGCGCGAGTTCCTCGCCGATGCCCTCGGCCCAGGCACTGCGGCCGCGGACGAAGACGGGCACGTCGGCGCCGAGGGTGGCGCCGATGGCCGCGAGCCGGTCCGGGTCCACAGCGAGGCCCCAGAGGCGGGCGAGCCCCAGCAGTGTGCTCGCGGCGTCGGAACTGCCGCCGCCGAGGCCGCCGCCGGTGGGGATCCGCTTGTCGAGGGTGATGTGCACGCCCGCGTCCGCGTCGACTTCCGGCAGCGCTTTCAGCGCGCGCGCGGCGCGCACCGCGAGGTTGTCGTCGCCGGCGATGCCGAGGTCCGGGCCGGCCAGGGTGATGGCGCCGTCGTCCCGCGCCTCGAGGGTGACCGTGTCGCCCCAGTCCAGCAGCTGGAAAACCGTCTGCAGCGTGTGATAGCCGTCGTCGCGGCGGCCGGTCACGTGCAGGAACAGGTTGAGCTTGGCCGGCGCCGCCAGCGAGAGAACGCGTCCGGTCACTCGCCGGCTCCCGCCTGCCACTGCGCCGCGGCGAGGCGCAGTTCCAGCGCCCCGGCCGGGTAGCGGAGGGTCAGGGCCTGCGGCAGCAGGAGGCCGTCCACGCGGTCGAAGCGCCCGTAGCTCACGGTCCAGCCGTCCTGCTCGAGGCGCTGCGGAAGACCGCCGTCGTAGCTGAGCCGCGCCCGGGCCCCGGCAGGGTCCGGCAGGCCCCGCAACCACCAGGCGAGGGCGTCGACGGGAACCGGCCAGCCGGTGGCGGCGGCGAGGGCGGCGGGATCATCGGCCGGGAGCGTGCGCCGGCTGTCGCCATCGCGGATCTCGAGCCGGGCGCCGCGGCGCTCGATCGCCACGGCGCCGGCGCCGAAGGGGCCGGCCAGCGTGAGGTCCGTGTCCTCGCCGCGCTGCTCCCAGGACAGGCGCGCCGTCTCGGCGCCCTCGGGCCAGCGCAGGGCGATCTTGGCCTGCAGGCGGAAGCGCTCGAACTGCTCGAGCTGCAGCCGCTGCTCGGCCCAGGCGCCGGGCGGGGGTCGAAGCCCCGGTGTGGCACAGGCGGCCAGGCACAGGCAGAGCGCAATGCTGGCGGCCCGGCGAAACACGGCGTCAGGGCTGTTCGTCGACGCCGAGGCGCTCGAGCGTCGCGCGCAGTACCGGGTGTTCCGGGTCTTCGTCGAGGGCGCCGCGCCAGATGCGGCGGGCGCCCTCCCGGTCGCCGGAGGCCCAGAGCACCTCGCCGAGGTGGGCCGCCACTTCCGGGTCCGGGAATGCCGCGTAGGCGCGGGTCAGGTAGTCGAGGGCCTGCTCGTACTCGCCCTGGTGGTAGAGCACCCAGCCCATGCTGTCGAGGATGGCGGGCTCACCGGGTTCCAGCGCAAGGGCGCGGGCAATGAGCGTGCGGGCTTCTTCGTAGCGGTTGGTGCGGTTGGCCAGGGTGTAGCCCAGGGCGTTCAGCGCCGTCGCGTTGTCCGGCTCGCGCTCGAGGATGGCGCGCAGGTCCCGCTCCGCGGCGGCGATGTCGCCGCTGCGTTCGTGGGCCACGGAGCGGCTGTAGAGCAGGGAGGTGGAACCCGGGTGCGCGTCGAGACCCTCGCGGAGGACCTCGAGCACCGTGTCCGAGCGCCCGGCGGCATTGAGCAGATTGGCCTCGAGCGCATAGAGCTGCTCGCTGCGCGGCGGGTAGCTCTGGCGCAGCGTGGCGAAGTGTCCGAGGAAACGCGGCAGCTCCCCGGCGCGCAGCAGCAGTTCGCCGATGCGCGCGTTGGCGGCGACGAACTCGGGGCCGTCGCCCACCTGCATGTAGTGCTGGATCGCGGTGGCGAGGTCGCCCTCGTCCTCCGCCATGCGGCCGAGGGCGAAATAGACGTCGTCCGGCCGCTGGCCGAGGGCCAGCACCTGGCGCAGGTAGGACTTGGCCGCGACGCGGTCCTCGAGCTCCTCGTTGATCAGGGCGAGCGAATAGAGAATGTCGCCGTCCCGGGGGTTGTTCACCGAGAGGATCTCGAACTGTTCCCGCGCCGCGGTCATGTCGTCCCGGGCCAGCAGCCGCGCGTACTGCAGGCGCAAGCGGTCGTTGTCCGGCTCGGCGTCGAGGACCGCCTCGATGCGCGCCAGCGGGTTGCGCTCGCCGGCGTCCATGCGCAGCCGCGCCTCGAGGAGCAGGGCCTGGTGCTGCTGCGGGTCGAGGTCGAAGACCGCGTCGAGCCGCGCCCGGGCACGGGCGGGGTCGTCCCGCTCGGCGGCGATCAGCGCCGCCGTGAGGTGCAGCGGCACGCTGTCCTCGAGTTCCGGCAGCAGCGCGGTGACGGCGTCATCGAGGGCAGCCTGCTGTTCGGGCGGCAGTTCGTCGAAACGGTTGAGCAGGGCGGGGAAGCGGGCATCGCCCTCCAGCCGGGCGACGGCGGCGAGCTGTGGCAGCGCCTCCGGCGTGCGCCCCTGGCGGATCAGGAGCGTGGCCAGCGTATCCCGCGCCTCGCTCGAGTCAGGCTCGAGTTCCGCCCAGAGCGTGGCCGCCTCGAGGGCCGCGTCCTCGCGCTGCAGGTATTGCGCGAGGCGGGTGGCGTGGGCGCTCACCGCCGGGTCCCGCAGCAGCGGTGCCTGTTCCAGGTAGGTCTGCAGGGCGAGCGGGTAGTTCCGCTGCCGCAGCGCGAACTCGGCGGCGAGGAGCGGGTAGACGCTGGCCTCCGGGAGCGGCCGCTCGGGCACCGGCGGCGCCGGCGCGTCCTCCTGCGGCGCGTCCCTCTCCGGCGCGTCCGCGTCCGCCGCGGTGTCCTCCGCGGGCGCTTGCGGGCGGGTGGCCACGGTGCTGGAGCAGCCTCCCAGCAGCGACAGCAGGAGGGCGAGGACGGTCAGGCGCATCGGCATGAATATAGAGCAAGATCAATGTTTGGGGCGCCGCAATGATGACACACTCCCCCCCTGAAACCCACAAGGGGCCTGCCGCGCTGCGCGGCCGGCGCCAACTTGGTAGACTGTGGGCATTCGGAGCTCCGGGCGGGGCACCGGTCGGTGCGGAACGACAGGGAACGCGGGTTCATGAACCTCATCGCTCTGGGAATCAATCACAACTCGGCCAGCGTCGAGGTCCGCGAGCGCGTGGCCTTCGCGCCGGAACAGGTCGGCGACGCCCTCGGCGGCCTCTGCGCTGCGCTGGAGTTCGAGGAAGCGGTCATCCTCTCGACCTGCAACCGCACGGAGCTCTACGCCATGGTGCCGGCGGGGGACTGCCCGGTGATGAAGGCCGGCGCCGTGGTCGACTGGCTGGCCGGCTACCACCACCTCCAGCCCGAGGACCTGCGCGAGGCCGCCTACCACCATGTGGCCGAGCGGGCCCTGCAGCACCTGGTGCAGGTCGCGGCGGGCCTCGACTCGATGGTCCTCGGCGAGCCGCAGATCTTCGGCCAGCTCAAGTCCGCCTACGCGGTCGCCCGCGAGGCCGGTACCGTGGGCGGCGAGTTCGGCCGCCTCTTCCCGCGGGTCTTCTCCATCGCCAAGAAGGTGCGCACGGACACGGCCATCGGGGAGAACCCCGTTTCCGTGGCCTACGCCGCCGTGGATCTCGCCGGGCACATCTTCGCGGACCTGTCGGACTGCAACGCGCTGCTGGTCGGCGCCGGTGAGACCATCGAGCTGGTCACCCGGCATCTCATCGAGGCGGGCGTCAACAACATCGTCATCGCCAACCGGACCCTGGACCGGGCCCGGGAGCTGGCCCGCAAGTTCGGCGCCGAGGCCATACTCCTGTCGGATATCCCGGCGCAGCTGCCGAAGGCCGATATTGTCATCTCCTCGACCGCGAGCCAGCTGCCGATCCTCGGCAAGGGCGCCGTCGAGGGTGCGATCCGGGCCCGCAAGCACCGGCCCGTGCTCATGGTCGATATCGCCGTGCCGCGGGATATCGAGCCGCAGGTCGGCGAGCTGCGCGACATCTACCTGTACACCGTCGATGACCTCCGGCAGATCGTCGACGAGAACCTGCGCAACCGCCAGGACGAAGCGCGCAAGGCCGACGGCATCATCATGGAGGGCGTGCGCGCCTTCTACGAGGAGCGCCGTTCCCTCGCCGCCGTCGACCTGGTCAAGGAGTTCCGCAAGGCCGCCGAGCAGACCCGGCAGCAGGAGCTCGACCGGGCCCTCGCGGCTCTCGAGCGCGGTGACGACGCCGCGGCGGTGCTCGCCCAGCTCGCGCGCGGTCTCACTAACAAGCTCATCCACGCCCCCACCGCCGGCCTCAAGCGGGCCAGCGCCGAGGGGCGCGAGGACGTGCTGGCCCACGCCCGCAAGCTGCTCGGCCTGCGCGGTGACGAGGTCCTGGAGGAGGCGCCGCGGCAGGCGGCCTCCGTCACCCCCATCGGCAAGGCGGCGGAATCGCGCGGACTCAAGCGGCAGTGAAACCCTCACTGCTGGCCAAGCTCGACGCGCTCACCGAGCGCCACGAGGAGGTCGCCGCGCTGCTCGGTGACCCGGAAACCATCGCCGACCAGGACCGCTTCCGCGCCCTGTCCCGCGAGTACGCGGAGCTCGAGGACGTGGTGAAGAGCTACGCCGCCTTCCGCAGCGCCACAGCGGACCGGGACGAGGCGCAGGCCATGCTCGGCGACAGCGACCCGGAGCTGCGCGCCCTGGCGGAAGAGGAAGCCGCCGATGCCGACAGCCGCCTCGAGGCCCTGGAGCGCGACCTGCAGCTGCTGCTCCTGCCGCGCGATCCGCGCGACGGCCGCAACGTCTTCCTCGAGATCCGTGCCGGCACCGGCGGCGACGAGGCGGCGATCTTCGCCGGCGACCTGTTTCGCATGTACAGCCGCTACGCCGAGCGCCGCGGCTGGCGCGTCGAGGTGCTCTCCGAGCGCCCCGGGGAGCACGGTGGCTACAAGGAGCTGATCAGCCGGGTCGAGGGCGGCGACGTTTACGCCCACCTCAAGTTCGAGTCCGGCGCGCACCGGGTCCAGCGCGTGCCGGAGACGGAATCCCAGGGCCGCATCCATACCTCGGCCTGCACCGTGGCCATCCTGCCGGAGGCCGATGAGCTCGGGGAGGTGACCGTGAACAAGGCCGACCTGCGCATCGATACCTTCCGCGCCTCCGGCGCCGGCGGCCAGCACGTGAACAAGACCGACTCGGCGGTGCGCCTGACGCACCTGCCCACCGGGATCGTGGTCGAGTGCCAGGACGAGCGCTCGCAGCACAAGAACCGGGCCCGGGCCCTGTCGCTGCTGGAGGCGAAGCTGGCCAACGCCCAGGCCGACCAGCAGGCCGCCGAGCAGGCCGAGGAGCGGCGCAACCTCGTCGGCAGCGGTGACCGCTCGGACCGCATCCGCACCTACAACTTTCCCCAGGGCCGGCTCACGGACCACCGCATCAACCTCACGCTCTACCGCCTCGACGAGGTCATGGCCGGGGATCTCGACGCGGTCATCGGGCCCCTGCGCCAGGAGCACCAGGCGGACCAGCTGGCCGCCCTCGCCGGGTCGTGACCACCACGGTGCAGGTGCTTCTCGCCGAGGCCGCCGCCGGCGGTTGTGGCGATGGTGACAGCGAGGCGCGTCGCGACGGCGAGGTACTCCTCGGCCACTGCCTCGGCCGCCCGCGGAGCTGGCTCTTCACCTGGCCGGAAGCGGCGGTACCGGCGGAACCGGCGGCGCGCTACCGACGGCTCCTCGCCCGCCGCCGCGCCGGCGAACCCGTGGCCTACCTGGTCGGCGAACGAGACTTCTGGTCTCTCTCCCTGCGCGTCACCGCCGCCACCCTCGTCCCCCGGGCGGATAGCGAGACCCTCGTCAGCTGGGCGCTGGAACTCATGCTGCCGGACGACGCGCGTATCCTCGACGCCGGCACCGGCAGCGGTGCCATCGCCCTCGCCCTGGCGACGGAACGACCGCGCTGGCGGGTCACCGCCGTGGACCGGGACCCGGCGGCCCTCGCCGTCGCCACCGACAATGCGCAGCGCCTAGGCCTCGAGCGGGTGCGCTTTCTCGTCTCGGACTGGTTCGCTGCCCTGGGCGCTGAGCGCTTCGATCTCGTCGTCGCCAACCCCCCGTACCTGGCCGCGGGCGACCCGCACCTCGCGGGGCCGGCGCTGGCCCACGAGCCGCTGCAGGCCCTCGTCGCCGGCCCCACCGGTCTCGAAGACCTGGTCGCCCTGGCGGCCATGGCGCCGGGACACCTCGCCGAGGGCGGCTGGCTGCTCCTGGAACACGGCTGCGACCAGGGTGCGGCGGTCCGCGAAGCGCTGGCCGGCGCGGGCTTTGCCGCCGTGGCCACGCGCCGGGACCTGGCCGGCCTCGAGCGGGCGAGCGGAGGCCGCCATGCTGGGTGACGATGACCTCGAGCGCTACAGCCGCCAGCTGCTGCTGCCGGCCTTCGATATCGCCGGCCAGGAGGCGCTGGGCCGCGCCCGGGTCCTCGTGCTGGGCCTCGGCGGCCTCGGCTCGCCGGCAGCGCTCTACCTCGCGGCGGCCGGCGTCGGCAGCCTGGTGTTCGTGGACGGTGACGCGGTGGAACCCAGCAACCTGCAGCGCCAGCTCGCCCACGGCGAGGCGGACCTCGGCCGCAACAAGGCGCGCTCGGCGGCCGACGCGGTCGCCGCGCTGAACGCGGGCACCCGGGTCGAGGTCGTCGCCGAGCGCGCCGACGAGGCGCGGCTGCGAAAGCTCGCCGGCCGTGTGGATCTCGCCCTCGACGGCAGCGACAACTACCCGGCGCGCTTCGCCCTGAACCGCGCCTGCCTCGCCGCCGGTATTCCCCTGGTGTCGGCCGCGGCGGTCCGCACCGAGGGGCAGCTGGCCACCTTCCATCCCGCCGCGGGCGGCCCCTGCTATCGCTGCCTGGTCCCGGAGGAGGGCGCGACGAGCGCCCTGTCCTGCAGCGAGAGCGGCGTGCTCGGGCCGGTCGTCGGCGCGATCGGCAGCCTCGCCGCCCTCGAGGCCCTCAAGGTGCTGGCCGGCTACGGCGGCGACCTGCGCGGCGCGGTGCTGACGCTGGATCTGTTCGACTACGATGTCCGGCGCCTGGCGCTGGCACCGCGGCCTGATTGCCAGGACTGCGGTCGGTAACGCGTTGGTCTTTCGCGCGGTTCCGGGGTCAGCGGCGAAAACTTTTCAGCCCGGGGACTGTCATAGCTGGCAACGCCAGGGACGGACGATCTTTCCATGCAGCGCCTAGCCAACCGCTACTACCGGTTCCGGGATACCCTGGCCGACCCCTTGCGCCTGCTCGACGGGCTGCCGCCGCTGGCGCTGCGTCTGTACCTGGCGCCGGTGCTGTGGATGGCCGGCACGCAGAAGCTGGCGGCGATGGACAGCACCGTCGAGTGGTTCGGCAACAGCGAGTGGGGCCTGGGCCTGCCCTGGCCGGCGCTGCTGGCGCCGCTGGCCGCCTGGACCGAGGCCCTGGGCGCGCTGCTCCTGCTGCTCGGCCTCGCCACCCGCTGGGTGGCGGTGCCCCTCTGCGTGATCATGGTCGTCGCGGCGCTCACGGTACACTGGGAGAACGGCTGGGCGGCGATCGCCGACAGCGGCGACCCGGCGATCGCGCAGCGCCTGGGTGTGGTCCGGGAACTGCTGGTGGAGCACGGCAACTACGCCTGGCTCAGCGAGCACGGCCCGCTGGTGATCCTCAACAACGGCATCGAGTTCGCCGCCACCTATGCGCTCATGCTCCTCGTGCTCATGGTGACCGGCGGCGGGCGCTTCACCAGCATCGATTACTACCTCGCCCGGCTCTACCCCCGCGGGGCCTGAGGGGCCCGGGCGGCGGGGCAGCAGGCGAGGCGCCGAAGTGCTACACTTCGCGCCGATTTTTCAGCATTGCAGGTGAATCTTGAGCAAGCATTCCGCCGGCCGGCGCGAGAGCGACACGGCGCCGGTCACCCACGAGTGGTCCATCGACGACTTCCCGGTACCGCCCGAGGACGGCAAGACCCGCTTCCACGACCTCGGCCTGCGCGAGGAGATCATGCACGGCATCGCGGACCTCGGCTTCCGCTACTGCTCGCCGATCCAGGCCCAGGTGCTGCCCTTCACCCTGCGCGGCCACGACGCCATCGGCAAGGCCCAGACCGGTACGGGCAAGACCGCCGCCTTTCTCATCACCATCTTCAACGACCTGCTCAACAACCCGGTGGAGGACGAGCGCTTCCTCGGTGAGCCGCGGGCGGTGGTGATCGCACCGACCCGGGAACTGGTCATGCAGATTGCCGCCGACGCCGAGGAACTCGGCCGCCATACGGGCCTGAACACCGTGACGCTGATCGGCGGCATGGACTACCAGAAGCAGCTGAACCAGGTGAACCGCCGCATCGTCGACCTCGTGGTGGCGACGCCCGGGCGCCTCATCGACTTCATGACCCGCCGCGACCTCTTCCTCGACCATGTCGAGGTGCTGGTGCTCGACGAAGCGGACCGGATGCTCGACATGGGCTTCATTCCGCAGGTGAAACGCATCGTGCGCGCCACGCCGCAGAAGGAGTACCGGCAGACGCTGCTGTTCTCCGCGACCTTCACCCATGACATCATCAATCTCGCCGCGCAGTGGACCCGCGATCCGGTGAAGGTCGAGATCGAGCCGGAGAGCGTGGCCACGGACAGCGTCGACCAGAAGGTGTACCTCGCCAGCAGCGAGGAGCGCTTCCGCATTCTCCTCAACCTGTTGCGCGGCCCGGACGCCGACAGCGTCATCGTGTTTGCCAACCGCCGCGACCAGGTCCGGCGGCTGCACGAGCGGCTGCGCAAGGCCGGCATCCGCGCCGGCATCCTGTCCGGGGAGATCTCCCAGGACAAGCGCACCAAGACCCTCGAGCGTTTCAAGAGCGGTGACCTCGCGGTGCTGGTGGCGACGGACGTCGCCGGCCGGGGCATCCACGTCGAGGGCGTGAGCCACGTGGTGAACTACAACCTGCCGGAGGACCCGGAGGACTACGTGCACCGCATCGGCCGCACCGGTCGCGCCGGCGCGACCGGCATCTCGATCAGCTTTGCCAGCGAGGACGATGCCTTCCTGCTGCCGGACCTCGAGGCGCTCCTCGGCGAGCCCCTGTCCTGCACGCATCCGCCGCAGGAGCTGCTGGCCTGAGGCAGCCAGCTATACCAGGCCGCGCAGCCCGGCCGGGTCGGTCAGGGTAATCCGGCCGTAGCTCCCGGAGGTGCTCGGGCAGCCCGGCGAGCCATCCACGCCGCCACAGCAGTGCCCTTGCCGCCTCGACGGTTTCGATCGTCCCGTCGCCATCCATGCGCAATTGTCCAAAGCGGTCATTTATTGTGGCGACCTTAGGCGGCAGGCGTCAGCGGCCGGGCACGTTTGACTCGCTCGCGTTCGCGGGGTGAGTGCATCGCCTCCCACAGATCACTGCGCTTCTGCACATTGAGCCAGAAGTCCGGACTATTGCCGAACACCCGGGCAAGAATGAGGGCCGTCGCAGCGGTCACTTTGCGCCGGTCGTTGCACAGCTCATTGACGTGCTTGCGCTGTACGCCCATGGCTTCGGCCAGCGCACCTTGCGTGAGCGCCAGGGGTTCCATGAATTCTTCGGTCAGAATTTCGCCGACGCTCGCCGGCTTGCGCTTGGTCATCAACATGGGCTTGCCTCACCGATAGCTGTGGTTATCCAGATAGAGATCCGACGCTTCGCCCCGGCCGCCATCCCATTGGAAGACGAGCCGCCATTGCTTGCTGACGCGGATCGAATGGAATTTCGCCAGCTTGCCGCGCAACTTTTCGAAGTGGTTGCTCGGTGGCACCCTCAAGTCTTCGTCGGTTGTTGCGTCGTCGATCATCTGGATCTTGCGGAACAAGCGACTTTCGACATCGGCGGGGATTTTCTTTGATCGGACATCGTTGACAAAGAACTCTCGCAACCAGTTGTCTCGAAAGCCCAAGATCATTCCACAGATCCATCTGAGTTAATGTGCCACTCAACGGTACATTCAGCGAGCCGCGTTGTCAATGCAAAAACGTTGCGTTTAGGCCGTAATCAATGGTTCTCGGCGGCGTTTAACGGCGAAACGAGGGTTACCGCGGCGCGAGTTCTTTGCCTGGGTTGATGATGGCAGCCTCGGCGCGACCGGCATCTCGATCAGCTTTGCCAGCGAGGACGATGCCTTCCTGCTGCCGGACCTCGAGGCGCTCCTCGGCGAGCCCCTGTCCTGCACGCATCCGCCGCAGGAGCTGCTGGCCTGAGGCAGCCAGCTATACCAGGCCGCGCAGCCCGGCCGGGTCGGTCAGGGTAATCCGGCCGTAGCTGCAGACGATGAGCCCCTCCTGCTCCAGGCGACGCAACTGCTCGCCGACGGCAGTTCGGGACATGTTTGCCAGCAGCGCCAGCTCCCCCCGGGTCAGGTCCAGTTCCTGCGTCGTCTCATCGTCTGAATCCGGGCGCAGGCCACCGAGCCGCAGCAAGGTGGCAACCAGCCTGCGGCGTGGCGGGCGGAGCGTCATGTCGTCAATGGCGCAAAGCGCTATCCGGGTGTTCTCGGCCAGGCACAGCGCAAGCCAGCGCCACAGCGTCGGATCCCTGTCCGCCAGCGCTAAAAGGTCGGCTCGCCGCAGGAAAACGGACCGGCTCCGTCGCGTCGCCGTCATGGCTGTCGCTCGCGGCCTGTTCAGGCAAAAAGCGAGTTCACCGACCCAGGCGCCCGCCGTATACAGATGCGCGACCCGGGGCCCGTCTTCGCTCGGTGAAAGCTGAAAGGAAAAGCTGCCCGAGGCAATACCATAAATGCCGCTCGCCTCGTCGCCGAAGCGCAGCAGTTGCTGCCCACGTTCGTAGGCCGGGAGCAGCCGGCACCGGGCCAGCATCGGCTCCCGGAGGTGCTCGGGCAGCCCGGCGAGCCATCCACGCCGCCGCAGCAGTGCCCTGGCCGCCTCGACGGTTTCGATAGCCCCCTCGCGATTCATGCGCAATTGTCCAAAGCGGACATTTGTCCGGCCAGGGGCATGATAGCTTGTGGGTTCGGGGGGTGCCATGAACCCGGCGGGCGTGCGGCTACTCGGGCACGGTGTCCTGGCAATCGTTTCGGAGCGTGTCATGAGAGCTTTCCCTTACCGCCTGGCTTTGGGGGCGGCGAGTGCCCTGCTGGGCCTGACGGCAGCGGCCGAGCAAAGCGGCGAAGAACTCGCCATGCAGCTGGCAAACCCGGTAGCGGCCTTGATCAGCGTACCCCTCCAGCTCAATCTCGACCGGGACGTCGGGCCGCTGGATGACGGGACCCGGTTCTCCCTGAACCTCCAGCCGGTCGTTCCGCTGTCGCTGAACGAGGACTGGAACGTGATCTCGCGCACGATCGTGCCGCTTATCGACCAGGAGGACGTGCTCCCCGGCGCCGGCGGACAGAGCGGCCTGGGCGATATCGTGCAGTCTTTCTTTTTCTCCCCGGTCGAGCCGACCGCGGGCGGCTGGATCTGGGGCATCGGTCCCGCGCTCCTGCTGCCCACCGCGACGGACAGGCTGCTCGGCGCTGACCAGTGGGGTGCCGGGCCGACGGCGGTGGCGCTCCGCCAGCAGGGACCCTGGACCTACGGCGCACTGACCAACCACCTCGTGTCTGTCGCCGGTGACGGCGACCGCGCCGACATCAACGCCACCTTCCTGCAGCCCTTCCTGTCCTACACCACGCCCACCGCCTGGACTTTCACCCTGAGCACGGAGAGCACCTACGACTGGGAAGGCGAGCAGTGGACGGTGCCGGTCAATGCCCTTGCCATGAAGGTCACCAGGATCGGCGATCAGCTGGTCAGCCTCGGCGGCGGGCTGCGCTATTACGCCGAAAGCCCCGC
>CAYTJQ010000048.1:23706-26301 GCA_964438205.1 uncultured Alteromonadaceae bacterium
GACGACATCGGCTGGTACAACACCAGCGCCTACAACCACGGGGTCATGGGGTACCGGACGCCGAACATCGACCGGATCGCCGACGAGGGCATCCTGTTTACCGATGCCTACGGCCAGCAGAGCTGCACCGCCGGCCGCGCGGCTTTCATCACCGGGCAGAGCCCCAAGCGTACGGGCCTCCTGAAGATCGGCATGCCCGGAGATGCGCTCGGGCTGCAGCCGGAAGACCCGACGCTCGCCGAGCTGCTCAAGCCGCTGGGCTACGCGACCGGCCAGTTCGGCAAGAATCACCTCGGCGACCGCGACGAGCACCTGCCGACGAATCACGGCTTCGATGAATTCTTCGGCAACCTCTACCACCTCAATGCCGAGGAAGAGCCCGAGAACCCGGACTACCCGAAGGATCCCGCTTTCCGCGAGAAGTACGGCCCACGCGGCGTCATCCGCTCCAGCGCTGATGGCCGGATCGAAGACACGGGACCGCTGAGCAGCAAGCGCATGGAGACCGTCGACGAGGAATTCCTGGGCGCTTCCCTGGACTTCATCGAGCGTAACCACGCCGCCGGCAAGCCCTGGTTCACCTGGTTCAATACGTCCCGCATGCACATTTTCACCCACCTGAAGGCATCGAGCGCAGGCAGGACGGGGCGCGGTATCTATGCGGACGGCATGGTGGAGCACGATGACATGATCGGACAGCTGCTGGCGCAGCTCGACCGGCTGGGCATCGCCGACAACACCATCGTTGTCTATACGAGCGACAACGGCGCCGAGAAGTTCTCCTGGCCCGACGGCGGTACGTCACCGTTTCGCGGGGAGAAGGCGACGACCTGGGAGGGCGGCATCCGCGTGCCGCTGCTGGTGCGCTGGCCGGCGCGTATCCCCGGGGGCCGCACCTCGAACACGATCATCAGCCTCGAGGACTTCGTCCCCACGCTCATGGCCGCTGCAGGCGAGCCGGAGATCAAGGAAAAGCTGCTCGCGGGCGCGAAGATCGGCGGCAAGCGCTTCAAGGTGCACCTGGATGGCTACGACTTCCTGCCCCACCTGACCGGGCAGACCGAGGAGGGACCGCGGCGCGAGTTCTTTGCCTGGGTGGACGACGGCAGCCTCGGTGCGGTGCGCGTCGGCGCCCTCAAGGCGCACTTCTCCACCCAGCCGCACCATGGCATGGATGCCTGGCTGCTCGGCCAGGAACCGCGCAAGGCGCCGATGATCATCGACCTGCGGGCCGACCCGTTCGAGAGCGCGCCGCTGGAATCATCCTATTACGACGACTGGCTCGTGCGGCACATGTACCTGATTACACCGCTGATCGAGATCGTCGGACGGCACATGGAGACCTTCAAGGCCTTCCCGCCGCGCCAGGCGAGCGGCAGCTTTACCCCGAAGCAATAAGACGCCGCGCCGTTGGCCCGCCGCGCAGGGAGAGACATCATGAAGAAAATGAAAACCGCAGTTTCAATCGCAATGCTGTTGCTTTCCCACGCAGGGGTGGCAGAAGAGTTCGCCACGCCCGCAGCTTTCGGTGTCACGGATTACGCTTACCGGGTTTCTGAAACGGATTTCAATATCAAGCGCAGTCTTGCCAAGGCACCCGTCAATGCGTGGGCGCATCAGTCCGATGTGAGCCGCGTTGAGACACAGCAGGTCATCCGCGAAAACCAGGATGTCATTTATTCGAGCGCTGTCGTTGATGTCAGTGAGGGGGCAATGCTGTCGTTACCTGTCGGCGACACCTACCACATCATTGAAGTCATCGATATGCAGAACTACATCGTCGACGTCATCTACCCGGGGGAGAGTATTACCATCTCGCCGGATAACCTGACCTACGGTGACTATGTCTACCTCAATATGCGTATCCGCAAGTACCCGGAAGAGAGCGGTGGCCTGGCGGCCACGCTCAGGCAGCAGGGTAAGGCCACGATCAAGGCACCGGCCGCCCGCCCCTACGAAACACCCGCCATTGTCTTGTCCCCTGAGAAGTTGCAGGAGGTCCGCGCTGCGCTGATTGCGGATGTGGATGCGGGCAAACTGGTCGATTCGACGATAGCGATTGGTACGCCCTATACCACGGACCCGCAGGCGCAACTCTACGCAACGGCTTATGGCTGGGGCGGCCTTTCTGTCGAACACGCCGCCTATCTGAATATCGACAAGAACCTGACCCGGATTGCGGCGGGCAGGGCGCTGCCGTCCAGCTTTACCTTTACCCCTCCGGCGATTGACTACGATCGGGGAGGCTTCTGGTCCCTGACGACCTATAATGCCGAAGGTTGGCTGGCGGAAGACAAGGCCGCCATTTCGAATAGCGAGGCCGAGCCGAACGAAGACGGTTCCTACACGATCAATTTCAACAGCCCGGGCGCGCTGAACAATGTCAACACGCCCGCGCCCTTCACGGCCCTGCTGCGGGTTTACGTGCCAGCCTCCGTCGATGGAATCATTGCCTACTTCGCGAAGGAAGGGCCTGCGTTCGCGATCGAATGATAGACGTCCGGCTCCCGCCGCAGAAGGGTTTCGGCAGACGCTGCTGTTCTCCGCGACCTTCACCCATGACATCATCAATCTCGCCGCGCAGTGGACCCGCGA
>CAYTJQ010000049.1:0-13048 GCA_964438205.1 uncultured Alteromonadaceae bacterium
GCCAGCGCCGCGGCGAGGCGCGCCGCGGCCTCGTCGGCACCGGCGAGGGCGTCGGGGGGCAGCAACCGGCCCAGGGACAGGTCGAGGTCGCCGGGATCGCGGATGCCGCGGGCGGCGTAGGCGCGGGCGAGCACCGGGTGCAGGCCCGCCGCCGCCAGCACCTCGCTGTCGGTGGCGGGCCGGCGCCGGAGCCGTTTCTCGGCTGCGCGCACGGGCCCGCCTCAGGCCCGCAGGTTGTCCGCCATGAAGGCCTGCACGGCGGCGAGATCGTTGGGAAGGACGGTGTAGCGCTCTTCGCGCTCGTAGAGATCGGCGAGGTGCGGGGGCAGCGCCGGCTCCCGTTCGACGCCGGCGCGGCGCACGGCATCCGGGAACTTGGCCGGGTGCGCCGTCGCCAGGGTGACCATGGGTACGGCCGGGTCCCGCTGCGCGGCGCGGGCGGCGGCGAGGCCGATGGCACTGTGCGGGTCGAGGAGGTACTCGCTGGCTGCCCAGGTCCCGGCGATCTCGGCGCAGGTGCCCTCGTCGTCGACCCGGTGGCTGGCGAACAGCGAACGCGCGCCGGCCAGGGCCTCGGGGGACAGGCGGATCTCGCCGCCGTCAAAGGCGCGCATGAGCCCGGCCACGGCGTCGCCATCGCGGCCGTAGAGGTCGAAGAGCAGGCGCTCGAAGTTGCTCGAGACGGTGATGTCCATGCTCGGCGACAGGCTGGGTTCGAGCGGCTGACGGTCGTAGAGACCGCTGGTCAGCACCCGGTGCAGCACGTCGTTGCGGTTGGTGGCGATCACCAGCTGCGAGACCGGCAGGCCCATGCCCTGGGCCAGGTAGCCGGCGAAGATGTCGCCGAAGTTGCCCGTGGGCACGGAGAACGCCACCGGGCGGTCCGGCCCGCCGAGGGCCAGGGCCGCGTGGAAGTAGTACACCACCTGGGCCATGATGCGCGCCCAGTTGATGGAGTTCACGGCCACCAGGCGCCGACCCTCGGGCAGGAAACCCTGGGCGCCGAAGCTCGCCTTCACCATGGCCTGGCAATCGTCGAAGTTCCCCTCCACGGCGAGGTTGTGAATGCCCTCGCCGGGCACCGTGGTCATCTGCCGGCGCTGGACCTCGGACACGCGTCCGTGCGGGTGCAGGATGAAGATATCGACATTGTCGCAGCGGCGGCAGCCCTCGATGGCCGCCGAGCCCGTATCGCCGGAGGTCGCGCCCATGATCACGACCTTCTCGCCGCGCCGCGCCAGCACGTAGTCGAGCAGGCGTCCGAGCAGTTGCAGGGCAAAGTCCTTGAAGGCCAGCGTGGGCCCGTGGAAGAGCTCCATGATCCACTGGTTCGGGCCGAGCTGGACCAGGGGCGCCACGGCCCCGTGGCGGAAAGCGGCGTAGCAGTCCTCCAGGATGGCGCGGAGATCGTCCTCGGGCACCGCGTCGGCGACGAAGGGGGCGATCACCCGCTCGGCGAGCGCCGCGTAGGGCAGGCCGCGCAGGGCGGTGATCTCCTCGCGGGAGAACGCAGGCAGCGCCTCGGGCACGTAGAGACCGCCGTCGCTCGCCAGGCCCGCGAGGAGGACCTCCTCAAAGGACAGGGCCGGTGCGGCGCCGCGGGTACTGATATAACGCATGGCTTTAGCCGTCCAGGGACTCGACGCGGATGCGCGTCACCGGGCCGACGATGCTGTCCAGGGCCTCGATGGCCAGGACCGCCCGCTCCAGGTTGCCCTGGCTGGCAACGTTGGTCACCACGACCACCGGCACCCGGGTCTGCCCCGGCTGCGGCGCCTTCTGGATCAGCGCCTCGATACTGATACCCTGGTCGCCGAGGATCCGCGAGACCTGGGACATGACGCCGGGCCGGTCCTCGGCCTCCAGGCGCAGGTACCAGGCCGTGCGCACCTCGCCCATGGGCAGGATCGGCAGTTCCCGGAGCTGGCCCATGGGCAGGCCCAGGGACGGCAGCGGGCAGCGCTGGCCGCAGGAGAGCGCCCGGGCGAGGTCGATGACATCGGCCATGACCGCCGACGCCGTGGCCCCGCCGCCCGCACCGGCGCCGTAGTACATCGTCGGGCCGACGGCGTCGCCCTCGACGAGGACGGCATTCTTCACACCCGCCACCTTGGCCAGCAGCAGGTCCCTGGGCAGCAGCGTCGGGTGCACGCGGAGCTCGAGGCCGGCGGCGCTTTCCCGGGCGACGCCGAGGTGCTTGACCACGTAGCCGAGCTCGTCGGCATAGGCGAGGTCCTCTGGCGTAAGCGCGCTGATACCCTCGGTGTACACCGCATCGAAGCGCAGGGGGGTGTTGAAGGCGATGGCGGCGAGGATCACCAGCTTGTGGGCGGCATCGATGCCCTCGACGTCGAAGGTCGGGTCCGCCTCGGCATAACCGAGGGCCTGCGCCTCCGCCAGCACGTCGGCGAACTCGCGCTCCTCCTCGGCCATTTCCGTGAGGATGAAGTTGCCGGTGCCATTGATGATGCCGGCCAGCCAGGATACCCGGTTCGCCGCGAGCCCCTCGCGCAGCGCCTTGATGATCGGGATGCCGCCGGCCACCGCGGCCTCGAAGCGCAGGCTGACACCCTTCTCCTCGGCGAGCGCCAGCAGGTCGTTGCCGTATTCGGCGATCAGCGCCTTGTTGGCCGTAACCACGTGCTTGCCCGCCTCCAGGGCACGGCGCACCAGCTCGTGAGCATCGTCGGTGCCGCCGATGGCCTCGACCAGGATGTCCACGTCCGGGTCCTCCGCGACGGCGAGCACCTCGCGGCTGACCGTCGCGCCGCCCGGGTCGACGCCGTCACGGTCCCGGCGGGCGCCCACGTGGACGACGTCGAGGGGGGCGCCGGCACGGCCGGCGAGCGTCTCACCGTTGCGCCGGAGGAGGTCCAGCACACCGCCACCGACGGTGCCGATACCGCAAAGACCGAGTCGAATTGGCGTCACTCTGTCACTCCCTGGGCCACATCCTGGGCCACTCCCTGGTCCGCGCGCATCATGCGCTTGATGTTGCGGAGGGCCTGCCGCGTGCGGTGCTCGTTCTCGATCAGGCCGAAACGCACGTAGCCCTCCCCGTATTCGCCGAAGCCGATACCCGGCGACACCGCCACCCGGGCCTCCTCGAGGAGCTTCTTGCTGAACTCCAGCGAACCCATGTCGCGGTAGGGCTCGGGGACGCGCGCCCAGACGAACATGGTCGCCTTCGGCGGCTCCACGGGCCAGCCGGCCGCGTTGAGGCCGGCGCAGAGCACATCGCGCCGCGCCTGGTACATGGCGCGGATCTCGCCGACGCAGCCCTGGTCGCCCTCGAGGGCGGCAATGGCGGCCACCTGCACGGGCGTGAACATACCGTAGTCGAGGTAGGACTTCATGCGTGCCAGGGCACCCACGAGGGTCCGGTTGCCGCAGCAGAAGCCGACGCGCCAGCCGGGCATGTTGTAGCTCTTGGACATGGAGAAGAACTCCACCGCCACCTCCCGCGCCTCCGGTACCTGCAGGATGGACGGCGCCTCGTAGCCGTCGAAGACGAGATCGGCGTAGGCGAGGTCCTGCACGACCCAGATGCCGTGCTCCCGGGCGACGGCGATGACCTTCTCGAAAAAGTCGAGCTCAACGCAGTGCGTGGTCGGGTTCGACGGGAAGTTCAGCACCAGCATCTTCGGCCGCGGCCAGCTGTTGCGAATCGCGTTCTCCAGTTCCTCGAAGAAGGCGGCCTCGTCCGCCATGGGCACGTGGCGGATGTCCGCGCCGGAGATCACGAAGCCGTAGGGATGGATCGGGTAGGACGGGTTCGGCACGAGGATGGCGTCGCCCGGGCCGGTGGTGGCGAGGGCGAGGTGGGCGAGGCCCTCCTTCGAGCCCAGGGTGACGATGGCCTCGCTCTCCGGGTCCAGGGTGACGCCGTAGCGGCGCGCGTACCAGTCGCAGATGGCCTTGCGCAGGCGCGGGATGCCGCGGCTCTGGGAATAGCGGTGGGTGTCGCCGCGGCGCGCCGTCTCCACCAGCTTCTGCACGATGTGCTCCGGGGTGGGCTGGTCCGGGTTGCCCATGCCGAAGTCGATGATGTCCTCGCCGCGGGACCGGGCCTGCTGCTTCAGGTCGCCGATGATCGAGAAGACATAGGGCGGCAGGCGCTGGATGCGCTGGAACTGCTCTTCCATGCGCCTAGTCCAAACCGAGGGCGGCGACGAGATCGTCCACGGGCCGGTAGCCCGGCACCATCTGCCCGTCCGGCAGGATGATCGCCGGGGTACCGCGCACGCCGACGGCCTGGCCGAGGGCGTACTCCTCGGCCACCGGGTTGCCGGGGCAGACGGACGTCTCGACCTCTTCCCGCGCCTTCAGGCGCGTCAGCGTTTCCCGCCGGTCCTTCGCGCACCAGGCGGTCGCGAGCAGCGTGAAGCCCTCGGAGCCGACACCCGCGCGGGGATAGGCGAGGTAGCGCACCTCGATGCCGCGGCGGTTGAGCTCGGGGACTTCCTTGTGCAGCTTCTGGCAGTAGAAGCAGGTAACGTCCGTGAACACGGTGATATGGCCGCGGGTCTCGCCCTCGGCGGGAAAGACGATCATGTCGTCGGTGTCGACGGCGGCGATGGCTTCCTGGCGTTCGCCGTTGCGGCGCTGCTCGGCCAGGTTCACGTAGCCCGCGGCACCCACGGAATAGAGGTCGCCGAGGACGAAAAAGGTACCGTCGGGCGTCGCGTAGACCGTCGGACCGTCGGCGAGCTTGACCTCGACCAGGCCCGGCACGGGCGACTGCCGTGCCGACTCGACGCTGAGCCCCCCGGGGGCTTCGAGGGTGGCGCGCAGCCGCTCCAGCGCCTCACCGGTCACGGCCTCCTCCGCCTGCGCCGGCCCAGTGTGCGCAAACAGGGCGAGGAAAAGCCCGAGAAACGGGGCGGAAATGCGTCGGGAAGCTGTCATGGACTGTACCTTGTCATCGTCGGCGTGATCGGGGCGCCGGTTCAGCGCCCTCCCCGGTTGACCGCGCGCCGCGCCCCGGGTTCAACCCGCGGCCGGCTCAGCCACGCGGGTGGTGCTCTGCGTGCAGGTCCTGCATGCGCTGGCGGGCCACGTGGGTGTAGATCTGCGTGGTGGTCAGGTCGCTGTGGCCCAGCAGCATCTGCACGACCCGCAGGTCGGCCCCGTGGTTCAGCAGGTGCGTTGCGAAGGCGTGCCGCAGCGTATGCGGCGAGAGCGGTTTGCCGATGCCCGCGGTGCGCGCGTGCATTTTAATACGATACCAGAAGGTCTGGCGAGTCATCTGCCGGCCGCGGCGGCTGGGGAAGACCACGTCGCTCGGCACGCCCCGCAGCAGTTCCGCCCGCGGCCCGGCGAGGTAGCGCTGCAGCATGCGCAGGGCGGGCTCGCCCATGGGCACCAGGCGTTCCTTGCTGCCCTTGCCGAACACGCGCAGCACGCCCTGGTTGAGGCTGACCTGTGAAAGCTGCAGGGCCGTGAGCTCGGAGACACGCAGACCGCAGGCGTAGAGCAACTCGAGCATGGTGCGGTCGCGGAAGCCCAGCGGATCGTCCAGCTCCGGTGCCGCCAGCAGCTTCTCGACATCGGCTTCGGAGAGGGACTTGGGCAGCGGCCGGCCCAGGCGCGGGCTCTCCACGTCCAGCGTGGGGTCGACGGTCAGCCGGCCCTCGCGGAGCTGGTAGCGGTAGAAGCCGCGCAGGCAGGACATGACGCGGGCGGTGGACCGGGGCGACTGGCCGGCGGCCAGGCGGGCCCCCAGGTAGCGCTGGAGCTGTTCCCGGGTGGCCCTGAGCAGGGTGCTGCCGAGTTCGCCGCCGAGGAAGGCATCGAACTGGCGCAGGTCGCGCCGGTAGGCATCGAGGGTGTGGTCCGACAGGCCCTTCTCGATCCAGAGCGCATCGATATAGCGCTCGATCTCGGGGTGGGTGTCCTGGGACCTGTACGGCGAGGGATCCATGCGCGGCAGCTTAATCCGCTACCGCGCAGGGCGGAAGCCGTCCCCGGGCGTCCCCGGGAGGGACCGCCTCAGGAGGACAGCTTCTCCTTGATGCGCGCGGACTTGCCGGAGCGCTCGCGGAGGTAGTACAGCTTGGCCTGGCGCACGTCACCGCGACGCTTCACGGCAATGCTGTCGAGCAGCTTGCTGTAGGTCTGGAAGGTCCGCTCGACGCCGACGCCGTGGGAGACCTTGCGCACCGTGAACGCGGAGTTGAGGCCCCGGTTGCGCTTGCCGATGACCACGCCCTCGAAGGCCTGCAGGCGCTCGCGGTTGCCCTCTTTCACCTTGACCTGGACCACGACCGTGTCGCCGGGATTGAACTCCGGCAGGTCCTTGTCCATCTGCTCGGCGTCGAGCTGGGAGATAATGGAATTGGTGCTCATGGGGCACTCCTCAAGTCGTTCCAGGGCATTGCCGCCCTATCAATTGTCGATCCCGTGCTCGCGACAGTACTCCGCGAGCAGTTGTTCCTCTTCCGGGCCCAGGGCCCGGCCCTCGAGCAGGTCGGGGCGGCGCTCCCGCGTCCGGCCCAGCGCCTGCTTCAGGCGCCAGCGGCGGATCCGTTCGTGATCCCCGCTGAGCAGTAGCTCCGGCACCCGCCGGCCCTCGAACTCCTCGGGCCGCGTGTACTGCGGATAGTCCAGCAGCCCCGCCGCGAAGGAGTCCTCCGCCGCCGAGTCCGCGTGGCCGAGCGTTCCCGGCAACAGCCGCGCCACGGCGTCGATCACGACCATGGCCGGCAGCTCGCCGCCGCTCAGCACGTAATCGCCGATGGACAGCTCCTCGTCCACCTCGCTCTCGAGGAGGCGTTCGTCCACCCCCTCGTAGCGCCCGGCCAGCAGCACCAGCGACGGCTCCGCCGCCAGGGCCTGCACCCGGCCGTGGTCCAGCCGCCGCCCCTGGGGCGACAGGTAGACCACGCGCGGCGGCGCGCCCGCGGCCGCCGCCTGCTCCCGTGCGGCGCGCAGGGCCTGCCGCAGCGGGTCGATCTTCATCAGCATGCCGGGGCCGCCGCCGTAGGGGCGGTCGTCCACGGTGCGGTGCCGGTCATGGGTGAAATCCCGCGGATCCACCGTCGTCACCGCGAGGCCGCCCTGGGCCACCGCGCGGCCGGTCACACCGTACGCGGTGACCGCCTCGAACATCCCCGGGAACAGGGTCACCACCGCGATGTGCACCGCTTCCTCCCTGGGGCGCCGGGGCCCTGCAGGCCCCAGAAGGTCAGACCTCGGGGAACCAGTCCACGGTCAGGCGCCCCGCGGCCAGGTCGACGGTCTTCACCACGTCGCCCGGCAGGTACGGCACCAGGCGCTCCCGGTCATCGATGCTGCCGGGACACCCGCGGACCACCAGCACATCGTTGGCCCCGGTTTCGATCAGGTAGGCGACGCGGCCGAGCAGCTGTTCGGCTGCTTCCTCACCACCCTGGCCCAGGCACCACACCTCGAGACCCTCGAGCTGGTGCCAATAATACTCGCCGTCCCCGAGGGGCGGCAGGGCGGCTTCGCGCACGAGGATCTCACGCCCCCGCAGCGCCTCTGCCGCTGTGCGGTCATCGACCCCCGCCAGGTGCACCAGGAGCCCGCGGCCCTGGCGGCGCCCGGCATCGATGACCACCGGCTCCGGCCCGTCACCGCCCTCCAGCCACCAGGCGCGGAAGTCGAGCAGGCCTTCTGCCTGGTCGGTGTACGGATGGACCCGCACCCAACCCTTGATTCCGTAGCAGCCGGTGATGCGCCCGGCTGTCAGCAGGCCCTCAGGCGGCAGCGCTGTCCGCGGCGTCATCGGCCGGTTTTTCCGAGAGCAGCTTGGCGACGCGCTCGGAGAGCTGGGCGCCCTGCCCCTGCCAGTAGGCGATGCGGTCGCGGTCGATGCGCAGGCGCTCTTCCTGGCCGCGGGCCACGGGGTTGTAGAAACCCACGCGCTCGATGAAGCGGCCGTCGCGCGCGTTGCGGCGGTCGGTGACCGTCACGTGGTAGAACGGACGCTTCTTGGCGCCCGACCTGGAAAGTCGAATTGTTACCATCTGCTTGAATATCCCTTGATCATCGCGGTAACACCGGGATCCTGACCGGCGGGCCCACAGCTACTCGACAGCGCGGGCCAGCCCGCTGCCGGAAAGGTCGCGTATCATACGGAAATCGCCCACCCCTGAAAAGCCCCTCTGGCGGGATTTTTCAACACTGGCGCGGTGTTAGGCCTTTGCCAGGAAAGCGCACGCAGCGCCCTAGCGGAAGGGCATGCCTCCGCCGCCGGGCCCGCCGGGACCACCGCCGCCCGGGCCCATCATCCCGCCGAGGCCGCGCATCATCTTCTGCATGCCGCCGCCCTTCATCTTTTTCATCATCTTCTGCATCTGCTTGTGTTGCTTGAGCAGGCGGTTCAGGTCCTGCACCTGGGTGCCGGAGCCCCGGGTGATGCGGCGCTTGCGGCTGCCCTGGATGAGGTCCGGGTTGCGGCGCTCCTTCGGCGTCATGGAGTTGATCATCGCCTCCATGCGGGCGAACAGTTTGGGGTCGATGGCCTGCTGCGCGGCCTGGGCCATGTTGCCCATGCCCGGCATCTTGTCGAGCATGGCGGCCATACCGCCCATGTTGTTCATCTGCTCGAGCTGGTCGCGGAAGTCCTCGAGGTCGAACTTCCTGCCCTTCTTGACCTTCTTCGCGAGCTTCTCGGCCTTGGCCTTGTCGACCTTCTGCTCCGCCTCCTCGATCAGCGACAGGATGTCGCCCATGCCGAGGATGCGCGAGGCGAGGCGGTCCGGGTGGAAAGGATCCAGCGCCGCCGTCTTCTCGCCGACACCCAGGAACTTGATCGGCTTGCCGGTGACGGTGCGCACGGACAGCGCCGCGCCGCCGCGGCTGTCGGCGTCGACCTTGGTGAGAATCACGCCGGTGAGGGGCAGCGCATCGCCGAAGGCCTTGGCCGTGTTCGCCGCGTCCTGGCCGGTCATGGCGTCGACCACGAACAGCGTTTCCGCCGGCTTCAGCTCCCGCTCCAGCTCGGCAATCTCGGCCATCATCGCCTCGTCCACGGCCAGGCGGCCGGCGGTATCGACGATGAGCACATCGGCGAAGCTGATGCGGGCCTTCTCCAGCGCCGCGTGGGCAATGGCCACCGGCCTCTGCGTCTCGTCGCTGGGGAAGAAGTCCACCCCGACCTCACCGGCGAGGGTCTCGAGCTGGCGGATGGCCGCGGGGCGGTAGACGTCCGCGCTCACCACCATGACCTTCTTCTTGTCGCGCTCCTTGAGCAGCTTTGCGAGCTTCGCCGCCGAAGTGGTCTTGCCCGCGCCCTGCAGGCCGGCCAGGAGGATGACCGCCGGCGGCCGCGTGGCCAGCTGGAGGCCTTCGTTGGCGCCGCCCATGACCTGCTCGAGCTCCGCCTGGACAATCTTCAGGAAGGCCTGTCCCGGGCTCAGGCTGGTCATGACCTCCTGGCCCAGCGCCCGTGTCTTCACCGACTCGACGAACTGCTTGACCACCGGCAGGGCGACATCGGCCTCGAGCAGCGCCATGCGCACCTCGCGCAGCGTGCCCTGGATGTTGTCCTCGGTCAGCCGGGACTTGCCGGAAATACTGCGAAGGCTCTGGGTGAGGCGGTCTGAAAGGCTCTCGAACATGCTGTAATTCCGTGGGCACCGTGCCGGTGCCGTCGCTGGGCGCCGGGGTATCTATTGATTGTACCGGGACAACCCGGTACAAAGGCGCGAGTATACGTGACCCGGGTTGCCGCCCCAACCTCCATGCCCATCGCCTTCATCGCCGTTGTCGCCGCCCTGCTCTACCTGGCGGCAGCCGGCCTGCAGTTAACCCACATGGCCCAGCGGCGGCAGCGTCTTTCGCGGGCAGTGATGCTCATGGCGCTGGCCGCCCTCGTCGGCCACGCCATCGTGACCTGGGACGCGCTCAACACCGGCCAGGGGATGTCCTTCGGCTTCTACCGGGCACTCTCCCTGTCCTTTCTCGCGGTGAACATCGCCTGTGTGGCCGCCCTCCTCAAGCGTCCGCTGCAGAACCTGCTCATCGGCCTGTTCCCCCTGTCCGCCCTCGCCATCGTGGTGGCGACCCTCGGGCCGGAGACCTCCCATGCCCGCAGCGACCTGTCTCCCGGCATCCTGCTGCACATCGGCAGCTCCATCCTCGCCTACTCGATCCTGACCCTTGCCGCGGCGCAGGCCGCGCTGGTCGCCCTGCAGGACCGGCAACTGCGCCAGCGCAACATGCACGGGATTGCGCGCTCACTGCCGCCGCTTCAGCTGATGGAGAGGATGCTCTTCGAGCTGACCTGGATCGGCGTGATCGCGCTGACGGTGGCGATCGCCAGCGGGATGATCTTCATGGAGAACATGTTCGCCCAGCACCTGGTGCACAAGACCATCCTCTCGATGGTCGCCTGGGTGGTATTCTCCGTGCTGCTATGGGGCCGTTACCAGCTCGGCTGGCGGGCGCAGACGGCAGTGCGCTTCACGCTCGCGGGCTTTTTCCTGCTCATCCTCGCGTTCTTCGGTTCGAAGCTCGTGCTGGAACTCATCCTTCACGTCGAGTAGGCAAGCGGCGCGGGTTGCCGCTCCTTTCGTTTTTCTTCAAGATACTTTCTCGATGGCAATCCGGAGTCAACGCTACTCTTGAACGAGGCACCGCTGGGTCTCCTGTTCTCGGTTCTCGCTGCCCTCATCCTCCTCTCCGGCTTCTTCTCCGGTTCGGAGACGGGCATGATGTCCCTGAACCGCTACCGCCTGAAACATCTGCGCAGCCAGGACCACCGCGGCGCCCGCCGCGCCAGCGCCCTGCTCGAGCGCCCGGACCGGCTCATCGGCCTGATCCTCATCGGCAACAACCTGGTGAACATCGCCGCCTCGGCCATCGCCACGGTGATCGCCATCCGCCTCTACGGCGATGCCGGCATCGTCATCGCGACCTTCCTGCTCACGCTGGTGATCCTCATCTTCGCGGAAATCACCCCCAAGACCATCGCCGCGCTGCACCCGGAGGGCGTGGCCTTCCCGGCGAGCGCGGTCCTGCTGCCACTGCTCAAGGTGCTGTACCCGCTGGTGATGGCGGTGAATACCGTGACCAACGGGCTCCTGCGCCTGCTCGGCGTGGACCCGAGCAGGGGCGGCGACGAGCACGTTTCCACGGAGGAACTGCGCACCATCGTCACGGAAGCGGGCGCGCTGATCCCGCAGCGGCACCGGGGCATGCTGGTGAACATCCTCGACCTCGAGGCGATCACCGTGGACGACATCATGGTGCCGCGTACCGAGGTCTACGGTATCGACCTCGACGATGACGACGACACGATCCTGGCCGCCATCCAGAACAGCACGCACACGCTGCTGCCGGTGTGGCGCGACGACATCAACAGCGTGACCGGCGTGCTGCACCTGCGCAATGCAGGCCGCGTGCTGACGGACGGGCGCCTGGACCGCGCCGCGCTCGAGCGCGAGATGGACAAGCCGTACTTCATTCCCGAGAGCACGCCCCTGCACACGCAGTTGCTCAACTTCCAGAAGCAGAAACGCCGCCTGGCCATCGTGGTCGACGAGTACGGTGACGTGATGGGTCTGGTGGCCCTGGCGGACATCCTCGAGGAAATCGTCGGCGAGTTCACCTCGAACCTCTCGGACACGGACGACGAGATCTTCCCCCAGCGCGACGGCAGCTACCTCATCACCGGCACGGCGAGCGTGCGTGACATCAACCGGGCCCTGGACTGGGAACTGCCCACGGACGGCCCGAAGACCCTGAGCGGGCTGGTGCTGGAGTACCTGGAGTCCTTCCCGGACGGCGCCGTGGGGCTCACCGTGGACCGTTACCGCCTCGAGATCCTCGAACTCGGCGGCAACATCGTACGTACGGTGCGGGCGCGGCCCGAGGCCGCCTAGCGAGGCTCGAAACAGGCGGTCTAGAGCAGGCGCACCGGGCTGTCGGCCTGGCGCCGCTCCTCGCAGCGCGCAAGGATGTCCTGTTTTTCCTTCGCGCTCGCCATCCACCAGTCCGTGATCTCCTGGGCGCTGCGATAGCAGCCCAGGCAGATATCGTTGGCATCCAGCGCACAGACCGAGATGCAGGGGGATGCGGGCTCGCCGAGGTCGCTCATGCCAGGGCCTCCAGGTCTTCCGAAAATCGTTTTGCATTGCCCACGTAGTGATCCGCGTTGTGGGCGAGGGCCAGCTGCTGCTCGGGCGACAGCGTTTTCTTCACCTTCGCCGGCGAACCGAGGACCAGGCTGCCATCGGGGATCTCCGTGCCCTCGGTAACCAGCGCGCCGGCACCCACCAGGCAGCCGCGACCGATCCGCGCCCCGTTGAGCACCACGGCGCCGATACCGATCAGGCTGCCGTCACCGACGCGGCAGCCGTGCAGCATCGCGTTGTGGCCGACGGTGACGTTGGCGCCCACGTGCACCGGGAAGCCCGGGTCTGCATGGATAACCGTGCCGTCCTGGATGTTGCTGCCCTCGCCGATCTCGATGGCTTCCACGTCGCCGCGCAGGACACAGGAAAACCAGACACTGACGCCCGCTCGCAGGGTCACGCGGCCGATGACCGCGGCGTTGGGGGCGATGTAGTGGCCGTCGCCGAGAAGCCGGGGCGTGCTGTCGCCGAGGCGGTACTGCATGGTCACTCTCCTCGCTGCTCAGAGCGCGTCGATGTCGTCGTTGGCCAGCGCGACCAGGTCCCAGGCCGGCTCTTCATAGGGGTGCGCATCATATAGGGCGGCCACGGCCGCGCGCACGACCTGGTCCGCGCACACCAGCTCCACGCGGTACTCGTCCACCTGCTCGATGGCGCCCTGGCTGCCCAGGAAGGGCTGGCTCCCGGCGAGGGGCCGGAACTGGCCCTGGCCGGCCACCTGCCAGCAGCAGCTGTCGTAGTCACCGATGCGCCCGGCGCCGGTGGCGAAGACCGCTTCCTTCACGGCCTCGAGGTGGGACGCGGGGACGTAAAAGCAGAGCTTGTACACGGTCAGTCCTCCTGCGATGCGTAGTACGCGCGCGCAAAGGCATCCAGTTCACCGCGCTCGATGGCGGCGCGGATGCCCTGCATGTGGCGCTGGTAGTAGTGGATATTGTGCAGCG
>CAYTJQ010000049.1:13058-25939 GCA_964438205.1 uncultured Alteromonadaceae bacterium
ACGTGCCAGCGCCGTATTGAGCTGGGAACCGAGGATTTCGTTGCAGCGCTCCAGGTGGTGCAGGTAGGCGCGGGAGAAGTGCTCGCAGGTGTAGCAGTCGCAGTTCGGGTCCAGCGGCCCCGTGTCCGACCGGTGGCGCGCGTTGCGGATCTTGACCTGGCCGGCGGAGGTGAACAGGTTGCCGTTGCGCGCGTTGCGCGTGGGCATGACGCAGTCGAACATGTCGATGCCGCGGCGCACACCCTCGATGAGGTCCCCCGGCGTGCCCACGCCCATGAGGTAGCGCGGCGTTGCTGCCGGCAGCGCCGGGCCCAGCTCCTCGAGCACGGCGAGCATCTCTTCCTTCGGCTCACCGACCGACAGGCCGCCAATGGCGTAGCCGTCGAAGCCGATGGCCTCGAGGCCGGCGAGGGACTCGCGGCGCAGGTCCGGGTACATGCCGCCCTGGACGATGCCGAAAAGCGCCGCCGGGCTGTCGCCGTGGGCGTCGCGACTGCGCTGCGCCCAGCGCAGGGACAGCTGCATCGACGCGGCGGCCTCGTCCCACGTTGCCGGGTAGGGCGTGCAGTCGTCGAAGATCATCACCACGTCGCTGCCGAGGGCCCGCTGCACCGCCATGGAGGTCTCCGGGTCGAGGAAGACCTTGTCGCCGTTCACCGGCGAGCGGAAGGAGACCCCGGCCTCGGTGATCCTGCGCGTGGCGCCGAGGCTGAACACCTGGAAGCCGCCGGAGTCGGTGAGGATCGGGCCCTGCCAGGCCATGAAATCGTGCAGGTCGCCGTGGGCGGCGATGATCGCCGTGCCCGGCCGCAGCCAGAGATGGAAGGTGTTGCCGAGGATGATCTCGGCACCGGTGGCGGCGACATCCCGCGGCAGCATGCCCTTGACGGTGCCGTAGGTGCCCACGGGCATGAACGCCGGCGTTTCCACCGTGCCGCGGGGAAAGTGCAGGCGCCCGCGGCGGGCTTCCCCGTCGGACCCGAGGCGCTCGAAGCGCAAGTGGCAGGCCGGCCTCACCCGCCCTCCCGGGCCCCGGCGCAGGGCGTCAGGAGCATGGCATCGCCGTAGCTGAAGAAGCGGTAGCGTTCCGCCACCGCCGCCTCGTAGGCGGCGAGTACCGCCTCGCGGCCGGCAAAGGCACTGACCAGCATCAGCAGCGTCGACTCCGGCAGGTGGAAGTTGGTGACCATGGCATCGACGCAGCGGAAACGGTAGCCCGGGTAGATGAACAGGCGGGTGTCGCCGCGATAGGGGGCGAGCTCATCCTCGGCCGCGGCCGTCTCCAGGCTGCGCACGGCGGTCGTGCCCACCGCCACCACGCGGCCGCCGCGGGCACGGGCCTCGGCGATGGCAGCGCAGGCGTCCTCCCCCACTTCGAGGTACTCCGCGTGCATCACGTGGTCCTCGATCGCCTCGGCCCGCACCGGCTGGAAGGTGCCGGCACCGACGTGGAGGGTCACCTCCGTGCGCGCGATACGGCGCTCGTCCAGGGCCGCAAACAGTGCCTCGTCGAAGTGCAGGCCGGCCGTCGGCGCCGCCACGGAGCCGTCGCGGCTGGCGTAGACCGTCTGGTAGCGCTCGCGGTCTGCCGCATCGTCCGCACGCTCGATATAGGGCGGCAGGGGCATGTGCCCCAGCTCCGCGAGCAGCTGCGTCACCGGCTTGCCGGGGGCGGCCACCCGGTAGAGGTCGTCCTCCCGGCCGAGTACCTCGAGGTACTCGGCGCCGGGCTCGGCATCCCGGTCCGCGGCGAGGTGGATGACCGTACCGGCCGCGGACGGCTTGCTCGCCCGCAGGTGGACGAGGGCCTCGTCATCACCGCGCAGGCGCTCGACCAGTACCTCCACGCGCCCGCCGGTGCCCTTGCGACCCCAGAGCCGGGCCGGGAGCACCCGGGTGTTGTTGAAGACCAGGAGGTCCGCCGGCTGCAGCAGGGACGGCAGGTCCCGGAACTGCCGGTGGGCGATGGCGCCGCTGGCGCCATCCAGGCACAGGAGACGGCTCGCCGCACGGTCCGCGAGGGGCCGTTGCGCGATGAGATCCTCCGGCAGGTGGTAGCTGAAGTCGTCGCGTTGCATTCGCCGCACTGCTCTTGCCGCGTTGCCTTCGGCGCGTTGCAGGGGGCGGGGCGCGGAGGCCCCGGGACGCCGCTTACTCGGCGTCGTCTTCCGCGGGCGCTTCCTCGACCGCAGCCTCGGCACCCTCGTCAGCGGCCGCTTCCTCTTCCGCCGCTTCGGGCTCTTCCGGCTCCGGCTGCTTCAACGCCGGCGCCGTGATCAGGCCCTCGGCCAGCAGGATCGCGGCCTTCTCATCACCGTTGACCGGCTTGCGCTCGGCATTCTCGACAGCGTAGCGATCGTCGCGGCGCTGGTAGATGCGATAGTCGTCGGTCTTCTTGATCAGCTTCATGCCCATGGTGTTCTCCTTTCGCGTTCGTGGCCCCGGACGGGGCGTTACTCGGATCGGGCGCGAAGGATACCGGGAAAGCCGCGGCAGGTTAAGCACCGCTATGCCGGGACTGAAGCTGTCGTCATTGCACCGGGGGACCCCGTTGCTATAATCCCGCGCCTCCCCCCCTTCCGTGCCGGAGTGGTGGAATTGGTAGACACAGGGGACTCAAAATCCCCCGCCCGCAAGGGCTTACCGGTTCGAGTCCGGTCTCCGGTACCATTTAACCGATACATCAATCACTGAAAGATTGAAATGGCAGAATTCTTCAGAAGCACTCCTATCACCACAACCGTAGCACAGGCCTGTCGTGTCGCTGAGCGGAGGTTACCATAGGAGCCTTCAAGTACGAGGCCTTCCACAAACAATTTGACATAGCCACCGCTTTATCCGCAGGCATCTCGAAGCCGCTCAATCATTGCCCAATATCGCGAATGAGCCATTCACTCGCAAGCGTCGCGACACTGGCGTACTTGTGTTCTGGTGGTCATTCAGCACCTCTTTCAGAACCCAGCAGGTCGACTTTTCGGCGTAGTAGCAGCTAAAGGGCCTCCCAAGCCCGGTGACACTATCGCCAGCCGTCAATTTCGAATCGGAGCCTCCCTGGAAGAACCGAAGGTGCTCCAAGTAGATGCGTGAGGCTCGGCGTCTGGTCTTCAGGCAGTTTTTCTTTTATACTTCTTCTAACTTTATTGCTCTTTTACTTTTGAGGCTACAATGCGCATATTGGCTCTTGGGGGGTGCGGACAGCAGGGTGCTCGCGCCGTTCGAACATTGCTTGGTCACTCTGACGTTGAGGAGGTTGTAGTCGCAGACCTCGACATATCCTCTGCAGAAGATTTCGTAGCTTCCTTGGGAGCGGGCTGTCGAACGAGAGCCATGAAGCTGGATGTGATGGATGCGGCAGCGCTTCGAACGGCCATCAAAGGATCAGATGTTATTGGCAACTTTGTCGGACCCTTTTTCAGATACGCCGCGCCAGTACTCGGGGCGACAATAGAGGCAGGGAAGCCCTACGTCGATATCTGTGACGACGTCGAGCCGACGCTTGACCTTCTTGAAACCTACAATGAACAAGCCATGACAGCAGGCGTAACCGCGGTGATTGGAATGGGAGCCAGCCCCGGTATGTTGAACATTTTTGCCCGTCGGGGCGCAGACCTGCTCGAGGCGGTTCACGACATCCAACTCTTCTGGAATGTATCCGTGAATGACATATCGGCAGACTTGACGGACCCGAAGCAGAGTACAGCAATCTATGAGCATGCCCTAGCGCTGCTGGCGTCTGACACACTACAGTATATCGAGGGAAAGCTGCAGCGAGTTGAGGCAGGCTCGGGTATCCAATCTGTTGAATTCCCCCAACTGGGAAATCAGCCAGTCTACTTTGTGTCGCACCCGGAGCCCGTGACGATTCCCCGCTATATCTCAGCAAAGAACGTTACCAATAAAGGTGGAGTGCTTGGGCTGAACGACACCCTATTCAAGCTCCGAAGCCTCGGGCTGGTGAGCCACGGAAACATGACAATCGCAGGTAGGCAAATCAACATTTTCGATGTGGCGGTCGGAGTGATGCGGCGTCTCGCGTTGCGGGACGAAGTGGCGGCACTAGAAGAGGCGCCTCCCTGTTCAGACAGCATGGCCGTAGTATCGGGAATCTCCGAGGGGAAAAAGGTGGCATGGCAGCTTAGCTATCAGCCGACTGCAGGCTTGCCTCGCATGGATGAAGCTACCGGCGTAACCGCCGCTCTGGGAATTCTTATGTTGGGACGAGGAGAGGTGAAGATAACTGGAGTACACGCGCCCGAGGGCTGTATAGACCCGTTGCGATACATTGAGATGCTTCGCAGCGAAGGATTGCTCGTAAAAGAAGTGAAACTAACAGTCAATCCTTGAGGATCGATCAACCGATAACCGAGGGAAAATCGATGAAAGCAATTCTCGGCTACTCCGACAAACTCAGCCTCCGGGCGGGCGAGACGATTGACTTCAAGCTCAGCGCACAGCCTCCATGCGAGGCAAAGGTGGACCTCGTGCGAATTGTAAATGCCGATATTTATTCGGAGAACCCCGACTATAGAGAGGAAATTGTTGAGGCGGATGTTCCGTCGTCTTGTCACATCGACACGCAGAAAATCTGCGCTGGCTCATGCATGATCGTACCAGGTAAGCCTTTCGAGGCCGCGTTTCGAGAAGTTACGATTACCCTACGCTGCCAACCAACTCTGGTCGACGGTCGATACCAGCAGCTAATAGGACGATGGAAGGATAGCCTAGGTTGGTCGCTAGGCATTGATAGCAGTGGGCGTTTCTCATTCCGGATAGATGGTAAAGAGCACGCCTTTACGGTTACCACGGATGTAGTGGCCCAAACTAACAGCTGGTACGAAGTGAGGCTCCATCTAATTGCGGATGTTACAGTAGCATTGCGCGTCGAGGCTCTTCGGGAAAAAGGAGCTTTCGTTGATAGTCCGACACAATCGACCTCGACGAGGGCCCTACAAGGGGGACTGCCCGAAACTTCCGCGTGCCTAGGAATTGGTGGTGCTCCAAGTCACATGGATAACCTAGAGCCCATAAGGATAGATGCCCCATTTGACGGCCGCATAGAGAACCCTGCCCTCTTTGCATCCGGGCCAGACACATGTGAAATTCCTGGGTGGATGGCTGGAGCGACAGCTCAGCACCGAAACCACGCGTGCTTAGCCGCCTGGGACTTCTCCAAAGAACTTCACAGCCGCTGGGTCCGAGACTGTTCACCGTACGGCCGTCATGGAGAGCTCTACAACCTACCTACTCGCGCAGTGCGCAGTAGTCGGTGGGACGGATCCAGTTTGGACTGTCGCGCCGAGCCCACACACTATGCCGCCATCCACTTTCATAGCGATGACCTTTACGATTGCAGGTGGCGTTCAACGATATCGCTAACCATAGACAGCGGTCTGGCTAGCGGTGTCTATGCTCTCCGGGTACAGAGTGAAGATTCAGAAGAATACCTGCCATTCTTCTTGACACCCCCGCGAAACGGCGCAAGGGCTCCACTGGCATTTCTCGTCCCTACATACAGCTATTTAGCTTACGCCAATAATGACATCCTAGAAAACTTGCGACAGCGTTTCGGGGTTGACGAGAAATCCTCATACGCTTTTATGGGCAGCCCAGGAACCGCCGAGTACGATGCTCTCATTCGTGACCATAAGGCTTTAGGGGCATCGACCTACGACCTGCACGCCGACGGCAGTCCGATTCACTTCAGCTCCTGGCTGCGTCCTATCCTTAACCTACGACCCAAGAGCATCTTGTGGACGTTCTGTGCGGATATGCTGTTCGTCGACTGGATGGAAAGAATAGGAATCAATTACGACATTATCACTGATGACTTGCTGGACCAAGATGGACTGCCTCTGCTTCAACAGTATCGAGCCGTTATGACCGGTAACCATCCGGAGTATCCAACAACGCGAATGATGAATGCAATAGAAGCCTACTTAATGAATGGAGGACGCCTTCTCTATCTCGGCGGAAACGGATTTTACTGGCGCACAGCTTCAGGCGCGGAATGGCCTTGCGCAATTGAGGTGAGGAGAGGAAGGGTAGGGACGCAGTCCTGGAAGTCCGAGGTCGGAGAAGTTCAGCATCAGTTTAACGAGGAGTATGGGGGTTTGTGGAGAGAAAACGGTCGCGCGCCACAACGTCTATTTGGTGTCGGTTTTGTAGCGCAAGGGAATGGGCCATCATATTACCGCTGGAATTCGGACTTGCCCGCGAGGGTCGGATTCATCACCGAGGGATGCCAAGAAGAAACCTTCGGTCACGGCGGTTTGTTCGGTGGTGCTGCAGGCGAGGAGATTGACAGCGTCAACTTCGAGCTCGGCACACCACCCCATACAGTGATCTTAGCAAGCTCTGAAAAGCACGGTCCCGGTATGATGTACGCTATTGAGGAGATGCACGCAACATACCCCCATGAGGTCTATCAACCGTTCATTCGAGCAGACGTTGTGTTCTACGAGACGCCTAATGGCGGCGCCGTTTTTTCGACAGGTTCCATGGCATGGTGTGGAAGCCTGAGGGAAAACGGTTATCGTAATCCGGTATCCCGTATCACGCAGAACGTAGTAAATCGCTTTATTGATCCTGCTCGATTCTCCAGACCCGAAGAGGAACAGATGGGTGATACATGCACCTGACTTATCGGGAGGGGACTCGAAGAAAATATTTTCGCTAATAGACATCGTTGATCGAGTCAGTCTAACTGTAGTGGTGGCAAGAGCGACCGACTAGAACGTTCTTCCTGCCGACGATAGCTTTAACAAAGGAGGGAAAGGATCCAATGCTCGAGCAGGCACTCAGCTATTCGCGACTGAGGGATTTACATGAGCATAACCTCCACACCTACTGATTGGTCCTATCCAGAAGTGCGCCCAGGTCTTCCCGGTTTGCTGGATAGGGCCATTGGACCGGGGCACACGAGGGCTGAGCTGATCCTGCAGCTGACTTTTCCACTGGGTGCGGCTATCGCAATTCCAGTCATGGCGATGGCCATCGAACTGCCCTGGACGATCGGACAGCAGGTTCTGGCGGCTTTTCTAGCCTTCGATGGCGTTGGGGGCGTAATCACCAACAGCACGTCTTCAGGAAAGCGATGGTTTCACAGGCCAGGACAGGGACCGGCCAAGCAAATGAGCTTTGTAATGTTGCACTTCATACACTTGTCTATCGTCGCTTACGTTTTTGCAGCGGGCAGCTTGCAATGGTTCATCGGCGCCGCTGCATTTTTGACCGCAGCAGCTGCGGCTCTAATCCACACGCCCACCTACTTGCAAAGACCGCTTGCGGGAGGGTTTGTAGCCATGGGTTTCATCTACTCCAGCTACTGCCTTCCTATCATTGAAGGGCTCCAGTGGTTATTACCCGTCTTCTACTTGAAATTGCTCGGCGCACACCTGGTCAGAGAGGAGCCCTACAGACCGTGCGAGCCTACGAGCGCTCTCAACTTAACGAAAGGATAGACCCAGAGAAGCCGTTGTAACTTCTGTAGGGCTAGATGATATAAGCCCGGATGTTTCAGCGAGCTCGAATTTGATGGCGTTCCCGCGGGAACGCCAGATTTCGATAAGTGACGTGATTTTCAAAGGTGGCGTCTGACCTGCTTGCCGTCGGCACACCCATTTTGGGCACAAATCCCCCATTAAATCACCCGTGCCTTGTAACCGCCAATAACACCGGACCGTTCGTGGAGTCTGCATAATTTCATACGCCATGTCATTTAGGGTGAACACGAACTAACATTTCACTATAACCACGAACGAAGTTAGACTTAATACGTATGGGTTTCTCAACTACCTCCACCCAAGAAAAACGCTTCAGAATTTCTTCCCATGTAATTCGTAACTGCATCTCGCCCAACCTGTTACCCATACAGCGGTGAATACCAAAGCCAAACGACATATGATGCCGCGGATTCGAACGGTCAATTATGAACTTGTCGGCCTGATTGATCGCGGAATCATCACGATTTCCCGAAATGAACCACATTACCACCTTATCGCCTTTTCTTATTTGCTTTCCCTTGAACTGAACATCTTTGAGGGCCGTGCGGCGCATGTGTATCAGCGGAGTTTGCCAACGGATTATCTCTGGTACCATTGAGTCTATCAAAGATGGGTCTCGTCGAAGCTTCTCGTACTCATACGGAAACTCATTGAGCGCCAGGACCCCGCCCGTTAAGGAATTTCGTGTCGTATCGTTTCCGCCAACGATCAGGAGCGCAATCGTGCCGAGGAATTCCATGGGCCGATCGACCATAGTGGCCGTACTCGGATTGGCCTGCAGGAGCGATATAAGGTCGAAGCCAGGCTCCCGGCTTTTTCGCTGATCCCACAATTTCGAGAAGGCATTCAAGCACTCCATCAGGCCCTCGACACGCTCACTCCGATCGACATCACCCCCTGAGAGCTCCGGGGAACCTGCGACAAGATCAGACCAATAGGTCAGTTTGTTGCGCTCATTAAAGGGAAAGTCAAACAGCGTCGCCAGCATTTGTGTAGTGAGGCTAATCGACACGCGCTCAACCCAATCGAATGTCTCCCCGATAGGTAAGTTGTCAAGTATTTCACAAACCCGACCTCGAATAAGCGGCTCCATCGCGGCGAGATTTCCTGGGGCCACTACGGGTTGAACGGACTGACGCTGACAATCGTGCTGAGGAGGATCCATCATAATGAAACTCTCAGCAGGCAGATCGTCACCAAGGTCACCGATCATTACGTTGCCTTGTGAGGAATACACAAAATGGTTAGTGTCAACGGCAATAATGTCCTCGAACCGAGTGATTGACCAATAGGGTCCAAATTGACTATCAGGCGTGTAGTGCACGGGATCCTCGACTCGAAGGCGTTCAAAGTATGGGCGCCAGGAGTCCGCTTCGTAGAGTTCCGCATGACTGACATCCAGTGCAGAAAGCTCAACTTCATGCGCAGAGGGAAGGGAATGTCCGCTTGATATACGCATCTCTTTCTCCATTATCACATTTGGTACTCGGGCAAGTGAATCACAAGCCCATCTAGCGCCTCATGAACATCGATCTGACACGCAAGTCGAGAATTGCTGGCCCGATCCGGGCGAGTTTTTAACATTCCCTCCTCCATGAAATCGGGCGACCCAGCCACTTCCAGCCAACCGGCTTCTATAAAGCAGTGACACGTGCCGCAAGCACAAGCGCCACCGCAGTCTGCATCAACACCTGGGATACCGTGCTCGACAATGTTCTGCATCAAAGACTTACCGACTTCCGCCGCCATGCAATGGTGGGTACCGTCGAACTCGACAACCGTGATCAAGGGCATACACCTACTCCTCTGAGCTATAGTCCATCTAATTTTAGCAACTATTAACCATTTGGCAATCTTTTTATAGCGTATCTCGTTTTATATGCTACTATATCTTCAGTCGCTGAACCACTAATGGTTGGGCCTTGATGCTATAGCTGGCGTGAGCCGCAGGACAATGAACAAAGGGATACACCGATATGGCATTTCTAACATGGCTTAGGAAATGGCGCCCAAGCATCACCTTTGATGACAACAATGGCGTGCTTCAACGAAAAACAGGCCACAGTAACGAAATTCCCTACAGTGCCTTCAGAGGAAGCAATCGTCCAGGTTACGTCGCGAGCAGAGCTAAAGCCGAACCTCTCCTCATGATCCCGCTGGGGTCTTTCGAAAATATGCATCTCAGTAAAATAAACTCACGCTTTTCTCTGCATCTCCGGTTGTTCCCGTAATCCAAGAAAAGTAATTGAAGGAAGGGTTGTAGCCATGAACTCAAAAGAAAAACGTCCCGTTTTAATTTTTACAAAGAAAGCCCTCACCGCTGCCATGCTTGTCACGAGCTGTATAGCACCGCTTCAGGCACAACAGATTGAAGAAGTAATCGTTACATCACAAAAGCGCGCCCAAAGCTTGAGCGATGTCCCTATATCAATCTCAGCGTTTTCAGCTGACTTCCTTGCGCGGTCCAACATCGATACTGCGGGAGACCTACAAGCCTTTACGCCGGGATTCACTGGCTATGAGGTCTCTTCCGGCCAGCCCGCATATTCCATTCGAGGCGTACAGTCCAATGATTTCAATGTTGGTTCAGAGCCCTCCATCGGGGTATACCTTGATGAAATCTATATCGCGCGTAACGGTGGTGCGGTAATCGACCTCTACGACATTGACCGCATTGAGGTTCTGAAGGGACCGCAAGGGTCTCTATTCGGTCGTAACACTACCGCGGGAGCGATCAGCATTCACCGAAAGACGCCAGCGAACGAGAGCAGCGGTGAACTGAGTGTCGGGGTGGGTAACTTTGGTTATCAGGAATACAAGGGTTACGTTAACTTACCAATTATAGAAAACAAGTTCCTGGCGCGCGCAAACATCCGCCATCGAAGTAGTGATGGTTTTATTGATTTTGTTTCGCCACCTACTGGAAATGGGCTTGCGGCCGAGGCGACCGCCTATCACGGAGCATTGAGGTTCATCGGCTCGGAGCGAGCAGATATTGTTCTTAACATTGACTACCACGACGAAAATAGTGATTCCGGTGTGTATCAGTCATTGCTCAATCCTTTCAATGACCCGGTCTCGGATTTTTATGAGTCAGGCTCTGACTTAGGCGTCAGCAATCGGAACCGGCGAGACTCTCGCCATATTTATCTCAAGGTCGATTTTGACCTTTCAGCTACCTTATCTGTCAAGTCAATCACGTCTTTTCGAGAATACAATAACGACTACCTCGAAGACACTGATGGTACCAGTCGTACGCTGCTTCACTTTGGCATTGATGAAGAAAATGAGACCTTCCAGCAGGAGCTCCGCCTGACGGGCGCCTCGTTCGACAGCAGACTGAGCTGGTTTGCCGGGGTGACCTACGCACAAGAAGATGTACTGCAAGAGTCAACGGCAACTTATGATGAGGAGAGTATATGTGGCGCGCAGGCATTCCTGCTTGGCTTTCCGCCCCTACCCTGCGATATCGTGCTGGCGTCATTAGTGGGCCCGCCCTTCCCTTTTGGGTTCCTCGGCGCTGAAGTGACGGAACAAACTAGGGGAAACGGCAGCAACGAGAGTGTCTCGCTCTTCTTTGATGGTACCTATGACGTTACAGACCACCTGCGGGTCACGGCCGGTTTACAATACGTACGTGATGAAAAGGAACTAGACCTTTTCGCGCCTCACGTACCGTCTACGCTTGGCTTTATCATTGCAGGAGCCGGACAGACTCCCAGTAACCTTATTATCCCGGCATTCGAGGGTGAGTTCAGGGAAAGTTTTGACGATCTAATGCCGAGGATGGTAATTGATTACAACCTGAACGCAGATATCATGCTCTACGCAAGCGCGACAAAAGGCTACAAGGGCGGAGGCTTCAACCTTCTCGTGCCCTCAGCAGGTAGCTTTGAGCCGGAGCACGTTTGGTCCTACGAAACAGGGCTGAAAGGTAGCGCGGCTGACGGTAGCTTCGGCTTTGACTTATCGGTCTACTATTATGACTATACTGACCTTCAGGTCCTGCAGTTCGAGGAGTCACTCACCGTCGTCCGAAATGCCGCTGAGGTTGATGGGAGGGGTATTGAGATTTCCGTTAACTCCGCCCCTATGGATCGGTTGAAAGTCATAGCCACATACGCCTATACAGATGCAAAGTTCCGGGAGTTTTCGCTTCAGGACCAGGACCTTTCTGGAAATCGTACACAGCGAACACCGGAGAATACGGCGAGCCTTTTAATTGACTACCAACTTCCAGGCATTACGGAGAATCTGGATCTGAGCTTTCGAGCAGAAGGAAGTTATCAAACAGAGGAATTCTTTGATCCGGAAAACACAGGAAAGCAAGGTAGTTATGGTCTTGTCAACCTAAGATTTTTCGCTTCAGCGCTCGACGACAGAATGAGGGTAGAGCTGTTTGTGGAAAATGCCCTAGATGAGGAGTACATTACGCAGTTTCAGAGCATACTTTCTACTGGAACACTCATAACCCAGGCTGGATGGCCTAGAATGTATGGAGCACGAGTGGCATATTCTTGGTAAGCGACTGCCCGTGCGTGGAGAGCGATACCGGGCCCTCCGGAATAGGGAGCCACTCAAGCTGTAACCGCGCCTCTCGTTTGTGCTGTGTTGCACCACTTGCCACCACCGCGCTCGCTAAGCGTCTGCTAGTGCATCATACTGAAATTTAAAGGAAATTAAGTCATTATGGCTGGTCTGCGAGAACAGAAAAAGCAGGAAACCAGAAGACGGATCATCCTGGAAGGGCGACGCCTCTTTCAGGACTTCGGGTTTGAGGAAACCACAATGGAAGCAGTAGCCGAACACTCTAACATCAGCATAGCAACGCTCTATAATTACTTCCCTACGAAAGCTGGACTGTTACTCGTGGTTATATCTGAGGATTCAGCAAAAATAGTAGAACAGGCAAAAGCAGAAATCCCCCGACGCAGTCGCTCGTCTCTCAACACTCTTATAAAACTCGCCCGATTTTTGATCGGCTCTATCCTAGACTATGATCGGGATCTCGCTCGCGTAGCTTATGTTTTTGCTATTCAAGAGAACCACGGTATAGCTGCCGGACTTCGCCTGATCGATGACTTATTCGAACAATCCATTCTAGACCACATCAAAACAGAACAAGCGGCAGGAAAGCTTCGCGCAGATATTGACCCGGAAACTGCCGAACGGGTTATTTTCAACATTCTGAATGCCGAGTACCACCAATTCCTTGTCGGACAAGAGGTAAACAGCGCTGCGTTGATGGAGCGTATCGAGTGTCAGCTCAGGCTAGTGATGGAGAACTGGGTACCCAAAGGGGCTTAGCTCCAACTTCAACAACAAGTTCGTCGACATGGTAGAAGAGATGACCACGGACTCACTGGACTCTGACTTCTG
>CAYTJQ010000050.1:0-16817 GCA_964438205.1 uncultured Alteromonadaceae bacterium
CGGCAGGTACAGGCGCTGCAGACAGTGCTAACGACGCGGCGCGAAGCAGATCTTGCCAGTGCCGCTCTGCGTGTCACCGGCAAGGAGAACCAGGACTGGGCGGACCGGCACACCGAGGCCGTGTTCTACGCCGAAGTTCCCGAGGGCACCTACGGGGGCAGGGACCTCATGGAGCGGAGGGGCGCGCGCCTGCGGCCGCAGAACATTCCCCACTGCATGCCCCTGTGGCGCCGCGGACTGCATGGCCTGCGCGGATTCTTCAACGAAGCGCAATACGGCCCGTCGGCCGACTGGGAATACTGGCTGCGCTGCGCCACGGGCGGCAGCGCCTATCATCACGATCCCGAGCCACTGGGGCTATACCTCAAGCGTGAGGATTCCTACTGGCACCGGGATACCGCGGGCCGGCGCCTCGATACCCGCATCATCGCCCGCTACCGCCCGATCGAAGGGGGCATGGCGCCGGACCCGGCGCTGCCGGGCCGGCCCTGGCGCGACCTCACGCGCTTTATGGAAACGGGCAACTGGCTCGGCGTGATGCTGAGCGCGATTCGCCTGAACAGCCCATCGGATGCAGCATGCCAGGAGGCGGACGGCGCGCAAAGCGTGGCGTCGCGCTACGCGCTCTGGTATTTCGGACTGGCGGCTTTCGAGCCGGTGGCTGCGGACTGGCTGCACGGCGGCGTGCACGACGTCCTGGAACGGCTGGAGCCAGTCCTGTTCGGCTGGTTGCACAGCTTCCTGGACGGCGGCCCGAAGGACCGCGACGGCAGCACCAGGGCCGGCGATTGCTGGCGCGCCCTGCTGGTCGACTGGCACCTGCAGACAGCGGACATCACGCCCCTGATCGGTCTCGCGCTGCTGCAGGGCAGGCTCGACGGGGACCGGGACGGAGAGCGTGACCTGCTGCGATGGCTGCACGAGGCAGAACCCACCGGCTTCTGGCGCGGTGTCCAGCGTGTGTACCGGTACTCGCTGTCGCTGACGCAGCTCAACCGCTTGCTCGGGGCCTGCGCCACGGCCACCGCAGGGACCGGGCGGTCACAGCCTTTGAACCTGCGCTACTACCCGGCCTACGCCAACAATTATCAGCGTCTTCTCTATACGCAGGCCGGTGAAGTCAGGGGCATCGATAGCCTGCAGGCGCTCGCCGGACTCCCGGCCCCGCCGCGCGGGAACAATATCCTGCACCTTCACTGGATCAATGAGGTTTTTGCGGGAGCCGGTGACGACGTCGATGCGCGGGGCAGCCGTTTCCTTGCCCTCGTGGAGCAGCGAAAGCGTGACGGCTTTGCGGTCTACTGGACGGTGCACAACAGGCTGAGCCACGATTCTTCGCACCCGGCCGCCGAGGCCGCCTTTAGGCGCCAGCTGGCACGTACGGTGAATCGTGTCTACATCCACCACCCGATCGTCACGGGCCTGCTGGACTGGTGGCCGGATGATGTCGAGCCCTGGCTCTGCGAGCACGGTCCGTATCCGGCGGCAAAGGGCATCGACCGGGCCGCGGCGCGGCAGAGGCTGCAACTGGCCCCGGAAGCGCGGGTGTTTCTCTGGTTGGGACAGATCCGCCCCTACAAGGGGCTGGAACGTTGGCTGCCGACGATCCTGGAAACCCTGGCGGCGTTCGGCAACGCCCGCCTGGTGATCGCCGGCGAAGCAAGGATGGAGGGCATACGCTCCCTGGTATCGAAGTTTCCGGAACAAGCCTTACTGATCGATCACTTCGTGACAGATGATGAACTGGAGGGCCTCGCCGCCGCCGCGGATTTCGGTGTGCTGACCTACCGGGACATCCTGACCTCCGGGGCCATGTTCCACCTCTACAGCCTGGGCCTGCCCGTGATTGCTCCGGCACTGGGGACCCTGCCGGCCTATGTCGTTCCCGGCTGGAACGGGGCACTTTACCGGGACGAGGCCGGTCTCAGACGCGCACTGGCAGAGGCCTGCCGCATGGATGAAAGCCTGTTGAGCGGGCGCAGGGCCGCCGCCGAAGTGACGGCCGCATCGTTTCGCTGGGGGAAGGTGGTCTGACGCTAGTGCCGGCCCGCCGCGGAACGATGCAGCAGCAATGCCTCCGGGGCCGGGAACGGCCGCCGGTCGGGCGCATTCGACAGGTACAGGGCTTCCGCGGACGCAGCCCGGGCGTGCCAGGCGGCAAAGGCGTCGTGATACTGCTTGCGGGCGCCACCGAAGACGCTGAATTGCCGCGTAGCCGCAGTCCGGGTCAGCGAGCCCGCGTGACTTCGGCCGAAGGCGAGGGGCAAGCCCGGAAGCACCTCGAGCAGGCTCTGGCGGCCGAACGCACGCAGTATCCGGTAGTAGTACTCCGTGTCTGCGGAGCAGGCGACGCGGTCCCAGTAACCCAGCCGCTCGACCACCCGGCGCCGGATCATGAGCGAAGAGACGTTGCGGTGGGTCCAGCCGGTCCAGCCTTCCGCCGTGCGCCAGTCACCAAAGACCATCGCCGTGCTGCTCCGCGCCCAGTGTGAGAGGCTGCCGGCCAGGCCCTCATCGTCCAGCAACGGCAACACCTGCCGGGCTATTTTCTCGGGGTGAGACCAGTCATCACTGTCATGGGTCGTGATGAAGTCTCCTTGCGCGTGGCTCACCCCCTCGTTGCGGGCAGCGTAGGCACCCCTGTTGGCGCCGAGTCGCAGCACCCGGAACCGCGCATCGCCGGCGGCAAAGGACCCGGCTATCTCAGCGGTAGCATCGCTCGAGGCATCATCGACCACCAGCACCTCCAGGGCTGCCCAGCTCTGGCGCTGCAGGCTGCGCAAAGCTGTTTCCAGCGTAGCAGCGGCATTGAACGCTGGCACGACCACGCTGACCAGTGGCAGGGCACCGGTGCGCGCCACCTTGTGGGCGAGCAGATTGTCCAGCGTCGGCGCTGCACCCCCGTCAGGCACTTCGACCGGCGCCAGGCCGGCTTTCCGGAATAGGGCACTCACCGGTGCAAGCCAGCTATCCACGCCAGCGCCGGCTTGCTGCAGCAGATTCGCCTGTGCGAGCGCCAGGTCCGCTGCGGCCGGATAGGCCCGTTTGAGGGCATGCAGCGCGCTTTCGGCCTCGCTCAGCAGTTCATTGTGTCTCAGGGCGTCGAGCCACAGCAGCCCGGCAGCAAGACCGCCCGGCCGACGGGCGCCGCCCCTGCCGACGAAGTAGCGCTGCATGACGCGCAACACTTCACCCCAGTTTTCCCGGCTCGCGTGCCAGCGACCGAGCGTCCAGGCCGCGAAGCGCCGCTCGGCGCCGCGTCGGCTGGCCAGCAGGCGCTCGAGCTCTGGCAGCAAGCCGGTGTCGTCTTCGGCCCACAGCCGCGCGTGGGCTGCGTTGGGCAAGCGGCCCTCGTGAACCCCGGAGCGGTGAAAGTGACGCTCCGCGCTCACCCCGGCCGCTGCAACATCCGGGTACTGGGCCAGGTACCACGCGGGATCAAGGCCATAGGCGGGCGGGAAGATACCGGGCAAAGACGCTGACAGGCGCCGCTCTCCAAAAAGGCGCGCACTGGCAAGGAACTGCAGGTATTTCATCATCCGGTCACCGGTTACCGTCTACGCCAACTGGCGGCCACCGGCCACGCTCGATCGACGCCGCAGATCCCGCCGATATCCCCACGGGCCCGGCAAAGGCTCCGGCGCCTGCCGCGCAGTGCCTGGCGATTGGTGATAACATTTCCAACCCTTCTGGCCTTCCGGGCCCTGCACCGCATCAGTGGAATCCATGCGCTTCTCAACACTCATCGGCCGCTACTACCTGCAGCTTACCAGCCTCAGCAAACGCCTACTGCGCTGTGCGCCGGTCGCCCTCGTCGCTGCGGTTCCGACCGGGGTGATCAGCCAGGTCGCCATGATCCTGTCGTTCATGCTGCCGCTGAAGATCATCATCCTGCTCGGCAGCGAGGGCGTTCCGCGGTACCTGCGCTTTTTCATGACCGACGACAACCGGGAGCTGTGGATCATCTACCTCTGCCTGCTGACGGTCGGCATGTTCCTGCTGCACCTGCTCGCGGACAAGGCCCTGGAGCGCCTTGGCGACCACGGCGGCGAGCGCATCCGCTACCAGAGCGACAAGGCAACGCTGTTCCACGGGGAGGCAGACTTTGCGAGCCAGCTTTTCCGCCGCGTGGGCGAGAGCTGGAGCACCGTTCTCATGGTGCTGGGTGGCGGCCTCCTCGGCCTGTGGCTGGAGTGGCGCCTGGTCCTGGTCCTCGGCCTGGTCTTGCTGGCCGAGGCTCTCTGGCTGGCCTGGCACTGGAACCGGCACCTGGCCCCCGAACTGGACGAGGTCCGCCAGCAGTTCGTCGATCAGCGTATTCGCATCCTGCAGAACCTCTCCGGCATCAACACGTTCGTCGCCTTCGGCGTGCTGGTGCTGCTGTTCCTCACTGACCCCGCCATGAACTTCCTCGTCGGCCTGGTGATGTTCATCCTGACCCGCCACCTGCTGCAGCGCTTGGTCAAGGGTATCCAGGACGGGTACTTTTTCGCCCAGCATCGCGAGCGCATCGAGGCCCTGGCATACCCCGGCCGCCAGGTCCGGGAGCCGCGCCAGGCCAGCGCGGTGAGCTTTGAGGCCCTGCTGATGCCGTCCCGCCGCCACAAGCTGTTCGACGCCATCGCGGAGCATGAACGGGCCGGGGACCCCATGGCCGGTCGAGACTGGCGCTGGCAGGACTGCGCCGGTCGCGGGCAGGCGCTCTATGTTTCGCATCCAGAGCGTCCCGGGCAGCCCGAGCTCAGGCTCAAGGTGTTCAGCTCGGCCAAGGACGCGGGACTGGCACGGGAGGTGCTCTTCCACGAGAGCCCGTCCGGCGAGGCGCTGGGCCTGTCACCGAAGATGCTGGCCAGCGGCGACGTCTTTGGACGCGGCTATATCCTGCTGGCATCGAGCACGCTAACGCCCATTGCCCCCGGGGACTTTCCGGAACAGCTGAAAAAGGTGCGCTTCAGGCTGTGGGAGTACAAGGTGGACGACGCCCTGGCACGGCGCCTCGCGCGCAGTTACGCATCGCTGGATCAGCGCCTCGACGCCGAGCGTTTCCAGCGCCTTCGCCTCGGCTGCAATACCGTTGCGGAGGAAGCCACGCTCGATGCGTTCCTGGCCGCGCTCGATGACCTTCGGCAGCGGCTGGCCTGTCTGCCCAAAGTGTTGGTCAACCGAAGCCTCAATACGAAAAACCTGATGATCACGGACGTCGGCGAGCCGCTGGTGATGGACTGGGACGCCATCGCCCTCGACTTGATCGGCGTGGGTTTGAGCATTGCAGACCTCGACAAGGCGTATGCGCCGGAGGCCGTGCTCGCGACCCGGGCCCCCATCGACGGGGCGGCGGCGTGCCTGGACTCTGACGCCCTCCGGCTTGCAACGCACCTCACCGAACTGGAGGCGCTGCTTGCCCGCGAGGCCTACGCCGCCGCCCTGGGAGCACTGCCCGCCATCCTCGAGCTGTCCGCCGCCGGGCAGGCGGTCAGCGGTGCGGAAGTAAAGGCTGTCGAGGGTCCGGTACCACGACAGGTGGCATCATGACCTCGGCGCAAAAGGCGCAGCCTTCTCACTTTCCACGCACCAGCAGAAAGCCATCACCCGCATCCCAGCGAACTTCTACAGCCTCGTCCAGCTGCTCACCGGTCCGTTCAGCGACCCGTGCGGGCGTCGCATCCGCAGCGCTCTCTCCGTAGCGCCTGCGCAGTACGAGGATGTCGCCTGCCAGCGGCGTCGGCAGCGTAGCCGGCGGCCCATCGTGGACGAAGGCCGGCCGCGGCAGCGCGTGGTAGCGCGCGCGTCGCAGCTCCATGCGGTCCTCCCCGCCCGCCAGCGTGGTGAGCAGCAGGGGTTGTCGGGCCGGGTCCGCCGCGCTGGCCGCGGCGCGCTGGACCAGGCGCTGTATGGTCGCATCATCGCCGTACTCGAGGGCTGTGGCCCGGGCCAGTGGATAGTGGCGTACCGTATCCTGGACGCGCCAGGCGCGCTCCAGGAGCCAGCGGCTGTCGAGTAACAGCCATCCGCCGACGGCGAGAACCAGCAGCGCCGGACCTGTGCCGGCACGCCCGCGCGGGGCAGCAGTCAGCGCCACCAGCGCAAGGAGCAGCCAGGCAAGTACCAGCAGCGGCAGCGATTCGCGCAGGCTCGTCTTGCCCGCGTAGAGAAAATGCGCGGACGTCATCGACCACTCACCATGCTCGAACCAGTTCGCCCAGGTCGACGCGAGCCAGTGCGGGAATGTCTCCGGGTACAGCGCCAATGCCTCGATTCGCAGGGAGCGCCCGCCATCGTCGTAGAGCAGCAGCCCAACCTCCGCAAGCGCCCCCGACCACGTCGGCTCGTCTGCGAGGTTGCGCCAGCGCAAGCCCCGCGGCCCGCTGATGTCGATGCTGTGAAGGGAGGCGGGATCCGCAGCGCGGCGCCAGAAGAACGTCAGGTGCTTGCGGTTGTCGCCGCGGGTCTCCAGGCGCAGCAAGGGCATCGCGTCCGCATTCAGCTGGCGCTTGGTGGATAACACCGCGAACCCGTTGCGGAAGTCGCTGACCACGCGAGCGCCACCGGCCGAGTAACCGCTACCCACGCGCACGTCCAGTTCCCCAGCCGGGATGACTCCCCGATCCTCGCGCGGGCCCTGCCACCGGGGTCCATCAATCACGAGGAGCAGTACGGAAACCAGCACGAAGCCGCACGCGGCAGCAACGGCAAGCGGCCGAAGGCGCAGCGAGGCCAGCGGTGCGCGCAGGGGCGCGGCCAGCATGGTAGCGGCGATGACCAGGGCAGGGGCGAACTGCAGTGGCAGCCGGTTCATGGCGGTACCATCTTCGGCCCACTGTGCCTGCTCCGTGAACAGGAAGATGAAGACAATCGCGGCGACCAGCAGCAGCAGGAAGGCCAGGGGAATCAACGTGGACCGGGTACGCTCGAGACGCAGCGCTGCTGCGCAGGCCAGCGCCAGCAGGGGCCAGAGAAGATGCCAGCTGTCTGCTGCAACAAAATGCTCGGCAAAGGTGCCGGAGAGGTTGTGCGGGGCAAAGGCGTGATCCCCAAACAGGGGCAGGTACAGGCGTCCATCCACAAAGCCCAGGCGCCCGAGCAACGGTAACTCCACGGCATGGAAGCCGGCGAACCAGGCAAGCACCAGCGCCGCACCCCCGAGGGCGAGGGCGATGAGCGCCCTGCGCGGCCAGGCGACAAGGGCGCAAAGCGCCAGGGCCATCAGTAACCATAACTTGCCCTCGGCTTTAACGCAGAGAGCGAAAGCGACCATGGTCAGCCCCAGCGCCACGCCGCTGCGATCTCGACCGGCCAGGCCACAGAGCAGAGCCGCAAAGCCGAGGCCCGTGTACCCCACCATCCACGCATCAGCCTGCCCCGCGAGAGAGAGATGGGCCCCAAGGAGTGGCAGGGAGAGCAGGACGTAGCAGCAGATCACCGCCCCCCAACGCGGCAGCGACAGCGCCCTCGCCTGCCCATACACCGCGAGGCTCAGGGCCACGGCGAGCAAGGCGTAGGGCAGGTTGACCAGCGTTTCGCTCCACTTACCGAGTGCAAGCGCGGCCCAGAGCCCGACGACAGGGACGAAGCGGGGGTAGTGGTTGCCCTCCACAGCGTAGCGATACTCGACCAGGCCCCGCGCCCAGTCGGCGGGACTGTCCATGGGCAGCAACGCGCCGGCATGGAACCAGGCCTTGGCCCGGTACATCCAGCTCTGCCAAGCGTCCCAGGGGAACACAGGCCGGTGCAAAACCTCCACGATCCCCGCCAGCAGATGGAGCGCGCAGAGCAGGAAAAAGAGCAGCAACAGGACCCGCGCCGGGCGGGGGGTGCTGCTCGCCCGGCCTTCAGCGCGAGAGGTGTGCTTCTGCCGCCGCCAGGCCGTTACCACGGCTGCTGCGGTCAGCAGCCCAAGCACCCCCAGAAGCGCGGGGAACTGAAGCCGCCCGAGCGTACTATCGAAGGCAACAACCAGCAGGAAAAGCAGCGCATAACCCAGGAAAAAGCCGTAGCCGAGGACCCGGGCCCGGGCACCGGGGACGGGGCCCGCGGGAAGCGATGCCAGCAGGGCCGCACCCAGGATCCAGGGGAGCAACAAGGCAATGATCAGAGTCGCGATGGCGGCGCTGGCAGGCATTCAGGGTCTGCTGGCGGCGTGCCGTCGTTCAGAAACGACTGAGCCGGATTTTTGAGTCTAGCGAACTTTGCGACGGAGGGTCCAGCCGCCTGCCTTGCCTGCCCACAGGCCGGTTGCAGCGCAGGCGACAGCCGCGCTGGGCTCTCTATCGGACACGCGCTACTATGAGCCGATGATCATCCGCGACGCCGTGCTGATCCGGCGAGACCCAGAGCCCGCCTAGCGGCTGCCGACGTGCGAGGCACCCGGGAAGCCTGCCCCTGGCCTGATCGTCGCTCGGGAGACACCTTATGATCGCGCTGCGGACGCGTGGTGCGCTGATCAGCCTCTGCCTGGCATCCTCCCTGTTCACGCCGCCCGCACTTGCGCGGGAGAAGCCATACACACTGAGCGGGGCAGAGCTGGTTCCATCCCCCGGCGTAGCGGTAACGCGCGAGGCGGGTACCATGACCGTGCATGGTTGGACCGGCGGGCAGGCTGTCGTCCACCGGCCAGTGCATCTCGAAGCCGCCGACTACGCCTACGCAACCATCGCGCTGGAGGGCCTCGCGCCGGACCAGCAGGCACGGTTTGCCTGGAAGGCTCGCGAGGGCGATGTCACAACGCCGGTCACGGCCCGCCTTCCGTGGACGGGCAGCGGCGCGGTCACCATCGCCCTGCCCCCGTCGTGGCGCGGCACCATCAGCGAGCTGGGTCTGCTTGTCCCCGGGGAGCCCGGGACGGCGCTGCGGGTGAAGTCGCTGACACTGCGGGAACCGTCGCTCGCCAATTGGCTGAGCGCCCGCCGGGATGACTGGCTGCACTTCGGCCCGTGGCAGCTGGTCGACATCAACTTTCTCCGCGCCCAGGGCCTCGGCACCGCGCCACGGCTTGTGCCCGCGGTGCTCGCGGCATGTGCCGTCGCCGCGGTACTCGCCCTGGTCGCCGGTCGAGGCACGAGGCGTCGCCGAATACCAGTGGCACTGGTCCTCGCCCTGGTCCTCGCCGCCGGCTGGCTCCTCCTTGACGCCGCCTGGCAGCGCAAGCTGCTGCTGCAGCTGGCGGTGACGCGCGACAGCTTCGGCGGCGTTCCCGCGGCCGCCAGGCCCGAGCGGGATATCGACGCCCACCTGTTCGCGCTGTCCCAGCGGCTGGCGCCGCAGCTGCCGCTGGACCCGTCGCGGCGGGTGTTCCTGCTGCACGCGGCGAAGGGTCACCAGTACGACCGGCTGAAGCTGCAATACCACCTGCTGCCCCGCAACGTGTTCAACTTCGGCAGCGCGCTCCCCGCGCCGAGTACCTTCCGGGCCGGCGACCACGTGCTCCTGCTCGGCAGTGTCCCCGAGGTAGCCTTCGATGCCGCTTCGGGGCTCCTGCGCGACGACGACCGGGCCCTCGCGGCCTCGCCGGTAGACGTTAGCGACGCGGCCGCCCTCTACCGCCTCGAAGCCGGAGCAGCGGCGCCGTGATGGCCGCGGCGGGCTACCTCATCGCGTCGCTCCTGCCCTGGCTGGCCGGCACCGGCGTCGCCTGCCTCTGCCTCCCCCGGGGCAGGCCCGGAACGCTGGCACTGGCCCTGGGGTACGGCTACCCCCTGGGCATGCTGCTGGTGATCGGCCTGCTTCTCGCTTTCGACCGCCTGGGGCTCGCGCTGGACCCGCTGCCGCTCGTCGCGACGCTGGCGCCCCTGGCTGCCGGCATCGCCTTCGCCGCCTGCCGGCGCCACAACAACCGCGCCGGATCGGCGATGCCGGCCGGGATCAGTGTGCCGGCGCGCGTGCTGACCGCGCTGCTGCTCCTCCTGGTCCTGGGCCGGCTCGGCCTGCTGGCCGCGGAGCTGCTCTCCCGCCCGCTTTTTGCCTGGGACGCCTGGATGAACTGGGCGCCGAAGGCCGTGGTCTGGTTCCACGAGCAGCGCCTGGTGCCCTTCGTGCCCCCCGGCGAGTGGCTCGCCGCGGCCCCCGACAGCGGGGTGTACACCCTGGGCAACCGCTTTGCGTCGGCGTACCCGCCCGGTGTGCCGCTGATCATCCTCTGGCACATGCTCGCCGCCGGCAGCGCGGAAAGCAGCCTGGCCTTCCTGCCCTGGGCGCTCCTGCTGCTCGCCCTGGGCGCCGCCTGCTGGGGCTATCTTCGGGGCCTGGGCGCCGCTCCGACGACGGCGGCGGCGGCCGCCTTCGGACTGCTTTCACTGCCCCTGCTCAACGTTCATGTCGCCCTGGCCGGCTACGCGGACCCGTGGCTGGCCGGCTATTTCGGCCTGGCTGCGCTCGCCCTGGCGAGCTGGGCCCGGGATCGGACGCCCGGGCTCCTGGCGCTGGTGCTGCTGCTGGCCCTCGGTGCGACGCTGGTGAAGAAGCCGGGCCTCGCGTTCGCTGCCGTGGTCGTGCTCCTCGCTGCCGCCCGGGCGCTGGGCTGGTCGATGCGCACCTGGGTGATGTTGGTGCTGGCCTCCGGGCTGGCCGCCGTTAGCTTTTTCGTCTTCCGGCTCGAGGTCCCCCTCCCGGGTGGCGCTACCCTCGGCTTCGACGGCACCTTCCTCCGCCTGCCCTACCTCGGCAGCCTGAAGCTGGCCGCCCACCCGCTGCCACCGATCCTCGGGGAGAACCTCTTCTTCTCGGCCAACTGGCACCTGCTCTGGCCGGCGCTGCTGCTGGCAATCGCCGCGAGCGGCATCCGCCGCGGTTGCGCGGTCCTGGCCGATGCGCTGCTCCAAGCCATCGCCGTTGCCCTCGCGCTGCTATACTTCATTTTCGGCTTCACCCAGTACTTCGACCAGGCAGTCAACCTGCTCACGCTGAGCAGGACACTCCTGTACCCGGCACTTCCGGCGGTGGTTTTCTGCCTGCGCGAACTGGACGCCTGGTTGCCTCGGAAGGGGGAACACCATGAGTGACCCGGCGCTGACCACGGTCTGCATCATCCCCCGTGAGCGTTTCAGCCTTGCGGAGCGATCCCTGGCCAGCATCCTCGACCGCATCGAGCCCGGGACACCGGTGCTTTACCTCGACGGCAACGCGCCGCCGGCCATTGCCGAACGGCTGCAGAAGCGCTGCAGGGCATACGGTGCGCGCTACCTTCGCTACGATCGCTTTCTCGCGCCCAACGAGGCAAGAGCCCTCGCCCTGGCAGCGGTGGAAACCCCCTACCTGGTTTTTATTGACAATGACGTCTTCGTCACCCGCGGCTGGCTGAGCGCTCTCCGGGATTGCGCGGACGCCACGGGGGCCTGGGCGGTTACTCCCCTGCTCCTGGAGGGGGACGCGATGCTGCCCCTGGTCCACATGGCAGGGGGGGAGCTCGTCGAGGGCGAGCGCGACGGCTGGCGGACCGTTCGCCAGACCCACCGGCTGATGCGGCGCCTGCCGCGCATGGTGCGTCGCGAGCTGCGCCGGGAGCCCTGCGGCTTCTTCGAGTACCACTGTGTCCTGCTGCGCCGCGACTGCTTCGAGCGGGGCTGCACCCTGGATACGGAACTGCGGGCACTCCACGAGCATATCGACCTGGCCATGCAGCTTCATCGCGCTGGCGGCAGCGTCTACCTCGAGCCCCGGTCTTTGGTCCGCTACGACAATGCCACGCGCTTCACGGACGACGACCGCCCCTTCTTCGAACTGCGCTGGAGCGAAAGCTGGACCCGCGGCTCCATCGAGCACTTCCGCGACAAGTGGCAGCTTGCGCCCGACGACGCCGGGCTGGCGGCCCTGGACCAATGGGCCAGCCGGCACCGGGGGCTGCTGCAGCAATCGCACGCCCCCTGGCTGCGACGGGCCCTGCCGCTGGTGCTGCGGCGCGAGGGCCGCGGCCTGCTCAAGCGTGTCGCAGGTCGGCGCGCCGGCTGAAGCTCGTGGCACCCATCGCCCAGACCAACATCCAGCTCTACGAGCAGCTGCGGCGTGCGGGTTATGGCGATGATGCGGTGGCCGCCGCCGCCCGTGCCTACGCGTTTGCACAGCCGCTGTTCTCTGCCCGCTTTCGCGGGTCGGGCCGCCCGTTCCTGTGCCATCTCGTCGGCACGGCCAGTATTCTAGCGAGGGACGGTGCCAGGATCGAGGAGGTCACGGCGGGGCTGCTGCACGCCGCCTACGAAGCGGGCCTGTTTGCCTACGAGATGCATCGGACGGTAGCGCCGCGCAAGCGGGCGGCGGTCCGAGAGGCCGTGGGTGAGGCCAGCGAAGCCCTCATCGCTGCCTATACCGCGCTACCCTGGACGGGCTCGACGCTCGAGCGCCTCGCGGCGAGTGGTGCCCGGTCGCCCGACGAGGAATCCCTCCTGCGCCTGCGCCTCGCCAACGAACTCGATGATCTCGCCGACGGGGGGCTGCGCTACGCGGGGAGAGAGAAGGCCTCGCTCGTGGATGACGCGTCGAACCGGGAAAGGCTCATCGCGCTGGCGCGGCAGGTCGGCATGCCACAGCTGGCGGCGGAACTGGAGGCCGCCCTGGTCTGTCACCGCGACCGGGTGCCGCAGTCTGTCGCACCGCCCGCAGTGCGCGGCCCGGCCTACTCCTACACGCTCCTCCCCGACATCGCGCGCCTACGGCTGACCTACCGCCTGGCTTTCTTCCGCCGTCGCCTCGCGCGGCGGGTCGGTCGGTTCCTCCGCGGAAAAATAGGCGGTGACAAGCAGTAGCGCATAGCCGAGCCAGAGGTCGTCGAGCCACGGCTCCACGAGGATCAGCCCGGTGTAGAAGGCGAAGAAGACCAGGGCAAGCGGGTGCCGGCGGCAGAGGGCCCACGCGCGCCTGGCGAACAGCACCACGAGCACGAGGGCTGCGAGGCCGGTCTCCGCCAGGAGATTCGACAGGCCTGCGTAAGGCTTGTTGAGCGTGGAGACCAGCATCCGCGGGTGCTCCTCGAAGTGGCTCAACACGGGACCGAAGTAGTCGACGTAGTAGCTGCTGGTGAACAGGCCCGGCAACAGTACGGGGTCGCGCTTGAGCCGCACGGCCTCCGTGCACCACTGCTGCGGGCGGGACAGGAACTGGCCCAGGCCCGTACCGGTCAGCAGCGTCAGGGGATCGCCCCGGTAGATGTCGGCAACGAGGCCGTAGGCCAGTACCTTCGGCGGCACCCCGTAAAGGACATGGAGCGTATTGTTGATCGACGCGAGGCGGACCACCAGGGCGTAATAGATCGCCGGCGCGGCCAGCAACACCGTGCCCAGGAGCAGCAGCGGGCGACGCCGCGCCAGGAAACCCAGCGCCACCAGGCCGATGAGAATGCCGAAATTGTAGCTGGGCAGGATGAAGTTCGCGGCCGGCACCAGGCTCCAGGCGACGGTGCGAAGCAGGGAAGGCCCGCGCGCCGCCGCCTCCAGCAACAGCCCGGTGAAGCCGAGTACGGTCACGATGCGGGCGCCTCCCCAGCTGTAGGCCGCCCAGTAGTAATCCGCCGAGAAATCGACGTAGGGGAGCTTCGCGGGGAAGCCCTGGCCGATGTAACTGGCAAGGCTCAGCAGCAGGCAGACCAGGTTGATGCCGCGGAGCATCCACAGCGCCTCCCGGGCACTGACCCCCGGGCGAAAGCCGGAGACGAACAGGAGAAAAGGCGTGACCAGCAGGAGCTCCAGCAGCAGCGCTGTCGGCGACAGCACGGCACCTGTCGCATGCTGGATAAGATAGGCGAGCAGCAGCCAGCCGACGATAAGCGCCAGGCAGCAGTACGCACGGCGCTGTGAGAGCCCCAGATCGACCAGCAGACCACTGCCAAGCAGGTACGCCGGGTAGACGGCGGCGCTGCGCGGCAGGACGATGAGCACGGCGGACAGGCAGGCCCGCCAGCCTGGAAACAACGCCTTCACTGAATCCCCCCCGCCTTTCTGCGATACTCTCGCGACTGCTTCCGTCGGTCTAACCCCGCCCCATGCCTGAGCAACGAGCGACATGAACGCCGATCGAAGAGACCTGTCGCGCGTGTTTCCGCTGCTCGACGCCGCCATGCTCGTCGCGGCCGGGCTGCTCGCCTACTGGCTGCGCTGGCAGCACCTGCCCCCTCGCTCCGACTACAGCCTGGCCCTGGTGCTGGGTGGGCTCCTCGCCCTGGTGCTGCTGCCGGCCACCGGCGCCTACCGGTCCTGGCGCGGCCGCGACCACAGCCTGCAGGCGGGTAACGCCCTCCCCGGCCTCGCGGCGACCTTCCTCGCCCTCGTGGTCATCGCGGCGTTCAGCAAGACCACCGCCGAGTATTCGCGCCTGTGGATGGGCTACTGGGTGCTTGCGGCGACCCTGCTCCTGTTCCTGACCCGGCTGGTACTCGGCAGGCTTCCCGCCCTGGCGTCGTCCAGCGCACCGCGCATCCTCATCATCGGCACGGACCGGCTCGCTGCGGAGACGGTTGAGCGCCTGCGCAAAGCCTACCAGGACCCGGCAGTAGTCGTCGGCATGCTGCACCCCGGCGACGACCCGGTGCCCGATGGCCTGCCCGCCCCGGTGCTCGGTCGGACCGGCGACCTGGCCCGCTACACCCGGGGCGAGGAATCGGGTATCGACGAAGTCTGGCTGGCCAGCAGTCACCTGCCCGACGCCAGCCGGGCCGCGCTGATCGCCCGGCTGCAGGCGAGTTGTCTCACGGTCCGTTTCGTCCCCGACCTTTCTCTCCTCGACCTCCTCGGCCACATGCCGCGGGAAGTCGCCGGTATGACGGTCATCGAGCTCAACGCCACGCCGCTGAGCGGTTCGGCCGCCTTGATCAAGAGCGGCTTCGACCGGTTGGGCGCGCTGGCGCTACTGCTGCTGCTCTCTCCGCTGCTCCTGCTGGTCGCGATCGCGATCCGCCTCGACTCGCCCGGGCCCGTCCTCTTCCGACAGCAGCGCCACGGCGGCCTGGGCAACATTATCGAGGTCTACAAGTTCCGCACCATGCGCCACGCTCCCGGGGCGGGCTACCGGCAGGCAACCCGTGGCGACCCGCGGGTCACCCGCCTCGGCAGCTTCCTGCGGCGCACGAGCATCGACGAGTTGCCGCAGCTTTTCAACGTACTTCGCGGCGACATGTCGCTGGTGGGGCCCCGTCCCCACCCCGTGGAGCTGAACCGGGAGTTCACGGACAAGATCGACGCCTACATGCAGCGCCATCGCGTCAAGCCCGGCATCACCGGCTGGGCCCAGGTCCACGGCTACCGCGGCGAGACCGACACGGTGGAGAAGATGGCGCAGCGCGTCGCCCACGACCTGTACTACATCGAGAACTGGTCCCTGTGGCTCGACATCCGCATCCTGCTCATGACGGCCTTCAGCGCCTGGTCCGGCCGCAATGCCTACTGAGCGGCGACCCAACCTGTTTCTCATCGGCGCGCAGAAGAGCGGTACCACGACCCTTGCCACGCTGCTGTCCTGCCACCCGCAGATCTTCTTCTGCAACCCGAAGGAGCCGGGGTTCCTCGCCTTCGGCGAGCGGGGCTACCCCTTCCCGACGGGCTCCGGCGCGCCGGCCGCCGCCAGCGGCTGGGTGATCCGGCAGGAAAGCGCCTACCTGCAGCTGTTCGCTCGCGCGCCTAGGGAAGTCCGCTTCCTGGGCGACGCCAGCACCTGGTACCTCGCCGAGCCCGGCACGGCCGAGCGCATCCAGGCGTTCAGCCCCGACGCGCGCATCATGGTCATTCTCAGGCACCCGGCTGAGCGCGCCTACTCAGCGTGGTGCCACGCGCGACGGGACGGCGAGGAGCCGTTGGCGGACTTTGCCGACGCCCTGGCCGCCGAAGAGGACCGTCGAAGCCCGTCGCACCTGCTCCGCTACCGCGCCATGGGCCAGTACGCCAGGCAGCTGCGCCCCTACCTCGAGACCTTCGGGCGAGAGCGCGTGCTCGTCCTGCGCTACGCGGACCTGCGGGACGCGGTGGACGCGCTCTGGCGCCAGTGCCTCCTGTTCCTGGACCTCGACCCGTCGCGACCGGCGCCGACGGCCTATCAGCAGAACCGGTCGGGCATGCCGCGCTCGCGGCTGCTGCAGCGACTTCTCAAGCATGAAGGCTTCAAGGGCACGATGAAGCGATTGCTGCCGACCCCTCTCGCCGCCTGGTCCAAGGCCCAGGTGGACCGGCTGAACCTGGAGCGCTTTCCACCGATGCCGCCCGCCTCGCGCCGGCAGCTGGTCGTCGAGTACCGCGAGGAAGTCCGGGAGCTGGAGGCCATGACCGGCCTGGACCTCTCCACCTGGCAGTGCTGACATGCCGCCCAGCACCCTCGATCACAGCGCCGCGCGCGAGTTCTTCGGCACGACGCTGACACCGTTCCCCGAGGGCGACCTCCCGGCCGTCATCGAACGCTGCCGGGCGACGAAGAGCGGCGCCGCGATCATCGGCCACCACAACCTGCACAGCCTCTACCGCCGGCACAAACAGGCACCGGTCGCACGGTTCTACGAGGCCTGCGCTTACTGCTACGTGGACGGCGTGCCCGTGCTGTGGCTGCTGCGGGCGCTCGGGATCCGCGAGCCGGCTGCCCGTTTCAGCCTCATGGACTGCCTGCCCTCGCTGCTCGGGACGGCCGAACGACGGGGCTGGCGCGTCTGCTATCTCGGCAGTACGCCGGCCGTCGTGGAGCGCGCGCGGCAGTGGACCACCCGGCACTGGCCCGCGCTCCAACTCACGCTGGTCGACGGCTACCGGCGCGACGAAGACGCGTTCGCAGCTGTGCAGGCCGCACGCCCCGACGTGCTGCTCGTCGGCATGGGCATGCCCAAGCAGGAGGCCTGGATCCTGGCCCATGCACAGCGCCTG
>CAYTJQ010000050.1:16917-23867 GCA_964438205.1 uncultured Alteromonadaceae bacterium
CCCGGCGCCGCCAATGCAGGGGCGTGGCCCGTTGTCCCGCCTCCTGCCACAGCTCATCGATATGGGGACGCCGCGGCACACCGGCAGCTTCGGCAACGAGGGTCGCGATCCGGTGTACCCGCTGGAAGCGGAGGTAGAAGCGGGCCCGGCGCGGCAGCGTCGCAAAGGCGTTTCCACCGTGGATCCGGTAGGCAAACCCCTCGGCAGCGACGGCATACTTGCGCGCATCGAGCGCCGAGGCCAGGCGGACGATCACGCCGTCAGCGTAGAGCCGGTTGTGGTGCGCGATCCCCGGCGGCATGCCGAGAAGCCGACGCCAGCGCGGGTTCATGGGCACACTGTCGGGCATGTCCTGGCATGCCCGGCACAGCGCTCTCGCCAGCGCTGCCCGGAGCGCAAGGCCCGAGGTCGGGCTGCCGAGGTACTCCCCGAACAGCACGGCCGCGCATCGGGTCGAACCCAGCGGCCCCTCGCCGTAGTGCATGCGGGTGAGGCTGCGAGCGACCGGGCGTACCGCGTCGGGGTCCGGTCCCTCGGGGCGGGCCCGGGCGAAGAAAAAGCCCGCCCCGGGGTTGTCGGCGGCGCACTCGCGCAGGCGCTGCAGGTGCCCGGGCAGGTACTCGTCGTCGCTGTCGAGCAGTACCACGAGCTCACCGTGGGCGGCGGCGAGGCCGTGCAGCACAGCTTTCAGTTGCCCCTGGTTCGATTGCCGGATCACCCGGACCCCGTAGCGATCCGCGTAGCCGGCAAGCACTGCCATCGATTCGTCCGTGGAGCCATCGTCGACAACCACCAGTTCGTCGCCCGCCGCCAGCTGCGCGAGCGCCGAGTCCAGCGCGGCGCGCAGGAAGCGGGCGTAGTTGTAGTTGTTGACGACCACCGAGATCGATGGCGCAGTGTCTGTCAGCACGGCCAGCCCCAGTGCTCGCCGAGCAGTTCGAAGAGGCGGCAGTTGTGGGGCCGATAGTGTGCCGTCAGCCATTCGCGGGTGGCGGGCGCCATGGATTCTCGATATACACCCTCATTGTTCCTGAGACCCACGAAGTCGTGGGCCGGCAGGCCGAGAAAAGCCGCGACCCGCGAGGCGGCGGCCGGCGCATCGCTTTTCCAGGCATCGAAGTTGAGGATCAGCAGCTGCTCTCGGGGATAGTGGCGCAACCAGCGGGCAAGGTGCTCCGCGTAATACCCGCGGTTAAGGTAGCCAAAGGTGTGCAGCTGGCGGCGGTGACGGCTCGGGCTGTTTTCCGTGATCTGCACACCCCGCTCGAGGAGCGCGATCTCCTGTTCCAGCGCAGCCTCGAAGCTACGCTTGTCCGGTATGGCCGCGAGGGCCATGTGCTGGTAGTGGGAGTAGGCGCGGTCCACGGGGTTGCGTAACGTGACCACCAGGCGGGCATCGGGCAGCAGCCGCGCCGCTCCGTCGGCATACTCGCGGAGCGACATCGCGGGCGTGGCTTCACCTGTCACGGGCCGATAGCCCAGCACCTGCTCCGATGCGCGCACGACGGATGGCGGCGGAAAGCAGCCGCGGTACCAGGCCTCACCCCGCCGATGGTTCCGGGGGATACTGAAATACTGCAGTTCCTTGGCGGCCGGCGCCAGCACACCGGGATGCTGGCACAGCATCGCAAAGAGCGTCGTGGTGCCCGACTTCATCGCGCCGATGATCAGGAAGTCCGGCAGCACGCCGGGCTCGCGGAACCGCCGGGTCAGTGCCACGCGGTGCGGGAGCCATTGCCGCCGCAGAAACTTGCCGACATTGCGCGAACGCCTGCGAAACCGCTGCATCACCGGGGCCTTGCTTTGCACTCGGGACTAGCGGCGCAACGCCGTGAAGTAGTCCACGGTCCGCTCCAGCCCGGTCTTCAGCGCGGTGGCCGGCACCCATCCGAGCTGCTCCCGGGCGCGCTTGATGTCTGGCTGCCGCTGCCGCGGGTCATCCTCCGGCAGGGGGCGGAACACGAGCTCGGAGGACGAGCCGGTCAGCGCCAGCACCTGCTCGGCCAGTGCCCGTATCGAGAATTCCTGCGGATTGCCGAGGTTGATCGGCCCGGTCACCTCGTCCGGGCTGTCCATGAGCGCGATGAGGCCCTCGACCAGGTCGTCGACGTAGCAGAAGGAGCGGGTCTGCTCGCCGTCGCCATAGAGGGTGATCGGCTCGCCGGCCAGGGCCTGGACGATGAAGTTCGACACCACGCGGCCGTCGTTCGGGTGCATACGCGGGCCGTAGGTATTGAAGATGCGGGCGACCTTGATGCGCAGGTCGTGCTGGCGGTAGTAGTCGAAGAAGAGGGTCTCCGCGCAGCGCTTGCCCTCGTCGTAGCAGGAGCGGGCACCGATGGGGTTGACGTGCCCCCAGTAGGACTCCTCCTGCGGGTGCACCTGCGGGTCGCCGTAGACCTCGCTGGTGGAGGCCTGCAGGATCTTCGCCCGCAGGCGCTTGGCCAGGCCGAGCATGTTGATGGCGCCATGCACACTGGTCTTCGTGGTCTGCACCGGGTCGAACTGGTAGTGCACCGGGGAGGCCGGGCAGGCGAGGTTGTAGATTTCGTCCACCTCGACGTAGAGCGGGAAGGTCACGTCGTGGCGGAGGAGCTCGAAGTACGGGTTGTCGAGCAGGTGGATGACGTTGTCCCGGGCGCCGGTGAAGAAGTTGTCGACGCAGAGCACTTCGTGCCCCCGTGCTAGCAGCCGCTCGCAGAGGTGAGAGCCGAGGAACCCCGCTCCGCCGGTCACCAGGCAGCGCTTGCGCAATGGCTGCATTCCGCTTCTCCCTTCCTGTCGCTAAGTGCTGTCGCCAAGTACCGTCGCCGGGTGCCGTCGCTAGGCCGCGCCGTAGGCGGCAAGCACGTCGTCCACGGCACCGTGGGCGCGGATGCGCCCGGCGTCGATCCAGGCGGCAGTATCACACAGGGCCGCTACCTGGTCCTCCTGGTGCGAGACCAGCACCACCGTCTGTTCACCGGTCAGCCGGTCTTCCATGAGACTGCGGGCCTTCCTGCGGAAGGCGGCATCGCCGACGCTGAGGATCTCATCGATGAGCAGGATATCCACCCGGGTCATGATCGCCGTGCTGAAGCCGAGGCGGGAACGCATGCCGGCCGAGTAGGTGGCCACCGGCTCCTCGAAAGACGGGCCCAGCTCCGAGAACTCGCGGATCTCGTCGAGGCAGGCCTGCGCCTGGCGCCGCGTGGCGCCTTGCAGCATGGCGGAGAGGAGTGCGTTGTCGCGGCCGGACAGGTGCGGCTGGAAACCGAGGCCGAGGGTCAGCAGGCTGCAGCTCGCGCCGGGCCGTCGCCACACGGTACCGGCCCGGGGGGCGAGCACCCCGGCGAGGAGCCGCAGCAGCGTGGTCTTGCCGGCGCCGTTGCGGCCGAGGATACCGAGCGTCTCGCCGCGGTGGATGCGCAGAGAGACATCGTCGAGCACCCGGTGCAGGCCGCGTTCGAAATTGGCGCGACGCGCGTGGTAGCTGTGCGACACCCCCTGGAGCTCAAGCACCCGCTCCGCATCCCGCGTTCCGGCCAAGGCTTCCGTCATGCGGTGATCGCCTTCAGCGCCAGGAAGCGGCTCGCGCGCCGCAGGAGCAGCACGCCGGCGGCCACCAGCGCCGCGGCCGCGGCGCCGATCACGCCGAGATGGACGAGGTCCGGCGCGCTACCCTCCATCAGCACCTGCCGGTAGGCATCGATGAGGAAGGCCACGGGGTTCAGCGCGAGGACGGCATCGGTCATCGCCGGGTCCGGCAGGTCGCGCACATCCCAGAAGATGCCGGACGTGAACAGCAGGAAGATCATGCCCAGCGAGATCAGCATGCTGAAGTCGAAGGCCACGCAGACCAGGAAGGCGCCGAACAGGGATAGCCCCACGATCAGCAGGTAGTTCACGATCACCACCGGCAGCAGCCAGGCCCAGGTGGCGCTCACGGCGTAGCCCTTGGACCAGAGCACGATGAACAGCAGGAGGAACACCGATGCCTGCTTGTAGAGCCCTTCCTGGATCGTGGCCATGGGAAAGAGGCTCTTGGGGACGTCGATCTTGCCGACCAGGCCCTTGCTCGCCACGATGCTGCGCGAGGCCTGGTTCACGGACTTCGAAAGCCAGATGAAGGTGAGCTTGCCGCACATGAGGAACACCAGGAAATCGGCGCGCTTGCTGCCGAGGATCACCTCGAAGACCACGTAGAAAACGGCCACATAGAGAAGCGGCTCCAGGATCCACCACAGGTACCCGAAAAAGAAGCGGGCAGCGTCGGCCTTGAGCGACATGCGCGCCATGGTGTCGACGAGGGTGAAGTAGTGCCTGAGGGTCATGGGTGGGCTGTCTGTCCCGCGAGGGGCGCTATGTTACCAACTTGCCACGCGCTAACATACGGGCCATGCCCCCACGCACCCCCAGGCCCCCGCCGGCGCGCAAGCGCTTCGGCCAGAATTTCCTCCAGGACGCCACGGTGATCCACCGTATCGAGAGCGCCATCGCACCGCGGGAGAGCGACCACCTGGTCGAGATCGGCCCCGGGCGCGGCGCGCTCACCGAGGCCCTCGTGAGCACCGGCTGTCGCTTCGACGCCATCGAGCTGGACCGGGACCTGGCCGCGGGGCTGCTCGCGGCCTTCAGCATCTACCCGCGCTTCCGCCTGCACAAGGCCGACGCCCTGACGTTCGACTTCGCCGCCCTGCGCGAGGGGCCGGACGCACCGCGGCTGCGGGTGGTGGGCAACCTGCCCTACAACATCTCCACGCCGCTGATCTTCCGGCTCCTCGACCAGGCAGAGCTCGTCGAGGACATGCATTTCATGCTCCAGCGCGAGGTGGTCGAGCGGCTCGCAGCCGGCCCCGGCAGCGGCCAGTGGGGGCGCCTCGGCATCATGGCCCAGTACCTCTGCGAGGTGGAGGCGCTGTTCGACGTGCCGCCGGAGGCCTTCACGCCGCAGCCGAAGGTCCAGTCCGCCGTGGTGCGCCTCGTGCCCTGGCGCGAAGCCCCCTGGCCGGCCTGCGACCGGGCGGCGCTCCGCGCGACGGTGCAGGCCGCCTTCGCCCAGCGCCGCAAGACCTTGCGCAACAACCTCAAAGGCCTTACAACGGAGGACACCCTCGCGGCGCTGGGCATCGACCCGGGCGCCCGCGCGGAAACCCTCGAACTCCCGGATTTCATCAGGCTGGCAAACGTCCTTCACGGCACCGGGCACGGGAACGAGAAGGCCGATGAGAGAAGCGGCGACAACGGCGCAAGTAAGTGAGGCGATGAGCGATTTCGACCCGGACCAGGTCCGCATCGAGGTGCAGACCACGTACCTGCCCTCCCACTCGAACCCGGAGGAGGCGCAGTACACCTTTGCCTACACCATCTCCATCAGCAACCTCGGCGAGGCCCCGGTGCAGCTGCTGTCGCGGCACTGGCAGATCACCGACGGCAACGGTGAGGTGCAGGAGGTACGCGGCGCCGGCGTGGTCGGTGAGCAGCCGGTCATCGAGCCCGGCCGCTATTTCCGCTACACCAGCGGGGCGACGCTGCCCACCCCCGTCGGCTACATGCAGGGTGAGTACACGATGGTGCTCGCCGGCGAGACGGCCATCGATCCGGAAGCCCAGCCCGCCTTCGAGGTGCCGATCCCGGCGTTCACGCTGCACACGCCCACCGCACTGAACTGACCGCCGTGGCTGACGCACATGGCTGATTATGCTGTCGGCGACATCCAAGGCTGCCTGCCGCCCCTGGAGCGCCTGCTGGCCCGGGTGCATTTCTCCCCGGACCGGGACCTGCTCTGGTCCGTGGGCGATATCGTCAACCGCGGCCCGGCCTGCCTGGAAACGCTTCGCTTCCTTCACGAACGCCGCGACAACCTGCGCCTGGTGCTCGGCAATCACGACCTGCATCTCCTCGCCACCCGGGCCGGTGCGCGCACGCTTTCACCGTCGGACACGCTCGGGCCCATCCTCCGCGCCCGGGACAGCGACCGGCTCCTGGACTGGCTGCAGGAACAGTCGCTCCTGCGCCGGGCCGGCGACGACCTCTTCGTCCATGCCGGCATCCCGCCGCAATGGGACAGCGCGACCGCCGAGGCCCGGGCGCGGGAAGTGGAAGCGGCCCTCACCGGTGCCGACTGCGACCGCTTCTTCGGGAACATGTACGGCAACGAGCCCGCCACCTGGGCGGACGACCTCACCGGCTGGCCGCGTCTGCGCGTGATCACCAACTGCTTCACCCGCATGCGCTTCTGCGCCGCCGACGGCACCCTGGACCTGGAGAACAAGGGCCCGCCCCCCGACCACGACCAGGCCGACCGGGAAGACGCGCCGTTCCGCCCCTGGTTCCGCCACCCGCACCGTCTGCAGGGCGAGGAACGCGTCATCTTCGGCCACTGGGCCGCCCTCGGCGGCGCCACCGGCGACCCGCGCTTCATCGGCCTGGACACGGGCTGTGTCTGGGGCGGCGAGCTGACCTTCTTCAACCTGGCCAGCGGCGAGCGGCTCGCCGAGCCCTGCGGCGGCTGACGGCCCGGTCTACACTGGGCCCATGGAAATCTACCTGGTTGGCGGCGCCGTCCGCGACGAGTTGCTCGGCTACCCGTTCACCGAGAAGGACTGGGTCGTCGTCGGCGCCCGTGCCGAGGACCTGCTCGAGCAGGGCTATACCCCCGTGGGCAGGGATTTCCCGGTCTTCCTGCACCCGGAGAGCAAGGAAGAGTTCGCCCTCGCGCGCACGGAACGCAAGCAGGGCCACGGCTATACCGGTTTCGACGTGCACGCCGCCCCGGGCGTGACCCTCGAGGAGGACCTGAAGCGCCGCGACCTCACCGTCAACGCCATGGCGCGCGACCCGGACGGCCGCCTCATCGACCCCTATGGCGGCCAGCGGGACCTCGAGGCGCGGGTACTGCGCCACGTCTCCCCGGCCTTCGTGGAGGACCCGCTGCGCGTGCTGCGCACGGCCCGCTTCGCCGCCCGCTA
>CAYTJQ010000051.1:0-4178 GCA_964438205.1 uncultured Alteromonadaceae bacterium
CGCCTGAAGGAAGCGCTGGACCCGCGGGGCATCCTCAATCCTGGCAAGATCCTGTGAGCAGGGCCCGTTGCAGATGAAGGTCCTGCGCGTTACGAAAGTCCTGCGCGTATGAAGGCCCTGCTGCAACGGGTGGCCGAGGCGGCCGTGACCGTCGACGGTCGCGAGGTGGGGCATATCGGCCCGGGCCTCCTGGTCTTTCTCGGCCTCGACCGTGGCGACGACCTGGCGGTGGCCGAGCGCCTGCTGTCCCGGGTCCTGCGCTACCGCGTCTTCGCCGACGACGCCGGCCGCATGAACCGCAGCGTGGTCGACAGCGGCGGCGGCGTGCTGCTGGTGTCCCAGTTCACCCTCTCGGCCGACACGGATCGCGGCCTGCGGCCGAGCTTCTCCTCGGCGCTGCCGCCGGCGGAGGCCGAGGCGCTCTACGGCGACTGCCTCGCCTGGCTGCGCGCGCAGCACGCGCCGGTGGCGGCGGGGGAGTTCGGTGCCGACATGCAGGTGAGCCTGGTCAACGACGGCCCGGTCACCTTCCTGCTCGAGGCCTCCGCGCCGTGAGCCTGCCCCTGGCGGAGGCCGGCGCCCTCGCGGGCCTGCTCTGCGAGCTGACCGACGAGCTCCTCTATGCACCGCGCGCCGCGGGCCTTGCCCGCGAGGCGCCCTGGCACCGCTACCGCGCCCGCGTCGGCAGCGGCCGGCAGACCTGCCTGCGCCATTACCCGGACGGCCGGCTGGAAATCACCTACGGCCGGCGCATGGTGCAGGACAAGTATGACCCGGAGCACTCGCGGGTGTGGGCCACGAGCCGCGAACTCAAGCGCTTCGGCTGGTTCGGCGGCAGCGTGTCGCCGATGCACACGCTCGCGCACACGGCGCTCCACGAGTTTGCCCACCTGCTGCAGGCCGTTCGCGGCGAGCGCCGGGCCGGCAGCGTGCATAACGCCGCCTTCTACCGCACCCTCGGTGAACTCCACGATGAAGGCGACGGCGAGCGCCTGTACCGCTCGCTGGTGGAGCGGGCGGGGGAAGCGGCGCTGCCCCTCGGCTTCCGTGGGCCCGGCGATGAAGAGCAGGCCCGGCGCAGCGCGCGACAGCAGGCCTACGCGGCGCTCGCCGTGGGCGACCGGGTGCGCCTGCGCGGCCGGGACCGGGACTACACCGGCACGGTGCGCCGCATCAACCGGCGCACGGTGAGCTGCGACCTCGACGGCGGCGGCCGGCTGCGCTTCTCCGAGCACGCGGACTTCGAACGGCTCTGAAAGGCAGCACCGGGCCCGCTCCTCTCGATTTCAGGCGCGCCGGCGACCGGCTACACTGAAAACCATGCGCTCGCAGCTCCCGCGCCCCCTGGCGCGCATGGCGGCGGCCATGGAGCCCGTGGTGTTCCTTGGCTCCGCGCTCACCGTCGTGGCGTTCGTGTTCTTCGGCGCGCTCTACGACGAGGCGGCCGTGCGCCTGTTCACCGCGGTACAGAGCTTCATCGTCGGCCGCCTCGGCTGGTTCTACGTACTCACCGTCAGCGCGCTGCTGGTGGTGGTGCTGTGGCTGATGCTGGGTCCCTTCGGCCGCATTCGCCTCGGCGGCCCGGAGGCGCGCCCGGAGTTCGGCTACGCCGGCTGGTTTGCCATGCTGTTCAGCGCCGGCATGGGCACGGGGCTGGTTTTCTGGAGCGTGGCGGAGCCGGTCACCCACTTCCTCGATCCCCCCGCGCTGCCCGGCGTGGCCAGCAGCCAGGCGGACGCCATGCGCGTGACGTTCTTTCACTGGGGCCTGCATCCCTGGGCGGTCTACGCGGTCTTCGGCCTCGCCATCGCCTACTACCACTTCCGCCACGACCTGCCGCTGGCGCCGCGGTCGCTGCTCTACCCGCTGCTGGGCGAGCGTATTTACGGCCCGGTGGGGCATGCGGTGGATATTCTTGCGACCGTGGGCACGCTGTTCGGCGTGGCCACCTCCCTCGGCTTCGGCGCCATGCAGATCAACGCCGGCCTCGCGCAGGTGAGTGACGTGCCCCAGGGAGCGGAGGTGCAGGTGCTGGTGATCGCGCTGATCACGCTGGTGGCGACGATCTCGGTGGTCATCGGCCTGCACGGCGGCATCCAGCGCCTGTCGAAGCTGAACATGGGGCTCGCCGCCGCCATGCTGCTGTTCGTCTTCCTCGCCGGGCCCACGGTGTACCAGCTGGAGGTGCTGACCGCGAGCGTCGGCGGCTACCTGCAGCACCTCGTCGGCAACAGCCTCTGGCTGGATATCGACGGGCGCGGCGGCTGGCAGGCGGACTGGACCCTGTTCTACTGGAGCTGGTGGATTTCCTGGTCACCCTTCGTGGGGGTGTTCGTCGCGCGGATTTCCTACGGCCGCACGGTGCGCGAGTTCGCCGTGACCGTGCTCCTCGTGCCCACGGCAGCGACGTTCCTCTGGCTCGCCGTGTTCGGCGGTACGGCCCTCGACCTCGCAGTTGCCGATACGGCCTTTGCGGAACAGGTGAAGGGCGATGCGCCCATGGCCCTGCACGCCATGCTCGCGCGCCTGCCGGGCGGTTCGCTGACCGGTGTGCTGGCGACGCTGCTGGTGGTGGTGTTCTTCATCACGTCGTCGGACTCCGGCTCGCTGGTCGACGACATGGTCACCTCCGGCGGGCACCCGAACCCGCCGCGGGCGCAGCGGGTGTTCTGGGCCGTTTCCGAGGGGGCGGTCGCCGGGACGCTGCTGCTCGCCGGGGGGCTGCAGGCGCTGCGCACGGCCTCGCTCACCTCCGGGCTCGCCATGGCCGCGCTGCTGCTGGTGGCGAGCTACGGCCTGCTGCGCTCCCTGCACCGGGACCGGGCGGTCCCTGGGGTACCGGAGCGCGACAAGCTTGGCCCCTGAGCCCGCTGCTCAGGGCGCGCCGGCGAGAAAGTCCAGGGTGAGCTCGGTGAGGGCCTTCACGCCCAGGGGCAGGGCGCGCTCGTCGGCGTAGAAGCGCGGCGAGTGGTTCGGCGCCACCAGCGCCGGGTCCTCGGGCGCGACGCCGAGGAAGAAGAACAGGCCGGGCACCGCCTCGGCGAGGTAGGAAAAGTCCTCCGCCCCGGTGACCGGGCGCGCCTCGACGAAGCCCGGGCCGGCCACGCGCTCGAGGGTCGGCGCCATGCGCCGGTAGAGCTCCGGGTCATTGCGCGTCACCGGGTAGCCGAGGTCCACGGCGACATCGGCCGTGGCGCCCGCGCTCTCGGCGATGTGCGTCGCCGTGGCCTCGATGCGGCGGTGGATGTCCGCGCGCGTGTCGGCATCGAAGGTGCGGATCGTGCCCTCCAGCTCCACGGTTTCCGGGATGATGTTGTTGCGCACCCCGCCCTCGATGCGGCCCACGCTCACGACCGACGGCGTGAGCGTGGCATCGAGCTGCCGGGCGGGGATGGTCTGCAGGCCGAGTACGACCTGGCTGGCGGTCACCACCGGGTCGACCCCCATCCACGGCATGGCGCCGTGGGTCTGGGTACCGTTCACGGTGATCGTGAAACGGTCCGCGGAGGCCATGATGCCCTCGGGCCGGCTGGCGATCACGCCCACGGGCATGGGAAAGACGTGCAGGCCGAAAACGGCCTCCGGCACCGGGTCGGCGAAGGCGCCCTCGCGCAGCATCAGCTCGGCGCCGCCTTCCTCGCCCTCGGGCGCGCCTTCCTCGGCGGGCTGGAACAGGAACAGCACCGTTCCCGGCAGCTCCTCGCCCAGGCCGGCAAGCACTTCTGCCACGCCCATGAGGATGGCCACGTGGTTGTCGTGGCCGCAGGCGTGCATCACGCCCACTTCCTCGCCGTTGTACTCGGTGGTGACGGTCGAGGCGAAGGGCAGGTCGACCTGCTCCGTGACCGGCAGCGCGTCCATGTCGGCCCGCAGGGCCACGACGGGACCGTCGCCGCCGCGCAGGATCCCCACCACGCCGGTGTGGGCGATGCCCGTGCGCACCTCCATGCCCAGGCCCTCCAGGTGCTCCGCCACCAGCCCGGCGGTGCGGAATTCGCGGTTGCCGAGCTCCGGGTGCGCGTGGATATCCCGGCGCCAGGCGACCACCTTCGGCGTCAGGGCGGTGATGCTGGCGTCCAGATCCGCAGGGGCGGTACCGGCCGCCGCCGCTGACGCAACGACGAGGTGGGCAAGCAGCGCAGAAAAGAGGGGTCTCATGGCGGGCTCCGGTTGGCGAA
>CAYTJQ010000051.1:4278-23243 GCA_964438205.1 uncultured Alteromonadaceae bacterium
CGCCTCTCCAAGGGCAGCACGGTAGGGACCTATCGCCAGGTGAATCGCTTCGGCGCTGTCTACGGGTGGTTCGTGGTGCTCGTGACCACGGCGATCACCAGTTACTACCTCGTGATTACCGGCTGGACACTGGGATACACGGTAGATGCGGTGCGCGGGGATGTTCGCGTCTTCGCGGACTTCAGCGACGGTTTCAATTCGTTCTGGTATTTCCTGGCGACGACGGGGCTGGCGGCCGCGGTGCTGCTGCGCGGCGTCAGAGCCATCGAAATGCTGTCGAAGCTGCTGATGCCCGCGCTGCTGGCGCTGGTGCTGTTTCTTGTCTCCCGGGCCGCGCAGACGCCGGGTTGGGGCGAGACCCGGGACTTCTTCTTCCAGGTTGACTGGGCCCGGCTCCTCGACGGCAAGCTCTGGGGTTTCGCCTTCGGCCAGGCCTTCTATACGCTGGCCATCGGCCAGGGCTACCTGGTGACCTACGGCAGTTTTATCCCGCGGAAAACGCACCTACCCCGGGCCTGCCTCGTCGTGGCCGGTGTCGAAACGAGTGTCGCGCTCCTCGCGGGGTGGATGATCTTCCCCTATGTATTCAGCTTCGGCATGGCGCCGGACCAGGGCTCGGCACTGGCCTTCGAGACGCTGCCGCGGGTCTTCGAGCGGCAGGCGGGTGGCGGGCTGCTCGCGGTGCTGTTCTTCGCCCTGTTCTTTGCCGCAGCCTTCAGCTCGTCCCTTGCCGGTCTCAAGGTCATCATCGCCGCCGTCGCCGAGGAGTTCCGCCTCCGGGAAAGGAGCGCCGTGCTGGCCGTCGCGCTATTGATGGTGATGCTCGGCAGTTTCTCGGCGCTCAGCTTCACGCCGCTTGAGCTGACCATCGGCGGCGAGCCGGTGCTGGATGCCGTCGACCGGGTGGCGGGTGGGGACGTGATCATCTTCTCCGGCCTCACGGGCGCCGCACTCCTGTGCTGGTTCATTCCCCCGCAGCGGATCCGCACGGTGCTGGGCACGGCGAATCGCTGGTGGGAGTGGCGTATCTACCTGGTCGGGCGTTACCTGCCGGTGCTGGTCTTGCTGTGGGGCGTGATCACCTACGGGGTCAGCCAGCTGCAGGGCGCCGGCTGACCACCTCCGGGACGCCCCCGCCGCCAGCTCAGGCCTCTTCCTTGCCGGCGCTGGGCAGGGTCAGGCCCTTGAGCATCTCGATCGGCATGGGGAAGACGATCGTCGAGGAGTTCTTGTTGCTCATGTCAGAGAGCGTCTGCAGGTAGCGCAGCTGCATGGCGCCCGAGCTGGCGGCCATCACCTGGGCCGCCTCCACGAGCTTCTGCGAGGCCTGCAGCTCGCCCTCGGCGTGGATGACCTTGGCGCGCCGCTCCCGCTCTGCCTCGGCCTGGCGGCCGATGGCACGGATCATGGACTCGTCGAGGTCCACCTGCTTGATCTCGACGTTGGCGACCTTGATGCCCCACTCCTCGGTCTGGGCGTCGATGATCTCCTGCACGTCGTTGTTCAGCTTGTCGCGCTCCGAGAGCATCTCGTCGAGGTCGTGCTTGCCGAGCACGGAGCGCAGGGTGGTCTGGGCCAGCTGGCTGGTGGCGACGTTGAAATCCTCTACCCGGATGATCGCCCGCTCCGGATCGACGACGCGGAAGTAGAGTACGGCATTCACATGCACGGTGACGTTGTCCTGGGAAATGACGTCCTGGCTGGGCACGTCCAGGGTGATTACCCGCAGGTCGACGCGGATGAACTGCTGGATCACCGGTATGACGATGATCAGGCCGGGGCCTTTCACGCCCTGGAAGCGGCCGAGGAAGAAGACGACGCCCCGCTCGTACTCGGGCACGATCTTGATGGCCGAGGCCAGGATCGCGAAGAGCAGGATCAGCGGTGCAATGTAGGGAATGATCTGTTCCATGGTGCCTTACCTCCGCGGCAGTCCGCGCTAGTCGATCAGTGGGTGTCGTGGGCGGGCGTCACGGTGACCGTGAGGCCGTCCAGGGCGATCACGGCGAGGGTGTCGCCGGCGGCGACAGGGCTGTCGCTGGTTGCGCGCCAGCGCTCCCCGTTCATGCGCACGTGGCCAGCGTAGCCGCTCTCCGCTGTCTGGAAATCCTCCAGGGCCACGGCACGTTCCGCGGTGACCTGCTCGCTGCCCACGACCGGCGTCCGCCGGCGGAAGGCCACGAGCCGGGTGACGGCCCAGAGCAGGAAGCCCGCGCCTATGGCGGCGATGCCGCCCACCGTGGGCAGGGACACGGCTCGGTTGCTGCCGTCCATCAGGATCACCGAGCCGGCGATAAAGGCCACCAGGCCGCCGATGCCGAGGATGCCGAAGCTGGGCACGAAGGCCTCACCGATGATGAAGGCGAGGCCCAGGAAGATGAGGGCGAGGCCGGCGTAGTTCACCGACAGCACCTGGAAGGCGAACAGGGCCAGCAGCAGGCAGGTGGCGCCGATCACGCCGGGCACGAGGCTGCCGGGGTTCGCCAGCTCGAAGAAAATGCCGTAGAAGCCGATGAGCATCAGCAGGTAGGCGATGTTGGGGTCGGTGATCACCGACAGCAGCTGCGTGCGCCAGCCGGGCTCGCGGTCGACGAGGACCATGCCCTGCGTTGAGAGTGTGCGCTCACCACCGGCAAGGGACACGGTGCGGCCGTCGAGTTTCTCCAGCAGTTCCGCGCGGCCGCTGGCGACGAGGTCGATCACGCCGGCCTCGAGCGCCTCGCCGGCGCCGAGGTTGGCGGCCTCGCGCACCGCGCGCTCGGCCCAGTCGGCATTGCGGCCATGGCGTTCGGCGAGTTCGCGGATGTAGCTCACCGCGTCCTCCAGCACCTTCTGTTCCATCGCCGCCTTGCCGCCCTCGGGCGCGTTCGGGTCCTCCGCCCCCGAGGGCATGCCGGGCATGCCGCCGAGCTGCACCGGCGTCGCCGAGCCGATGTGGGTGGCCGGCGCCATGGCGGCGACATGGCTGGCGAGGAGGATGTAGGTGCCTGCGCTCGCGGCGCGGGCGCCGGAGGGGGCGACCCAGGTCACCACGGGCAGCGGTGCGGCGAGGATGCCCTGGATCAGGTCCCGGGTGGACTCCATGAGACCGCCGGGCGTGTCCAGCTTGATCACCACCAGGCTCGCGCTGGCGTCATCCGCGCTGGCGATGCCGCGCAGCAGGTAGTCGACGGTCGCCGGGCCGATGGCGCCGTCCACGGTGAGTACCTCACCCCGCGGCGCGCCGTTCTGCGCCGGTGCCAGCAGCGGGCCGAGGCACAGGAGTGCGCCGCCGAGCAGGATCGCCAGCAGGCCGAGGCGAGGGCGCGTGCCCGGCGTCATGGTTTTCTCCTTGCGCGCTTCGGTCGCATCGACCTGAAGTGTAGCAGCTTGCCCGCGAAAGCCGTGGCGCCTTTGGGCGTCAGCCCCCCAGCCCCGAGGCGCGCAGCAGCGCCGCGGTGGCGATGCCCGCGGCAATGGCGGGCATCGGGCGGCCGAGCACCAGCATGAGGACCGCCGTGGCCGCGAGGGCCACGCGGCCCGCGAGGTCCGCCTCGAGGGCGACCGGCACGATCACCGCCACCAGCACGGCCCCCGACATGCCGTCGATGAAACCGCGCACCCGCGGCCTGAGCGGTACCAGCGAGGTAATGAAAACGCCGCCGAGGCGCGTGCCGAGGGTCACCAGCCCCATGAGCAGGGCGATGATGAGCGCGCCGCCGCCATCGGTGGCCATCATGACGGGGCGCGCTCCAGCCAGAGGGCGCCGACGAGGCCGCCGGCGAGTGCACCGAGGATCACGTGGGTGTTCGGCGGCAGCCAGCGCCAGGCGGCGTAGGCGATCACACCGGCGGCGACCCAGGTCACGGCCCGGCGCAGGTTGCGCTTGCCGACCAGCACCATGGTCAGCATGAAGCAGCCCATGACCATGTCGAGGCCGAAGGTCGCGGGTTCCGGGATGCCGGCGCCGAGGAGCAGCCCGGCGATGGTCCCGGCCTGCCAGGTCGTCCACAGGGCGAAGCCGCCGCCGACGAGGATGCCGAGATTGTTCCTGCCCTGCTGCAGGTCGTTGAGGTTCATGGCCCAGTTGGCGTCGGAGAGCAGGGCCACGGCGCCGTAGCGGCGCCCTCGCGGCAGGAGCCGCAACCAGGGGTAGAGCGTGGCGCCCATGAGCAGCATGCGGCCGTTGATGGCCAGCGTCGTTGCCAGCAGCGGCAGCAGCGGCACCTGCGCGCCCCACAGGTCGAGGGCGGCGAACTGCGCCGTGCCGGCGAAGACGACCGCGCTCATGACGATGATCTCCAGTTCGGCGAGGCCCGTCTCCCGGGCGGCGAGGCCCAGGGCCAGGCCGAAGACGAACACGAAGGTGGAGATGGGCATCATGCGCCAGAAGCCCGCACGGCAGTCCGCGAAGGTGAGGCTGGGCGCGTGTTGCGGATCCATGGCGACGGTTCCCGGGCGAGGGGTGGCGTGAAAGGTGTGAAAAAAGACGCGCATAGTACCAGCGCTGCGAACGCACTGCAGGGCGACAGCGTCGTCCGCGCCGTGGCAAGCTCGGGGTCCCTGCGGCCACGAGGACGGCAAGCGATGCCGGGACACAGCCTGCGACCGGGCCTCGCCGCCGCCCTGCTGGTGCTGCTGGCGGCCTGCCAGGGCGGACCCCGGCCTGCGCCGGGCGACGCGCTCGCCCGCTGCGAGGCCCTCTTTGCCGCGCAGGATCGCGCCATCGAGACGGCGGGGGCAGGGCGCTCCCACCCCCATCGCGTCGCGGGCTTCCCCTACCTGAGGATCACCCGCCTGCTCGCCAGCTATCGCGATGCCGCGGAGGATCCGCAGCGGGTCGAGGCGTGGCTCGCAAGGCTCGCTGACGCCGATGCGCGGGCCCGGGCCTCGGAGCTGGCGCTGCTCGCGCCCGCCGGGCGCGAGCGGCTCGCAACGGGCTGGCCGGCCGATCTCACGACGGCGACGGCAGCGTGCCGGGAGCGGCTGCTGGACCGGGACCGCGGGTCCCCGGCGCGCCTCGCGCTGCTCGCCGAGCGCGCCGTGGTGGCCGACGAATACAGTACCGGCGCCCGGATCCTCGGGCTTTATCCGCTCGCCGCCATCGGCCTGCGCGCCGGGGTGCTGCGCTGGCACGACACCGTGCGGGCGCGCTGGCAGCTGCCGCGCGACGCGCTGGCCGGCGGACTGCCGCTGGAGCGCTATGTGCCCGCGGCCGCGGTCGAGCCCGCCGCCGGCGCGGTACCGCGCGATGCGCTGGGCCTGCCCGCGCCGGCCGCTGCCCGGTTGTCGGCGCTCCTCGACCGGCACGCGCCGGTCTGGGTCGTTGCTACCGCCGGCGCCGCGGACCGCCCGGGCGTGCCCCGGCACACGCGCGATGGACCGACCGTCACCGCCGGGGTGCCGACGATCTACCGCTACCCGTCGGTGACCCGTTTCCGCGGCTTGCCGCGGCTGCAGCTCAACTACCTGGCCTGGTTCGGCGCGCGGCCCGCGGAGGGCCCGCTGGACCCGCTGGCCGGGGCCCTGGATGGCGTGATCTGGCGGGTGACCCTGGACGAGGCCGGCGCGCCCCTTGCCTACGACAGCGTGCATGCCTGCGGCTGTTACCACCTGTTGTTCCCGGTCGGTGACCTTCGCCCGCGGACAGACCTCGGGTCACTGCCCGAGCCGCCGCTGGTCCTGCCGGCGCTGGCAGCGCCCGGGCCGGGGGAGCGGATGCACCTGTTCCTGGCGGCCGGGAGCCATTACCTGGAGCGCGCCTGGCCGGCGACACCGGCCGGCGGCCGGCACTACCGCGCCCGCGACCGGGAAGCGCTGTACCGCGTTGCCGGGCCCGATGGTGAGCGCAGCCTGTTCGACCCGGACGGACTGGTGCCGGGCACCGCTCGCGGGGAGCGCTGGTTCCTCTGGCCCAGCGGCGTGCGCTCGCCGGGCGCCATGCGTGAGCGCGGCCGCCGGGCCACCGCCTTCCTCGGCCGGCGCCACTTCGACGACCCGTTCCTCCTCGAGGCGGTTTTCGGTGCCGGCGCCGGGGCGGACCCCGGAACGGTCAGCCGCTCTGCAGCGCGTCCCGACGGCGGAACAGCAGCAGCGCAGCGATGGCCCCGGTGACGCCGAAGCCGGTGAGTACGACGGGAAAGCCGAGGCGGTCCGCGGCCATGCCCATGAGCAGGCCGCCGAGGGCGGGCGCGCCCATGGCGATCACCGTCCACAGGCTGAGCACGCGGCCGCGGAAGGCCTCGTCGACGGTCAGCTGGGCGAGGGCCTGGCTGCCGGTCCCCGCCATCGTGGTGATGAGGCTGACCAGCGCGATGAGGCCACAGAAGGCCGTCAGGCCGTCGAGGAGGGTTGCCAGGCCGAGGGCGAGGCCGCCGCAGCCGAGGGCGGCGGCGATGAGCCCGAGGAGCCGCGTCTCGCGGCCGCTCTGGCGGCTGACGATGAGGCCGCCGGCGATGGAGCCGGCGCCGGCGCTGGCGGTGAGCGTGGCCAGCGTCGTGGAGTCGCCGCCGAGGAGCTGGCCGTTCAGAGCCGGGAGCAGCTCGATCACGGTGCGGCCGAGGAGCCCGTTGAGCAGCGTGAAGGCGAAGATCAGCCGGATGCCCGGGTGGTATCGGGCGTAGGCCACGCCCTCGCGCAGCTGGCGGGCGAAGCTGCCGCCGGCCCGGGGCGGTGGCGCCTCCACGTCGCGCAGGGACGCGAGCACGGGTAGCGCGCCGGCGAAGAGCAGGCCGGCCACCGTGTAGGCGGCGGCCACGGAGAAGTGGGCGATGAGCCAGGCGCCGGCCGCGGGACCGAGGATGCGTGCGGTATTGAAGGTCATGGCAGAGATGCCGATGGCGCTGGGCAGGGCATTGCGGCCGACGAGCCGCGGTACGAGGGCGAGGCGGATCGGTGTGTGCGCGGCGGTCGCGGCGCCCAGGGTCGTGGCCAGCGCGAGCAGCGCGGGCAGCGTGAGCAGGCCGAAGGCCTCGGCGGCGCCCGCGGCCAGGGCGATGAGCGCGTGCGCGGCGAGCGTGGCCATGATGCCGTCGCGGGGATTGATGCGCTCGGCGAGGATCCCGAACAGCGGTGACAGCAGGAAGGTCGGAGCCAGCATGAGGCCGGCGACCACCCCGACCCAGAAGGCGCTGCCCGTCAGTGTCCAGGCGCTGTAGCCCACCAGGAAGCGCACGATCCAGCTGCCGAGGGTGGAGAACAGGCTGGACGGAAAGTAGCGGGCGAAACGCGGTTCCGCGAAGGCGGAGCGGCGCTCGCCGGGGGCGTCGGCGGTTTCGGTCACGGGCATCCCGGTGAGAAAAGGGCTGCCACTATAGCGCAGGGCGCCGCTACAATCGCCGCATGGCAATCCTCCGTCGCCTCGCCCCGCGCCAGCACCCGGTCACCTGGCTGTTGCTCGCCGTCGTGCTCGCGCTGGCCGCGCTCTGGCACCTGGAGCGGGCACGCGACGGTGTCGAGACCCGGCCGCTCGCCGCGGGCGGCACGCCGGGGACGGTTTACCTGGCGCGGGATCGCGAGGGCCCCGCGCCCCTGGTGGTCGTGGCCCACGGCTTTGCCGGGTCCCGGCAGCTCATGCAGGCCCTCTCCTATCACCTCGCCCGCGCCGGTTACACCGTCCTCGCCTACGACTCGGAGGGGCACGGCCGCAATCCGCTGCCCATGTCCGGCGACGTGACCGCCATCGACGGCACCACGCGTCTGCTGGTGGCGGAACTGCGGCGGGTCATCGACGCCGGGCTGGCTCTCGCGGAAAGCGACGGCCGGGTGGCGCTGCTGGGCCACTCCATGGCCAGCGATATCGTGGTCCGGGCGGCGCTCGCCGACCCGCGCGTGGACGCCGTGATCGCCGTCTCCATGTTCTCCGAGGCCATGACCGCCACGGCGCCGGGGCGGCTGCTCATGGTGAGCGGCGAGTGGGAGGGTCGCCTGCGCGCCGTGGCCCTGGATGCCGTCCGGCAGGTGGACGCGGGCGCGAAGGAGAACGAGACCGTCGGCACCGGGGCCGTGCGCCGCCGCGCGGCCGTCGCCCCGGGACGGGAGCACCTCGGCGTGCTGTACAGCGCGACGACCCTCGAGGAGACCACGCGCTGGCTCAACGACACCTTTGCCGGCGACGCCCTGGACAACCGCGCCCTGGACAACGGCGGCCGCGGCGCCGATCCTGCCCTGCGGCCGACCGGCGCCTGGATTCTCATCCTCCTCGCCGCGATCGTTTTCGCTTTCCGGCCGGTGGCGGGGTGGCTGCCCCCGCCGCTGCCACCGGCCGCCGGGGCGTCGCCCCGGCGTTTCCTGCTGGCGGTGGCCGCGCCGGCGCTGCTGGCGCCACTCGTCGCCGTGGTCGCCTACCGGCCCTTCCTGCCCGTGCTGGTGGCGGACTACCTGGCGCTGCACCTCGCCCTCTACGGCGTGCTGCAGCTGGCGGTGCTCGGCCGCTCACCGTTCGCAGGCAGTCGCGCCAGCGGCCGCGCCGTGGCGCTGCTGCTTCTCTGGGGTGTGGGCCTGTTCGGCCTGGCGCTGGACCGCTACGCGGCCAGCTTCCTGCCCAGCGGCGAGCGCTGGGCGGTGATCGCCGCGCTGGCGCCCGGGGCCGTCCTCTTCCTGGTCGCCGATGCCGTCGCCACGGACGCGGGGCACGGCCGGGCCTGGCGCCGCGTGCTCGCGCGCTTCGGGCTCCTGCTGTCGCTGGCGCTGGCTGCGTTCCTCGACCGCGAGCGGCTGGGCTTCGTGCTGCTGGTGCTGCCGATCGTGCTGCTCTTCTTCTGCGTTCACGGCCTCATGGGCCGCTGGGTCGCGCAGCGCGCCGGCCCCCTCGGGGCGGGTATCGGTCTCGGACTCGCGCTGGCCTGGGCGCTCGGCGTGAGTTTCCCGCTCTTTGCCGGCAGCTTCAGCTAGCGCTGCTGCGCCAGCCAGCGTTCAACGTCTTCACGGACGATCTTTCCTGACGAGCTGCGGGGAAGCTCGTCGAAGTCGATGAAGTGCAGGGCCTTGGGCACCTTGTAGCCGGCCAGCTCCTCGCGACAGCGCGAGATCAGCTCCCGGGCCAGCTCATCGGTGTCAGCGACATCGCTGGCCAGGACGGCGACCGGGACCTCCCCCCACTTTTCGTCCGGTGCGGAAACCACGATGGCATCGCGCACCCGGGCATCCGCCAGCAGTACGCCTTCGATCTCGGCGGGGTAAATGTTCTCGCCCCCGGACTTGATCAGGTACTTCGCCCGGCCGACGAAGTCGACCGTGCCATCCTCGTTGCGGGTGAACAGGTCGCCCATGCGGAACCAGCCGCCGGCGAAGTCCCGGGCGTTGGTCTCCGGGTTGTTCCAGTAGCCGCTGAACAACGTGGGACCCTTGACCATCGCCTCGCCGGGACTGCCATCAGCCACCTCCTGCCCCTCGGCATCGACCAGGCGCAGCGCGCAGAGGGAATTCAGCGACTTGGAGAGGCTCGCGGGCACGACGCCCGGCGGGATGACACCGCGCGAGGCGGGTGCGATGCCGGTCTCCGTGGCGCCGAAGGTGTTGAGGAAAGGCGATCGGAGCCGCTGGCTGACGGCGGCTATCTGTGCCTTGGGCAGCAGGTCTGCCATCGCGCCCACCCGCTTGATGCCGACGGGCTCCGTGCCGGTGGCGTCGAGGGCCTCGAGCAGGCGCTCGATGGTGGCGGGTACGAGGATCAGCCATCCGAGCCGCGCGCTACCGATTGTCTCGACGATGAAGTCCACGTCGAAGCCGTCGGCCACGTAGACGGTCCCGCCCATGGCAAGCGTCGAGATGCTGTGCTCCGTGCCGCCCATGTGGAACATCGGTGACCAGGCGAGAAAGCCATCCTCCGGCTCCACGTCGAGATCGGTCTGCAGCAGCGTCATCCGCGCAATGATGGCGCGCTGGCTGATCAGGGCCGCCTTGGCGGGACCGGTGGTGCCGCTGGTGTAGAGGATCAGCAGCCCCGTCTCGATGTCCTGCGCCGGTGGTGGCAGCGCTCCCGCGGGCTCTTCGATCCAGGCTTCGTAGGCCTCCCCGAGCGAACGGGCGGCGATGCCGAACTGCTCCGCCAGGGCCGTGCCCGTCTCTGCGAAGCGCGGCGAGCAGAGCAGCAGTTTCGGCGTGACGAGGTCCACGCAGTGCTCCAGCTCTGCCTGGCGCAGCCGCCAGTTCTGGCACGCAACGATCGCTCCGATGCGGGCGGCCGCGAGGTGCAGCTCGATGTACTCGATGCAGTTCTCCGACAGCACCGCTATGCGGTCGCCTGCCTGGACCCCGTCGTCTACGAGGCGGCTCGCCAGGGCATCGACGCGCCGGAGCGTGGCGCCATAAGGGTGACTGCGAGTCTTGTCTTTCAGCGCGGTCTTCCCGGGCTGCCGCTTGGCGTGCTCCGCAAACAGTTCATAGATAGTGAGCCGGCCCGCGGCGCGGATTGCCGCCAGCTTGTCGTCGTTTCCCGTCAGCGTGCCTGGGCGTGCCATAGTGCTCTCCGTGCTGTCGTTGTCGAAGTCTGGAATCACCAGGTGCGGGTAACGCCGGCACCGGATGTGGCGGCTTCCAGCCCGCGCCGGTCGACGCCGAGCCGCTCCGCGAGTGCGGCGATACCGCCGGTCACGTGGCCGGGGAGGTTCAGCGTGTCCCCGGCGCCCGCCGTCTTTCCGGCCCCCGGCAGCCGGCAGTCGTTGGCCGCGAGGTAGTCCCGGAACGCCGCAATTCGCTGCGCCCAGCTTTCCCGCTCGCCAAAGCGGTTGACATCCAGTACGCAGAACAGGGCGCCGTTGGTGAAGCCGCCCTCCGAGCGCTCGCCCGCCATGAGATTCCCGGCCAGGGCGGCGAGCAACTCACCGGCGACCATCAGGCCGAACCCCTTGTGGCCGGCGCTGCGCCCTCCAAGGGGTCGAAGCGCCGCAAGCCCTTCCAGGAAATCCGCCGGGTCGTCCGTTGCCTTGCCATCGTCGCGGACGAGCCAGTCCGGATCGAGGCGACCACCGGCGTTGGCCACCTCGCGAATACGGGAGCCGGAGGTCTGGGAAGCCGCGAAGTCGACGATGATGTGATGGTCCACTGCCCCGCAGGCAGGCACGCCGACGGCAATCGGGTTCGTTGACAGCACGCGGCCTGCACTGCCCGGGCCCGCGACATTGCGCGCTCCGCCGCCCGTGTTGGTAAAGGCCAGGAAGACGGCATCCCGCTCGCAGGCCAGCTCTGCCCACTCGCCGAGACGGCCGAGGTGTGTGCCGTCGACAATGCCGGCGGCCGCAATGCCGTGCGCTGGAAGCGCCTGCAGGCAGTGCTCGACGGCAACCGCCGCGGTGAGCTGGCCGAAGGCGTGGCGCCCGTCAACGCGCGTGATTGCCCCACCGAGACAGGTTGCATCGGGCGTGGCCCCCGGGTCGATGAGCCCTTCGTCGATCAACTCCGCGTAGAGCGGCAGCAAGGCCAGCCCATGGGTCGGTGTACCCCTGCGGTCTGCGAGCACGAGGGAGGTTGCGATGCGCACGGCGGTTGCCGGAGGCGCGCCCAGTGCGCAGAAGATATCGGTGGCGAGTTCAGTGGCCGTGGAGGCTGGTATCGTCATCGTGCCCCGTCATATTCGTTATTTTTAAACTTGCTTGACACGAGCAAGAATCTAGGCCACTTTGCAGTGTACCGCAAGCAAAACCATAAGATCGGCGGGGAAATGAACGATTCGACGGCATGTCAATTCAAGGTCTGGGCTTTCCTCAGGCGCAATACGGCGCTGCTCAGCCACGATGAGTACCGGGCCGGTCACGTCGGCTTTCACTGCGGCAACACACGTCGCCTGAAGGGCATTCGCGGCTACACGGTCAATATTCATGACCAGCGCTCTGAGCTCGGGCGCGAACTGGCGGCCAGCGGGGCGGTAACGGTCGAGAACGAGCCGCCGGGCTTCCTGGACTTTTGGGACGGCTTCCCGGCCGTGCACTTCGACGACCGGGAACAATGGACGCGGGCCGGAACGCCGGAGCCGACCCGCGCCACGGCGGAAGGGCTGGTTGAAGATCCGGACTGGACGCTGGCGGACGGCCCGTTCCTCTTCGACCGGGTTGCGCCGACGACGACCCAGTTCCGCTCCTACCACACCCGCGTCGAGGAACATGTCATCCAGCCGGTCCTTCGGGCCGAGGCGCGCCCCTACAAGCTGGTCCAGTTTTTCCGGGGCGCCGAGGGCCTGGCGCGCGACACGCTGCGCGACCGGCTGCTGGCGGAGTATGCGCCGCTCTACAGCGCCATGAGCGGCCTCAACGGCCTCGTTCTCAATCTCCGCGACCCGGATATCGATGCGGCGGTGCGCGGCTATTACCCGGAAGACCACTGGTGCTTCACGACGGAGGGGCGCGCCTTTCGCGAGGCCTTCTTCGGGCTCTGGGACGGCGCGCTGGAACTCTGGTTCGAGCATTCCGATGCGTTTGTCGCCGCGCGCGCGGCGCATCCGCTGCTCCCGGCCCTGGTCGGGCTGGAGCAGGCGCTTTTCTCTGCGCTCTGGTACGTCGCCGTTGACGAGAACGTCATCGTCATGCCGAACCGGCAGCCGGCGCCCGACTTCTACTATCGCTGATCCATCGCTGACCGGCCAGGGAGAAACGGCATGCTCAAGGTCTTCGGTTTCGTTCGTCGCCACGAGCGCCTGAGCCACGACGAGTACCGCGCGGCCCACGCCGGCTATCACAATTCCTATGGCCGGCGGCTGAATGGGATTCGCGGCTATCTGCTCAACGTGCGCGCCAACCGCGCCCCGGAGAGTGTCTTTGCCGATGAAGCGGCCTACCTGACCGAAGGCCGGCCGGCCGACTTTGACGACTGGTGGGACGGCTACGGCCAGTTGCTCTTCGACTCCCTGGCGGCCTACCTGAGCGCCAAGAGCCCGGCGCGCGATCGACCGGGGCCCGAGGGCCTCGAGTACGACGAGGCGGTTGCCGCCGTTGGTGGCGATGCGCCCTACCTGTACAGCGGACCCCCGATCCAGTTCCACGTCGCCGAGCAGGTCATCGTCCCGGTGCGCCGGCCGGAACACAAGGTCTTCAAGGTGGTGCACTTTGCCCGCCGCAATCCTGCCCTCGATCCGGCGGAATTCCGGGCTCGCTGGTATGGCAGCTACGGCGCGCTCGGCCGCAGTGCCCCGGGGCTCCTCGGCCATGTGCTCAACGTGCCGACGGCGCTCGACGTGATGACGGGGTTTTTCACCGAGGAATCCGGTGCGTTCTCGGCCGATGCCGCAGCGCGGCGGGCAGCCTTTCATGCCTGCTTCGACGGTATCGCCGAGTACTGGTTCACCGGGCCGGAGGCCTTCCGGTCCTGGCGCCAAGCGCAGTCCGCAGCATTGCGGGAGCTCGAGCGTCAACTGTTCGCGGGCTTCTTTTTCCAGGAAGTCGACGAGACCGTCGCCGTGCTCCCCGACCGGCTGCCGCCGGCACCGTTCTACCACCGCTAAGCAAAGGGAATAGCGACAATGCCAGCAACGATGGACGCCACTGCGCTGAAAGCGCTCCTGCAGCACACCTACTTCGACAATGTCGATGGGGCCAGGGCAGCAGATGCCGTGAAGGCCTTCACGCCCGATGTGCACTGGCAGCACACGCAGGTCTGGGCCCACGACGGACATGATGCCCGCCACACGGACAGCCTGCACGGACAGGACGCGCTGTACGATTTCCTGGCGGAGCGTGTGAAGCAGATGCAGGTGATCCGCATCACGCATCACGTCGACGAGGTCGTGACTGATGGCGAACGCGGCGCTTTCCGCGCCCGGGTGATCGGGCCGGACGGCAGCAGCAAGGGCTTCGTCGGCTGGGTGGAACTGCGCGACGGGCTCCTGCAGCGCTACATCGTCATGCCCGAGCACCCGGGAGCCTGAGGGAGCGCGCTGCGATGGTTGCCGACCTGGAAACGCGCCTCCGACGCCTCGAGGACCGGGCCGAACTCGGCGAGCTGGTCGCCCGCTACGCGCTCGCCGTCGACGACCGGGATTTCGAGACGCTTGCGATGCTGTTCACCCGTGACTGTGTATTCGACAACGTCAAGGGCGTGGAGCAGGGCAGGGATCGGGTCGTCGCCTACTATCGCGAGCGCCTTGCCGAATTCGGCCCTACCTACCATATTCCCCATGGGCAGACGCTGGACTTCAACGGCCCGGACGCGGCCACGGGGACGGTGATGGCCCACGCCGAGCTGGCCATTGATGGCGTCACCTACGCGGTCGCGTTGCGCTACATCGATGACTACCGGCGCGAGGAGGGGCGTTGGCGCTTCCAGGAGCGCAAGGTGCGGCAGCTCTATGCCATGCCCCTCGCGGACCTGCCACAGGGGCTCGCACAGGAACTGCGCAAGCGCTGGCCGGGCACCGAGCCGGCAGCGGGCGACTGGCCGGTTGCGCCATGACCCCTGCGTGGAGCAAAGCAGTAGGGGGGATCGGGGGCTCCGCGGCCGCTAGGGCGCCGCGCCCCTTTCCCGGAACAAAGTCGACGCCAACGATAATCATAGTCAGGAGACATCCATGACGCAGCACATCCGCAAGGCCCTTTGCCATAACTCCCTCAACGCTCCCCGGAAGCCTGGAACGAAGCGGCCGAATGTCGTGGCCGCGGCGCTTGCCGTTGCCGGTCTCGGTTTCACTGCGGGCCACGTGCAGGCGCAGCAGGCGGGCCCCCGGCTCGAAGAGGTGGTGGTGACCGCCCAGAAGCGCGGGATCGTAGAGAATGCGCAGGATGTTCCGGTCGCGATTTACGGTTTCAGCGGCGACATGCTCGACCGCGCGCTCGTCACGGACCTGGCTGATCTCGGCCAGCTGGTCCCCGCGGCAGACTTGCCGCCGACCTCGCCGATCCGTGGCTACGCCAACTTCAATATCCGCGGCATGGGGACGATCGGTACGGTGACGACGGAGGATCCGACCGTCTCGCTGGTGGTCGACGGCATGCCGCTCGGCATTGCTGCGGGCGGCGTCCTCAATGTCTACGACCTGGAGTCGGTGGAGGTGCTGGCCGGGCCGCAGGGTACCCTTTTCGGTCGCAACACGACGGGCGGCGCGGTGGTCATGCGTACCCGGCGCGCCAGCGGCGAGACCGGCGGGCGCCTTGACGCGGGTATCGCGACTTTCGGCCACCTCGAGGTCGCGGGTGCCCTGGAGACGGCATCCGAGGATGGTGCGCTCGCGGGGCGCCTGGCTTTCCAGTACAAGGAGAACGACGACATTTTCGACAACGTGGCAGGCCCGGATGTCGGCGAGAGCGAGTTCTACATGGTGCGCCCGTCGGTCCGCTGGCGCCCTGCCGACAGCGTGACCGTGGATGTCGTGGCAGAGTTCGGCAAGGACGAGGGCGACGGGCCGGCCGCCCGCAACATCTTTGACGAGCGGACCACGGTCTCCCAGTCGGGTTTCGTGCCGCCCGAGCACAAGTTCGATCTCGCCCTGAACAACCCGAACACCAACGACCTCGAGTGGTCCCACATCATTGCCGAGGTCAACTGGGAGGTCGCCGGCGGCGTATTTACCTCGGTTACCGGGACCCGGGAAATGGAGCAGGTCAACGAAGTCGACAGTGATGGCTCGGCCCTGTCGATCTTCAATTTCAACCCGTTCATCGACCAGGAGCAATTCTCCCAGGAGCTGCGCTGGTCCGGCCCGATAGGTTCCAGCCTCAACCTGACGACCGGCGCCTACTTTTTCTCGCAGGAGCTCGATTACAAGGAGCGTCGCGTCATCTTCGGCGGCGCGGCCACACCGGCGCTGCGCTCGCAGCAGGAGCACGACCAGTGGGCGCTGTTCGCCCAGGGCACCCTGGATCTCACCGACAGGCTGCAGCTTCTTGCGGGCCTGCGCTACACCGAGGAAACAAAGGAAATCCAGGTTGCCAGCTTCGGCAACTGCGATTTCGAGTTCACCAGCTGCACCTTCGACCAGGACCTCGACGAGACCTGGGACAACGTGGGTGCCAAGCTCGGCCTGAACTTCCGCCTCAACGATGACTGGCTGACCTGGGTTTCCTGGACCCGCGGTTTCCGCAGCGGCGGCTTCAACGGGCGGAACCCGAACCCGCAGACGCCCGCCGGGCCCTTCGACGAGGAAACGGTCGACGCCTTCGAGGTGGGTTCGAAACTCACCTTCCTGGATGGCGCCGGGCGCCTGAATGCCGCGATCTACTACAACGAGTTCGACGACCTCCAGCGTACGATCCTGAACGCCGACAACCTGCAGACGGTGGAAAACGCCGCCGCTGCTACCATCTCCGGCGCGGAGCTGGATGTGGCCTGGTCTGCAACCGAGCACCTGACGTTCTTTGGCGGCTTCGCCTACGTGGATGCCGACTACGACGAGTTCAACGGTCTCGACGTGGATTTCCCGGCAGATGGCATCCCGGACCCGGAGCGCGCCGCGGAGCTGGACTTTTTCAACGTTGCCAAGTACTCGGCGAGCGGTGCGGTGGAGTATGGCGGTCTCGACCTCGGCGGTGCGGGCATGCTCGACCTGAGAGCGAGCGTCTACTGGAAGGACGAGTTTCCGTCGAACATCCGCAACTACATTATCTATGACGAGATCTTCGTGGCGCAGGCAAGCGCAACGCTGCACCTGCCGGGAGATCGACTGCAGCTGACCGTCTACGGCGAGAACCTGACCAACGAGCAATACGGCCAGGGCGCTGCAGCGACGGGGCTGTTCTTCGTCGATTTCATCGCACCACCGCGCATCTATGGCGCACGCGTCACCTACCGTTTCTGATGTCATTACCTCGCCCGGCAGCGATGCCGGGCGCCTTTCACGGGAGAGAACCTGTCATGCAGGAGCCCCTGGATAAGCTCGTCGATCGCCTTGTGGCCGGCGATGGGCAGGTCGACCCGGCTGAGCTCTACCGGCGACTCCGCGCGGAGGCGCCGGTGTACTGGCACGAGGGGATGCAGGTCTGGATGCTGACCCGTTACGAGGACGTGCGCCGGGTGCTGCGGGAGTCTGAAGACTTCGCACCCCTGACGGAGGGGCCGGGCACACCCATCTTCGGACGCACGATCCTGCAGATGACGGGGCGCGAGCACAGCCGGAAGACCGCCATCGTCGCCCGCCGCATGCGCAATCCGCGGCTGCTCGCCACTGAACTGCGCGACAACGTGGAAAGACGGTCCGAGCAATTGCTCGACGCACTGGGGGCGCCCGCGGGCGTCGTGGACCTCAAGGCGGCCTACACGTCGCCGCTACCGCTGGCGGTGATCACTGACCTGCTGGACGTTCCCCAGGGTGTGCACTGGGTTGACTGGTACGACGCGCTCGCAGCGGGGGGCGTTGGCAGTATTACCGGCGATGTGGCGCTGCGGGAGCGTGCCCTGAAGGCGCGGGACGAGGTGTTCGCCTATATCGGCCCGATCATCGAGGAGCGCCGCCGCTCGCCCGGCAGCGATCTCCTGTCTGATGTTGCCAGCATCGAGTACGAGGGCGTGCGGCTTACCCAGGACGAGGCGCAGGCGTTCATCGCCTTTCTCCTGACCGCCGGTGTGGAGACCACGGATCGGGTATTGTCGAGCCTCCTCGCCTACCTGGCGACAGCGCCTGCCCTCTGGCAGCAATTGCGCGCCGACAGGGCACTGGCGCCGGCCGCCTGCGCGGAAGCGTTGCGCCTCTTCCCGCCGGTACAGGCATTGACGCGCCGTGTGACGCGCGACCTCTCCGTCCGTGGCGTTGAGCTCGGGAAGAATGAGCGGGTACTGATCGTGCTGGCATCGGCAAACCGGGACGAGACGGTGTTTGAAGCGGCGGACCGTTTTCAGCTGGAGCGATTCCGGGAAGCGCCGGAACGGGAGTTCACCGGGGCCAGCAGCATCCTTTCCTTCGGCGGCGGTGAGCATCACTGCACGGGAGCGCAGCTGGCACGCGTCGAGATGGAGGTGGCGCTCGAGCACCTGCTGTCGCGTTATGCGCGGCTTGAGCAGGACCGGGAAATGCGGGGGGCGCAGGGCTTTATCCTGCGGTCACCGCGGGCCGTGCCGGTTCGCCTCGAGGCGGCCTCATGAGCGGTGATCAAAGCGTGGCCCGGGGCCGCCTCCAGGACCGGGTTGCCGTGATCACGGGCGGGGCCAGCGGCATCGGAGAAGCGACCACCCGGCGCTTTGTCGCCGAGGGCTGCCGGGTCGTTATTGGCGACGTCCAGGAAGAGCGTGGCCGGGCACTGGTCGAGGCTCTCGGGCCTGCTGTGCAGTTCCAGCGCTGCGATGTGACTAAACCGGAAGAGGTTGCGGCGCTGGTCGCCCGGGCTGTCGACAGTGAAGGTCAACTGGACGTCATGTTCAACAATGCGGGTATTGTCGGCTGCAAGGGCCCCGTGGACGAGCTGTTGCCCGAGGAGTGGAAGGCAACGCTGGACGTTCTTCTGAACGGCGTCTTTTACGGCATGAAGTACGCTGCTGCCGTCATGAAGCCGCAGGGTTACGGGTCGATCATCAGCATGTCGAGCGTGGCAGGGATCAGCGGAGGACTGGGCCCGACCGCGTACACGGCGGCAAAGCATGCCGTGATCGGGCTGACAAAATCGATGGCGGCGGAACTGGGTGCCCATGGCATCCGGGTCAATGCCATCGCGCCCTATGCCATGGTCACGCCGATGGTGTCGGCCGTGTATTTCGAGGACCCGGAAGCCATCGACGCCACGCGCGACCTGCTGGCGCGAGGGTCGCCGCTGAAGAACCGTGCCGGTACCGCCGAGGACGTCGCCAACGCCGCACTGTGGCTGGCGAGCGACGAGTCCGGCTACACCAGCGGCCACACCCTGACTACCGACGCCGGCTTTACGGTGGGCGCGCGCAGCGAGCCGCCGCGGTTCGCCGAGCGCAAGCCGATGCAGCGCGAGGCCGGCAAGACTGGCCTGTCATCTCCGGATGACTGACCGTGCACTCGGCAACGAAGTCACAGCGAGGATAACTATGCGCCCAGCAGCCCCGGCCACCCTTGCCACGGAGTACCCCAGCCCACGGCGCGCCTGGACCGTGACCGGCCTGCTGACGGT
>CAYTJQ010000052.1:0-8238 GCA_964438205.1 uncultured Alteromonadaceae bacterium
CTAGCCCAGCGCAATACCCAGCGCCAGCAGGGCCGGCGTCACCAGCGTGAGCGCGACGTGCTGCGCCATGTGCGGCACCAGCGCCGGCACCTCGTCGGCATGGCGGGCGAGACCGCGGAACGCCAGTGCGGCGACCGGGAGCGTGAGCAGGGTGAGCAGTACCCAGCCGGGCAGCGCGTCGAGGGCCACCGACAGCAGCACGGAGACATAGGCCGCGGCCAGGAACAGGCCGTAGACGCTGATGCCCGCGCGGTCACCCCAGGCCAGCAGCAGGTGGTTGCGCCCCGCCCAGCGGTCGGCCTCGCGGTCCGGGAACTGGTTGATCAGCAGCAGGTCACTGACCAGGAACAGCGGCACCAGGGACGCGGCAGCGGCGGTGGCGCCGTAGTGGCCCGTGAGCGCGAAATACACGCCCAGCACCATGAGCGGCCCGAAGGCGACGCCGGGGGCGAGCAGGCAGAGCAGCGGCGAGCGCGTGAGCCAGCGCGTGTAGAGCACGATGGTCACCACGCCGAGAAGGCCGAGCGGGAGCAGGGCCGCGCCGCGCAGTTCCACGAAGTAGAGCCCCACGAGCACCACCACGAACAGGCTGACGAGGCCCGTCACCAGCGCGTAATGGGCCTTGTCAGGGTGTGCCGGCAGCGTACCGGTGCCGCCGCTGAAGGGGGTGCGCTCGGTGCGCAGGTCGAGGCCGCTGCGGAAGTCCTCGTACTCGTTGAGCGCGTTGACGCTGATATGGGCGGCAAGGGCGCCGGCGGCCGCGACCAGCAGGTGCGTAAGCTCGATGGCGTAGCCGTCATGCACAGCGGCCGCCCAGCCGAGAGACACGCAGACCGGTACCAGCAGGAGGAAGGGGGCGCGCATGGGGCCGAGAGTGGCAGCTAGGTGGGCGTTGATCACTGGGGAATCCTTACAGCAGGCAGGACGCAGGTCCTATGATAATGGGTAACGTGCCAGGGCTGCACGCAACCGCTCGAAGCCCTTGTAGCGCGCCAGCGCAGGCGGTGCGGCGTCGACGGCAGCGACGAGCGCAGCCAGGGCGCCCGGCCGGGTAGCCAGCGCCTCCAGCGGGTGCAGGAACACGCGGATGGTGAACACCACGGCCCCGGTGCGCGGAAGCCGCACCAGGGTCTGGCGTTCCACGCGGTAGTAGAGCGATGCCTCCGCGCCGGCCTCCTCCGGCACCTGGGCGCGGCCGTCGTGAAACAGCTCCCAGTCAGCCTGGAGGGTCCAGTTGAAGCGCTCCACCGGGTGCTCCGGCCGCAGGTGGTCAAAGAACCGATCGATGCGCGGCGACAGGTCCTCGTGGATCCCGGGGATCGGGTCGTGGATCTCGCGCAGTGGCCGCCCGAGCTTATCGGCGAGGCGCCAGTGGCTTGGGCTGCACAGGCTGGCGGCCGTGAGTCGATAGCCCTCATCGCCGCGCTGCATGATGACGAGGTCCTCGGCGACCAGCAGCGACAGGGACCAGAGCCGATCGGCCGTGGCCGGCGGCCAGGGCACGGAAAAGCCCGCGGCCGTGCAGAGGATGGCGTCCTCGTCGCGCCGGTAGGCATCGCCGTGAACCTCCAGGAGCTGGCGCAGCAGCTGTTCTGCCAGCTCTTCCTGCGCCGGCAGGGAGCCCGGCAGCCAGCGGTAGACGGCAGCCAGGTCGCCGGCGGCCAGCGCCTGCTTGTGCGCGTGGAAGCCGCCCAGGCTGCTGTCTACCTCGATCCAGCTGTCGCCGGCGAGGGGCGACAGACCCATGGCCAGCAGCTCAGGCCGGGTGCAGTGAGGCAGGTAGCGCGGCGCGCTGTCGTCGAGGATCACGGGCGCTCCTTCCCGGGGGGCTGACGGGGCGCTACGGTAGCGGATACTTCCCGCGGACGCGAGAACCCGCCATGCGACTTTTTTTTGGTCTTGATCCACTTGCCGAAGACAAGCAAGCCATCGACGCGTGGCGGCAGCGGGTCGCCACGGCGGACGGCCGGGCGGTGCCGCCGGCGAACTTTCATCTCACCCTCGCTTTCCTCGGCGAGGTGGACGAACGCGGTCTCGAGGCACTCTGCGACGCGGTCGACCGGCTCACCCTGCCGGGCGCGGGTGAACTCTGCCTGGACCGGGTCGGCTACTGGCCGCGGCCGGGGATCTTCTGGCTGGGGCCCGGCGATCCACAGCCGGCGCTGGAGGCGCTCGCCCGGGACCTGGGCCGTGCGGGACAGGTGGCGGGCGCGCGACGGGAGCACCGGCGTTTCGTGCCGCACCTGACGCTCTACCGGGGCTGTCGCGTGCCCCCGCCGGCGCCCGCCGAACCACCCGCCCTGCCCTTTCACTATCGCGGGGTGACCCTGTTCGAGTCGCGGCCGGGCCGGGTCGGCGTCCGCTACGAGCCGGTCGCGGCCTGGGAGGGCGGCTGACAGGGTCGGGGGCGGGCGCCGGCTCCCTCCCTCGCCCGGGCTCTCCCGCAAGGCTCAGCGATAGGCGCGGGCGAAGGCGGCAGCGAGGTCCGCAACGAGATCGTCCACGGCCTCCAGCCCGGCGTGCAGGCGCAGCAGCGTCTCGCCGGGCGCGAGCTGCCCGCCCGGCAGGTCGCGGGTCGGGACCATGGGCAGGGCCAGGCTTTCGAAACCGCCCCAGGAATAGCCCATGCCGAACAGTTCGAGGCCGTCGAGAAAACGGGCGAGACCCGCTTCGTCGAGCCCGCTGAGCACGATCGCAAAGAGACCGGAGGCACCGCGGAAGTCGCGCCGGAAGAGCTCGTGGCCGGGGCAGCCCGGCAGCCCGGGATGGAGTACCCGCACCACCTCCCGCCGCTCACCCAGCCATTCGGCGAGCGCGTAGCCGGCGCGCTCGTGCGCGGCGAGACGCACGGCAAGGGTGCGCAGCCCGCGGCGCGCCAGCCAGGCATCGTCCGGGGCGAGGTGAACGCCGTTGCCGAGGACGTAGTTCCGCAGCTGTTCGTAGAGCGCGCTGTCCCGCGTGGTCGTGACGCCGAACATGGCGTCCGCATGGCCGTTCAGGTACTTGGTGCCGCTCTGGATCGCCAGGTCGACGCCGTGCTCGAGGGGGTTGAATAGCAGCGGCGTGGCCCAGGTATTGTCGATGGCCGTGAGGGCGCCGGCGGCGCGGGCCACGGCGGCGATGGCGCCGACGTCCTGCACCTCGAAGGTCACCGACCCCGGGGATTCGAGGAAGACCAGGCGCGTTTCCGGCTCGAGCCGGTCGCGCAGGCCCTCCCCGCAGCAGGGATCGTAGAATGTCGTGCGAATGCCGAGGTCCGCCAGCCGTCCCCGGCAGAGCTTGCGGGTCGGACCGTAGCAGCTGTCGGGCATGAGCAGGTGGTCGCCGGGGCGCAGGAAGCACTGCAGCACGTCGGCAATGGCGCCCAGGCCCGAGGGCGAGAGGACGGCGCCGGCGCTGCCATCGAGGGCCGTGAGGGCGTCCTCCAGCGTCCGGGTGGTCGGCGTGCCGAGACGCCCGTAGTAGAGCCGCCGGCGATCCAGGGGGTCGGCCTCGCCGGCGCGCAGCGCCGCCAGGTCGTCGAAAAGCACGGTGGAGGCCCGGTAGACCGGTGTGGTAACGATGCCCCAGCCGCTATCGGCGTCGTGCACGAGGCGGGTTTCGGGGGCGACGCGTCCGGGCTTCATCGCGGTTCTCCGGCCGCTGCCGCCGTCTGGACGGCACCGGCATTGTCTGCAAGAGTATCCACGGGCGGCGGCCAGGTGCTGCCGCCGACCTGCCCGTGACCACGCCCGTCATCACAAGAGCCGCATCATGCCGAAAATCATCCTGCACCACTACCCGGAGTCCCCTTTCGCGGAGAAGATCCGCCTCCTGCTCGGCTACAAGCACGCGAACTACCAGGCTGTCACGATCCCGGTCATCATGCCCAAGCCGGATCTCCTGCCCCTGACCGGCGGCTACCGGCGCACGCCGGTGATGCAGCTCGGGGCCGACATCTACTGCGACACGGCGCTCATCGCGCGGGTGATCGACGAACTCCTGCCGGACGGCACGATCTACCCGCCGGGGAACGAGGCGACGGTGGCGGCGACCGCCCGCTGGACCGACAGCGTCTTCTTTCGCACCTGCATCTCCGTCGCCTTCCAGCCCCGGGCGCTGGCCGAGAGTCCCCTGTTCCAGGACCCGACGGCCGCCGAGGCCTTCCTGCGCGACCGCGCCGAGCTCGCCGGCGGCGCCAGCCTCACCATGCCGCCGGAAACCGCGCTACCCCTCTTCCACAACCACCTGGGCAACCTGGACCGCCAGCTCGCCGGCAGCGCCTTCCTGTTCGGCAACCAGCCGACGGAGGCGGATTTTTCCAGCTATCACTGCTGCTGGTTCGTGCACCGCAATGCCGCGCTTGCCGGGGAGTTCGACCACTACCCGAACCTGCGCCAGTGGCTGAGCGTGATGCGGGAGTTCGGGCACGGCGAGCTGGAGACGATCAGCGGGGAGGTCGCCCTCGATGCCGCCGCCGCCGTGTCGCCGCGCGTCGCCGAGGGCCAGTCCCTGGAAGCCCTGGACGGACTGCGGCCCGGTCAACAGGTCGAGGTGATGCCGACGGATTACGGCCTCGACCCGGTTCGCGGCGTGCTCATGCAGTCGAGCGTGGAGCACCTGAGCCTGCTTCGCGAGGACCCCCGGGTCGGGACCGTGGCGGTGCACTTCCCCCGGGTGGGTTACCAGGTCAACCGCGTGGCGGGGGCCGACTCAGCCACCGATCGGTGATCCCGGGGGCAGCTCCCGGGCCGGGGGCGGCGGCGGAAAGCCCTCGCCGGCCTCGGCCGCCTCGATCAGCGCCAGCTGGTAGGCGTAGAAGGCCGCGTAACCTGGCGCCGGCCGCAGCTGCCGGCGGAAGAAGCGTGCCGCGCGCTCGAGCGCCGCGTGCGCCTCGGCGCGGACCTCCGGTGCCACCGCCCCGGCGGTGAGCAGCGAACGCCAGTGCCCCAGGAGCACCGCGGCGGCGCGCTGGGTGAGGAGCCGCGCCTCGCCGCTGTGCACGGGCGTGACCAGCGCCCCCTCGAGGCGGCGGAAGAGGCCGTCCACGCCGGGCTGCGCCTTGTCGACGGCGTGCTGCCAGGCCATCCGCGCGAGGCGCTCCGGGTGCAGGAGGACGCCGAGGGTGTGCGCGGCGCCGGCCTCGGCCAGGGAAACGGGATCGGGCAGCGCACCCATGTAGCCACCGGGGTTCTCCCGGGTGCGCTCGTAGCCATAGGCCTGCGGCGGCAGCTGTGCCCGCAGCTCGGCCGGCAGCGCCAGCTGCGCCGGCGCCAGGGTCGCCAGTAATGCGTCCACCGCGCGCTGCTGCGCCGCCGCGGGCACCGGCTGCTGGCGATAGGACTGTCCCGGCTCGCGCACGGCGTAGCGGTAGTCGACCCCACCGAGCCACTTGCCCACGGCCTCGACCTGGTAGCGGTGGTAGAAATAGACCGGGACGAGGATCCCCTCGAGTGCCGAGTAGGGTGTGCCCGTTTTCAGCGTCTGCTCGCCGAGACGGCCGAGGGCGACGGCGCGCAGGGCCAGCATGCGCTCGAGTTCCGCCACCGCGTCCGCGCCGTTGTCCCAGAGATGGCTGCGGGGATGGAAATCCCGCAGCTCGCGGGAGTCCGGGTCGGAAATGAACTCGAAGCCCGCGTCCCGCCCTTCGCGCACGTAGGCCGCGAGGGCCGCGCGCTCCTTGCTGCCTTTCCCGAAGTGACCGTAGCCGTAGGTGATCGCGCGCTTGTCCCAGGCACCGATGCCGGTGTCGTAGGCGCCGGCGAGGGTGACCTCTCCCGCGTCGTCGAGGCGGATCAGCGGCTGCGGGTAGTCCATGACCGAGGCCCGGTCGCGGCCGCTGGCGGCGAAGTTGTGGGCGAGCCCCAGCGTGTGGCCGACCTCGTGCGCGGAAAGCTGGCGGATGCGCGCCAGCGCCATGGCCGTCAGTTCCGATGCCGGCTCCTCCCCGGTCTCGAAGGGCGAAGTCATGCCCTGGGCGATGAGCCAGTCCTGGCGTACGCGCAGCGATCCCAGGGTGACGTGGCCCTTGATGATCTCCCCGGTGCGCGGGTCGAGGACCGAGGACCCGTAGGACCAGCCCCGGGTGGCCCGGTGCACCCACTGGATCACGTTGTAGCGCACGTCCATGGGGTCGGCGTCCGGCGGCAGCAGCTCGACCCGGAAGGCATCCTCGTAACCGGCGGCTTCGAAAGCCTGGTTCCACCAGCCCGCCCCTTCCAGCAGGGCGCTGCGCACGGGCTCGGGCGTGCCCGGGTCGAGGTAGTAGACGATGGGGTCGACCGGCGCGCTCCTGTCGGCGCGGGGGTTGCGTTTCTCGAGGCGGTGCCGGGGGATATAGCGCTGCGTCACCGGCTCGTCGACGGGGGTAGCGTAGTCGCGGTAGCTGAAGGACCAGAAGCCGGACTCGGGGTGATAGGCCCGGGGCTCGTAGCCCGGCTCCGGCAGGGCCACGAAGCTGTGGTGCATGCGCACCGAGAAGCTGTGCGGATCCGGGGCCACGGCCTCGAGAAACTCGCCGGGGTCGTCCCCGGTGAAGGTGATCGTCGCCTCGAATTCGCTGTTGCGCGGGAAGCCCTTCGTCCGCGGCAGGTAAAGAGCGGAGCGGTCCGGGTCAACCTCGAAGTTGCCCTGCGCCTTCGCCGCCAGGTCGCGGGCCAGTCCCCGGGCATCGCGGAGCAGGAAGTCCGTCGCATCGACCAGGACGGCGCCGTCGTGCCGGGCCACCACGGGAAAACCCCAGAGTACCGAGCTGGCGAAGGCCTCCTCCACCGCCGCCCGCTCCTCGGCGCTGCCGGTCTCCGCGCGGAAGGCCGTGTTGCGCCGGTGCAGGAGCACGCGGTCACCGGCGCGCTCGAAGCGGACCAGCGCGGCGGGACCGCTGTCCAGCTCGCCGCGGTCGAAACCGAGGTCGTTCGAACCCACGCCCCGGGGCAGGCCCGTCTGGTAGATCATGTCCTCGTCGAAGCGGTCGATGGCGAAGTACAGGCGGCCGCCCTGCCGGTCCAGGTAGAAGGGCAGGAAGCCGGGAACGGCCTGCATGTCGCGGGTGTAGTCGGCGATGGCGCCGCCACCGGCAGGCGCCTGCGGGTCACCGCCGCAGCCGGCGAGGAGCAGCGTGACGGCCAGGGCGGGGAGCAGCCGCTTCATGCCTCACTCCCCTGCGCGCGCACCAGCCGGGCCGTGGTCGTCGCCGTGGCCGTGAGCCGGCCGTCGGCGGTGAACAGCTTGCCGCTCATGAAGCCCGTGCTGCGGCCGGCGCGATCGATGAACCCCACGGCGTGGTAGCGCCCGGCGCGGGAGGGCTCGAGGAAGCTGACCTTGATCTCCAGCGTGGCCACGTTGCTGACCCCCGGGACATGGGCGAAGGCGGCGTGGGACATGGCGGCGTCGAGCATGGCGGTGACGAAGCCGCCCTGGATGATATCGACCGAGTGGCAGTAGTCCCGGCTGATCTCGAAATGCATGGTGCAGCTGGCCTGGTGGTGGTCCACCGCGGCCACGTGCCCGCAGAGCAGGTCGAGGAAACCCGGTCGCATCGCATTCATGCGCTCGATAAGGGCCGAGCTGTCGGGCGGGCTGCCGGTCTCGTTCGCGGTCTGCTTGTCGGCGGCGTCCATGGCGTGTTCCCCTTCCTCCATCCCGGTGGCTGGCTGGCCCGCGATCATAGCCCAGCGCCCCCGGTCGGTACCATGGCGGGCGGGAACGCGGCGCGGCAGAGCCCGGCCTGTGCAGCGCTGGCGGCCTTGCATTGGCGCCGCATCGGGTTCAGGATACTGGATCTATTTCCACTATATTGGACAACACAGCGAGCATACCCATGGATGCACTGGTCAAGCGAGAGGCCGCACCCGGCCTCAGCCTCGAGTCCGTGCCGGAACCGGCGGTGGGCATCAACGACGTCCTCATCCGCGTCCGGCGCACGGCCATCTGCGGCACGGACATGCACATCTACAACTGGGATGCCTGGGCACAGAAGACCATTCCCGTGCCCATGGTCGTCGGCCACGAGTTCGTCGGCGAGATCGTCGAGGTGGGCAGCAACGTCAACGACTTCCGCCCGGGGCAGATCGTGTCGGGCGAGGGCCACGTGGTCTGCGGCCGCTGCCGCAACTGCATGGCCGGGCGCCGCCACCTGTGCGCCCACACCAGCGGTATCGGCGTGAACCGGCCCGGCGCCTTCGCCGAGTACGTGGCGCTGCCCATGTCCAACGTCTGGGAGCACAAGCCGGGTATCGACCTGGACGTGGCCGCCCTCTT
>CAYTJQ010000052.1:8338-16420 GCA_964438205.1 uncultured Alteromonadaceae bacterium
GATCGCCATGCTCGGCATTCCCGGCGAGAACACGGCCATTGACTGGAACACCGTGATCTTCAACATGCTCACGCTGAAGGGCATCTACGGCCGCGAGATGTACGAGACCTGGTACAAGATGTCGGTGCTGGTGCAGAGCGGTCTCGATGTGTCGCCGGTGATCACCCACCGCATGAGCTATCGCGACTACGAGGACGGCTTCGCCGCCATGAATGCCGGCAAGGCGAGCAAGGTCATCCTCAACTGGGACGGTGAGCAATAAGGGGAGCAGCACGATGTACGGCAATTTCCGCGAACACCTGGCCGCCGAGCTCGAGGGCATCGAGGCGGCGGGGCTGACCAAGCGCGAGCGGCTCATCGCCACACCGCAGGGGGCCCACGTGGGCGTCGCCGGCGACGGCGAGGTGCTCAACCTCTGCGCCAACAATTACCTCGGGCTCGCCCAGCACCCGGCAGTGAACGCCGCCGCAAAGCAGGGCCTCGAGGACTGGGGCTACGGCATGGCCTCGGTGCGTTTCATCTGCGGCACGCAGACGCTGCACAAGGAACTGGAGGACGCGCTCAGTGCGTTCCTCGGCACCGAGGATACGATCCTCTACCCCTCCTGCTTCGATGCCAACGGCGGCCTCTTCGAGACACTCCTCGGCCCGGAGGACGCGGTGATCTCCGACGAGCTCAACCACGCCAGCATCATCGACGGCGTGCGCCTGTGCAAGGCGCAGCGCTACCGCTACCGCAACAGCGACATGGCGGACCTGGAGGCGCAGCTCGAGGCGGCGGACGCCGCCGGCGCCCGCTTCAAGCTGATCACCACGGACGGTGTCTTTTCCATGGATGGCTACATCGCCCGCCTGGACGCCATCTGCGACCTCGCCGAGCGCTACGGCGCCCTGGTCCACTTCGACGACTGCCACGCCACGGGCTTTGTCGGTGCGACGGGACGGGGCACCCATGAACTCACCGGCTGCATGGACCGGGTGGACATCATCACCGGCACGCTCGGCAAGGCCCTCGGCGGCGCCAGCGGCGGCTACACGGCGGCGCGCCGCGAGATCGTTGCCCTGCTGCGCCAGCGCTCGCGCCCCTACCTGTTCTCCAACACCGTCGCCCCACCGGTGGTGGCCGGTGCCATCAAGGCGCTGGCCCTGGTCGACGAGGAGCCGGCACTGCGCCAGCGCCTGGCGGGCAACACCGCGCGCTTCCGCGACGGGCTGGAGCGGCTGGGTTTCGAGCTGCTGCCCGGGGAGCACCCGATCGTCCCGGTGATGCTGCACGACGCGGCCCTCGCCGCGCGCTTCGCCGACGAGATGCTGAAGCTCGGGGTGTACGTGGTGGCCTTCTCCTACCCGGTGGTGCCGAAAGGCAAGGCGCGTATCCGCACGCAGATGTCGGCGGCGCTTGCCGACGATGACATCGACCGGGCCCTGGACGCCTTCGCGCGGACCCGGAAAACGCTGGGGCTCTAGTGTCCTCAGCCAGTTCCGGACATCCGTCTCGACCTCGGCGGCGACCTCACCGGCCACGCCCCCGGGGCCCATGGATGTGCTCCCGCCCAGTGCCGTCACGGGAGAACGGTGACCACGGTGCCCGTCAACGCGGCCGTTAGCCCGCCCCCACGCACCGGCACCGGCAGGAGGCCGCCGCGCGCCGCGGATCAGGCACGGAAACTGATAGCTGCCAGCGATTCCTCGTCGCTGCAGGTGATCGTGCTGGTCTTGAAGTTGAGATCCACGAACAGTTCACAGAAGTGCTCGCCGCTGCGCCAGGCCATGGCCACGCTGGAATCGTTCGAGTACAGCAGTTCGAAACTGCCATCGAAGGCCGGGTGCCGGTTGCGGAAGCGCATGAGCGCCAGCAGGCGCTGGACCACCGGCTGCTGCACCGCCCGATCGACGCCGTCGAGGCTGTAGTAGCTACGGTTGATATCGCGGAGCTCCCCGCTGTGCTCCATGAGCCCCGTGTCGTTGCAGCCGGCCAGGAGCCCGACGTAGTAGACCTGGGGAATCCCCGGGGTGAAGAACTGGATCGCCCGCGCAGCAATGTAAGCATCGTCGTTCTGCATCAGGGCGTCGTAGTAGGTGCAGGTGAGCTGGTAGATCGCGCCGACGCTGTGGATGTTGGCGGCCGACTTGCGCAGGATCGGGTCGGCGCTGCGCGCGTCGATATTGCTGATCAGGACCTTGAGCTTGTCCTCGGGCAGGATGCCCTCCACGTCCGGGATGCAGATGCCGTCGTGCGTGTCCAGCACCGTGATCATGTTGCGCGGGCACATGCGCAGCCACTGCTTCAGGTGGGTGCTGTTTGCATCGAGCAGGGAATAGAGCAACAGCGGCGGCAGCGCGAAACCGTAGGGGCGCATGTCGCGGCGGCTGAGGGCGTACTGGTAGCTGTAGTGGTCATGGACCTCCGGCAGGCACTCCGCGCCATGGGCCCTCGCCACGCCGTTCACCCACTCGAGCAGCCGGTAGACATCGGGCTCGACGAGGAAGCAGCTGGTCCCGATGCGCTTGGTAGTGTAGCCGAAGGCGTCGAGGCGCAGCAGCTTCGCACCGCGGGCCGTCAGGAAGGTGATGTAGTCCTCCATCAGGCGGTAGGCCAGGGGCGCATCGTAGTTGAGGTCGACCTGGTGCTCGGTGAAGGTGCACCACACCCGCGCGCTGCCGCCGTCGTCGAAGTTGACCTCCCGGAAGGGCTCCTTTTCCTTGCGGATGTGGATCCTGGCGAGGTCGTCCGGGGTGATCTCGCCGAGCTTGTCGACGTCGACGAACAGCTCCGCCCAGGGCGACTCGAAGCCCCGCGCGCGGAAATCCCGGAACTCCTCCGACTCGTCGGAGATGTGGTTGATGGTGAGGTCCACGCAAAGGTCGTAGTCGGCGGCCAGGGCCTCGATGTCATCCCAGTCGCCGTAGCGCGGGTCCACTTCCTTGTGCGTCAGCGGCGAGAAGCCGGCATCGGCGTTGGACGGGTAGAACGGCAGCAGGTGCAGACCGCCGATGGCATCGGCGAAATGGCGCTCGATAACCCGGCGCAGGTCCTTGAGATCCCTGCCCAGCCGATCCGGGTAGCAGATGAGCTGTACCGCGTTGCGCAGCGCCATGCCGTCGTCTCCCCGGCTCTCGCTTCCCCTCAGCCGCCGCGGGCGTGCGCGCGGACGGCCTCCATGAACTCGCTGCCCCAGAGCGCGATGTCGTAGTGGCGCACCGAGTCGTAGGCCTCCGCCAGCCGGCTGCGGGCCTCGTCGCGACTGAGGGTCAGGGCCAGGTAGCAGGTGGTGACCAGTTCGTGCGGATCGTGCGGGTTGGTGAGGATCGCACCGCGCAGCTCGGCCGCGGCGCCCGCGAACTCGGAGAGCACCAGCACGCCGCAGCCGCCGGTCTTGCCCTGGGTGGCGACATATTCCTTGGCAACGAGGTTGAGGCCGTCGCGCAGCGGGGTGATCCACATGACGTCGGCGACGGCGTAATAGGCCACGAGCTGCTCGAAGGGCACGCTGCGGAAAAAGAACTGCAGCGGCATCCAGCCGATCTGCGCAAAGCGGCCGTTGATACGGCCCACGGTCTGCTCGATCTGCGTCTGCAGCTCGTCGTAGATGGTCATGCCCTGCGCCGCCGGGACGCAGATGGTCACCAGCGTGACCTTGCCGCGCAGCTCCGGGTTCTCCTCCAGCAGCCTCTCCCAGGCGACGAGCTTCTCCAGGATACCCTTGGTGAAATCGAGCCGCTCCACCGAGAGCACCAGCTTCTGGCCCTTCAGTTCCTCGCGCAGTTCGCCGATGCGCGCCTGCACCGCCTCGTCGTCGAGGGCCGTCTGTACGCGGCCGAGGTCCAGGCCCACGGGATGCGCGCCGAGGCCGATGCGCCGCCCCGCGACCTCGATCTCGGACGTCATTTCCTCTAGGCCCACGGCACAGCCGTAGGTGAAGAAGCGCGGCGCGCAGTTCACCTTCTCGCGCACCTCGATGGGCATGACACCCCGGGCCACGTCGACGAAGTTCTCCGCCTGCCGCGGGATGTGGAAGCCGATGTAGTCGCACTGCAGCAGGCTGCCGACGATCTGCCGGCGCCAGGGCAGCACGTTGAACACGTCCGCGGACGGGAAATAGGTGTGGTGGAAGAAGGCGATGGTCACGTCCGGGCGCAGTTCACGCAGGTAGGCGGGCACCATCCACAGGTTGTAGTCGTGGATCCAGATGACCGCGCCCTCGGCGGCCTCGGCCGCTGCGCGCTCGGCGAAGCGCCGGTTGACCTCGAGGAAGACGTTCCAGTGCTCCTCGTGGAAGCTCGCCCGCTCCCAGAAGGTGTGCAGCGTCGGCCAGAAGGCCTCCTTCGAGAAGCGCTTGTAGAAGATTTCGACGTCCTCCTCGGAAAGCGCCACCCGCGCCGCCACCAGCTTCGGGTAGCGCTCGAGGTCGACGTCCGTGTGCACCTCGAAGGGGCCGAGGTCCGGGTCGTCGATAGCCCAGGCCACCCACGAGCCGGCGCGGCCGTCGGCAAAGAACGAGAGCAGCGTGGGCAGGATGCCGTTCGGCGACTTCGGCCGGCGTCGCTTGCGTTCGCCGTCCTCGACGAACTCCTCGTAGGGCAGCCGGTGGTAGACGATGACCAGGTCCGACTTGCCCGTTCGGCTCACGGCCTGCAGCTCCGCATCGACGCCCTCGCTGCCGAGGAAGCCGAAGTAGTGGAACGCCTCGAGAATGCCGCCGGCACCGGGTTCGCGCGCGTGGTAGACCCGCGCGAGCTCCTGGGTGGCGAGCAGCAGCCCCTCCTCCGAGTCGCCCACGCAGACGCCCTTGAAGCCCTGCTCGTACATGGAGAGGTCGTTGAGCGTATCCCCGGCGACCATGACCTCCTCCGGGTCCAGGCCGAGGTGCGCCACCAGCCGCGTCAGCGTGCGGCCCTTGTTGACCCCCCTGGGCAGTACGTCGAAGTACTTGCCGGCGGAAAAGAGCAGGTCGCAGCCGAGCTCCGCCACGGTGCGGCGTACGGCGTCATCGATGTGGTGCTCCTCGCAGAAATAGGAACAGCGCCGCTCCTGCGGGACCTCCTGCCGCTGCAGCTCGGAAAAGCCCGCCAGCGCCTCGGCGACGACGTGTTCGCCGGGCCAGAGCTGGTCGATGGGTTCCTGCAGGGCGAGCACCGGCTGCTGGGTCCCGCCGTGCACCACCGTTGCCCCGACATCGCTGATGATGTAGTCCGGCTGCGGAATGGTCGGGTCCGCAAGGAGCGGGAGGACGTGCTCCAGCCCGCGACCGGTGACGAAGACCAGGTCGATGCCCGGGTGGGCGGCGATGAGCTGGTAGAGCCTGAGGCGACCCCCCTGGTCGCCGCCGAGAAAGGTACCGTCGAGGTCTGTGGCTAGAAGCATAACGCTTGGCGCCTTCCGGCCGGTCGGTGTCGGGGCCGCACCCCGCCGCCGCAGCCCGCGCCGCTGGTTCCTCCTGTGGGGAATTGCCCAGGGTTGAAAGGCCCGCCACCGGCGAGCGCTGCCGAAAACCCTATCACAGGCACCGGGGAGCGGCCAGCGGGCGCCCGGGGGCGGGTGCTGCGGGGGGCAGTCGTTACACGAAAAAGGATGCTAGAGGCGGATGACCACCGCCCAGGTCGCGCAGAGCAACAGCCCGAGCTGGCTGAGCATGCCGATGCCCATGCCCGGCCCGCGCTTTGCCGGGTCCTTCACGTAGGCGTTCCGGTAGAGGATGCGGCCGAGGAAAAAGCCGAGGCCGAGGAGCGGCGCGACGAGGGGCACACTGAACCACCAGGCCGTGATCCACAGCGCCGGCAGCACGATCACCAGCTGCTCCAGCGTATTCATCTGCACACGGTAGGCGCGATCGAAGTCGGGGTGGCCGCTGCAGGCCGGCGCCTCGATGCCGTGGCGTACGCGCTCGCGACCCACCAGCATGGCGAAGGCGAGGTACTGGGCGAGCAGCAGCAGGGTGACGAGCGCGGTAAACTCCATGGGCGGGCTCCGGTGGGGGACTGCCGTCAGCATAGCCTGCCGCGGCCCGCGCTGCACGGACAGCGACGGAATCCGGACCCGCAGCCGTAGAAGGGGCCAGGCACAGCGGCACCACGCGGCAGTGCAGGAGGAGGAACGCCATGGCTGGAAGACTGCTTTGCAGCGGCGCGCTCGCGCTGCTGCTCCTGCTCGCGGGCTGCGGTGGCGGCGGAGGCGGCGGTGGCGACAGCGCGCCCGCCACCGCACCCTCCGCTGCAGACACACCACCGCCCCCGCCGCCAGAGCCGCCCGAGGCGCCGGCGGAGGAGCCGCCGGCTGACGACGAGGAAATCCTGCGCGGTCTCTACGGTGCCTCCCGCCTCGCCGCCCGGGCGACCTTCGGGCTGGACCTCGAGGCCATCGAGGCCATCGAGGCGCGGGGGGAGGCGAGCTGGCTCGAGGACCAGTTCGCCCTCTCCGTCACGCACCACTCCCCGGTGGTGTCCGAGCTGCTCGCCCGCGAGGCCGCCGGCGACTTCGAGGTACTGCGCGCCGACAACGATAACCTGCAGGCTCTCTTCGGCCGCATGGCCTGGTGGCACAGTACGCTCACCGCCGAAGACCAGCTCCGCCAGCGCATGGCCTACGCCCTGAGCCAGCTCTTCGTGGTGTCCGACGGCGTGGATATCCTGTTCCTGTACCCCTACGCCACCAGCGACTACTACGACACGCTCCTCGACCACGCCTTCGGCAATTTCCGCGACCTGCTCCTCGCGGTCACGCTGCACCCGGCCATGGGCGTCTACCTGAGTCACCTCAACAACGCGAAAGCGGACCCCGAGGCCAACGTCTACCCGGACGAAAACTACGCCCGGGAGGTGATGCAGCTGTTCAGCATCGGCCTCTTCGAGCTCAACCCCGACGGCACGGAGAAGCGGGACGCCGGGGGAAAGCTGATCCCGACCTACGACAACGACGATATCCGCGAGTTTGCCCGGGTCTTCACCGGGCTGTCCTGGGGCGGCGACAACCCGCGCTTCGGCTCGGATCGCGCCACTTTCCGGGAGCCGATGCAGCTGTTCGAGGCCTTCCACGACGACGGCCCCAAGACGCTGCTCCGCGGCACCACGCTGCCGGCGGGCCAGGGCGGCATGGCGGACATCGAGGCGGCGGTGGACAACCTCTTCGAACACCCGAACGCCGGGCCCTTCATCGGCCGCCAGCTGATCCAGCGGCTGGTGACCTCCAACCCCTCGCCGGCCTACGTGGAGCGCGTGGCGCGGGCCTTCAACGGGGAGAGCGGCAGCCCGCGGGGCGACCTGAAAGCCGTGCTCCGGGCGATCCTCCTCGACCCGGAGGCGCGGGCCCTGCCCGACCCGGCGGGGTCGGCGGGCAAGCTGCGCGAGCCAATCCTGCGCCTGCTGGCCACGCTGCGGCAGCTCGGCGCGTCCAGCCCGGACGGCTTCTACGCCAATACCGGCTTCTTCGCCCAGCAGCAGCTGCAGCAGCACCCGCTGTCAGCACCCAGCGTGTTCAACTTCTACCTGCCCGATTACCAGCCCATCGGCGAGATCGCCGCGGCGGGGCTGGTGGCCCCGGAGTTCCAGATCACCAACGCAAGCTCGGTGGTCGCCCTGGCCAACGTGCTGCAGGCGGCGCTGCTTGGCGACTTCGTCAACGACCTGCGCGAACCGCCCTTCAGCGCCGCCACCCTGGACCTGGACCCCTGGGTCGCGGTGGCCGACGACGTGGATGCGCTGCTTGAGCGGATGGATTCCGTGTTCACCTACGGCACTCTCTCCGCCGCCACGCGCAGCGCTATCGGCGACGCCGCCCGGCAGATCGACGACCCGCTGCTGCGCGCGCGCGTGGCCCTATACCTGCTGCTCATTTCCCCCGATTACGCCGTGGAGCTCTGATCATGCTGACCCGTCGACGCTTCCTCTATCACGGCTGCGCGGCCAGCGCGGCGACCATGAGCGGAGGCAGCGTGCTGCTCCAGCTCGCCGGCGCCCGCCGCGCCGCCGCCCAGTCCGTCGGTGACTATCGCGCCCTGGTCTGTGTCCTGCTGGCCGGCGGCAACGACTCCTTCAACATGCTCGTGCCCGACGACAACGAGAGCTACGCGGGCTACGCCGCGCTGCG
>CAYTJQ010000052.1:16520-23140 GCA_964438205.1 uncultured Alteromonadaceae bacterium
CAGATCGAGCAGTGGCAGACGGCGGTCTCCGATGCGCGCATTGCCGAGGGCTGGGGCGGCCGCCTGGCGGACCTGTTCCCGGAAAGCAATACTGCCAACGGCATCGCCATGAATATCTCCCTGTCCGGCAACAACGTGTTCCAGGGCGGGGCCAGCATCGCGCCCTACGCCGTGACCACGGACGACGCCGGCGCCGTCAGCCTCGCCGGCTACAACGACGGCACGCCGGGAGGCGACTTCACCCGCGCCGTTGTGGACCAGCTGCTGGCGGCGCCCCAGGGCGCGCTCCTGCGGCGCGCCTACCGGGACAGCCTCGCCGGGGCAATCGAGGCGCAGCAGTTCTTCAGTGCAGCCCTCGCCGATGCACCGCCGCTGGCGACGCCCTTCGCCGGCGATCCCTTCTCGCTGGCGCTGCGGCAGGTCGCGCGGATCGTGGCCATTCGCGACACCCTCGGCGCCTCGCGACAGACCTTCTTCATCACGGTGGGCGGCTGGGACCACCACGACGACGTACTGGAAAACCAGGCGGAGATGCTGCCCATGATCGACGGCGGCCTCGCCGCCTTCCGAGACGCCCTGGCGGAAATCGACATGCTCGATCGCGTCACCACGTTCACGACCTCGGACTTCGGCCGCACCCTGACCTCCAACGGCAAGGGCTCGGACCACGGCTGGGGCGGCCACCACGTGGTCATGGGCGGCGCGGTGGCCGGGGGCGGGTTCTACGGGGAGTACCCGGACATCTACCCGGGCAACCCGCTGGACGTCGGCCGCGGCAGCTTCGCGCCGACGCTCTCGGTGGATGAGTACTTCGCCGAGCTGGCGCTCTGGTTCGGCGTCGCGCCGGGGGACCTCGCCACGGTGCTGCCGAACATCGGCGCCTTCTACAACCCGTCGTCGGGCGCCGCACCGGTCGGGTTTATCGCCTAGCGTCCCGGCCGCAGCGACCGCTCAGGCCACGTGCGGGTTTGCCCGCTCGATGAGTGCGGCGACATCGACACCCCGGGGCAACGTGCCGAAATTGCGGTCGCCACTGCCGCCGAGGCGGGAGCGGATAAAGGCATCGGCGACGGCCTCGTTCCCCGCCTGCAGCAGCAGGCTGCCCTGGGCCACCAGCGCCAGCCGGTCGGCCAGCGATCGCGCGCGGTACTCGAGCTCGTCGCTGTTGCCGAGGGCCACCTCGAGCTCGGCCACGGCGGCGTCGAGCACCGGGTGGTCGCCCGCGGTCCTCGCCAGTTCGCGATGCCAGGCATCGAGGGCCTCGGGGCTCTTCGCCACGGCGCGCAGCAGGTCCAGCGCCTGCACGTTGCCGGAGCCTTCCCAGATGGCGTTGATCGGCGCATCGCGGTAGAGCCGCGCGAAGATGAAGTCCTCGGTGACGCCGTTGCCGCCGAAGCATTCCATCGCTTCGTACACGTGGAACGGGGTGCGCTTGCAGATCCAGTACTTGCCCGTGGGCAGGCCGAGGCGCAGCAGCAGCCCCTCGTGCTCGTCGCCGGCAAGGCTACGGTCCAGGGCCTCGCCCATGCGCAGCGTCAGCGCCAGGGACCCTTCCACCTCCAGCTGCAGGTCGGCCAGCACGTTGCGCATCAGGGGCTGGTCGACCAGCCGCCTGCCGAAGGCACTGCGGCCCAGCGTGTGGTTCACCGCCTGGGCCACGGCCTGGCGCTGCCCCGCGCTGGACCCGATCATGCAGTCGAAGCGGGTCATGGCCACCATCTCGATGATCGCCGGCACACCGCGCCCCTCCTCGCCGACCATCCAGCCGAGAGCCCCGCGCAGCTCGATTTCCGAGGAGGCATTGGCGATGTTGCCCAGTTTGTTCTTCAGGCGCTGCACCTGGATCGGGTTCCTGCTGCCGTCCGGCCGCCAGCGCGGCACCAGGAAGCAGGACAGGCCGCCGTCGCTCTGCGCCAGCACGAGGAAGGCATCGCACATGGGCGCCGAAGTGAACCACTTGTGGCCCACGAGCTCGTACTCGCCGCCGGGGCCGCCGGCGTCGAGGGCCCGGGCGGCCGTGGTATTGGCCCGCACGTCGGAGCCACCCTGCTTCTCGGTCATGCCCATGCCGATGGTCAGCGCATGCTTCTCCGTAGGCGGCACATTGCGCGGGTCGTAGCCCCGCGCGAGCACCTTGGGCAGCCAGGCATCACCCACGGACGGCGTCAGGCGCAGCGTCGGCACGGAGGCAAAGGTCATGGTCAGCGGGCAGCCGTGGCCGGACTCCACCTGCGCCTGCAGGTAATACTGCGCGGCCCGGGCCACGTGGGCACCGGGCCCGGGATCCGTCCAGGGCCGGCTGTGCAGCCCCGCCTCGAGGCCAAGGGCCATGAGCCGGTGGTAGGCCTCGTGGTAGCGCACCTGGTCGACCCGGTAGCCCTGGCGGTCGTGGCCGAAGAACTGCGGCTTGTACTCGTTGGCGAGAAAGCCCCACTCGATCACCTCGGCGCTGCCGCAGTGCTCGCCGTGGGCCGCCAGGGTATCCTCCGCCCAGGCCGCGCCGTGGCGCGCCACTCCCTCGCGCAGGGCGCTATCGCCGGCATAGCTGTTGATGTTCTCGAGGGCCTCGGACTGGTTGAAGACCTCATGCGTATGCGAGAGATGGTCTACGGAGAAGTTGCCGTTATCGGTGGGCATGGCGGGCTCCTGCGGGGGGCATTGCGTCGGACCGTAACACGATCGTCATGGTACCAGAGCACCAGTGCGCGTGCCCGCCGCCGGTCCCGCCTGCCGCGCCCTCTAGCCGCCGTGCTGCGCCGTACCGCAGTGCCAGCAGAAGTCGAAGGTCGCGGGGCTCTCGCTGCCGCAGCACCGGCAGCGCCAATCCGCCTCCTCGATCGCCGCCTGTGCCCGTTCGATGGCGAGACGCGCGCGTTCCGCGTCGCGGCTGCGCCGCACCCAGAGCTCGGGCCAGGTGTCGATCGGCGCCAGCTCCCCGGCCGCGCCGGCGGCGTACTCGTTGTGCACGACGCAGGGAATGCCGAGACGCTCGAGGGCATGGCGAGCCTGGGCCACCAGGAGGGGACTGGGATGGGTGTAGACAAGCTGCACGTCGCGCACCAGGGAGAAGGCTCCCGTCATTCTAACCATCGGGCACGCCGCTTGTCGGCCCCCGCTGAAAGCGGCTAGGATTCGTGAACCGACCGCTTACTCCATGACCAAGCTGCTGACCGCCCATGCTTCGGGGCTTCGCCAGCGGCCCTGGCAGGCAGACCATGGGCTTCACCCTGCTTCGAGAGCTCCGCAACCAGGGCGCACAGAGCCTGCTGCCGGAGGTCGCTTTCTCACCGGACGGCGCCACCTTTGCCGCCTCGGTGCAGGAACAGAACGAGGTCCGGCTCCATGACACGGCGAGCGGGGCCTGCCTTCGCACCTGGTCGAACCCGGAGGCCGGTTTCGGCGAACCCCACGGGCTGGTGCTCACGGCGCGCCATCTCCTCGTATCCAACCGGCACTACTTCAGCGCGCCAAGCGACATCCGCGTGTACCGGCTCGACGCAGCGGATGATTGTCCGGTCGATTGCCTCACCACCCCCTTCCCGGGTCTGGTCGAGGCGCACAGCCTGGCGCTCTCCCGGGGGCGCCTGCTGGTCACCTACTGCGAGGGCGACGGCAGGACCGGCGGCGTGGTCTGCTACGGCTACGACGACAGCACCGGGAAGCTGGGCAAACCGCTGTCGGTGGTCGAGGACTGCTTCCGGACCCTCGGGGATCCCAAGGGCGTGAGTTTTCTCGACGGCGGGCGCCGCGCCATCGTCTCCTTCAACTCCCTCAAGACCAATCCCGTTCTGCAGGCACTCTGCCTGCGCTACCTGCGCCGCTGGTACCGGAACCGGGACCGGACGGCCGCCAGCATCCTCGAGCATGCCGCGGGTGTCCTCCGGGGCCGGCCCGTCAATCATCGCAAGCCGCTGCCGATCCTCGAAAATGGCCTGGCCTTTTTCACCATCGATGAAGCGGGCCGACTGGGCCCGGCACCGGAGCGTGTTCTCCTGCGCGACGCGTTCTGCCGACTGGAGAACGTGCATTGCCAGGGGAATATCTGCGCCGTCGCGGACACGATCAACGGCCAGGTCCAGCTCTACGACCTCGCTGCGGACCCTGACCTCAGTCATCCGGAGCAGGTCATCCGGGAGGGCGTGACGCTCCCCCACGGCGTCAAGGTCTCACCGGATGGGCGCACCCTCGTTGTCAGCAACTATGGGCTTCGCACCTGGCGGCAGGAGATCCTCTGGAGCGGCTGGCGCAACCCGCGCCGGGATACGATCTCTATTTACACCCGGCCCTGACGAGGGCCGACCCGACCCTAGCGGCGCTGCACCGAAGGACCGAGCAGCCCGGCGCGAAGGCGCAGCACCCGCCTCAGCAGCGGATTCTGCGGCCTGCCGGCACCTTTCGTGTACAGATCCTCGCCCCTGAGGAGATTTTCAAGCGGGTCTCCCGCGAGGTAGCGGCGGTAATTGCGAGCGATAATGTCAACCTCGGCACGCTCCCGGTCCGCCACCCGCGGTGTCACGTGCGGCGTGAGCAGCACGTTGCTCCGGCGCCAGAGACTGTCCCAGGGCGGCAGGGGCTCCGGGTCCGCGACATCGAGACCGGCCGCGGCCAACCGCCCGTCGTCCAGGGCCGCCTTCATGGCCCGCGTATCGACCAATCCACCCCTGGCAATATTGACCAGCATCGCTCCGGGCTTCAGTGCCTCGAATTGCCCCTCCCCCAGCATCCGGTGGCTGCTGTCGTTGAGCGAGGCTGCCAGCACGAGGACATCGGCTTCGGGCAGCAGTGTCTCGAGCGCATCTCCCGCCGCCCGGCAGTAGACCGGGATGCCGAGGCCCTCGTCGCCAAGGGCGCGGCGGCGGAAGGCGCGGACCTGCATGCCCAGCGCCTGGCAGCGCGGCACCAGCGCCCTGGCCGTGTGGCCGAGGCCGACGACAACGACGCTCCGGCCAGCCAGGCCCCGGAGTCGATCGGCGTTGCGCAAGCCCCATACGCGCCGGCGCTGCGCGGCCAGCAAGGCCTGGCTGTTGTAGGCCAGCGACAGCATGAAAAACAGCACGTGCTCGGCGAGTACCGGTGCCGACCGCCCCGACGCCGAGGTGATGTGAAAGGGAGCGCCGACGAGCGCGGGAGACGCACAGCGATCGAGACCACTCTGGTTGCAATGCACCCAGCGCAGTCGATCATGCTTGAGCAAGGATTCATCGGCCGTGCCCTCGAGCACCGCGACTTCCGCCTCCACGAGGTGCCGGCGCAGACCGGTGCGATCTTTCGGTGCGAGGAAAACGGTCTCTGCAGGCTGGAAGAGCGCCTCGAGCCTGCCGCGCTGCGCCTCGCCATAGGGCGACGCCACGACGACGCGGGCCGGCGGAGCGACGGCAGCGGGCCGCGGTATGTCCGGATCGCGCTCGATGGTTTCCAGGAGCCTGGCCTCCGTAGCAGTGCCGCCGGGCTGGTAACCCGAATGCGGGCCACCAGCTGGCGGCAAGGCTAGCACAGAGTCCGGGGCTTCTCCGCGCCGGGGCGGTCCCGGATCGGCCCCTCAAGGCTAGAGTTCGGCGAAGGTCGCTCGGAGAAAGCGCTCGCGGAGCCGCTCGCGGTCCGCCGCGTCCACACCGATGCGCTCGTCGAGGTAGGCCTCGATCGAGCCGAAGTCCTGCTCCACCTGGTCCAGGGCGAAGCGGAGGAACGGTACGCCATCCTCCGTGAGCAGGGGCTGTGCGGCCCTTGCCTGGTCGCCCTCGCTGTAGCGCAGCATCAGCTGGGCGAAGAAGTTATCGTCGGCCGCTTCGGCCAGGTCGACGTCGCCGCGCTCCACCTCTGGCCGGCGGTAGCGCGTCGAAACCAGGTAGTCCTGCAGGACCACCTCGCGTGGCACGCCGAGGGCGAGCAGCAGCAGCGCGGCGCTGAAACCGGTCCGATCCTGGCCCGCCGAGCAATTGACCACCAGCGGCACGTTGTCCGCGAGCAGCTCCGCGAAGAAGAGCCGCAACTGGGGCTCGAGCTGGGCGGGAAAGCCACGATAGAGCTCACCCATACCGCGGGGCTGGCCGTCGTCCCCCATCATGCGCTCGACGATCTCCCGCATGCTGTAATCGTGCGCCACCAGTTCGATACCCTGCGCCGTCGCCCAGTGGTTGGGATAGAGCGCCCGCTCTTCGCTGGAGCGCAGGTCGACGACCCGCTGAAAGCCGAACCGGGCGAGGTACTCCTGGTCCGCCGCGGTGAGGCCGCTCATCACGCCGGAGCGGAACAGCAGGCCGCGACGCACCTGGCGACCGTCCGCGGTGAAGTAGCCGCCCAGGTCTCGGAAGTTGGAGCCGCCCTCGAGCGGCAGGAGCCGGTCGTAGGCGGCAGTCGGTGCCGCGACGGTCCCGCCATCGGCGAGCACCGCAACCGGGGGCAAGGCAGCGACAACGGCCAGGACCAGGATCCCCGCGCCGGCGCGCAGGGTTTTCGCAAAGTGCAATACGCACGCCATGGGGCAACTCCTAGTAGTTGATTCGCAGACCGAGGAGATAGTACCGGCCGAAGCTCTCGGCCTGGTTGATCGTGCCGTTGCCCGCGAAGCGCACGTCCGTCTCGTCCGTGATGTTGTTCAGGTTGGCGTAGACCGAGGCGCG
>CAYTJQ010000053.1:0-21217 GCA_964438205.1 uncultured Alteromonadaceae bacterium
ACACATCTGTCTTCATCTGTCTGTTAAGCAACTCGCTCAGCGCCGGGCTGAGCGTCTCGTCGTGGGCAGTGCCCCTAACCGAGGACGCGCATTATACGCAGGGTCCACGACCCCGCAAGGGCTTTGGCCGAAATTTTTCAGAAAAATGTCAGCGGGGGTTTCAGAGGCCCCTCAGGCACCACCGCCAGCGCGCCGCCGACGCACCAGCATCACCGGCCCGGACGCCGCATAGGCCAGGAAAACCAGCAGGAAAACCCGTGGCGGGTCTACGGTCACGAGGCTGAAGCCGAGCACGATGAGGAGGATGACGACGAAGGGCACGCGTCCGTGGAGATCGACCATCTTGAAGCTGTAGTAGGGAAAGTTCGCCACCATGAGCATACCGACGACGGCGGTAAGCAGGGCGACCAGGACGGCAACCTCAACGGGCAGCGCTTCGCCGACCCAGCCGAGGTCGTGGCAGACCCAGACGGTGCTGGCCATGATGCAGGCCGCCGCCGGGCTCGCAAGCCCGGTAAAGAAGTTCTTGTCGTTACTGTCGACCTGCGTGTTGAAGCGCGCCAGGCGCAGCGCCGCGCAGGCCACGTAGATGAACGCGGCGCTCCAGCCCAGCTTGCCGAGGTCACCGAGGGCCCAGCTGAACACCACCAGCGCCGGCGCGACCCCGAAGGAGACCATGTCGGCGAGGCTGTCGTACTCGCCGCCGAACTTGCTGGCCGTATTGGTCAGGCGGGCGATGCGTCCGTCGAGGCCATCGAAGACAAGCGCGAAGAAGATGGCGATGGGCGCGCTCTCGAAGTCACCGCGCAGGGCGGCGACCACGGCGTAGAAGCCGCAGAACAGCGCGCCGGTGGTGAACAAGTTGGGGAGCAGGTAAACACCGCGGCGTTTTACCGTGCGGCCGTTCTCCGAGACCTCTTCCTCGTGGTCATCCACCAGCAGGTCGAGGCCGGCAGCCACCCGGCTGGACTGCGCCGCGGCCTCGTCCTCCGGCAGTTGCGTGGGCTCGGCGCCCTCCCGCTCCGGGTTGTCGTCGTTCATCGCTGGTCCTCCAGCGCGTGGGCCGCCGATCATATCAAATCGGGCCCGGGTAAGTACGCGCGGCAACCTCGCGCAGCGCCCTCACGGCGGGGTTGTCGAGGCGCGAGGCGAGCGCAACCAGGCCGATGAGCAGCTCCGGCAGCGGCTCCTTGAGGGGCAGCGCCTCGACGCCGCTCGCGAGCCCGCCGCTTCGCATGACGATCTCCGGGGCGAAACCGACGCCCAGGCCGAGCGCCACCATGGCGACGATGGCCTCGTGGCCGGCGACCTGCGCGTAGAGATGCGGGCGCCGGATTCCCTGCGCAGCGAACCAGCGGTCGATCAGGACCTTGGTGACCCCGCGCTCCGGCACGATAAAGGGCACCTTGTCCCAATCCACCGCACCGCTCCGCGCCGCCTCCACGGCCAGCTGCCGCCGCACGGCGCAGTCCGCTGTGGGAATGCACAGGCACAGGGGGCTTCGAGCGAGCGCCAGGAAGTCGAGACGCGGCGGCAGCCGCTCCGGGCGCAGCGTCACCGCCATGTCATCACGCCCCTCCCCGACCCGGGCGAGGCCGTCCGCCTGGTCCCCCGTGTGCAGCATGAGGTCGATCCCCGGGTAGCTGTCGCGGAAGCGCTCGAGCACCGGTGAGAGGATGCTCCAGGACGCGGTCACCGAGCAGAACAGGCTCATCTCCCCGGTGAGCTCACTCTCGCTGGACAGGTCCCGCCGCAGCGCCTGCCAGTCGGCCAGCGAGCGCTGCGCATAGTCCCGCAGGGCCCGCCCGGCTGCCGTGAGGCGCATGCTGCGCTGGTCCCGCTCCAGCAGCGGCCGGCCCAGGTCCTCCTCCAGGCGCTGGATCGTCCGGCTCACCGCCGACACGGACAAGTGCAGCGCCTCGGCGCTCCGGGTGAAATTGAGTGTCGAGCAGACCGACAGGAAAACGCGCTGGGTCCGGGCATCCATGTATTGCGTTATACGCAATACAGCTTCGCAAAGATAGCGTTTTACGCAATGATAGCGCCGGCGTATCCTGCCCCTGTCATCACAGGAGGAACCCCCATGGCACAGAACTACTTCAACAGCCTGCCGCTGCGCGAGCAGCTGCAGCAACTCGGCCAGTGCCGCTTCATGGCGCGCGAGGAATTCGCCGACGGCGTCGAGCCGCTGCGCGGCAAGAAGCTGGTCATCGTCGGCTGCGGCGCCCAGGGCCTGAACCAGGGCCTCAACCTGCGCGACAGCGGCCTCGACGTGTCCTACGCCCTGCGCCGGAGCGCCATCGAGGAGCAGCGCCAGTCCTGGAAGAACGCCACCGGCAACGGCTTCACCGTGGGCACCTACGAGGCGCTGATCCCGCAGGCGGACCTGGTGCTGAACCTCACCCCGGACAAGCAGCACAGCGCCGTCGTGTCCGAGGTCATGCCGCTGATGAAGGAAGGCGCCTGCCTGTCCTACTCCCACGGTTTCAACATCGTCGAGGAAGGCATGCAGATCCGCGAGGACCTCACGGTGATCATGGTGGCGCCGAAGTGCCCCGGCACCGAGGTGCGGGAGGAGTACAAGCGCGGCTTCGGCGTGCCGACGCTCATCGCCGTGCACAAGGAAAACGACCCGAAGGGCGAGGGCCTGGCCCTGGCCAAGGCCTACGCCGCCGGCACCGGCGGCCACCGCGCCGGCGTGCTCGAATCGTCCTTCATCGCCGAGGTGAAGTCCGACCTCATGGGTGAGCAGACGATCCTCTGCGGCATGCTGCAGACCGGCTCCATCCTCTGCTTCGACCGCATGGTCGAGAAGGGCGTGGACCCGGGCTACGCGGCCAAGCTGGTGCAGTACGGCTGGGAGACGGTCACCGAGGGCCTGAAGCACGGCGGCATCACCAACATGATGGACCGCCTCTCCAACCCGGCGAAGCTCCGCGCCTTCCACCTCGCGGAGGAGCTGAAGACGATCATGCGTCCGCTCTACGAGAAGCACCAGGACGACATCATGAGCGGCGTCTTCTCCGCCACCATGATGGAAGACTGGGCCAACGACGATGCCAACCTCCTGGCCTGGCGCGCGGCCACCCAGGACACGGCCTTCGAGAAGACGGAGAACACGGCGACAGAGATCACCGAGCAGGAGTACTACGACAACGGCATTCTCATGGTCGCCATGGTCAAGGCCGGCGTGGAACTCGCCTTCGAGGTCATGACCTCGGCGGGCATCATCGACGAGTCCGCCTACTACGAGTCCCTGCACGAGACGCCGCTGATCGCCAACCTGATCGCGCGCAAGAAGCTCTACGAGATGAACGTGGTGATCTCCGACACCGCCGAGTACGGCTGCTACCTCTTCGACCACGCCTGCCGCCCGCTGCTCGCGGACTTCATGGCCAGCGTGGAGACCGACGTGATCGGCACCGGCATGGCGGGCGACAACGGCGTCGACAACCGCGAGCTCATCGCGGTCAACGAAGCCATCCGCTCGCACCCGGTAGAGGTCGTCGGCAAGACGCTGCGCGGTTACATGACCGCGATGAAGAGCATTCGCTGAAGCGGTTGATGAAAGGGTACAGCCGCGGCACGGGGGAGGCACTGCCATCCCCGTGCCGCGCTACGGAGCTCTTGGCCAGGGCCCCTGACCGCCGGCTTCAGGGCCGCAGCACCTTCTCCCCCCGGGCAACCCCCGCCACCCCGGAGCGCACGACCTCCAGTATCTGCAGGTCCGCCACGGCCGCGACGAAGGCGTCGAGCTTCTCCGTGGTGCCCACGAGTTGGATCGTGTAGCTCGACGGGGCCACGTCCACGATCTGGCCGCGGAAGATATCCGTCGTGCGCTTGAGCTCGTCGCGGTCCGTACCCGCGGCGCGCACCTTGATCAGCATGAGATCGCGCTCGATGTGAGCCCCCTCGGTGAGGTCGACGATCTTCACCACGTCCACCAGGCGGTTCAGGTGCTTGGTGATCTGCTCCATGTGGTGGTCGTCACCGATGGTGGTCAGGGTCAGTCGCGACAGCGTGGCGTCGTCCGTCGGCGCCACGTTGAGTGTCTCGATGTTGTAGCCGCGCTGGGAGAACAGGCCGACAACGCGCGAGAGGGCGCCGGGTTCGTTTTCCATCAGGATGGCAATGATACGGCGCATGTCAGCTCCTCTCGTTCTTGCTCAGCCACATGTCCTTCATGGAGCCGTTCGGCGCCACGTGCATGGGGTAGACGTGCTCCATGGGGTCCACGTAGACATCGAGGAACACCAGGCGGTCGCGCAGGGCAAAGGCCTCGTCCATGGCGGCATCGAGATCGTCCCTGTCGCGCACCGTGATACCGACGTGGCCGTAGGCCTCCACCAGTTTCATGAAGTCCGGCAGCGAGTCCTCGTAGGTACTCATGGCGTAGCGCCCCTCGTACTGCATGTCCTGCCACTGCTTGACCATGCCGAGGTAGTTGTTGCGCAGGTTCACGATCTTGATCGGCGTGTTGTACTGCCGGCAGGTGGACAGCTCCTGGATATTCATCTGGATGCTGCCCTCGCCGGTGACGCAGGCCACCTCCGCCTCCGGGAAGGCGAGCTTCACGCCCAGGGCGGCCGGCAGGCCGAAACCCATGGTGCCGAGCCCGCCGGAGTTGATCCAGCGCCGCGGCTTGTCGAAGGGATAGTACTGCGCCGCGAACATCTGGTGCTGGCCGACGTCCGAGGTGACGTAGGCCTCGCCGTTGGTCGCCCGGTAGAGGCTGCGGATGACGTCCTGCGGCATGATGTGCTCGCTCTCGCCATAGCGCCGCCCGGTGAGCAGGCCGTGCTTGCCGCGCCAGTCCTCGATCTGGGCCCACCAACGCTCGAGGGCGCCGCCGTCCGGCAGTGGTTCCTCCGCCTTGCCCTGGCTGCTCTTCAGCTGCTCGAGGAGGTCCGAGAGCACCGCCTTGACGGGCCCGACGATGGGGATGTGGGCACTGACGGTCTTGGAGATGGAGGCCGGATCGATATCGATATGGATGATCCGCGCGCCCGGACAGAACTTGCTGACCGTGTTGGTCACCCGGTCGTCGAAGCGCGCGCCGACGGCGAGGATGACATCCGAGTTATGCATGGCCATGTTGGCCTCGTAGAAGCCGTGCATACCCAGCATGCCGAGGAACTGCCGGTCCGTGCCGGGGTAGGCGCCGAGGCCCATGAGCGTATTCGTGACCGGGTAGTTGAGGTGCCGCGCCAGGGCAATCAGCTCCTCGCTGCCCTCGCCGAGGATGACGCCGCCGCCGCTGTAGATCATCGGCCGCTTCGCCGACAGCAGGAGCTTCGCCGCCTTGCGGATCTGCCCGGAGTGGCCCTTCTGCGAGGGCTGGTAGGAGCGCATGCGGACGCTCTCCGGGTAGCGGTACTCGAACTTCTCGTCCGGGCGGGTGACGTCCTTGGGAATGTCGATCACCACCGGGCCGGGGCGGCCGGTGGTCGCCAGGGTGAACGCCTTCTTGATGGTCTCCGGCAGCTCCCGGGCGTGCCTGATCATGAAGCTGTGCTTCACGATCGGCCGGGAGATGCCGACCATGTCGGTCTCCTGGAAGGCGTCCTCGCCGATCAGGTGGCTGGCCACCTGCCCGGAGAACACCACCATGGGGATGGAATCCATGTAGGCCGTGGCGATGCCCGTGATGGCATTGGTCGCGCCCGGGCCGGAGGTCACCAGCACCACCCCCGGCTTGCCGGTGGCGCGGGCGTAGCCGTCGGCGGCGTGCGTCGCCGCCTGCTCATGGCGCACCAGCACATGGGGTGTCTTGCTGGTCTTGAACAGCGCGTCGTAGATGTGCAACACGGCGCCGCCGGGGTACCCGAAGATAAATTCGACGCCCTCGTCCTCGAGGGCCTGGGCGATCATCTCGCCACCGGACAACAGCTCAACGGTTCTCTGGTCCACGGTCCTTGCTCCTGCTCAGCCTCGGGCCGACGCGTACCCATCGTCGGCCGGTGCATGCCTGGAACGTATGGCGGAACCGGCGCTGGCAGGACGCCAGCAGCTGGGTGCCACTCCCGCCGGGCGCAACGACAGCGCCTACTCGCCAGAGGGGGAATGACAATCACGAGAACCCGTGCGTGTCGCCCTGCGGGGTAGCGCAGTGTCGGACCCACGGCGCCTGCCCATGCGGCGACACCGTCTAACGGGACATGCGAGCAGCTGTACCAACAGTACCGTTGGCGCAGTGGGCCAGAGGCCGGGGGTACCCGACGCTAGCCGTTGCCACTTGCACGACAGGCGCGAGTGTCCATGGCGTTGCGCGCCGTGTCAATGGCCAATAGTGCCGCCAACGCCCGAATCTGCCCGCGCAGGCAAATTGCAGGGCGATAGCGAAGTGAGCTATTTTCTCGTCAGGACCTTTCTTCCCGGGGTATGTTTCCCGGGATCTCTTTTCCAGGATCGGTGGCCGGAGCAGACAGTGATCAAGCAATCTTGTAGCGCAACCCTCATCGCAGCGCTGGCGGTGCTGCTGGCGATGCCGGTGACGGCCGCCTCCAGCACCTACTATCGCTGGAAAGACGACCAGGGCAACCTGGTCATGAGCGATCGCCCGCCGGCGGACAGCAGTATCGAGTTCGAGACTGTCGGTCCGGACGGCTCCCTGCGCCGGCCGCCTGCGCCCGATGGCGACAGCACCGCCGGCTCTCCGGGAGCGGGCGGCGGCATGACCCCGGTGCGCGAGGCGGGCGGGGCCGAAGCCGCCGCACCGAACAGTTCCCCGCCGCCGGACCCGGAACTGTGCGCCAAAGCGCGCGCCAACCTGCAGACGCTGGAAAGCGCCGCCCGCATCCGCATGCAGGGCGACGACGGCGAGCTGCGCTTCCTCGATGACGAGGAGCGCGAAGCGCAGCGCCAGGAGGCCCTGCGGGCCATCGAGGCGCACTGCGAGCCCTGAAGCGCGTCAGGCCGCGTCTGCAGCCGCCGCCGAGAAAGCCACGCCGCTCTCTTCCGAGTAGTCGCCCCTGATCGTGTCCCCGGGCGCGAAGTCCCCGGCCAGAATCCGTTGTGACAGGGGGTTTTCCAGCTCCTGCTGGATCGCCCGCTTCAGCGGCCGCGCCCCGTAGACCGGGTCGAAGCCCGCGGCAACGAGCTTGTCGAGGAAGGCATCGGACAGCTCGAGGGAGAGCTCCCGCTCCGCCAGCCGCTCCCGCAGGTGGGCCAGCTGGATCCCGGCAATGCCGCGGATCTGCGACTGCTGCAGCGGGTGGAAGACCACGGTCTCGTCGATGCGGTTGATGAACTCCGGGCGGAAGTGGTGACCGACGACCTCCATGACCGCCGCCTTCATGCGCGCGTAGTTCTCCTCGCCGGCCATTTCCTGGATCAGGTCCGAGCCCAGGTTGGAGGTCATGACGATCACGGTGTTACGGAAATCCACGGTGCGGCCCTGGCCATCCGTGAGGCGCCCGTCCTCGAGCACCTGCAGGAGGATGTTGAAGACGTCCGGGTGCGCCTTCTCCACCTCGTCGAGGAGCAGCAGTGAGTAGGGCCGGCGGCGCACCGCTTCGGTCAGGTAACCCCCCTCCTCGTAGCCCACGTAGCCCGGGGGCGCACCGATCATGCGCGCCACGGAGTGCTTCTCCATGAACTCCGACATGTCGATGCGCACCATGGCCTGCTCGCTGTCGAAGAGAAACTCCGCCAGCGCCTTGCACAGCTCGGTCTTGCCCACGCCCGTGGGGCCGAGGAAGAGGAAGGACCCGTTCGGACGGTTCGGGTCGGCAAGTCCCGCGCGGGAGCGGCGCACGGCATTGGACACGGCCGTCACCGCCTCGTCCTGCCCCACGACCCGCTCGTGCAGCGCCCCTTCCATGCGCAGGAGCTTCTCCCGGTCGCCCTCGAGCATCTTCGCCACCGGGATGCCGGTCCAGCGGGAGACGACCTCCGCCACCTCCTCGTCCGTGACCTTGTTGCGCAGGAGTGTGCGCTCGACGGTCTCGGCCTCCTGGGCCGCCGCCAGCTGCTTCTCGAGCTCCGGCAAGCGGCCGTACTGCAGCTCGGACATGCGGGCGAGGTCCCCGGCGCGGCCGGCGGCCTCGAGCTCGATCTTTGCCTGCTCGATCTCGCCCTTGATCTGGGCGGCACCCTGCAGGGAGGCCTTCTCGGCCTTCCACACTTCCTCGAGGTCCGCGTATTCCTTCTCCACCTTGTCGATCTGCTCGTTCAGCAATTCGAGCTGCTTCACGGCACCGGGGTCGTCGTCTTTCTTGACCGCCTCGCGTTCGATCTTGAGCTGGATCAACCGCCGCTCGAGGCGGTCCATGGCCTCCGGCTTGGAGTCGATTTCCATGCGGATGCGGCTGGCGGCCTCGTCGACGAGGTCGATGGCCTTGTCCGGCAGCTGCCGGTCGGTGATGTAGCGCTGCGACAGCTTGGCCGCGGCGATGATGGCGCCGTCCGTGATGTCGACCCCGTGGTGCACCTCGTAGCGTTCCTTGAGGCCGCGCAGGATGGCGATGGTGTCCTCCTCGCTGGGCTCGTCCACCAGCACCTTCTGGAAGCGCCGCTCCAGTGCCGCGTCCTTCTCCACGTACTGGCGGTACTCGTTCAGCGTGGTGGCACCCACGCAGTGGAGCTCACCGCGGGCCAGCGCCGGTTTCAGCATGTTGCCGGCGTCCATGGAACCCTCGGCCTTGCCCGCACCGACCATGGTGTGGATCTCGTCGATGAACAGGATTACCCGGCCCTCTTCCTTCGACAGCTCGTTGAGCACGGCCTTCAGCCGCTCCTCGAAATCGCCGCGGAACTTGGCCCCGGCGAGCAGCGCGCCGAGGTCGAGGGAGAGAAGGCGCTTGTCGCGCAGGCCTTCGGGCACCTCGCCGTTGACCACGCGCTGGGCGAGGCCCTCGACGATGGCGGTCTTGCCCACGCCCGGCTCGCCGATGAGCACCGGGTTGTTCTTGGTGCGGCGCTGCAGCACCTGGATCGTGCGGCGGATCTCGTCGTCCCGGCCGATCACCGGGTCGAGCTTGCCGTCCCGGGCGCGCTCCGTGAGGTCGATAGTGTACTTGTCGAGCGCCTGCCGGGACTCTTCGGCCTCCGGGTTGTCGACGCTCTGGCCGCCGCGCACGGCGGCGATGGCCTGCTCCAGGGCGGCCTTGCTGACCCCCGCGTCCTCGAGCATCTTTCCGGCGTCGCTGTCGCTCTCCAGCATGGCCCGCAGCACGAGCTCCGTGGAGATGTAGGCATCGCCGCCCTGCTGCGCCAGCTTGTCGGTCAGGTTGAGGATGCGCCCGAGGGCGTTGGAGATGTGGATGTCGCCGCCGCTCCCGGCTACCGTCGGCAGCGCGGCGAGGCCGGCCTGCACCGCCTCCTTCAGGCGGGCCACGTCGGCGCCGGCCTTATGCAGCAGCGGCCGCGTGGAGCCCCCCTGCTGGTCGAGCAGGGCGGCGAGCAGGTGCAGCGGCTCGATGAAGTTGTTGTCCCGGCCGAGGGCCAGGGACTGGGCATCGGCGAGCGCGTTCTGCAGCTGGTTCGTGAGCTTGTCCATTCGCATAGCGTTGTCTCCCGTGTCGCCGCGGTCGCGGTCGACGATCGATTCGTTACCAGGAATATTGGGCCGGAAATGACCTTTTTCAACGCCTGGGGCAGGGCGGCGCGTTCAGGGATTGATGAGAATCAAGGAAACCATGCGGCCGGTGTCGCCGTCGCGGCGGAAGGAATAGAACCGCCCCGGGTCACTCGCCGTACAGCGCGGGTCCCGGGCGCATGCCGTGATGCCCGCCGCCGCGAGGCGCGCGGCGGCGAGGGCGTGCAGGTCGGCATGCAGCCGGTCCCCGCGCCCGGGGCGGAAGGCCGCGTCCAGCAGCGCCGGGTCCCCGGGCCACTGCGCCTCGAAGGCCTCGCGCACCTCCGGGCCGACCTCGAAGGCCCGCGGGCCGATAGCCGGACCGAGCCAGGCACTGATGTCACCGGGATCGACCGCCATGGCGGTGATCGTCGCCTCGAGGACGCCGTCCGCCAGGCCGCGCCAGCCGGCGTGCGCCGTGGCGACCACCCCGGCGTCCGCACTGCAGAACAGCACGGGAAGGCAGTCCGCCGTGAGGATGGCACAGGCGACGCCGGGCCGGCGGCTGACCGCGGCATCCGCGGGCAGACTCGCATCGCCATCATCGTCGAGCACCCGGGTGCCGTGCACCTGGCGCAGCCAGCGCACCGACGCCCCGGCGGGAAGCGTCGCGGCCACGCGTGCGCGGTTGCGGTCGACCGCGGCCGGGTCGTCACCGACATGCCGGGCCAGGTTGAAACTGCGGTACGGCCCTGCGCTGGCGCCGCCGTCACGGGTGCTGGTGAGCGCGCTGATACCCGGGGGCAGTGACCAGGCAGGCGTTTCCAGGGCCACGGCTCAGGCGCCCTGCCCTGCCTTCGCCGGGTCTTCGCGGCGCAGGACGGCGAGCAGGCCGGCGAAATCCTCTGCGACCGGGCCTTCGAAAGCCATGGGCTCACCGGTCGCCGGGTGCAGGAGTTCGAGGGCGCGGGCGTGCAGGGCCTGGCGGCGGAACCCGCGGAGGGCATCGACGAGGGTGTCGCTGGCACACGCGGGAAGGCGGAGGCGGCCACCGTAGACCGGGTCACCGACGAGGGGATGATGGCGGTGGGCGAGGTGGACCCGGATCTGGTGCGTGCGGCCCGTTTCCAGCTTGACCCGCAGCAGCGTGTAGTGCCGGAAACGCTCCGCGATGCGGTAGTGGGTCACCGCCGTCTTGCCGCCGCGATCCACCACGGCCATCTTCTTGCGCTGCCGCGGGTGGCGACCGATGGGGGCATCGACGGTGCCGCCGCCGGTCAGGGCGCCGAGACAGAGGGCGAGGTACTCCCGCCCGACGCTGCGGGCCTGGAGTTGCTCCACCAGGGAGCGATGCGCCGGCAGGGTCTTGGCGGCCACGAGCAGGCCGGACGTATCCTTGTCGAGGCGGTGGACGATGCCGCCGCGGGGCAGCGACGCCATGGCCGGCGCATGGGCGAGGAGCGCATTGACGAGGGTGCCGTCGCCGTGGCCGGCCGCCGGGTGCACGACCAGGCCCGCCGGCTTGTCGATGACGATGAGGTGCTCGTCCTCGTGGATGATGGCCAGGGCGATGGCCTGCGGGGCCCAGGTCACCGCCTCGGTCTGCTCCGCGGCGACGGTCAGCACGTCACCCGCGGCGACCCGGTCCCGGGGGCGGCGCTGCTCCCCGCCCACGCGAAGCTCTCCGGCCCTGATCCAGCCCTGCAGCCGGGCCCGGGAGTAGTCGGGGAACAGGCGTGCGGCGGCCTGGTCGAGGCGTTCGCCCGCCTCGCCCTCTCCCACTGTCGCCGACAGCTCGATGCGTTCCGGCATGTCTCTTCCGCGATTTTCCTGGACAAGCGCCCGGTGTTTAAGCGGTGCAGCGTCTATGCTTAAATAGCGGCCCGCACGCAGCATGGTACCACGCACCGGTGAGCCGCCCCCGCCACAGCTCCGCTACCGCCCGCGCCCTGCGCCGCGCCGCAGTCCTGTGCCTGGCGGTGCTCCTCGTCGCCTGCTCCGGCAACGACGACATGCCGGACATCGCCGCCGACAGCGGCGAGCAGCAGATCTACGACCAGGCCCAGCGCTACCTGAACAACCGCAACTACGACCTGGCCGTGCGCAGCCTGCAGGCGCTGGAATCACGCTATCCCTTCGGCAAGTACGCGGAGCAGGCGCAGCTCGAGATCATCTACGCCCACTACGGTGCCTACGAGTACGAGGCCGCCGTGGAGGCCGCGGATCGCTTCATCCGCCTGCACCCGCAGCACCCGAACGTCGACTACGCCTATTACCTGAAGGGCCTGGCGGCCGTGAACTCGGAGCGGGACTTCCTCTCGCGCTTCATCCCCATGGATGAAACCAAGCGCGACGTTTCCCGGGCCAGGGAGGCCTTCGCCGAGTTCGCCCAGCTCCTCTCGCGCTATCCGGACAGCCCCTACGCCGCGGACGCCCGGGCGCGCATGGTCCACCTGCGCAATCTCCTGGCCCGGCACGAGATCAACGTGGCCAACTACTACATCCGCCGCGGCGCCTACCTCGCCGCCGCCAACCGGGGCCGCTACGTCGTCGAGAACTTCCAGCGCACGCCGGCGGTGCCGGACGGGCTGGCGGTGATGGCCCAGGGCTACATCTACCTGGGCATGGACGACCTCGCCCGCGACGCGATCGAGGTACTCAGGACCAACTACCCCGAGCACCCGGCGCTCGACAGGAACGGCGAGTTCAAGACCAGCTACACGCTCGAGGGACAGCAGCGCTCCTGGATCAACAAGCTGTCCTTCGGCCTCTTCGATCCGCCCAAGCCGCCGCAGTTCGACTACACGCCGCAGTCCGGCTGACGCCCGTCAGTCGCCCGGCAGCCAGGCCGAGGTGATCGGGTAGCGCCGGTCCCGGCCGAAACCCCGGCGCGTAATGCGCACGCCGATGGGCGCCTGGCGGCGCTTGTACTCGTTGCGATCCACCAGCTTCACCACCCGCTCCACCTGCTCCCGGGGCAGGCCCGCGGCGATGATCGCCTCGGCGCTCTCGTCCCGCTCCACGTAGCGCTCCAGGATGTCGTCGAGCACGGGGTACGGCGGCAGGCTGTCCTCGTCGCGCTGATCGGGCGCGAGCTCCGCCGACGGCGGCCGGTCGATCACCCGCTCGGGGATACACGGACCGAGGCCGTTGCGATAGCGGCACAGCGCGTAGACCAACGTCTTCGGCACATCCTTTAGCACATCGAAGCCGCCGGCCATGTCGCCGTAGAGCGTGGAGTAGCCCACGGCGAGCTCGCTCTTGTTGCCCGTGGTGAGCACCAGCGCACCGCGCTTGTTGGACAGGGACATGAGCAATACCCCGCGGCACCGCGCCTGCAGGTTCTCTTCCGTGGTGTCCGCTGCAAGACCCTCGAAGTGGGGGGCGAGCGCCGCCATGAAGGCGTTGTAGGCGTCCTCGATGGAAATCACCGAGTGACGCACGCCGAGGAGCCGGCTCTGCTCCGCCGCATCCTCGACGCTCATGCTCGAGGTATAGCGGAACGGCATCATGACCGCCTCCACCCGGTCCGCGCCCAGGGCTTCGACGGCGACCGCCAGGGTCAGGGCCGAGTCGACGCCGCCGGAGAGGCCCAGCACCACGCCGGGAAAGCCGTTCTTCTGCACGTAGTCGCGGACGCCGAGCACCAGCGCCTCCCAGGTCGCCGGCAGGTCGTCCAGCGGCTCGGCCTTTGCGCCGTCGAGGGACGCATGGCCCGCCTCGTCGATGCTGACGCGGACCCAGCACTCGGCCTCGCGAAAGCCCGGCGCGCTGGCCATCACCTCGCCGGTAGCCGCTACCGCGAAGGAGCCGCCATCGAAAACCAGCTCGTCCTGGCCGCCGACCTGGTTCACGTAGATCACCGGGATACCCGCGGTGCGCGCCCGCGCGCCCACGACCTCCAGGCGCTCGCGCTGCTTGCCCCGGTGAAAGGGCGAGGCGTTCAGGTTGAAGAGCAAGCGGGCGCCGGCGGCGGCACTGTCGAGGATCGGGGCCTCTTCCCAGATGTCCTCGCACACGGACAGCGCCACGGGCACCCCGGCGATCTCCAGCACCCGGGGGGCGTTACCCTGCGCGAAATAGCGCTTCTCGTCGAAGACCTGGTAGTTCGGCAGGCAGCGCTTGGCGTACTCGGCGACCAGCTCCCCGCCGCGAAGCACCCCCGCCATGTTGTAGAGACGGCCGTCCACGCGCCGCGGGTAGCCGAGCACCACGACGGCCTCGGCCGGCAGCTCGCGGTGCAGGCGATCCAGGGCGCGCTGAACCCGGCCCTCGAGGCTGGGACGCAGGAGCAGGTCCTCCGGCGGGTACCCGGAGAGCGTCAGCTCCGGGAACACGATCACCGGCTCGCGCTTCGCGGCGACGGCCCGGCGGGCGACGGCGAGCACCTGGTCGGCGTTGCCCTCGAAATCGCCGACGCGCGTGTTGAGCTGGGCCATCAGAATGTCGAGCGTTGCCATGGCACTACCGGGGACAGGAGGCTGGAGGGCCGGTATTCTCCGGCAAAGCGGCGCCGCTGGCCAGTGCGCGGCGCCGCCTCGAAGAGCGGCCGGGGCGCGGCTGCTACACTGGCGGCGCCAATGCAGCACGCTATGCAACACTGGATGCAACCCTGGATGCGACCGTGAGCAGTCCCTCGATCCTCGTCAGGCCCAGCCCCAATACCCCGCCCCAGAACCGGGTGCTGTACCGCATCTACCTGGCATACCGGGCCCTGCTCGCCGCGGTCTTCCTGCTCCTGCTGGTGGTCCCGACGACCAGCCAGCTCGTGGGGGCACTGAACCCGCTGCAGTACCTCGGCACGGCGCTCGTGTTCCTGGGCTCGTGCCTGCTCCTGCTGCTCACGCTGCGTCGCCAGTGGCAGCGCAGCAATACCTTCCTGGTGCTGCTGTTCGCCTTCGACATCATGGCGATCATCATCCTCGCCGATGCCAGCGGCGGCATGGGCAGCGGCCTGCCGCTGCTGCTGGCGATCGCGGCGGCCGCGAGCGCGGTACTGATCAGCAACCGCACGCTCGCGACCCTCGTCGCCGCACTGGCCGTGCTGGCGGTACTCTCGGATACGATCCGCCTGATCTCCCTCGGCCACCTGGGTATTGCCGATCTCTTCCCGGCCGGCCTCCTGGGCCTGCTCCTCTTCGCCGTATCGACGCTGGTGCAGATCATCGCCGCGCGCCTCGGCCGCGCGGAGGCGCTCGCCCAGGCCCGCACCTCGGACCTGTACACGCTACAGCGCCTGAACGAGCAGATCGTGCAGTCGATGCAGGCGGGTATCCTCCTCGTGGATCCCGAGGAGCGTGTGCGGATCATGAACCAGGCCGCGTCTGCCATGCTGATGCCGGACCGGCCCGCCGCCATGGAGCAGGGCCGGGACCTGGACGAGTACAGCGCCGAGCTCTGCCGGCGCCTGCGCGACTTTCGCACCACGGGAATCCATGGCCGCGGCCCCTTCCGCATCCACCCGGAGGGACTGGAACTGGTGCCGCGGTTCCGCCGCCTCGACAATGGGGATGCGGAGGCCCAGACGCTCGTTTTCCTGGAGGACTACAGCCCCGTTGCCCAGCATGCCCAGTCGCTCAAGCTCGGCTCCCTGGGGCGGCTGACAGCGTCCATCGCCCACGAGATCCGCAACCCGCTCGGGGCCATCAGCCACGCTGCCCAGCTCCTCGACGAGTCGCCACAGGCCGATGCCGGCGATCGCCGGCTCCTCGGCATCATCACCAGCAACAGCCGGCGCGTGAACGAGATCGTCGAGAGCGTGCTGCAGATCTCCCGGCGGGAGCCGCCCCGGCCCGAGCTTCTCACCCTGGCGGACTGGTTGCCGGGCTACCTCGATCGCTACCGGGCGGCCAGCGCACCGGCCCCGCGCGTCGCACTGGATGCGGCGCCGGGACTGCGGGTGGAGTTCGACCCGGAGAACCTCGAACGCGTGCTCAACAACCTCATCGACAACGCGTTGCGCCACGCGGCGGAGAAAACCGGTCGCCGGGAGTGCCGCCTGTACGCCCATGCCGACGCCACCGGGACGCAGGTCCTGCTGGACGTGCTCGATGCCGGAGACGGGGTGGCTCCGGAAGACGTGGCCAGGCTGTTCGAGCCTTTCTTCAGCCGCAGCAAGAGCGGCAGCGGCATGGGCCTGTACCTGTGCCGGGAGCTCTGCGAGCTGAACAACGCCAACCTGGTTTATCATCCCACGGAGACGGGCGAGACCTGCTTCCGTATCGCCATGGCGCGGCAGGCGGTCACGGCCTGAGCCGGGCAGGCGCACAGCGCGACAGGACCACGAGATGCCATGACTGAACAGAACGTGCTCATCGTCGACGACGAACCGGATATCCGGGAGCTCCTGGAGATCACGCTGTCGCGCATGGGTCTGCGCACCACCAGCGCGGCCAACCTCGCCGAGGCGCGGCAACTCCTGGCCGGTGACCCGCCGCAGCTGTGCCTCACCGACATGCGCCTCCCCGACGGCAACGGCATCGACCTCGTCCGCCACATCCAGCAGGCCTTCCCCCGGCTCCCGGTCGCCATGATTACCGCCCACGGCAGTATCGATGCGGCCATCGAGGCGCTGAAGGCGGGCGCCTTCGACTTCATCAGCAAGCCCGTGGATCTCGACGGCCTTCGCCGTCTCGTGGAGCAGGCGCTGCAGGCCCCCCCGGAAGAGGAAGCCGGTGGCGAGGGCGGCATCATCGGCGACACGCCGGCCATCCGCACCCTTCGCCAGCAGGTGGACAAGCTGGCGCGCAGCCAGGCGCCCGTGCACATTCACGGTGAATCGGGCACCGGCAAGGAAGTGGTGGCACGGCAGATCCATGCCCGCGGGCCCCGTGCCGGCGGACCCTTCGTGGCGGTGAACTGCGGGGCCATACCCGCGGAGCTGATGGAGAGCGAGTTCTTCGGCCACGTGAAGGGGGCCTTCACCGGTGCCACACGGGACAAGCAGGGCCTCTTCGCCCTCGCGCGGGGCGGCACGCTGTTCCTCGACGAGGTCGCCGACCTGCCCCTGCACATGCAGGTCAAGCTGCTGCGCGCCATCCAGGAAAAATCCATCCGCCCCGTGGGCGGCGGCGAGGAGCTACCCACGGACGTTCGCCTGCTTTCCGCCACGCACAAGCAACTCGCGAACGAGGTGGGCGCCGGGCGCTTCCGGGAGGATCTCTACTTCCGCATCAACGTCATCGATCTCCACGTGCCGGCCCTGCGCGAGCGCAGCGAGGACCTGCCGCTGCTTGCCCGCGCGTTACTGGCGCGCATCGCGGAGAGCAGCGGCCTGGCGGCACCGACGCTGACCGACGACGCCATGGAAGCCCTGGCCGCGCACAGCTTCCCGGGCAACGTGCGCGAGCTCGAGAACATGCTGGAGCGGGCCCTCGCCCTGGCCGAGGGTGACAGCATCGATGCCGGCGATCTCCGCCTCAACCAGTCGCCGCCGATCCCCGGCGGCGAGCAGTACAACCGCCGCCGCGACGACCGGGACCGGCTCGACGCGGTGGGCGGCGACCTCACGGGGTACCTCGAGGACATCGAGCGCGAAGTCCTCGCCACGGCGCTCGAGCGCCACCACTGGAACCGCACGGAGGCCGCCAGCGCGCTGGGTATCTCCTTCCGCAGCCTGCGCTATCGCCTGAAGAAACTCGGGCTGGACCAGCAGTAGCGGCGGGACTCAGTCGCTGTCCAGGAGCAGGTCGAGCCAGTAGCGTCGCCTGGCCTCGAGGCCCCGGGCCGCAAGGACGCTCTCTGCCACGCCGTCTGCGGCCAGCGCCTCGGCCAGGCCGGGGAGCTGAACGACGCCCCCGTCCGGGCGCGGTCCGTCCAGCACCCGCCGCCCGAGCGCGAAGGCCTCCTCGTCATCGCCCCCGAACAGGGGCGCTGCGCGCTCCAGGTCGACGATCACCACGAAACGCTCGGCGCTGGCGTCGTCGCAATCGAGCGACAGCTGCGCGTGGCTTGCGAGAAAGATGCGGCCGCCATCGATCAGGGGAGCTACCGCCAGGGCGTCGCCCGGCGCGGCGTCGGCGAGGTGCCAGCCGGGCCCCGTGTCCGGCGGGCAGCCGGGGGACTCGCAGTCTCGCGCGGCGACGAGGTCATCGGCGCGCACGGGCTCTGGCGCGTCGCCTTGATCCAGGGCGTAGTCCCGCAGCAGCAGGAGGTCGATGCGACGCCCCGCCGCCGTTTCGACCAGGGCCGGCAGGACCAGCCCGTCGAAGGGGCGGCCACTGCCATCGCTACCGAGGAAGAGGTCGGGTGCCACCGGGAAGGACACCGTGCCACCGTCGGTCGCGAGCCCCGCGACGTCGGCGATGCGGGCGAGACGCCACCCCGCCGCCGGCCCCGGGGGGAGATCGAGCCGCCAGACGGTGCCCGCCGTATCGCCGAAGTAAGCCCGGGTGGCCCGGCCCTGTTCGTCCTCGAGCAGGGCCGGCGCGTGCTCGAGCGCCGCCGGCGGCGCACCGGCCGACTGCTGCGAGTCCCAGAGGACCGCGCCGGAGCGCGCGTCGGCGGCAATGAGGCGGCCCCCGGCGCCGGGGACTTCCGGCTGCGCCGGGTAGAGGAAGCCATCGCGCGGCGACCCGTCGAGTGCGAGCGAGACGGCCACGGGCGTCGCCGCCGGGACTACCTCGAAGGGCGGGAAAGCGGGTAACCCGCCCACGGCCAGCGATGCCACGGCCCCGGCTGCCGTGCAGGTCAGTTCGGCAGCGTCCTGCCCTCGCGTCTCCCCCGTGAACAGCTGCAGAAGCGCGAGCAGCACGCAGGAGACCGGGGATGCATTCCGCGAGTGCTTCACGGCGCGACCTCTTCGAGCGCCACGGAGGACAGCGCGAGACCCGCCGCCAGGGCGACGGGGGCCGGGCCGTCGACGCGCACGCGCGCCTCGAGCTCGCGCCGTTCGTAGGCGCGCGCACTGGACGCCACCGGCGCCGGGTCGCGCGGTGGGGCAGGCACCGTGGGTGCCGCCAACGACACCGAAAGCACCCAGTCTTCCGGTGCCGTTTCCAGCAAGGCCGCGAGCGCCGGGAAGTCCTCCGCGCAGTACTGATCCGCGGGGCAATGCCCGCCTCCCGAGGCCCAGCGCTCCGCCGTACGCCGGAGTAGCAGTTCCAGCGCCACCTCGGCGAAGTTGCGTGCCCGGGCCGCTTCCCGGCTCCAGGCGGCACCGCGCGTTTCCAGCGCGCTCTGCTGCAGGGCAGCCACGACCAGCATGGCCACGACGAGGGCAAAAACGAGTACCGCGGGCAGCGCCACCCCCGCGCGGCGCGCTCCCTGCCCGCGAGCCTTCACGCGCCGCTCCATCGCAGGTTGTCGAGCGGCACGGTGCGCACGTACACCCGGTGCAGGTTGGGATCGCCGGCCGGGACCGTGGCCCGCTCCCGGCCCAGTTGCAGCACCCGGGCCTCGTCGCGCGGCCTGAGAGCCGCCAGCGTTCGCAGGTGCAGGTACAGCGTCGCATGGGTTGCCCGCTGCAGGTCCTGCGCTGACGGGTCCGCCAACAGCACCTCGGCACGCCCGTCTCCGTCACGGTCGCAATGGAACTCGACATGAAAGCGCTCCACGCCCTCGACCAGGCATTGCGATCGCATGCTGCGACCCTGCAGGCGCTCGACGCAGAGCGCCGGTATGCCGTCGCCCGCGTCGATGGAATAGTCGCGCACGTAGAAAATTTCCGTACGCCATTCACGAACCTGGCGGCCGCCGGGTGAAAGATCGTCGGGGCCTGCGTCGGCGCCGGCGTACGCGAAGGCGCCACGGCCCAGCGGATCCGCCAGCAGGTACCATTGCGTCGTGCGAAAAGCCCGGCCCGCGGCGCCCGTCTGCACCGCTGCCGCGCGCTTCAGGGCGAGGAGATCGGAACCGGGCTGCAGGTCGCGCAGGGGAAGACAGCCCGGCGTCGTGCCGTCGCTCAGGACGACATCCGCCGAGCCCCCCCGATCCGCAAAGGCGAGGGCCGGGACCGGCGTAAGCGCCCAGCCATCGCTCGCGCCGCACCCCGGCGCCGCGGCCGGCAGCGCGGCGGAGCGAACACCGCCGCGGAAACCGGCCATGCGCAGCTCCGCCGCGACCAGCGCCAGCCCGCGCTCACCCGCTCGCTCCAGCTGGGTCACGGCCGCCTGCCAGCGCAGCGACTGCCGGCTGGCGATGACCAGTTCCGCGGCAAGGAGCAGGAGCAGCGCCCCCAGTGCCAGCGCCACCATGAAGGCTACGAGCGTCATGGCGCGCTGTCGCCAGGGCAGGGTCATGACGCTACCATCAGGGCCACGACCCGCGGCCCGGCCCCGGCGCAGTCGACCGGGACCGCGGGCGCGTAGGGCCGCCAGGCCATGGCGACCTCGAGCAGTACACCCCGCTGCCGGATGCAGAGCCTGGCGTCGGCAAGACCCTGCAACTGTGACGCCCAGTCCTCCAGTGCATCGGGTGCAGGGTCTCCACCGGCGATGGAAAGCGTTGCGGGGGCAAGCGGGGCCAGGCTTTCCCCCAGCCCGCGCTGTGCCAGGTCCCGGAGCAAGCGGGCAGCCCGCACCTGCGCCAGCGTATCCCGGGTCGCCGCCAGCGCGCCGAGCTGCGCGCGAAGACCGCCCGCTATCGCGATCGAGAACACGAGCAAAGCGACCAGCACCTCCACCAGCGCGAAGCCTCGCCGAGACGCTGGCGCCGGCTTCAGGCCGCACATGGCGCTTGCTCCCGCTTCGTGCGAACCCGGCCGGTCATGCTGACCACGATACGCGAGGTCCGTCGGGACCCGGCCGCACAGAGGTCGACGGTGGCCGGCGTCACCACCGAGCCGTCGGGACGGAAGGTGAGCGCCGCGTCAAACGCGTCACCGCGCCGATCGCGGACTCGCAGCGCCCGGGCCCGGGGAATACGCTCGACCCGCAGCAGTTCATCCTCCCCGGGGCGGTATCGCCGGTCGCCACCGGCATCCGCAAACACGAGCCAGCCGGCGCCGGCGACGGGGCCGCAGTCCGGCTCGGGCTGTCCGGCGTCGAGGGGGCAGAGCACCGTCCGCCGATTGCCGTGGATCGCAGCGCTGCGCGCGGCCGCGAGGAGGGAAAGGAGCCGATATTGCTCGACGCTGGTGGCGAGGTTGCCCTTGAGGGTGCGCAGGCCGGGCAATCCCAGGACGAGAAAAATGGCGACCAGGCCCGTGACCACGAGCAAGTCGGGAAGCGTGAAACCGCGCATGGGAACCCTCCGTCATCCGTGACGAAGGGTCAGGCTAGCTGCCTGGCAGGCTCCCGGGAAGGAAACGAACGGGTTTGGCAGAAGACTGCCAGGGCGGACTAGAGAACCAGGTCCTCCAGCAGGTCGTTTGCCGCGGCGCTCCTGAAGCGGGCCTCTGCCTGCGGCACACACTCGACAACGGCCGCCGCGGGCAGGCGCTGGCTGCCCGCCACGAGGGCAGCGCTTTCTGAAGCGACCACACGGGCCCGCTCGAGGTCGTCAGCCTGGACGAAGACGAGGCCATCCTGCTCGTCGCTCGTCAGCACGTGACAGACGAAGAGGCCCTCCGGCAACCGGGATTGCGCGAGCGCCGGACCGGCGGCAGCCAGCAGCGCAACGATGAGAAAACCAGCAGTGTTTTTCATGGCATGCTCCGGGGGCTTACCAGCAGTCCGCGGCCTGGGAACCGGTCGCGGCGCGACGCCCGAACGAGTCGAGGGTGAAGGTCGTGCAGCCGCCATCCGCGGTCTGCGGCGAGCC
>CAYTJQ010000054.1:0-15350 GCA_964438205.1 uncultured Alteromonadaceae bacterium
CCAAAAAAAAGCCGGCGCTGAACGCCGGCAAGAGGGGTGCCATGCACAGTTACGTGCCTCGTTAGAGGTCCATGGTGAAGGACGCCGAAACCGTGCGCGGTGCGCCGATCCAGGCACCCTCGCCGGCGATACCGCCCAGGTAGGATTCGTCGAAGGCGTTGTTCACCAGCAACGTTACGCTCCAGCCGCTCAACGCGCCCAGGCCGGACTCGCCGAACAGCGTCAGGTAGACGTCGGTGGTGATGTAGTCCTCGGCGATCCAGCTGTTGTCGAGACGCACCGGCCGGTCGCCGGTGTACTTGCTGCTGATGCCGGCCAGCAGGTTGTCCCGCCGCCAGTCGAGGGAGAGCACCAGCTGCTGGTCCGGGATACCGGCGACGTCGTTGCCCGGCACGAGGCCGAGACCGGCGTCGACGGCCGGGTCACCGGTGCCCACGTAAGTGGAGTCACTGTAGGTGTAGGCGCTGTAGAGCGACAGGCTGTCCGTGAGATCGAGGTCGGCCGTCAGTTCAAAGCCCTTGGAATCGATGCCGCCGGCATTGAAGTAGGTGCCGTTGGTGCCGATGGTGTAGTCCGGCCCCGCGGCGCTCTCCGGGCTCAGGAAGATGATCCGGTTACTGAAGTCGATCTCGTAGTAGGTGGCCGTGACGAACAGGCGGTCGCCGCGGTAGCGAATGCCCGCCTCGATGTTCTCGGCGGTCTCCGGCTCCAGGGACGACAGGTCCGACTCGGGCCGTTCGAGAATCTCGTCGGCGATCGCCTTGAAGTTCTCGGCGTAACCGGCGAAGAGTTCGACCCCGTCCAGCGGCGTCTCCCAGAGCACCCCACCGGACCAGAGCAGGTCGGAGTCGGAGTTGACGGCGGCGTTGGGGGTCTCGTTGAAATTGTCTTCGCGCTCGACATCGACCAGGAATTTCTTTGCACCCAGGGTGAGGGTCAGGCCGCCGAGGTCCACGCTGTCCTCCAGGTACCACTTGAAGGTTTCCTGCGGATAGGTGCGGTCGTACTGCGTCCAGTAGGGCGTCTCGTCGAACTCGATGCCGACGCGCGTGTCCGTGATTTTCTGCCAGGTGCGAGTCTCGTCGCGTTGCTGATCTTCGTACCAGAGGCCGCCGCGCAGCGTGTTCGCCACGCCAGCGAGGTCGAGGGTCCAGTCGGCGTCGACGAAGGCGCCGGTGCGCTCCTTCCAGTAGTTGGTGTGGCGATAGGACTGCACGGCGATCGCCCCCGCCGGGTAGCAGGCCGGATCGTACTGCGGCCCGGCGCCGCCATAGGGGAAGGTGATGGAGGACACGCAGCCGGGCGCCGGCGCCAGGCGGTTGCCCTCACCGTCCACGAAGTTGATGAGACCGAGCAGCGAGCCGCCGTTGACACCGGCGTTACCCAGCGCTTCGGATTCCGGGCCACCCTGGTCGTCGACGACGTCCACGAGGTAGGGCGGGATCCAGTCACCGCGGCCCTCGTTGTCGTGGTAGTAACCGCCGACGGTCACGCCGAGCGCTTCCGTGGGACGGAAGGCCGCCTTCACGTAGCCGAGAAAGTTCTCGCGCAGCGTGGACCAGCCGCGGCGATAGACCTGGTCGACGTAGGGGATACCGCTCCAGGTATCCGTCAGCCGGTCCCAGCCATCGTTGCTGGCGAATTCCTCGGGGGAGAACAGGCGCTGGTAGTTATCCTCGTGGATATCGTCATAGGAGGCGTAGGCCGTGATCTCCACCGCGTCGAAGGTAGAGACGAGCTTGCCGGCAACGTGGTCGCGCTCGTTCTCGGCGGCGCCGTTGACCCAGTCACTCGCGGTCTGGTGGGAAAGCGATACCCAGGCGCGCGTGTGGCCACCGAGCGTACCCGTATCGTAGCGCACGTAGTAGCGCTCGGCGTCGAACTCGCCAACGCTGCCCTGCACACGGATGCGCTGCTCGGCTTCCGGGTCGGAGCTCACGAAGTCGATGGTGCCGCCAAGGGCGTCGAGGGCCCGGGAGGCGATATCTGCCGTGCCCTGCGATACGGTAACGGTCTCGAGGTTCGAGGGATCCAGGTACCGGTTGGCTTTTGCACCGCCGCCATAGTTGGAGCCACCGTTCGGGATGCCGTCGATGGTGGTGCCGATCTGCTGGTCGGACAGGCTGTTCTGGAAGCCGCGCACGGCGATGGTCGTGGACCAGTCGTCGAAGCCGTAGCTGTCACCCTCCTGGATGGAAACGCCCGGGAGATTGTCGATCAGCGCGTTGACGCTGGTGATCGGCGACTGCTGCATCTTCATGCTCTCGGTCACCGTGTTATTGCCGAAAACCTGGCTCTCGGCAATCACAAAGACCTCCTCGATGGCGGCGCCCGCCGGGGGCGCATTCTGCGCGGCCGCACCGGAAGCGGTGAAGACTGCAGCGCAGGCGAGGGTCAGGGGGTGGCGTTTCAGCCTCGGGGCGTTGGCAATAAAGCCGGTCATGGTCTTCCTCTCTGGTGATAACGGCGGGCATCGTCTCGACCCGCATCGCCAGCGATCATGCGCCGCTTCCATGACCGGCAGTTGACGCAGCCATGACCGGTTCGTGAACAGTCCATGACAAAGCGATGAGCGCAGCGGCCGGCGAAGCGGTTACAATCCCCGCCCGCACGAATAAAGCGAACGGACCGCGCCCATGTTCAAGATCCGCACCTACAACCAGCTCTCGGTAAAGGGCCTCAACCGCTTCGACCGGGAGCACTACGAAGTGGCGAGCGAGCTGCCGCACCCGGACGCCTTCCTCCTGCGCAGCCACGACCTGCACGAGGAGGCGTTCCCGGACACGCTGAAGGCCATCGCCCGCGCCGGCGCCGGGGTCAACAACATCCCGCTGGAGCGCTGCAACGAGCAGGGTATCGTCGTGTTCAACGCGCCCGGGGCGAATGCCAATGCGGTCAAGGAGTTGGTCCTGGCCGGGATGCTGCTGGCCTCCCGGGACATCTACCGGGGCATGCAGTTCGTGGACGGCCTCGCCCCGCGGGAAGACCTGGACGCCTACCTGGAGGGAGAAAAGAAGCGCTTTGCCGGCACCGAGCTCATGGGCAAGACCCTGGGCGTGGTCGGCCTAGGCAACATCGGCTCCCTGGTCGCCAACATGGGCCTCGCCCTCGGGATGAAGGTGGTGGGCTACGACCCGGCGATCAGCGTGGAGGCGGCCTGGCGGCTCTCCTCCGACGTGCAGAAGGTGGACAACCTCTCCAGCGTCTTCGCCAACGCCGACTACGTGAGCCTGCACCTCCCCGTGCTCGACGGCACCCGGGGGCTGATCGGCGATAACATGCTCGCCAGCGCGCGGGACGGCCTGGTGCTCCTGAACTTCGCCCGCGGGGAGATCGTCGATCCGGCGGCGGTGCTGCGGGGCCTCGATGCGGGCAAGGTGCATCGCTATGTGACGGACTTCCCCGCGAGCGCGACCCTCGGCCACCCGAAGGTGCTGCACACGCCGCACATCGGCGCCAGCACCGGCGAGGCGGAAGACAACTGTGCGGTCATGGCCGCGGACCAGCTCATGGACTTCCTCGAGAACGGCAATATCCGCAACTCGGTGAACTTCCCGGCCATCGCCCTGCCCCGCTCCACCCCCGTACGCCTGACCATCAGCAACCGCAATGTACCGAGGGTGTTGAACCAGATCACTGCCGTGATCGCCGAACACGAGATCAATATCGTCGACATGCTGAACCAGAGCCGGGAGGCGGTGGCCTACAACATCATCGACCTCGCCGAGTGCCCGGGGGAGGATTCGCTCGCGGCCCTCGACGCCATCGACGAGGTCATCAACCTGCGACTGCTCGGCGCCTGACAGCGTGAGCGGGAAGGCACTCTGCCGGGCGACCGCGGCGCACCTCGAAATCCTCCTGCCGCTGGTCGAGGAATTCTGCGCCATCGACGAGCACCCCTACGACGAAACCCGCGTCCGCCGGGCCCTCGGCCCACTCCTCGCCGACGACAGCCTGGGCGTGGTCTGGCTCATCGGCGACCCGCCCGGCGGCTACGCCGTGCTCACCTGGAGCTACAGCCTGGAATCCGGCGGCCGGGACGCCCTCCTCGACGAGATCTTCCTTCGCGAGCGCGGCCGGGGCCTCGGCAGCGCGGCGCTCGCCGCGATCTACGACGACCTGCGCGCCCGCGGGATCACGCGGATCTTCCTGGAGACGGAAGACCACAACGCGCGGGCCAGGCGGTTCTATGCCCGCAACGGCTTCGTGGTCGAGCCCTCCACCTGGATGGCTGCAGACCTCTAGACCCGCGGCGGAAAAACGCACGGACACAAACGCGGACACAAAAAGGCGCCGCCCCGGGAACGGGAGCGGCGCTTCGTCAACGATTTGCAAGGCTCCGCTAGGCGGCGATACCTGCGGCCGTCTTGCCGACGGTCGCGGCGTCATGCTCGCGGGCGATGTCCCCGAGCGTGATCACGCCGCACAGGTGCTTGTGCTTGCTGTCATCAAGGACTACCAGGCGGTAGATCTGCTGGTCGTGCATGTGCCTGGCGGCCTTCTCGACATCGTCGTCCTGGAAGCAGAAGAGCACGGCATCGCTCTTCACCTCTTCCACCGAGGTCCGGGCAGGATCCAGGCCCTCGGCCACGGCGCGCAGGACGATGTCCCGGTCCGTGACCACGCCCTGCAGCTTTTTCTCGCTGGCATCAGCGATGGGCAGGAAACCCGTGTTCAGCTCACGCATCTTGCGCGCGGCATCGTCGAGCGTCATCGCTGCGGGGATATAGGTCGCGTTTTTCGTCATGGCATCTTGAACGCGCATGATTGACCTCCTCTTCGCGTTGAAGTGAATGTCGATTCGCGCATCCAGCTGGCCCGCGGGCCATTCCCTGAATGGGTCAGTTCACCGTAACGTCTGTCGGCAGGGGTCTGCAACCGTCTCTCTGTCCACCCACTAACAGTTCCCCGTCAGACGTCTCCGGCGGTGTTGACCGCCATGGCAATCCCGCGGTTGATGGCATCGAGCTGGCGCACGAGGTCCGCAATGGTCGCCTCCGCCTCCGGCACCAGGGTCTTGTGCTGCAGGTCTGACAGGACCTCAAGTGCCAGGTTGTTGGCGTCGAGAATCCAGTTGAAAACCCCTTCCCGATCTGCCGCGGCGGGGCCGGGCCCCGGCTCCAGCCGGTACTGGAGGTAGCGGTCCAGCAGCGCCGGCGAACCACGCCGTGCCAGACCCTCGAGCCCTTCGAGCAGGTACCGCTGGCGCTCGCCGGCCCAGCCGACGAGTTCCGCGTAGCGGTCGCCATCGACCTGCTCGCTTTGCTCCAGCGCGGAAAGAGCCTGACGACTGTGGTCGGCCAGCTCTTCCAGCAGTTCGCCAAAGGTCAGAAACGTGTCGCGGGTTTTTGCCATAACGTCCTCCAGGCTTCCCAGTGTAGGCGTTTCCGACGCGCATCGACAAAGCGCGCCCTTCCTCGCAATGATTGGCCCGGTCTACTACGGTTAGGGAACACAGGGCAAAAACGGAGGGAGACACCATGCCTCAGGGTACGCAGAGTTTGCTCGATCGCCGACGCGCGCTGGCCCTTCTCGGCGGTGGCGCCGCGGCCGCCTCGATCCTCGGCCTCGCCGGCTGTGGCGGCGACGACGCCCCGCGACCGGAGCTTATCAAGCCGGAGCCCGACACCGAGCCACGAGACCCGCCAACACCGTCGGGAGGTCGTGCAGAAGAGACCTCTGGGCAGACGCCGGCCGGCTCTGAACAAACACAGGCAGCCTCGAAGGCGCAGGCCGATTCCGAAAACGGACAGGCGGGCGCCGAAGAAACGCAGCAGGCTGCTGCGAAGAAGGGCAGCGCCAGCGACTCCGGGAATTCGGCCAGGGTAGATGAGACCAGCGCACAAGCGAAAAAACTCGCCTATGTGCATGACGCCTCCACGGTTTCCCCCGACGCGCAGCCGCGCTACGAGGACGGCCAGCAGTGTGCGAACTGTGCGCTCTACCAGGGCGGCAGTGCCGAGTGGGGCGCGTGTCCGCTGTTCAATGGCCAGCAGGTGAAACGCTCCGGTTGGTGCAATGCCTATGCGCCGCGCGGGGCCTGATCGCGCCGCCTCCGTCCGGTCACCGATAGACTGAAAGCGTCAGCACCCGGGCGGACCACAGCGCCCGCCCGCGGCGGCGATGCTACTGCGGCGGCGCCGCTGCGCCGCCCTGCTGTTGCTGCATGATCTGCTGCGCCATGAGCTGATACTCGGCCTGGGCACGCTGGAGCTCGGCGAGCAGCGTGCGCACCTCCGGGTCCTGCTCCTCCATCGCGGCGAGCACGACCTCGTTTAGCGCGTTGCGCTTCTCCTTGAACTCCTCACCGCCCATGACCTGCTGCTGCGCCTCGCGCATGTCGCCCAGCTCCGCGCGCAGGGCCTCGCGGCTCTCCTGCTGTTCGCTGCTGCTGAGCGAATCGTTCTCGAGGTCCGCCTGCAGTTCCTCGACGCGCGCGCGACCCTCGGCCACGTTATAGCCCGCGTCCTTCATGCCGGTTTCCACGTATGCCTGCAGCGCCTCGCGCTCGCTGGCGAGGTCGGGGTTGGCGTCGATGGCCTGCTGCTGCAGCGCCATGAGCTGCTCATTGAGCTCATCGAGGCGGGCGCGCTTTTCCTGCAGCCGCTGCATGAGCACGGCCGCCTCGCTGCCGCCGGAAGCTCCCGGCGCGCCGCCCTGCATCATGGGCTGGGCCAGGACCGCGGAGGCGCCGAGCGCGCCCAGGACAGCGGCGAGCGCGCCGCCGCGCAGTAGCGTGGTCATCGCAGGTTTTACCTTGGGCATGGTGTCATTTCTCCCAGTACAGTGAATCAGCCAAATACCGTAACAGGCCCGCCGGGGGGGCTGTCAAAGCGCCCCCCGGGGCGTGCTAGCATCGGCCCACCACGAGTGACCGGAGCCGAGAGATGCCGATGACCCTGCGCCGCCTTCCTGTGACTTTGTCTGCGACCGTACTCGCCCCCGTGCTGACCGCCCTGGCCATCGTCGGCCCCCTTGCCGGCTCACCGGGTGCGCAGGCTGCGGAGAGGCCGGCGTTCGCGCCCATGGACGTGTTCGCGCTGGAGTGGGCGGCAGAGCCCCGGATCGCTCCGGACGGCGCGCAGGTGGTTTATCGGCGCATGGGCTTCGACGTGATGACCGACCAGCGCCGGGGCAACCTGTGGCTGGCGGCCGCAGACGGCAGCGGCCAGCACAAGCTCACCAGCTTCGACGGCAACGAGAGTGGCGCGCGCTGGTCGCCGGACGGCAGCCGCATCGCCTACGTGCGCAGCGCCGGCGACAGGGACGGCGCGGAGATCTTCGTGCACTGGCTCGCCACGGGGCAGGACGCGCGCATCACCCAGCTCCCGGCAAGCCCGGACCACCTGCGCTGGAGCCCGGACGGCCGCGAGCTGGCCTTCGCCATGCAGGTCGATGCCGAGCCGCCGGTCGTCAGCGAACAGAAGCTCGAAAAGCCCGAGGGTGCCGAATGGGCCGAGCCCGCCCGCATCACTGACCGCCTCTACCACGAGCGCGACGGCCAGGGGTACCTGGAACCGGGCTTCTCGCACGTCTTCGTGGTGCCCGCCGAGGGCGGCACGGCCCGGCAGGTGACCCGCGGTGACTTCCACCACCGCGCCCCGGCCTGGTCCGCAGATGGCGCCACGCTGTACGTGGCCGGCAACCGCAGCGAGAACTGGGAGTACGACTACCGCAACAGCGAGGTCTACGCGGTCGACGTCGCGACCGGAGAGACGACAGCCATCACCCGCACGCCCGGCCCGGACACGGACCCGGCGCCCTCCCCGGACGGCCAACACGTTGCCTGGCTCGGCTTCAAGGACAAGGAGGAGGCCTACCAGGTCACCCGGCTGCGCGTGGCGCGCCCGGACGGCTCCGGCATGGTGGAGCTGCTCCCGGACCTAGACCGCTCGGTCAGCGCCATCGCCTGGGCCGACGACTCGAGCGGCCTCTACGTGCAGTACGACGACCGCGGCCGTACGAAGATAGGCTTTACGACGCTCGCCGGTGACTTCACCCCGGTGGCCGACAACCTCGGCGGCGCCACCATCGGCCGGCCCTACGGCGGCGGCTCCTTCTCCGTTTCGCGCACCGGCGTGGTGGCCTACAACCTGACGCGGCCGGAGCACCCGGGGGAGCTCGCGGTGGTGCGCGGCGACGACCTCACGCTGCTCACGGACCTCAACGGCGACCTGCTGCCGCATCGCGCCCTCGGCAAGGTCGAGGAGTTCTGGTGGAAAAGCTCCCATGACCAGCGCGAGATCCAGGGCTGGATCGTCAAGCCGCCGCACTTTGACCCGGAAAGGCAGTACCCGCTCCTCGTGGAGAACCACGGCGGGCCCATCAGCAACTACGGCGAGCGCTTCTCACCGGAGATCCAGCTCTACGCCGCCGCGGGCTACGTGGTGTTCTACCCCAACCCGCGGGGCAGCACCGGCTACGGCGAGGCGTTCGCCAACCTCCTCTACCACAACTACCCGGGCGAGGATTACGACGACATCATGAGCGGCGTGGACGCCGTGATCGCGAAGGGCTACGTCGACCCGGAGCAGCTCTACGTCACCGGCGGCAGCGCCGGCGGCATCATGACGGCCTGGATGATCGGCAAGACAGACCGCTTCCGCGCGGCCGCGGTCATCAAGCCGGTGATGAACTGGTACAGCAAAACGCTGAACGCGGACAACTGGTTCAACTACTACCACGTGCGCTACCCGGGCACCCCCTGGACCAACCCGGACGACTACCTGAAGTTCTCGCCCATCTCCCTCGTGGGCAACGTCACCACCCCGACCCTGGTGATGGTCGGCCTGGACGACCTGCGCACCCCGCCCTCCCAGGCGAAGCAGCTCTACCACGCCCTCAAGTACCGCAAGATCCCGACAGTACTGGTGGAACTGCCCGGCGCCTCGCACAACATCGCGAAGCGGCCGAGCCAGCTGGTGGAGAAGGTGGGGCAGATCGTGGCGTGGTTTGAGAAATACGCCGGGGAAGAATGAAGCCCATGCGCGGCATTACGTCCACGGCGACCCGGCCCGCGTACAGGCGCGCAGCGAAGGCCGTGCAGGCGGTAAAGGGCTTACTGGAAGGGCCAGGGGCAGCGCTTCTTGAGGATCTGGGAGAGCGCTACCGGCTGTCCGTCCTTGGTAATCAAGAACGAGTCTCCATTGGCGACCTCATCCACCAGATCGGAAAGCCTCGCCATCGCGTCATCGATTTCGACAGTCTTCATCGACCCTCTTCCTCTCATCTCGCCGCACGAGCGCCTGAACCGCAAGGCTAAGGTCCATGATTTCCCCCTGCCAGCGCGGCGGCAGGGTGCCCGCATCGATTTTGAGCCCTGCACCGCTGTGCGCCGAAGGCAGCGCCAGGACGTTTCCGCGGAAACGTGAATCGGGACCCGTCGGCAGCAGGGTGCCCTTGGGGTCGCGGAAGCGCTTTTCCCCTGACGGCGACAGCGCCACCCCATAGCCGCCCTCGTGCACCAGGCGATGGTGGTGCCGACAGAGCAGCACGAGGTTGTCGAGCTTTGTCTCACCTCCATCAGCCCAGTGCACCACGTGGTGCGCATCGACATGATGGCGTGTGGTGCAGCCCGGGAAAGTACAGCCGCCGTCGCGGTGCTCCAGGGCACGCCGCAACGCCGGTGTGATGTTGCGGGAACGTCGGCCGATATTCAGCGCCTGCCCACGGTCGTTCTCGAGCCAGTGCACCACGCCGCAATCGCAGGCAGCCCGACGGGACGTTTCCGCGGAAACGTCGTCCTCCGTTACAGCGGCTGCCTCCAGCGCTTCGACGCGCGTATGCACGTGCACCGTGTAGCGGTCACCGCCGCTGCTGTCACCGACACCGTTGGCAAGATAGCTGTCAGCCATCCGCTCGAGCGCGTCGGCACGGCGCATGGTTCCGTTGACCGTGTCATCCAGGGGCAACTCTTCCTCAGCTGCTTCAAGCGCTCGCAGCAGGCGCTCGCCCTGCTCCGGCGCAAGGCGCGCCCGGATAACGTAGGAGCCGTCACTATCCACGTACCATGACAGCTTGCGCTGGGCGAGCTGTTCCTGCGCCTCTTCGCGGCTCAGGCGCCGCATGGACGAGACCAGCCGCTCCACATGAGCCGCAGTGCCATGGTGGGCGATCATGAGGTAGTAGTCCTCGTTCTCAGGCGTAGCGACGCGGGTGATGGCACGCACCTTGGAATAGCTGATGCGGCCCTCGCGAAAGGCGGCACTGGTCTGTGGCAACTCCGCCAGCGCATGCGCTACTCGCACCTTCTCGCGTGCCGCACCGAGGCCGATGCCGCACTTCCAGTTGAGCCAATGGGCGCAGGACTTGGCAGCACCGCAGTTCCACCCGGCGCGGAGGTCATACTCGCGAATCAGCGCCAGCAGGCGCCAGGTGGCCGCGCTGATGTGCGCGGCAAGCTCGGTGATCTGGTCTTCCAGGGTGTGAAGGGGCGCATGGGGGATGGCGGCGTTCATGGGCAGGCCCTCACAAATACTGTTCATATAACCAGCATATTGCCGGGAGCCGGCGTGGCAGTCACGGCCGCAGTTTCATCAATACCGGCCACTCAGGAAGCACTGCACGGCGCCCCGGATGCTCCCCGGGGATCCATAACCGGCAATCCGGTGTAAGCTGTCCTAAGACGCTCGTGGAGTTGCCGTGCCCCTGCGAACCGTCCGAGCACTGACGCTGCTTCTAACGCTCATCGCACTGCCCACCCTCGCCCAGGGCACCGGCGGCCCGGCCCGCATCCAGGCTTTCGCCTTTGAGCAGCCGCAGCACGACCTCCTGCTTGCGCTTCGCTGACCGGCGTTTCACATCGTTCATCAACACCTCCTCCTACGGTCAGTTTACTGACCAGTGTGGTGTCCAGAATATTCGAGGGGCGACCCACCACGACCTGTAGCAGGTTGCATCGGCGAGTATTTCTCCGGCAGCAAGGGCCGGAGACCAGCAATATGGTCTATCGTCCGAACTGGCTGGGCGAATTCTTTGAACTGCACATCCACGCGCCAACCGACCTGTGACCAATAATCACCAACCAAACCAAACTCCTGCGGTTTTGGGTACTCATAGCAGTGGGACTGCGCAACGCCCACCGCTTTCAGCAGGGAGCCTGCGTAGGAAAAGACGATATCCCCAGGACAGACCCGGCGCATGAGGTCATAAGAATGATTATGGTTGCCCGCCTGATCAAGCTTTGGAGACCACAGGTAGCCCCCCGGAACCTCATGCCGGTAGGTTTGTTTTTGATTGACCCACCAGAAGTTCATCGACGCTGCCGTTCACCTGTTCGCTTGGTCAACTGCTTTCTCTTCAACTTACACCATCAAAGCCCGGCGGTAGAAACCCCTCAACCGTGCAGGTGGAGATGACTGTCTCCAGGCGTTTGCTAAGCTTCGACCTTTGCGGCGCCCTGGCACATTCCGCGCGCCAGGTCCCAGAAAAACGCCAGCCCGAGCCACATCAACCAAAGAGCCCAGGTAATCACACGCAAGGCCGTAAGTGAGAGCGCAACCCCAACCCGCATCCCCATAACCGCCAGCTGCGCCACCACCGCATTCTGCCCCCGAACCTGCACACCGGCGACCTTGAAGGAGGAATAGCGCGGCTTCAGCAGGTTGAGCGTGCCGGCGCCGGTTTTGAGCGACGCACTGATGCCGCTCTTGGAGGCATTCAGCGCGAAGGGCCCGCTGCGCCAGCGGCCGATGAACTGCGTGCGGCCGTTCTGCAGACCAAAGCGTGCGCCGCGGGCAAGGCGTGCCGAGAGTCGCAGCCCTTTTGAAGAATTGACCGTAGCGCCGAGCGGGCCGGCGCGGGCCTCTGCACGCACCGCTGCGCCACCGGTTCGAGAGAGGCGGGTGTGTTCGCCGCGGTGCTCAACGCGAACCTGGCGTCCCTCTTCGTCTTTTTTACCGAGGCCAAACATCTCGCGCGATAGCCGGCTCAGTCATCCCCGATAATGCGCAGGCCGCTGCCGAACGGGTTGTTCGGGCTATCCACCGCGTACGGGCTCCCCGCCCCGAAGGGATTGTTGATCGACTCCGGCGAGTACTGGCTGCCGTAGCGGCCGTAGGGGTTGTTGATGCTGTTCGCGTCGTAGCGACTGCCGCCGCCCTGGGGGTTCGCCGTGGAGTTGGGCGCGAAGGGGTTCGCGCTCAGGTTGCCGAGGTAGTCGTCCGCCTGGGTGCACAAGGCGAGCGCGCTGCCGGCGAGAAGGATGAGAGCGGGTATGAGACTGCGCATGGGCGTTGCCTGCCTTTTTTTGATTGCCAGTGCACAGCGTAGCCCAGGGGTCGTGCCCGTAAACCCTGTATGGGTCTACACGTCGCGTTTTCGCGCAGGCTCGAGCCGCTTGCCTCGGCGCATCGCCGCTATTGTCTCGCGCTTCCGCTTGCAGCAGCGCCGCGCCGGGTCAGACCCATAGCTCCGGACCGATCGGCCGGGAAGATCGCCACGCCGCCCTGTGCTTTATTCCTGGTGAAGCAAGGAACGTCCGCACCCAGCGGCCAGCAAACAGGAAGGAGAAGTGTCATGCCCGAAATCAGCGTTCAGCACCAATGCAGGGGATTGCAGGATCTCGTCGAGGTCGAGTCTTTCGGGGAGCCGGTGGGGCCCCTCCCGCGGCAGACGGACAAGGGGTTCTTCCAGCAGGGCAATCTCGTGGCCGGCACCTGGGAGTGCGAGCAAGGCACCCTCGATCTGGATCTCGACGTGACGGAGTTCTGTCACCTGCTGGCGGGCCACTGGCGCTTCACCTCTGAATCCGGACAGGTGACCGAAGTACGCGCCGGCGACAGCTGGGTGTTCCCGAAGGGCTGGAAGGGCCGTGCCGAAGTCCTCGAGAAGGTCAGGAAGGTCTACCTGATGATCCTGCCGGAGTAAGCTGCGGCAATAACTGGTAGCAGGAGCAGGCGATGAAAGCGCGCGACCGGCGCCTCGGCATGGGGCGCAGGATCCAACGGCGGGACTTTCTCAACGGCGTCGGTATCGCGCTCGGTGCGTCGCTGCTGCCGCGCCCGGCGCTCGCGACGGGAGCGGCTGGCGCAGCCTTGCATGGCGATTATCCGCCAGCGAAGACGGGGCTGCGCGGCTCGCACCCGGACTCCTTCGAGGTGGCCCACGCGGCCGCGCGGGAGGGGCTGCGCTGGTCGCCGCAGAAGGCGACGGAGGCCTACGACCTCGTCGTCGTCGGTGCCGGCATCAGCGGCCTGGCGGCCGCCTACTGCTACCGGCGCGACGTCGACCCCGGGGCGCGCATCCTGCTGCTGGACAACCACGACGACTTTGGCGGCCACGCCAGGCGCAACGAGTTCAGCCTGGGCGGCGAGACCTTCATCGGCTACGGCGGCACGATGCTCATCGAGGCGCCGAAGACCTACCCCGCCGTTTCGAAGCAGATCCTGCGGGAGCTCGGCATCGAGACGGAGCGACGCGACGAGTTCCATCACGACGGGCTGTTCCGTGCGCGCGCCGCTGGTCTACACGAACGTCCTGATCCGCCATTGGCAGAGCCTGGCGAAGCTCGGCATTCAGCGTGCCTACTGCCCGGGCAGCTTCTTCCAGACGGTCATGTTCACCCACGCCGTGAGCTTCGGGGACTACCGCTTCTCCCAATCCCCCGATGACCCCGTCATCCTGCACCTGCAGCATGTCCCCCTGCAGCCGGGCCTCGCGGCCGCGGAGCAATTCCGCGCCGGGCGCCAGGCGCTGCTGGAAACGCCTTTCGAAAGCTATGAACGCAGGCTCCGGGAGCAGCTCGGCCGCCTGCTGGGCCCCGGCGGCTTCGACCCGGCGAGGGACATCGAGGGGATCACCGTCAACCGCTGGCCGCACGGCTACGCCTACTCGGTGGACCCCGGCAGCGGCGATGTCTCCTGGTGGCCCGAGTGGTGGGCACACGAGCGGCGCCCCTGGGTCGAGGCGCGGCGCCGCGTCGGCAATATCGCGATCGCCGGCACCGACGCCGCCGCCAACGCAATGACCGAATCGGCGCTGGAGGAAGCCGTTCGCGCCGTGCGCAGCTTCCTGGCCTAGGGGCGCGGGCGGACCCGCGCCAGCGCTAACAGCAATCCCATCGCCCCGGCAGTGCGTAAGGCATGAGGAATGCACTGAATCCGAGGTGGCCCGTGTTCGGTCTACTCAAGAAGTCCCCGACGAAAAAGCTCAAGGAGGAGCACAAGGCGCTCCTCGAAAAAGCGTTCCAGGCACAGCGCAATGGTGACATCCGCCTTTACTCCACACTGACCGCGGAGGCCGAGGCCGTGCGCGCGGAGATCGACCGCCTGGAAGGCGAGCAGAGCGGTTAGAGGACCCCTGGCGCAGGCTACCAGGCCCGCTCGAGGATCAGGCCGAACTGCGGGAAGGGGCTGGCGTCCTCGTCGATCTGCTCACCGCTGATCGGGTTGAACTCCAGCGGCGCACCGCGGTCCGCGCCGTAAACGTTGATCACGTCGAGGAAGAGCACCACGTCCATGCCGGCAAAGCGACGCCGGTAATCCACGCGCACGTTGAGGGACTGGTAGTCGCCGAGGGTCGTGGCGTTCGTCTCGATGATCTCCTTCGAGGCGCGGGTCAGGCCGAACTCGCGCGGCAGTACGTCGCGATGGATGATGAAGCGGTCCCCTGGGCGGCCGCTGCCCCACTTCCAGCGCGCGGCCAGCTGCAGCCCGTCCGTCACCTCCCAGCGTGCGCCGAGGGTAGCGAAGTGCTCGCGGCTGAAGTCCGGCGTGTAGCTTCCGAGGCCGTCGTTGTCGTCCTGGCTGGCATCGTTCCAGCTGTAGGTGAAGTCGGCAGACCAGCCGTTGCCAAAGGCCCGCTGCAGCACTAGGTCCACGCCGCGGTTATCGCCCTCCCCCGCGTTCAGCGCCACGCCGGTGGCGCGGCTCTGGTCCACCACCAGGTCGTCGAGCGCCTGGTAGTAGGCCTCGATCATCAGGTTCCAGCTGTCGCCCAGGTCGTAGTCGAAGCCGAGGCTTACGTGGGCGATTTCTTCGTTGGCGAGGTCGAAGTTCACCGGGTCCGCCGCGCGGGTGAGGAAGCGCGGGGATTCGTAGAAGAGCCCGCTGGTGAGGGAGAAACGCAGGTCCGGCGTCGCGTTGTAGGCTGCGGAGAAGCGCGGCGCGGTGTAGGTCTCTTCCGAGAAGTCGTCCCGGTCCACCCGCAGCCCCGGGCGGAATTCGAAGGCGCCCACCTCGAATACCTGCTCGACGTAGGCCGAGACGTTGGTGCCGGTCTCCGCGAAGCTGGACTCGATGAACGCCGGCTGCCAGACGATGTACTGCTGCCCCGGCGGGCGCGGGTCGTCGCTCTCGTACACGTAGCGCACCCAGGGGCCGTCCAGCTGCGTCTCGAAGTCCGCATCCTGG
>CAYTJQ010000054.1:15450-20745 GCA_964438205.1 uncultured Alteromonadaceae bacterium
GCCCCGGCCACGGAGTTGGGCGCGAAGATGGAGAAGCGGCCGCCGCCGGCGATGTCGTCCTCCTCGCCGATGGTCTGGTCGAAGTGCACGACCTTGTCGAGGGGAAAGTCGTCGACGAAGATCAGGTTGTTGCGCGGGCCGCGGCCGCGCACCGTGAAGCCGGCGAAGGCGCCGTCGGAGGCGAGCCCGGGCAGGCCGTCCAGGGCGCGCATCACGTCCGGGCCCGCGCCCACGGCATTGCGCAGCTCGTCGCGGTTGCGGAAGGCGCTGCCGACCCCATCCAGGCTGTTTGCCTGCCGCGCCCGGGCGACCACGCGCACCTCTTCCAGCGCGGTGGACGCCACCAGCTCCAGCTCGGGCAGCTGCAGCTCGAGCGTTGCCACCCGGCGCCCGAGCACCCGGAACACCGGCTCCGCCGTCCGCGCCCGGCCGTCCGCCTCGGCGGCCACCCGGTAGAAGCCCTCTTCCAGTGCCTCGAAACGCGCTTCCCCGCTGCCATCGGTCACCACCGCCCGGGAGCGGCCGTCGCGGTCGGTGGCCTCCACGCGCACGCCCGCGAGCGGCCGGCCCGAGGCGGCGTCCACGGTGGACACCACCAGGCCGCCCGGTTCGGCAGCTGCCAGCAGGGAGAGGCTCCAGAGCAGGAGCCCGGCGAGGGCGTGGACTGTGGGTAGCGCGCGCATGGTCACTCCAGCGATAACCTTATTCGAGGGTGAAGGTGAGGCCGGCGTGCGCCTGGAGGCGCTCGATGAGCTTCTGCCCCAGGGCCGGCGCCGGCGTGTAGATGCCACCGGGCAGTTCACCGCAACGCGTGACCAGGCACACGGCGCTCTCGGCGATCATCTTCGAGGTGGAGCCGTAGCCCGGGTCCAGGTCGCCGCTCACGGCGGCGCGGATCTCACCGCCGTCCGCGCTGGTGCCGACGAAGAGCACGTCGTAGTTGCCGGCCTCGCGGGCCTCCTTCGACGGGCCCTCCCCGGGCTTCGGTGCGTTCTCGCCGCCGAGCGGGTCGGCCTTGGCCACGTACTCCGCCGCCGCCTTGCCCTGCTCCCCGGGGCCCGTGAGCATCATCTCGTCGTAGCGGAAGTCCTCGCCGTAAGGGTGCCCCAGGAGGGCATTCGAGCGATGGATGTTCTTGCTGTTGATGGTGGCCATGATGAAGGGCGCCACCCACTGGCCGAGCAGCTCGTCCTCGTAGGGCTTGTTGTCCGCCGGCTGCTCCGGGCCGCGAAAGCCGTCCGCCAGGCTGAAGGGGTCGACCAGCGCCTGCAGCAGCTCCGGTTCACCCTTGATGCGCTCCATGGTCGCGCCCAGGGAGGCCGCGGTACCGCCGGAGAACTCCCCGTTCATGGCGCGCACGCGGCCGCGCACCCGCGGGCAGGCCGCGCCGAACTTCTCCCGGGCGGCGTCCTGCAGGTAGAGCACACCGAGATCGAAGGGAATGGAGTCGAAGCCGCAGCTGAAGACGATGCGTGCGCCGCTGGCCTTCGCGGCGTCCTGGTGGGTGGCGATCATGTCGCGCATCCACAGCGGCTCGCCGCAGAGATCGACGTAGTCCGTGCCGTGGCCGGCGCAGGCGGCCACGAGGTCGCTACCGTAAAGCTGGTAGGGGCCGACGGTGCTGATGATGCAGCGCGCCCCCGCCGCCATGGCGGCCAGCGTCGCGGGGTCGCCGGCATCGGCAACGACCAGCGGCGTGTCCGCCGGCGCCCCGATCTCATCGCGCACGGCGGCGAGCTTGTCGGCGTTGCGCCCGGCCATGGCCCAGCGGAGGCCGTGCCCACCCTGCTGCGCGAGGTATTCGGCGACGAGGCGGCCGGTAAAGCCGGTGGCGCCGTAGATGACGATGTCAAAGGCTCGTTGCTGTTCCATGGCTGGCTCCGCTGGGGCTGTGGGTTCGGGCCCGGTAGTGTGACAGGCCCGGGCCGGTGCGCCCACCGGTCGGTGGTGCTAGCCTGTCGCCCATGCGCGCGCTCACTCCCAGCAGCCACCGCTCGGCCATCGATACGCTCGCGGCTGCGGACCCGGATCTTGCCACCATCGTCGAACGCCACGGCAGGCCTGCCTTCCGCTCGCGGCGAGCGGGCTTCCGTACGCTGGTGTACATCATCCTCGAGCAGCAGGTGTCCCTCGCCTCGGCGAAGGCAACGCTGGCCAAGGTCGAGGCGCTGCTGCCCGCGTTCTCCCCCGCGGCGTACCTTGCGCTCGACGAGGGGGCGCTGCGCGCGGCGGGCGTCAGCCGCCAGAAGCTGCGCTACACGCGCCTGGCCGCCGCGGCGGTCGAGGACGGCAGCCTGCCCCTGGCCACCCTCGCCCGGCGCAAGGACGAGACGGCACGGGAACTGCTCACGGCCATTCCGGGCATCGGCCACTGGACCGCCGACTGCTACCTGCTGCTCGCCCTGCGTCGGCCGGACCTCTGGCCCGTGGGAGACCTGGCCCTGGTGAAGGCCCTGCAGGCGGTGAAGGGGCTGGACGAGAAACCCGCGCGGGAAGACCTCGAGGCGCTCGGCGAGCGCTATCGCCCCTATCGCAGCGTCGCCACGCAGCTTTTCTGGCATTATTACCTGCACCGATAACTGCAACAGGGCTCTTCGCCATGGCATGCCTTCCCCGTCTTCGCCGCACCGGCCTCTACGCGGCCGCTCTCTTCACCTTCGCGCAACTCGCCTCCACCCAGCTCGCTGCACAGACGGCCGCTACGATCTACCACGGCGGCACGATCCTCACTATCGACGACGACAACCCGGTGGTCGACGCCGTAGCGGTGGCGGACGGGCGCATCCTCAGCGTGGGCACGGAAGCCGCTGTGCTGGCCACGGCGGGTGACGACACGCGGCGGGTGAACCTCGGGGGCAGGACGCTGCTGCCGGGCTTCGTGGACTCCCACGGCCATGCCTACCTCATCGGCCTGCAGGCGATCAGCGCGAACCTGCTGCCGCCGCCCGACGGCGATGGCAGCGACATTCCCGGCCTGCAAACCCTGCTGAGGGACTGGACCGAAGAGAATCCGGAGACCCTCGAGCAGCTCGGCTGGATCGTCGGCTTCGGCTACGACGATTCCCAGCTCGCCGAGCAGCGCCACCCCACGCGGCAGGAACTCGACGCCGTTTCCACGGAGTACCCGGTGGTCATCATCCACCAGTCGGGCCACCTCGGCGTCGGCAACAGCAAGGCCCTGGCCCTCGCGGGCATCACCGCGGAGAGCGACGACCCGCCCGGCGGCGTCGTCCGGCGCGAGGCCGGTTCCCGCGAGCCGAACGGGGTACTGGAGGAAACGGGCTTCTTCCAGCTGCTCCTGCCCTTCATGGGCGGCCTGGAAGCGGAACTGCACGAGAGCCTGGTCGTTGCAGGGACACGCTTTGCGGCCAGCTATGGCTACACCACCGTACAGGAAGGACGCGCCATGCAGGTGGGCCTCGACGCCATGCGCCGGGTCGCCGGGCGCGGTGAGCTCGACGTGGACCTCGTCGCCTACCCGGACATGCTCGCGGTGGCGGACATCGAACCTTCGCTCGCCTATGAGAACCGCTACCGCGTCGGCGGCGCCAAGCTGACCATCGACGGCTCCCCCCAGGGCAAGACGGCGTACCTGAGCGAGCCCTATTTCCATCCGCCCCACGGTCTGCCGCAGGACTACCGCGGTTACGGCGCCATCGACGAGGCCACCGCCATGGCGTCGGTGGAGAAAGCCTTCGCCAACGGCTGGCAGATCCTCTGCCACGCCAACGGCGATACCGCCATCGACCAGTTCATCGCGGGTGTCCGGGCGGCGCGGGCGAAATACCCGGACGTCGAGGTGCGCCCGGTGCTGATCCACGGCCAGACGCTGCGCCTCGACCAGGTCGATGACCTTAAAGCGCTGAAGATTTTTCCGTCCCTTTTCCCCATGCACACCTTCTACTGGGGCGACTGGCACCGGGAGTCCGTGCTCGGGCCGGTCCGCGCCGACAACATCTCGCCCACGGGCTGGCTCCTCGAGCGCGGCATGATGTTCGGCAGCCACCACGATGCGCCGGTGGCTCTGCCGGATTCCATGCGCGTGCTCTCGGCAACGGTGACCCGCCGCTCCCGCAGCGGCGATATCCTTGGCCCTGAACACCGTGTGCCGGTGGCCACGGCTCTGAAGGCGCTCACCCTCTGGCCGGCCTGGCAGCACTTCGAGGAAGACACGAAGGGCAGTATCGAGCCCGGCAAGCTGGCGGATTTCGTGATTCTCTCGGCCAACCCGCTCGAAGTACCTGAAGATACACTGGACGAGATTGTGGTCGAGCAGACGATCAAGGAAGACCGGGTGATCTACCGGCGCTGAGGGTGGCCCGGGTGGCACGCATGGTGCTTCCTTGAAAGGCACCGTCGTTCAACCGCCCCGGAGGGCCAAACCATGCCATTAATGCCGTCTCTGCGCACTATAGTGGTGCTTTGCCAGCTATTCCTGCTGCTGGCCATCCCCTGCCGGGCTGCGGCAGCGGAGGAAAAACCCCACATCGCCATCGTCGGCGGCACGTTCATCAACGACGCCCTGCTGCTGCGCGAGGACGTACTCGGTGAACCTTTCACCGTGCAGACGAAGCTGGGGGAGTCACCACCGATCTACCCGGGGTCGGCCGGCGGGGTCGCTTTCTACTATGTGCATTCCCACGGCAGCCCCGCCCTGCAGGCGGCCTGGGTGGCGCTCTACGACCTCGGCGTCACCGAGGTGATCGGCGGCGCCACCGCCGGCGGCATTACGCCAGCGATGCAGCCCTACGACTACGTGGTGCCGCACGACTTCATCGACATGAACGTCGACCGGCCGCTGTCCTTCCCCCGGGAGATCTACCGCGACCCGGACAACATCCCGCTGCCCCGCGTGTTGCCGGCGATGGACCCGGACCTGCGCGCCATCCTCATGGAGGAGACGCGCAGGCGCATCCGCGCTACCGACGACTATGACGATATCGACCTGCACGAGGCGGGCGTGATCGTGCAGGCCCGCGGCGGCCGATTCGAGACCGCGGCGGAGATCCGCATGTTCGCCCAGTGGGGCGGCGACGTGGTCACCATGAACGTGGGCACCGAGATCGCCTACGCGCGCATGCTGGGCATGAACTACGCCTGCCTGATCAACATCTCGAATCCGGCGGAAGGGGTCGCCCCGTGGGATTTTGCCGAGATGCCACCGCTCTACCGGCGCATCAATCCCCTGAGCGTCGATATCGTGCTCGCCGCCCTGCCCCGGATCGCGGCCCTGGCCGGCAAGGAGCGGGCGGGGGATTCGCTGATCTTCCACCCGGAGATGACGTCGAAGCCGGC
>CAYTJQ010000055.1:0-20387 GCA_964438205.1 uncultured Alteromonadaceae bacterium
GCACCAAATTAGCGACTCATGCCCGCGCGGCAAGATGGGTTTGCCGTACGCTTACGATCTACTGCCACTACAAAGGGTCCATGTGCACCCGAAGGGCAGGACCACCGACCCTGCACCGCAGGTGCGGGGAGGGGGGCCGAAGGCGTCGCGAAGCGATCGCGAGCACCGCTCGCGACCCAAAGTAGGTCAGGGGTGTGGCACCACGCCTCCCTAAAGGAAGCGATCGCGAGCACCGCTCGCAACCCAAAGTAGTTCAGGGGTGTGGCACCACGCCAACCCAAAGTAGGTCGCGAGTGTGGCACCTCGACGTAAAAATGGAGGTAAAAGTTCACAGATTCCCGGCATTCATACGGCCGTCACGCAAATGACATATCTTTGGGGCTTTTCATCGTTGCCGCCTAGGCTGCAGCACAGACCCGGGTATTGCCATGGCACTTCTTGCCTCCCTTCCAATTCGCAGCAAGCTCGTCCTGGTCACGCTCCTGGCCCTTGGGCTGGCCCTTGCTATCGTCATTTCCTATACGACCTTCAGCCACAGTGTCTCGCTTCGCGAAAACGAGCGCGAAAACCTGCTGACGGCTGCGCAGTCACTCTCTACGAGCAATGCATCCGCCCTCATCTTCGAGGACGCCGACCTGGCGGGCCAGGCGCTGCGTGCCCTCGAAGAAAATGGCAGCGTGGATGCCTCCCAGCTGTTGACTCGAGAGGGGTCGGTGCTGGCTCGCCATCTGCCCGAAGGACCGGCGGCGGGCCTCGATCCCCGATCCTTTCTGCCGCTCCTGGAAGCGAGCATGGCCTCTGGCGATGTGTCGATTGATTACCGGGGCTTTCGTGTGTTGAATGCCGTCATTCCCGTGCGGCACGAGAACGAGGTGCTGGGATTCCTGCACGTGCGATCGAACCTCGCGGACGTTCGTGAACGTATCGTCAATGATCTGCTCATCATGCTACTGGTGGTTGGTGGCGCGTCCCTGCTGGCCACCTTTCTCTCCCTGCGTCTTCATCGGCTCGTAGCGCGGCCTATTCAGCAACTCGTCTCCGTAACGCGGCGCATCGCCGACAGCGGCGACTACTCGGTACGCGCCCGCAAGGAACAGGATGACGAGATTGGCTCGCTCATCGATAACTTCAATTCCATGCTCGCGCAGATCGACGAGCGCGATCACGAGCTCGCCAGGAAGCAGAAAAGCCTGGAGCAGCACAGCAAGGACCTGGCCGACAGCAATGCCCGTCTCGAGACCGCCATACGGGAGAGCGTGGAGGCGCGCGAGGCGGCGGAAGCTGCCAGTCGGGCGAAGAGCGAATTCGTGGCGCACATGAGCCACGAGATTCGAACGCCGATGAACGGTGTTCTGGGTATGCTGGAGCTCCTTGCGCGTACGCGCCTGACCCGGGAACAGCATCACTTCGTCGAGACGATCAACCAGTCCGCCGAAACGCTGATGGCGGTGATCAACGACATCCTGGACTTCTCGAAGATGGAGGCGGAGAAGCTCCGCCTGGATGTCTCCGATATGTCCATCCGCGACGCCGTTGAGGAGACGGTTGAACTGCTGGCGACGCGGGCTCACGAGAAGGACCTGGAGATCGTCTGTCACATCGACCCCGAGGCGGACCGCCGGGTCATCGGAGACTCCGTGCGGCTCCGCCAGATCCTCATGAACCTGTTGGGCAACGCAATAAAGTTCACGGAGTCAGGCGAGGTATCGGTGCGAGTCCAGTGCCGGGAAGCGCCGGCAGAGCTCCGCTACCGCTTCGAAATCCGCGACACCGGTATCGGGATAAACCCGGACAAGCTCGATACGATTTTCGAGGCCTTCAGCCAGGAAGACAGCAGCACGACCCGGCGTTTCGGGGGCACCGGCCTGGGCCTGGTGATTTGCTGCAAGCTCGTGGACTTGATGGGCGGCTCGATCGGAGCAGAAAGCGAGCCCGGCGTTGGGTCGACCTTCTGGTTCGAGGTACCGTTGCCGGTCGCCGAGGGCGCCCAGCCCGCCGCCAAGCTGGAAGCACTGCGCGGGCACAAGGTGCTCGTGGTCGACGACAACGCGACCAACCGGGAGACGGTCAGCACGCTGCTGCTGGGCTGGGGTATCGACGTCTACACCGTAGACAGTGCTCACGCAGCCTGGAATGCGCTGCAGGAAGCCGCCGGGGAGGACACGCAGTTTGATCTTGCGCTTCTCGACTGGCACATGCCGGACGTCGACGGGCTGACCCTGGCCCGCAAGATGGCGTCTGACCGCGCGCTGGCGCAGGTACCGCGGGTCATGCTCAGCTCTGCCTCCGTGCGCGACGTGGCTGAGCAGGATAGCGATAACCTGTTTTCGGCCTTCATCGCCAAGCCCGTTCGCCAGGGACGCCTGCGGGAATGCCTGCTGCGGTTGCTCGGGCACGATCTGCCTGCCTCGGAGGATGCTCCCCGGCAACGTTCAGCGGAACTGCAACGTCCACCGCGCCTCGAGGGACTGCGCGTTCTGCTCGTGGAAGACAACCCGGTGAACCAGGAAGTCTACGCGCTGACGCTTCAGGCCGCTGGCTGCGAAACCAGTGTGGCAAAGAACGGCGCAGAGGCGCTCGAACTCACGGCAGACGGTGGTTTCGACCTGGTACTGATGGATTGCCAGATGCCGGTCATGGACGGTTTTACCGCGACGCGTCGCCTTCGGGAGCGTGAAGCGGCCGCGGGCACCTCGCGGATCCCCATCATCGCCCTGACCGCCAATGCGCTGCATGAAGACGAGCAGCGTTGCATCGACTCCGGGATGGACGCCTACCTCGCGAAGCCGGTAGCGCGGGAAGAACTCCTGGCTACCATTTCCCGTTGGGCGCCGGAGCACGAGGAAACCCTCGATGCGGAGAAGGAATACCCAACCGGGGTAACCGCGGTGCCGGCGCCTGTCGATGAAGACCTGCCGGTGTTCGACGCCTCGGCGCTGGAGAGTATGCGCGCCCTGCGGCCGGACGAGGGCGACACGCTGGTGGCCCGCTTCGTCAGCCTGTTCCGCACCGAGACCGACCGGTTGCTGGGTGAGATCGAGCGTGCCTGCCTGGCCGGAGACCGGGAAACGGTGCGCCTGTCCGCCCACAGCATCAAGTCGAGCGCACACACATTGGGTGCGCTGCGCCTCTCGGCCGCCGCGCGCGACGCCGAACTCGGTGCCGCGGACCCGTTGGGCGAGCCCCTGGCAGCTATCGCCGCAGGCCTTAGAGAGAGGTATCAGCAAACCCTTGCCGCGCTGGAAGCGGCTGGAGTTGCCGCGGGCTCGCCAGGCGCGCCCCTTGCCGGTGGTGAGCGCGCCTAGTCCAGGGCGATCGAGGACGTTCCGGACAGCATCGGCGGCAGGCAGCTGTGCGGGTCGCCTGCGTGGGTGTAGCTCACTCCGGCAACGGGTCTCCTGTCGAGGGACCGGGCGGTGACCGGGGCATCGACTTCGTCTTCCGCTGAGTCCACCGCGCCAAGATAACCACCCTGGCCCCAGGGATGGCGAAACGCCCTGTTGAGGTTGCTCAGGACGGCAGGCTGCCCGAGGTAGGCGGCGAGGTAGGCGAGGATCTCCGGCCTGGCGTCCCCCTCGCTGGCATCCCGGTCGGCTCGCCACTGGATCGAGGCGGTGGAGAGGTGGCGCCAGAGGCCGCGATGGGCATTGATGAGCGTCGGGGCATAGCCGTCAATGCGGATGTGACGGTACTCCTCGGCAAGGTAATTGCCAACGTTTTCGGTGGACAGCATGCCGATCGCCCAGCGGTTGTGATCGTCGTGGGAGTCGAGGCAGCGACGCACATTCGAGGACCCACGACCGGCGTGTACCGTGCCGGCAGGTGCCTCCCGGTCGACCAGCGCGCCGGTGTCGCCGCCCGTGGTGCCATCGCTGCCGTCGTTCGGGGCAACGAACGCGGCCGCCTTCTCCGTGCAGCCCTGCCGCAGGTAATGCATGGCGTAGGCCACCTGGGTTCCGGAGCTGTCGATGCGACGGCACAGATAGATGCGGTCCCCGGCTGCACGGTCCGGGCGATAGGCGCCGGGCCGGGTGCCGGACAGGTCTCGTCCCGTTGCGGGTGGCTCCGGCAGCAGGCCCGATTCGGTGATGGGCGCGCCGTCCCCGTCATAGAATGCAGACCACCGCTCCACCGCACCCGCGAACACGCTTCTCAGCTGTGTGCTGCTCAGCGTCGGCATGACCGCTTCCGCTTCCCGAGCGGGATCGTCGTGGGGCACCTCCGCCGGCACCAGCCCCTGCAGCGCCTGCAGCGCATTGCGGAAGTTCCTGCTGACGGGGAGTCCCCACACCAATTGCGTCAATGGGTGCGCCTCCAGCGTTTCTGTGCCCGCCGCGAACATCGCCGGTTCCAGGTCGGAGATGCCGGCGTCGGGTACGACAAGATCCAGCGCTGTCCGGCAGCCGACATGCTGCGTATAGGGCGAAAGGTTACCGGTCGGCAATACCCTGTTGCTGCCCTCACAGCCCCCGCTCAGCGCCTGCTGCCGCAGGAACGGTAGCGCCTGGCGTGCCAGCAGCGGGGTAACTCCGTCGCCGGAGCCCCCGCTGGCTTTGAACAGGGCGAGTTTCTTCCCGGCGGGGACGCCGGGAATGGCGTTTGCGGTACGACACAGGAAAACGCGCTGGCGCGCACCGCCCGCCGAGCCCTGGTAGATATCCAGTGTGCCCGCGGCGCACAGAGCGGGTACATCCTCGAGGTCGTCACGCAGCCTCAGCAGGCCCTCGATCAGGCGATCCTGCGCAGACGAGCCGGCGATGTACACTTTCAGGTCGGGGGGTTCTGTCGCCGGGAAGCCCCACGCCGCGCTGCATGCCATTGCGATAGCGCAGCGCACGCCCACCCGCTGCAGCCTCACGAGAAGGGAACCGGTACCCCGGCACTGCCGTTGGTCACTCTGCATCGGGAGAAGATCCTTTCCGGCGATAGTCGAGCACGAAATCGAGCAGTTCTGCTGGAGGGCGTGCCTTGCTTACCAACCAGCCCTGTACCGTACAGCGCCCCATGGCGCGGAGGAGCTGGAGCTGGCGCTCGCTTTCGACACCCTCCGCAATAATACGGATGCCGAGTTCCTGTGCCATCCGGAAGACGGCGCGGGTCACCGCGGCGCCTTCGCTGCCCCGCTCCAGGTCGGCCACGAAACTCTGGTCTACCTTGAGAAAATCGATGGGAAAACGCGTCAGGTAGCTGAGGGAGGAGTACCCGGTACCGAAATCGTCGATGGCGATCTGGACACCCGCGTCCTTGAGTTCCTCCAGCCATTGCAGCCGCGATGCCGCGTGCGTCATCAGCGCGCTTTCCGTGATTTCCAGCACGAGGCAGTCGGTCCGCGACTGGAATTGCTGGAGGAGTTCCCGGATGCGGGCCTGGAAGCCGTCCTGGCGCAGTTGCAGGGCGGAGACATTGACGGACATCTTGAAGTGCTCGCCGAGCATGGGGCGCCACTCGTCGAGCTGCCGCAGCGCCTCCTTGAGCACGAAGTCGCCGATGGGCAGGATCAGTCCCGTTTCCTCGGCAATCGGGATAAAGCTGCCCGGGGCGCGCAAGCCGTCCACCGGGTGCATCCAGCGAACGAGCGCTTCCACCCCCACGACCTCGCGCAGCTGGTCGTCGAGCTGAGGTTGATAGTGCAGGACGAGTTGACCTTCACTGATTGCGGTGCGCAGCTCCGTCTCCAGCTCCAGCCGCGCCACGGTATTGGCACCTGACTCCGGGGTGTAATAGGCGTAGTTGTTCTTGCCGTTCTGCTTGGCACGGTACATGGCCGTGTCGGCGCGCATCATGAGTTCGTCCAGTGTCTGTCCGTCATCGGGATAGAGCGCAATCCCCAGCGACGCGGTAATCGTCAGGTTCGCGCCGCCAAGCTCGTAGGGCATCGCGACTTGCTGCAGGACCCGGCTGGCGACACGCGAGGGCGCCGTTTCATCAGCAAAGTCGGTGACCAGGAGGAAGAACTCGTCTCCGCCGAAACGCGCGAGCTGGCTCAGGTGTGGAGTCTCCTCTCCCGCGTCGCGGGCGACGACGTCGTAAGTACGCACGACCCCCGTGAGGCGTTCCGCAACCTCCTGGAGCAATCGGTCCCCGGCGCTGTGACCGAGTGTATCGTTGACCCGCTTGAAGCCGTCGAGATCAAGCAGGCAGATCGCGCAACGGCTGCCGCTGCGCGCCGCGCGAGCCAGGGCTCCGCGCACGTGCTCGTTCAACAGGCGCCGGTTAGGCAGTTGTGTCAGCTCGTCATAATGCGCTAGGCGATGCAGTTCAGCTTCCACCCGTCGCCGCTCGCTCACGTCCTGCAGGATGCCGATGACGACGTAGGGCTGCTCCTCACCTGAGAACAGGAAGATGCCTTCCGCGGGATAGCGGGTACCATCACGACGGAGCAGGTTGAGCGAGGCGTTGACCTGGCCCCGGTCGGGCAGGTGGGCCAGCTCTGCAGCCAGGTTCAAGCCCGACGGGCCGTGAGCGATGCTGAAGAAGGGCATGTTTACCAGCTCCGCCTCGCTGAAGCCGAGGTTCTTCAGCGCGCTCCGATTGGCGCTGAGCAGTCTGCCCGTCTCCAGTTCGTAGGTGATGACCTCTGAATGGGAGTTGTCGATCGTGCGGCTCAGGCGGGCTGCGTGTCGCTCGCCCGCAAAGGCCCGGGACGCGCGGAGCGCATAGCGGACCCGGTGTTTGAGGATAGGCCAGTTGATCGGCTTCGCGGTAAAGTCCCACGCCCCGGCAGCGTAGGCCTGTTCGACCGCATCGACATCATCCAGGCCGGTGAGGACGATGATGGGCACCTGGGCGAGCTCCGGATCGGCCTTGATCCGGGAGCAGGTCTCGAAACCATCCATGCCGGGCATGAGGATGTCGAGGAGGATGACATCGACGTGCTGGCCACGAAGCAGTTCCAGTGCTTCCCGACCGGAGGATGCGAGGAGCACGGTGTACCCCTGCTCCTCGAAGGCCGCCTCGGCCAGCAGACGCATGCCGGGATCATCGTCGACCGCAAGCAGCGTCGGCGTCGATGCCGCTCGTGTTGCCATGGGCACTGTGGCGGTCGGTCGCGAGTACAGGGCACCCCCCGGGCCGGGAAAACCGCTACGGTAGCGATCGATCATGACGCTTTCGTGACGGTGCGCGGCGCTAGCGGACAGGCGGGCGCCAGCGCAGCCCCAGCTGGAAAACAATATCCGGCGAGCGCTCCACGACGATATCCTCGCTGAACGCGAGGTCGATCACCCAGGCCTTGCCGAGCTGTGCCGAGGCACCCACCACCAGTTGCGCCGACGGTTCGCCAAGGGCCTCCCGTGGGCTGTCCCAGGCGGCGCTGTGGGCGTCGACCTGCACTTTCAGGTGCCAGTGCTCGCTGGCGCGCCAGCCCACCGTCGCCGAGCCGAAACCGACCCAGCTTTCCTGTTCGCCGGGGAGCAGGTCGCCGTCCTCGCGCAGGAGCACGCCGCCGGAGAGGTGGGCGTAGAGCCGCTGGTCCGGGAGTGCGCCTGTGCGATTGCCGTTGCTGCTGTAGTGCAGGCTCAGGGCCAGGTCCGTTCCGCCGCTGCCGGTGAGGTCGTCCGCGTCTCCGCTGGGAAGTTCCAGCTGGCCGCGAACGGCGAAGCGCTCGCCCAGGCGGCGCGCGACGCCCAGCTGCACATCGCCGACCCCGGATAGCGAATTCGTGACGGCTAAGCCGCCGCTACCGGGCCGGTACTGGAAGAGCAGCCGATCCTGCGGATAGCTGTCCCGGTCGCCGTTGGGCAGCCCAAAGCTGTCGTGCCAGCCCTCGATGGCGCTGTCGAGGAAGCCGCCACTGTGCCGCAGCAGGGGTAAGGTGACGGAGGCTTCCCAGCCGTCCCCAAAGCCCCGGCGCGCGCCGAGGGCGAGACGGGTCGTCTCCCCGTCGAGGGCCAGGGAGCAGCCCTCACCACACAGGGAAGGCTCGTAGAGGCTGGTGTTGGCAATCTCGAGGGTCGAGCGCACCTCGAGCGCACCGGCCGGCAGCACTACCGCACTGCGGGCATCGGGCAGGCCGACGGGCAGCAGCAGCGGGCTCCGGTTCGCGGTAGGGAAAGGTGCCTCCGGTCCGGACGCCAGCGCAGGGCTCGCGAGGAGGAGCCAGGCCACCGGGTAGCACACCCGTGAAAGGATCGCGTGGGTTACGCTTGGTGACTCTCGCCCGTGCATGGCACACTCCGCCCGGACCCACCATAATAAGGAAAATACCATGCGCGATCGTCGTCCCCTGTTTCTCGCCCTTGCCGCACTCTCGCTGGCGGCCTGCTCCGACTCCGACAATACCCTGACTATTGACCCGCCTCCACCGCCGGAGCCGGAACCGGTGCCCTTTGCGGAGCTTTACGACCAGGGGGTCGATCGCTATCTCGGCGTCTATACGCCGATGACCTCCGAGACGGACGGTGACGTGGTCAACCACGCCTTCGGTGCCGGCGATGGCCCGCTCTGCCTGACCGGCGGGGAGTACACCATGGCGACCCGTGACCAGGGGAGCGCGGAACTGATGATCTTCCTCGAGGGCGGCGGGGCCTGCTGGTCCGACCTCTGTGCCGCGACCGAAGCGGCGGCCCCGGGTATCCCGCCCTTCGGTATCCTCAACCCGGACACCCCGGGAAACCCCGTCGCCAGCTGGAACACCGCCTATCTGCCCTACTGCGACGGGTCGATCTTCTCGGGTGACATCGACATCGACCTCGATGACGACGGCATGACGGACCGTTACCACCGAGGCCTGAAAAACCTTTCCGCCGCGCTGGACGTGGTCGCCAACAGCTTTCCGAGCCCCGAGCGCATCCTGCTCACGGGTAACAGCGCCGGCGGCTTCGGCACGGACTATGCACTGCCGCTGGTGCGCAAGCTGTACCCGGAGGTGCCCATCGAGCTGGTCAACGATTCGGGCGTGGGGATATCCCGCCCTGGATTGACTGAGCAGTTCGTGGAGGAATGGAACTCCGGCGCCTTCATTCCCACCTCTTGCGACAACTGCATCGGTGAGGATGGCCACCTGACCGACTACCACAAGTGGCAGCTCGGCGAGGACGGCAACCTGCGCATGGGTTTCCTCAGCACCAGGCAGGACACGGTGATCGCTGACGTCTTCGTCGGCATCGGCGGCGAGGCCTTCGAGGCCGAGCTGATTCCGGAGATGGAGGAACTCGAGGAAGCCTACCCGGAACGCTTCCGCAGCTTCATCGCCGACGGCAACAGCCACACCTTCATCCAGGCGCAATTCGACCTCGAGGTGCAGGGGACGTCCGTGAAGGAATGGATCGGGCTGATGCTGGAGGGTGCTTCGGGTTCTTCGGACTGGCTGTCGTTGATCGATCCGAGCTAGTTGCCCTGAACCCCTTGCACGATTCACCAGGCCGATAATAAAAAGCCCCTGCGCCACGTCGGCGCCGGGGGCTTAGTCTAGCCGTACCGCGATAGCTGCTTCGCTAGAGTTCCGGTTCAACGCAGTCCGACGTCGGATCACCGGGTATATCGAAGGCCGAACATACCGTGCTGCACGCGAAGGTCCTGATCGGTGAAGCGTTGTCCCCGTCGGGATCAGTTGCGCTCAGGGTTACTCTGCCGCCACTGGCCTCGCCACGACCGTTGACCTGCAAGCGGGTCGTGAACGCCCCGCGTGCGGTATTCAGGTCCGGCACGATAACGTCGAGATCGTCGGTTTCTTCTGGGAAAACGATCTTGCAGTCACCGTCGGTCCGGAAGTTCAACGTCGTGCCCGCGCCCGGCGCGTTGTTGTACAGGTCCGCCACATAGATCTCGTAGGTCGAGCCCTCCTCCAGCGTGTTCGTCGCACGCCGCGGATCATCGGGCGTCTTGCCCGCGAGCGCCTGCAGGTTCTGCGCGGCCGCTGTCAGCACCAGGACCGTCGAGGTGCGGACATTGACCAGGTCGCGGCTGCAGAAGATACCATCGCCCTCCGGCGGGCAGAGGCTGCCGTTGTAGACGCCTTCACCGGTGTTGGGATCAACGTTGAGGCTGTACATGCCGTCCTGGTTGAAGTCCACGAACTCTTCTTCGGCGCCGGCCAGCTCGCAGTTCTCCACCGTGCTGGGCGGCCCGCACTGCGGGCCCTCCACGGGGGTGTAGACGCCGTCCTCGTTCTTGTCGATAAAGGCCTCGGGCAGGTTTTCGAAAGCCTCGCCCTCGTCGTAGAGGCCGTTGCCGTTCGCATCCACGAAGCTCTCCTCGCCCACGGCAGTCACGAGGATTGTGGAGCGCAGGCCGCGGATGGCGCCGAGGTCATCCGGGCAGGGCCCGAAGGAGCCCGTGTGCGACGAACAGAGATAGCTGCCGTCGTCCTCGGTCGTCTGCACCAGGTCGCGGTTGAAGACCGGGAAGCGCGGCGACTGGCTGCTCCAGAGCACGCTGCAGGTACCACGGAGCGGGGATTCGGTGCCGATGACCGACTGGTAGCGGGCGCCGTTGCTGACCCCGGTCAGGCAGGAGGAATCGATGGTGCCGTACTCGGTGGTGAAGACGGCACTGGTGCCGTCGGCGACCGGGTTGTTGAATTTGTCCGCCATGCGGATGGTCAGCGTGACGTTAATGCCATCGATGTCACGGGCCCGCGGCACGTGGAAGAACTCCGAGGACAGGCTGATGGAGTTCTGGTCCGGCAACCCTGTGCTCACCACGATCTGGTTGGACGAGGCCTCCTGCGGCCGCGTGTTGCCGTCGCTGCCGGTCGCTTCGAAGCTGGCGACCACCAGGGTCGAGGTGGCGACGTTGCCGGCGCGCACCTCGACGTCGACGAGGCCGTTGGCGTCGGTCACACCGCTGGTGTTGAGCAGCGTGATACCGCCGAGACCGTTGGTGAGGGAGAACTGGACGTCGATGCCGGCGAGGGGCACGCGATCCGGGTTGTCGAGATAGCCCGTCTCGCCCGGGCCGGGGTCCCCCTCGCCGAGGATAACGGGTGACTCCAGCACTTCGAAGGTGACCGTTGCCACCTCGGGACGGCCGGGGCCGCCGGTGCCACGCAGGGCAATGATCGTCCGCCCCGAGCCTTCCTCGCCTTCCAGGGGGTCGGCACTGAAGAAGCCGATGAAATTGGCCGTGCGGCCGGCGATGGTCACGGTGCCGGTGGCGGTGGCGTCGCTTTCCACCAGCTCCGCGGTGATCTGGTCATCTCCCTCACAGCTGCCCGCGAGGTACTCGGCGCTGGCCAGGCCGTCGACGGTCTCGATGACGAGGGTCGCGGTGCCGGCTTCGGCGCCGTCCAGCGGTCGGAAGGTTGCCTGGCCGCTCAGCGAACACGCGCTGGTGAGCCGGACCTGCTCGGTACCGGTGGCCGTCTGCCCGTCTTCGTCGACCACGGCTACCCGCAGCACCGACGAACCACCAAAGGCGAGGTTCGTGGCACTGAGGCCCACCTGGCCGTTGACGAAGGTCGTGCCGTCGAAGAAGCCGAGGTTCAGGCCGGCGAGATCGGTCTGCACGCCCACACTGCGGGTCACGGGGCCGGCGGGGCTCTCGACGGTAACAGTCACGGTGTCGGCGCCCACAACGGTGCCCGCCTGGAGCTGGAACGTTGCGATACCGTCGGCGTTGGTCAGCGCCTGGCCGTTCTCCGGTGTGATCACGGTGAATTCAGCCGTGGCGGCCACCACGGCGCCGTTAACCGGGTCGCCGCCGGGCGTATCTTCCAGCACCGTCACGCGCAGCGTGGCGGGCTGGGTGGTGGTAATCGAGGACGTGGGGTTGCCGCTGGCATCGACCACCTCGAGCTGCAGCGTGTAGCTGGTGGTATCGCCGTCGGGGTCGCCGGGAAGGAACCCGCCACCGCCGCCGCCACCGCCGCCACCGCAGGCGGTCAACAGGACCAGCATGGAGCCCAATGCCGCGAGGCGGCGACCGAGAGTGGCAACCCAGTGACTCATCATCTTCCCCTATCCCTGTACCCGTGGCCCGGGCGCGGTCTTATACCTATGCGTAACTTTATCCCGCGCCGCTGAGTTGTGCTACTTCGCGCCTCACCATAGCACGCTTTCTGTCATGAAAGTCCATAAATAACAGAACGATAGGAAAAATTTGTAACTTTTTACACAAAGTCTTGCGACGGTGCTGCGGCGGCGCGGGTCAGAGCAAACCGGCGACGCTCGCCAGCTTGACGAGGCCAAGCCCCGTTGCCACACCCACGACGATTGCGCCCAGCAGGTTGCCGAGCGGCCCGTTGCAGTGTGCGCCGAGCAGGTCTTTCCGGTTCATGAGGTAGAGCAGCGCGAGCGCCACGAAGGGCAGGAGCAGCCCGTTGGCCGCCTGCGCAAAGAGGATCGCGGCGAGCGGGCGCGTGCCGAGGGCGGCGAAGAGCGTACCGCTGGCCAGGACGGCGAAGCAGACGGCCCGGAAGGGCCGGTCCCGCAGCCCGCCGCGCCAGCCGAGGGCGCCGCAGACCGCGTAACCGGCGGCCAGCGGCGCCGTCAGCGCGCTGGTCAGGCCGCCCGCGAAAAGGCCGGCGGCGAATACGGGGCCCGCGGCCGCGCCGAGCAGGGGCTCCAGCTGCTGCGCCATGGCGAAGGCATCGAAGGGCTGATCGCTGCCGAAAAACGCGACCGCCGCCGTGCTCAGGATCGCCAGGGTGATCAGGCCGCCCAGGCCGATGGAGAGGACACTGTCGCGCCGCGCGGCGGGCAGCGCCTCGTCGAGCGGAACCGAAGCAGGCCACTTTTCCCGCGCCGCGTTGGCGTGGAGGAACAGGTTGTAGGGCACGACGGTCGTGCCGATGAGGGCGATCACCGTCAGCGCCGATCCCTCGGGAAAACCCGGACGGGCCAGTGCATCGACGACGATCCCCGGCCCCGGCGCTGCCACCACGGCGCAGGCGAGGAACACGGCGCTCATGAGCAGGACCAGCCCGATGAGCACCCGCTCGAGGAGACGGTAGTGGCCGCTGCCCAGCAGCAGCGCCGCCAGGACCCCGATGGCGATGGCCCAGGGACCGGTACCGCTCCCGGTGACGCCGGCCACCGCGACCGCGGCGCCGGTGATGTTGCCGGCCTCGTAGGCGGCATTGCCGAGACCGATGGCCGCGACCACGAGAATGACGGCAAGGCGGCCGAGGACCGGACTCGAGAACGCCGTGCGCATGGTCTCGGCGAGACCCGCGCGGGTGGCCAGGGCCTGCCGGGCCGCCATTTCCTGCAGGACGACGGTGGCGAGGACGGAAAACAGGAGCGCCCAGACCAGGGCGTAACCGAAGCGGGCTCCGGCGTTGCTCGCGGTGGTGATGGTGCCGGGGCCGATGAACGCCGCGGTGACCAGGAGCCCCGGCCCGAAGCCGCCGGCGCGTTTTGGTCTCTGGGCCATGGGGGACGTGTCTCCGGGCGCGCCCCGGCGGCGCGGAAGCCGCGATGGTAGCACTGTGTTGCTGCGCCCGCTTCCGGGGGACTGGTACCATAAGCGCGATGAACGAGCAGCAGCCGGCGCCCACCCTGACCGTTTCCCTCGTGCTGCACCACAGCCCGCTGCCGCGACTCGTCGCGACCCTGAAGAGCCTGCTCGCGGCGGTCGGCGAGGCGCGCGCTTCCGGCGCGCTCGGCGAGGCCACACTGTGGATCGTGGACAATTCCGTGGACGCCGCCTACGCGGCGGCTTCGCGCGAGGCCGCCGGTGCGCTCCTCGCCAAGGCAGGGGTCGGTGAGGCGGGGGCACTTGACTACCGCTTCCTGGCCCTGGAGGAGAACCGGGGCTTCGGGGCCGGTCACAACCGGGTGCTGCTCGATACGGACAGCGACTACCACCTCGTCCTGAATCCCGACGTGGAACTGGCGCCGGACGCGCTGGCCCAGGGCCTGTCGCTGCTGGCGGGGGACCCGGGCATCGCGGCGCTGAACCCCTACGCCCAGGCGGCGGACGGCCGGCGCGAGTACCTCTGCAAGCGCCACCCCTCGCCCGGCATCCTGCTGTTGCGCGGCTTTGCGCCGGAATGGCTGCGCCGCCGGGCGGCGAGGCAACTGGCGCGCTACGAGGCCCACGACCTCTGCGACGGCGCTGCGGTGGCCGAAGTCCCGCTTCTTTCCGGCTGCTTCCTGCTCCTGCGCGGCCGGCCGGCGCGTCTCTGCCGCGGCTTCGATACCGGCTACTTCCTGTACTTCGAGGACTTCGATCTCTCCCGGCGCCTGCGACCGCAGGGTCGGCTGGTCTACGCGCCGCAGGTCCGGATCGTGCACCACGGCGGCTATGCCGCGAACAAGGGCTGGCGCCACGTGCGCTGGTTCCTGCGCTCGGCGCTGCGTTTCTTCCGCCAGCATGGGCTGCGTTGAGAGCCGGCGCCGGGATCCGGTCCGGAACTGCTATTATCCGTCCATGCCCGCCGCCGACCGCAACACCGACCTCGCTCGCCTCGCCTGCCTGCAGGCCATGGGCCTGACCCTGTACAGCTCGCGGCGGGACCTTCCCGGCGCGGCCCCGTCCCGGCGCGTGCTCCCGCCGGCCGCCTCTGCCGCTGCGCCGCCGCCCGCGGCGGCCCCGGCGGCAGCCTCGGGGCGCACCGCCGAAGCGCCAGCGGCACGCGGGGACTCCCCGGGCAGCCTGGCCCGATCGCTGGACGTGCCGAAGACCCGCCCCGCGCCGCGAGCCGAGGCACCCGCAGCGGCGGCAACGGCGGGCGCCGGCGCCGTGCGCTTCCGTCTCGCCGCGATGGTCGCAGGTGGCGCGCTCTGGCTCGAGGAACTCGGCGACGCCCCCCTGGCCCGGGAGCAGGTGGCCCTGGTCTACGCCATGGCCCGCGCCTGCGGCTGGGCCGCAGAGGCGCCTCGGGTGCAGGAATTCGCCTGGCCGATGCACCGCAACCCGCAGCTGGACCAGGGCGCCTTGGCCGCCGCCACCGCGCTGCGGGCTTTCCTGGCCCGGCTGGTCGGCGAGGCGGGGCTCACCCGCATCCTGCTGCTCGGCAGCCGCGCCCGGGAGCTGGCGGGCCAACTGGCCCTGCCGGTCCCCGCCGCATCGCTCCCTTCCACGCGTTCGATGCTCGCCGGCGCCGGCGCCAAGCGGGAGGCCTGGGTCGTCCTGCGGCAACTCGCACACTCGTGAACGCGACCCTGCGGCCGGCAGCGGCCGAGGACCTGCCGGCGATCGTCGCCATCGACCAGGGCGGTGACGGCGTCGGCCTCCTGCCCTCCCTCTACGCGGACCTGTTGCCGCGGGCCGCCGCCGGCGCCGGTTTGCTGCTCGTTGCGGACGCGGCGGAGGGCGTTGTCGGCTTCAGCGCGTGCTCCCGGATCCTCGACGAGGCCACGCTGCTCGCGCTCGTCGTCGACCCGCCGCGGCGCGGCCGCGGTATCGGTGCGGCGCTCCTTGCCGCATCGCTGGAGGCCCTGGCCGCGGGGGGCGCCTCCCGCTGCCTGCTGGAAGTGCGCGCGTCCAACGCGCCGGCCCTCGCGCTTTACGCGGCCGCAGGCTTCCGCGAGGATGGCCGCCGGCGCGGCTACTACCCCGGAACAGGCACCCTCGACCGGGAGGATGCCGTGCTCATGTCCCGCGAACTGGAGTGAACGGTGCACGTACTGGAAACGGATGGCTGGAGCCTGCTGTTGCCCCCGGAGTGGTGGGCGGAACGTGAGGACGAGACGGTCCTGATCGGCGACCGCGACGGCGTCGGCTGCATCGAGATCAGCGAGCTGCGCCCGGAGTCAGGACCGGTGGACGAGGCGTCCCTCGCCGCGCTCGCCGCCGCCATCGGCGGTGACGGGCGCTGGAAACCGGTCATGGTTGCCAATGTGCCGGGGCTTTACGCCGAGGGGCTCGACGAGGATGCTGCGCTGCGCGAGTGGTGCATCGGCCGGGGACGTATCGTGCTTTACATCACCTACAGCTGCGAGGTCGCGAACCGGGGCATGGATGACGCGGCGGTGGACGAGATCCTCGCCACGCTTGCCCTGGATCCGGACCTCAGCTGATCGTCCCGGTGACCCGCACGCGCTTGCTGCCCCGCACCGGCGCCTCGCGCCGGGCGGCGGCACGTCGCTCGATACCGGTGTCGATGACGTTCTTGAGGGCGATGAGCAGCCCCGTGAAGATGAAGGCTCCCGGCGGCAGGATGGCGAGCAGGAAGGGCTGGTAGCCCTCCACGAGCACGATCTTCCAGCTTTCGGCGGCGGGGCCGAAGAGCAGGTCCATGTCCGCGAAGAGCGCCCCGGTGCCGGCCAGCTCGCGCAGGGCGCCCAGCAGCACCAGCACCACCCCGAAGCCGAGGCCCATCATCGCGCCGTCGAAGCTCGATCGCCCGAGCGGGTTCTTGCTCGCGTAGCCGTCGGCCCGCCCCAGGATGACGCAGTTGGTGGTGATCAGCGGCAGGAAAATGCCGAGGATCTGGTAGAGCTCGTAGGCATAGGCCTGCATGAGGAGCTCTGTGCAGGTCACCGCCGAGGCGATGATCATGACGAAGGCGGGCAGGCGCACCGCGTCGGACACCACGTTGCGGATCAGCGACACGGCGGTGTTCGAACAGACGAGAACGAACAGCGTCGCGGCCGCGAGGCCGAGGGCGTTGACCACGCTGGCCGTTACCGCGAGCAGGGGGCAGAGGCCGAGCAGCTGCACGAGCGCCGGGTTGTTCTTCCAGAGCCCGTTCAGGGACAGGTCGCGATAGACATGCTCACTCATGGGCCGTTACTCCCTCAGGGGCCTTTTTCGATAGCTGGAGCGGGCGCTGCCGCGTTTGACGTCGCGCCGCCGGCAAAGAGCGCCGCCTCATTGGCCCGTACATATTCCAGGGCGCGGCGCGTCGCCGCAACCACCGCCCGCGGCGTGATGGTGGCGCCGGTGAACTGGTCGAAGACACCCTTGTCCTTGCGCACTTTCCACTGCGCCGGTGCGGGGTTTTCCAGCGAGCGGCCGGCGAAGTCGTCGATCCAGTCGGACTTGCGCCGGTCGACCTTGTCGCCGAGACCGGGGGTCTCCCGGTGCTCGAGCACGCGCACGCCGGCGACGCTGCCGTCCCGGTCCACGCCCACGACCAGGTCGATGGCGCCGCTATAGCCGTCCGGGGCACGGGCGGGCACCAGCACCGTTTCCACCCGCCCGCCGCGGCGCGCGCGGTAGATGGGCCGCGGCTCGGCGAGCTTCAGCTTGTCCTCGCCCACCGGCGCCGGCAGGGTGTCGTCGAGCAGCGAATTGTCGTGCGCCTCCCGGGGGACGATCTCGAGCAGGGCGCGTTCCTCGGCGGCGCGCTGCTGGGCCGCAATGCGCTCCCGCGTCTGCAGGTAGGTGCCGGCGATGAGCACGGCGGTTGCGACGGCGAAGGCGCCGAGGACCAGGCCGTTGCGCGTGATCGACTGGCCGAGCACCTTCACGGGCGGCCCCCGCGGGCGTGGCCGTAGCTGCGCGGCTGCGTGTAGTAGTCGATGAAGGGGGCGGCGAAATTCATGATCAGCACGGCGAAGGCGACCGCGTCCGGGTAGTTGCCGCGGGTACGGATAAGGTAGACGAGCACCCCGATGAGCGCCCCGTAGATCAGCCGCCCCCGCGTCGAGACGGTCGAGGACACCGGGTCGGTGACGATGAAAAAGGCGCCGAACATCGTCGCGCCGGAAAGCAGGTGGAACAGCGGGGAGCCGCCGCTCCCGGGGCCGCCGCCGTCGTAGAACAGCGCCGCCATGGCGGCGAGGGTAGCGAGCATCGCCACCGGCGCGTGCCAGGTGAAGATGCCGCGGTAGAGCATCCACAGGCCCCCGGCCAGGAAGCCGAGGCTCACCCACTGCCAGCCCACGCCGCCCCAGGCGCCGAGCTGCGGGGTGGCCGCGTACAGTGCCGCCAGGGACTGGTCGCTGTTCTGGCGCAGCAGGTCGAGCGGGGTCGCCATGGTCGCGCCGTCGAAGCTCGCCGGGTTGAAGCAGGCCCGCAGGGCGTCGAGCAGGCCGGGCAGCTCCGCTGCCAGCCCGCGCGGCGCCGCCCAGGTGGTCATCTGCACCGGGAAGGAGATAAGCAGGACCACGTAACCGACCATGGCCGGGTTGAAGGGGTTGAAGCCGAGGCCGCCGTAGAGCTGCTTGGCGAGGAGAATGGAAGCCCCGGCGCCCACGGCGAGCAGCCACCAGGGGGAGTAGGGCGGCAGGGCGATGGCGAGCAGGGTGGCCGTCACCACGGCGCTGTGATCGTCGAGCGTGCGCAGCACGGGCCGGCCGCGCAGCTTCAGCGCCGCCGCCTCGAAGACGATGGCGAAGAAGCTGGTAACCGCGATGTTGACCAGCACCCCGGGGCCGAAGAACCACACCAGCGCCGCGACCCCCGGGACGGTCGCGAGGAGGACCGCCTGCATGACGCGGGTCGTCGACAGCGGCCCGTGGGCGTGCGGGGAAGTGATGCGCAGCAGGCTCATTCAGGCTTCCTCGGAGGCGCCCTCACGGGCTTCCCGGAGTTCCGCCTCGGCCTTCGCAAGCTTTTGCTCCGTCTTCTCGACGCCGCGCTTCAGCGCCTCGGCGACCGATGCGTCGCCGCCGTCGTAGGCGTCGAGCTTCTCGCGGGCGGCGCCGAGGCGCTTCGCGATGGTATCGACATTGGCGGTGAGCTTTGCAACCCGGTCTGTCGGTGTGTCCCCGGCGCCCGCGGCGAGGGCCGCCTTGCGCGCCTTGGCGCGCTCGATGGCGGCCTGGATGGGGTCCGCGGCGGCGGCAGCCTGCGCGCCATCCGCGGTGCCGGCCGCGGCCCCCTGCCTCGTTGCGGCCTCAGCCTTCGCTTTCGCCTTGGCTTCCGCGGCCTTCTTGCGCTCGGCGCGCTTCGCTTCGCGCTCCGCGGCGAGGCGCTCCATGCGCGCCTGCCGTGCCTCGAAGCGCTCGCGCGCGTGGTCCGCCTTTTCCGCCTCCCGGCGGCGGGCGATGATCTCGGCCTTGGACGCGCGATAGTACTGCACCAGCGGGATGTGGCTGGGGCAGACATAGGAGCAGGCGCCGCACTCGATGCAGTCGAAGAGGTTGTGGCCTTCCAGCTTGTCGTATTCCTTGCCCCGGGCGAACCAGTAGAGCTGCTGCGGCAGCAGCGTCGCAGGGCAGGCCTCGGCACAGAGGCCGCAGCGGATGCAGGCCTGGGCCGGCGGCGGCGTGGGCAGCTCGTCTTCCGTGGGTACGAGCAGGCAGTTCGTGGTCTTGACCACCGGGCAGGCGGGATCGGGGATGCTGAAACCCATCATCGGGCCGCCCATGATGAGGCGCCGGGCGCGCTCTGCGTCGACACCGGCGTGTTCGAGCAGCCAGCCCATGGGCGTCCCCAGGAGTACCTCGTAGTTGCCGGGGCGCGCCACGGCCTCGCCGGTCACCGTCGTCACCCGGGAGACGAGCGGGCGGCCGAGCGCGACGGCCTCGTGCACGGCCACGGCGGTGCCGACGTTCTGGCAGACCACGCCGATGTCGGCGGGGATGCCGCCGCTGGGCACCTGCTTGCCGAGCAGGATCTCGATGAGCTGCTTTTCGCCACCGGAGGGGTACCTGGTGGGGAAGACCACGACCTCCATGTCGCTGTCGGCAGCGGCCCGGACCGCGGCGATCGCCTCCGGCTTGTTGTCCTCGATACCGATGAGGATCTCCCGCGGTGTCAGCAGGTCGGCGAGGATGCGCGTACCGGCGACGATAGCGCCGGCGCGCTCGCGCATGAGCGTGTCATCGGCGGTGATGTAGGGCTCGCACTCGGTGCCGTTGATGATCAGCGTCTCGATGGCCTTGCCGGGCCCCGGTGACAGCTTCACTGCGGTGGGGAAACCGGCGCCGCCCATGCCGGCGATGCCCGCGTCCTGGATGCGCTCGCGCAGTTTCGTCGGGTCGGCGCGCTCGGCCTCGGGGAGCGGGACGAGGGGCACCCAGGCGTCGGCGCCGTCCGTGTCGATGACGATGCAGGGGGCCGGCAGCCCGGACGGGTGGGGGACCGGCCGGTCCTCGATGGCGCTCACGGTGCCGGAGGTCGGGGCGTGTACCGGGACGCTGACAAAGCCGTCCGCCTCCGCAAGCAGCTCACCGCCGCGCACCGCCTGGCCGACGCGGACCACCGGTTGCGCCGGGGCGCCGATGTGCTGCGCGAGCGGCAGTACGAGCTGCGGCGGGATGCCCGCCGGCTGGATCGGTGCGGTGAGCGACTGCGTCTTGTTCTCAGGCGGATGGACGCCGCCGTGGAAATCGTGGACCCGCCTCACGCCGCGCGGTCCTGAAGCCGGTCCGTCGCGATCACTTCAACCCGGCCGGCGGCCGGGTCCGGCAGCGGCCAGTGCCAGGTCTTGAGCGTTTCCGCCTGCGGGATCATGTCGATGCAGTCCACGGGGCAGGGTTCCACACAGAGGTCGCAGCCCGTGCATTCGCTGGCGATGACCGTATGCATCTGCTTGGCAGCACCGAGGATCGCGTCCACCGGGCAGGCCTGGATGCACTTGGTGCAGCCGATGCACTCGTCCTCGCGGA
>CAYTJQ010000056.1:0-19848 GCA_964438205.1 uncultured Alteromonadaceae bacterium
TCGGGCCGCGGGCTGTCCACGTCAACCACGCCGACGACCGCACCATCTCGCCAGAGCGGGACCACCAGCTCGGCGCGGGAGGCGGCATCGCAGGCGATGTGCCCGGGAAAGACGTCGACATCGGCCACGCGCTGGGTTTCGCCGCTGGCCACGGCGGTACCGCAGACACCCCGACCGACGGGGATCCGCACACAGGCCGGCTTGCCCTGGAAGGGCCCCAGCACCAGTTCGTCGCCGGCGCGCCGGTAAAGGCCCACCCAGTTGATGTCCGGCAGCTGCAGGGCGAGGAAGGCGACGAAATTGGCGGCGTTGGCCAGGGGGTCGGTCTCGCCGGCGAGCAGGCCCCGCAGCTGGGCCGCGGCTTCGTCGACGGGGAGCGGGCTGTCGGTCGCTTCGAACATGGTCGCCTCCGGTCGGGGGGCGCGCATTATGCAGAGCGGCCCGCGGGCCGGCAAGGCATCAGGCCGGGCCGCGTGAGGCCGGGTCGCGTCAGGCGGCGCTGTGCAGGCCGCACTCGCGTCCGGCGTGGACCTTGGTCGGGTCGAAGTAGCGCTCGCTGTCCGGGAGCCCGTGCTCGGCCAGGTAGGCGTCGAGCTGAGCCTGGGTCCAGTAAAACAGCGGCGCCACCTTGTACAAGCCATCCGCGCCGGACAGGCCCCGCGGGTCGCGGGTAACCACATCGAGGCCGCGGCGGAAGTCGGTCTCTTCCCGGCGGATCCCGGTGAGCCAGAGCGCCGGCCGGTGCTCGGCGAGGGCGCGCTCGAAGGGCTCGAGCTTCACCTGGCGGGTGAAGAGTTCGTGGCGCTCGCGTTCCTCGATGCTCGGGATGGGGCCGTAGAGGGCCTGGCGGCGCTCGGCGGTCATGGCCGGCGTGTACACCTGCAGGTTGAGGTCCAGGCGCTCGCGCAGGGCCTCGGCGGTGCGGTAGGTCTCGGGCAGGTTGTAGCCGGTATCCACCCAGACCACCGGCAGCGACGGCGCCAGGCGGCTCACCAGGTGCAGCATCACCCCGGCACCGGGACCCATGCTCGTGCTGGCGATCGCCGGCCGGCCCTGGGCCAGCGCCCAGCGGACGATGGTCTCGGGCGCGGCGTGGCGCAGTTCGGCGTTGATCTTGTCGAGGTCCAGCCCCACCCGTGTTCCCCTCGCGGCAACCGTGCAGGGTCCGACTCTAGGGAATAAGAAAAGCGCTGTGAAATAACCAGTTTCTCTATGGTTATTACGCCGGGCTCCTTGCCCCCTTTACTCGACCAGGGCGGCCTCCAGCGCGGCGTGCAGGGCGCGGTACTGCTGTGTCAGCTTGTGGCCCGGGGCGAGGTCGATGAGCGGCCGGTGGCTGTGGTGCGACTCCTTCATCTTCACCGAGGAGCCGAGCCAGGTGTCGAGCACCGGGAAGCCCTCGGCCTCGAGCTCGGCCACCAGTTCCCCGGGCAGGCGGGCCTGGGGGTTGAACTGGTTGATGACGATCCCCTCGATAACGAGTTCCGGGTTGTGGTCCTCCTGCAGCTCGGTGATGTTCTCGAGCAGCGAATACAGGCTCTGGCGGGCAAAACTGTCGCAGTCGAAGGGCACGAGCAGGCTATCGGCGGCAATGAGCGCGGCCTTGGAGAAGAAATTGAAGCTCGGCGGCGTGTCGATGTAGACGCGGTCGTACTCGCCCTCGAGCTTTGCCAGCGCGTCGCGCAGCTTGTAGATCTTGTAGCGCGCCTCCAGGGCGCTCTCGAGTTCGGCGAGCACCGGGCTCGAGGGCATCAGGTACAGGTTCTCCCAGGGCGTCTCCCAGACGAAGGAATCCGGGTTCTGGCGCATGCGCCGGGGTCCCACGGTCTGCCGGAAAAGCCCCGCCACGCCCTGGGCCTCGGCCGGGAAGGCCTCGGCGTCGATCTCGCCGACCAGGTAGAGGGTGCTGTTGCCCTGCACGTCCAGGTCCACCACCAGCGTCCGGTAACCGGTCGCGGCGTCGATGGCCGCGAGGTTGCAGGTGATGCTGGTCTTGCCGACCCCGCCCTTCTGGTTGAATACGACCCGTTTCATCGCTGACTCCCCTGCCACTGCATCTCGCCTTCCGTCCCCGGTCCCGCCACTGCCCGGGCCGCGCGCCCGCCTCTGCACAGGCCGCCGCCCATGGCGTCGCCGGCCCAGGCCCCCGGTGTATAGTACCCGCCTCGATTCGCCACGCTAAGCGAGAACCATGCCCCAGGCACCCCGGGTCCAGCTCCTGCTCACCGGCAACGAACTCATGAGCGGTGATACGGTCGATTCCAACTCGGCGACCATCGCCCGCCGCCTCGCCGTTCTCGGTCTCGCCGTCGCCCGCAAGGCGACCCTCGGCGACGACCCGGGGGCGCTGGTGGCCGAGCTCACCGCCATGGCCGGGGCCGCCGAGGTGATCATCATCAACGGCGGCCTCGGGCCCACGGTGGACGACCTCACGGCAGCCGTGGTCGCCGAGGCGGCGGGGCTGCCGCTCGCGGAGCACCCGGACGCGCTTGCCCACCTCGAGCGCTGGTGCGCCGGTCGCGGCCTGCCCCTGGACGCTGCCAACCGCAAGCAGGCCCTGCTGCCGGCGGGCTGTACCATCCTGCCGAACGAGCGCGGCAGCGCCGTGGGCTTCGCGGTAGACCTTGCTGTCGACCATGGCCGCTGCCGGGTCTATTGCACCCCCGGCGTGCCGGGGGAGCTCGCCACGATGCTGGAACCGGTCTGCGAGGACCTGGCGGCGCGCTGGCCCGGCCTCGACGCCATGGACATCCTGCGCCTGCAGACCTTCGGCCTGGGCGAGTCCTCGGCGCAGCAGCTCATCGCCGACGACGCCGGGGACGGGGCGGCGCCCTGGCCGACGGCGGTGAGCCTCGGCTTCCGCGCCGGGGCCCCGCAGCTGGAAATCAAGCTCGCGGTCACGGACCCGACCGCGGACGCCGCCCGCGAGGCCTGCCTGGCCCGCCTCGAGGCGCTGTTCGGCGACCACATCATCGGCCGCGGCGACGCGACCCTGGCCGCTGTGCTGGTCGATCTGCTGCGCGAGAACGGCCTGACGGTGACCACCGCGGAGTCCTGCACCGGCGGTGCCATCGCCGCCGCCCTGACCCGGGTTCCCGGTGCCTCCGCCGGCTTCGAGGCCGGCTACGTCACCTACTCCAACGCCATCAAGACCCGGACCCTGGGCGTGCGCGAGGAGACGCTGGCCGCCCATGGCGCGGTCAGCGAGGCCGTCGTTCGGGAGATGGCCGAGGGGGCCCTGGAGCGCTCCGGTGCCGACCTCGCGGTATCCGTGTCCGGCGTGGCCGGCCCGGACGGCGGCACGCCCGCCAAGCCCGTGGGCACGGTATGGCTGGCCTGGGGTGACCGGGCACGGCTCGACACCGTGTGCCTGCACTGGCCCGTGGAGCGCACGCTGTTCCAGACCATGGTCGCCGCGCTGGCCCTGGACCTCCTGCGGCGGCGCCTCCTCGGCCTGCCGCCGCTGCCGTACTACGCGCGTCAGCGCAGGGCCGGCTGACTCAGCGGTCACCCACCCCCGACAGCCGGTGCCAGACCAGCGAGTGCAGGCGGCTGATGCCGCCGGCTTCGTCACGGCCGGAGAGCACCAGGGTCTGCCCGTCGAGCTCGGCGTGGCGCAGCTGCTCCGTGCCGACGAAGTTCGGATTCAGGCTCTGGGTGACGTAGTGCACCACGTCGCCCTCCACCACCCGGTAGCGGCCGGCGTAATGAAAGTAGCTCAGGTAGGCCTGGGCGAGTTTCTCCTCGGGAATCCTGCGGAACGGGATGTCCTGGGGCAGCGTCTGGCGATCGCTGCGGGCGATGGAGGCGCTCATCCAGTCGTCCTCCGTGTACAGGAGCAGGCCCTTCGGGTCCTCGCCAAAGGGCGTGGTGAAGTCCTCCCGGTCCGAGTAGCCCACGGTCCAGGATTCCAGTTGCCAGGTGCCGATGAGGTCCTGCTTGCTGATCATGCGTCCTCCCCCGCCGCGGCCGTCACGGCTGCAGCTGCTCGATGGTCCAGGTGTTGTCTTCCTGCCGGGTGTACAGGAAACGGTCGTGCAGGCGGTGTGCCCCGCCCTGCCAGAACTCCACGCGGCCGGGCCGCACCCGGTAGCCGCCCCAGAAGTCCGGTACCGGCACCTCGCCGCGGCCGAACTGCTGCATGAGGCGCCGGAACTCGGCCTCGAGCGCGGCCCGCGCCGGCACCGGGCGGCTCTGCCGGGACGCCCAGGCCGCCACCTGGCTCTCCCGGGGGCGGCTCAGGAAATAGCGGGCCGATTCGGCGAGGGGCATTTTCTCGGCCACGCCGCCGATGATGACCTGCCGATCCAGCTCGTTCCAGGGAAACAGCAGCGAGACCCGGGGCTCGCCGTCGATGGCCCGCGCCTTGGCGCTGCCGTAGTTGGTATAGAAGACGAAGCCGTCGCTGGAGGCGCCCTTGAGCAGGACGATACGCTGCCAGGGGTTGCCGTCGGCGTCGATGGTGGCCAGCACCATGCCCGTCGGGTCCGACAGCCCCGCATCCACCGCCTGCCTGAGCCAGTGCTCGAACTGGCGCACCGGGCACGGGTCCAGGTCCTCACGGGACAGGCCGCCGGCGGTATACTCGCGTCGATAAGCCTCGAATTTCACGCTGTCAGGGCATCCTGCCGTCTTGGGTCGCCATTGGCACGGCGATCATTATAAGGGCCATCGCAGGGTTGCGGGGTAAGTGCGGGGCAGATCGCTTACTCGCTCAGCACTCAGCGTCTGCGCACCGTTCCTGGGTGAGGGCTCTTACCGCAACGCAGGCCACCCTCAATCATCGCTGGTGCTGGGAACCACCGGTGCCCGCGCCTGGTAGAAGGGGATCGCCGGGAAGGGGTGTACCGTTGGCCAGTCCTCGCCCAGGGTCGCGGCCAGCGGTTTGCCCATGGTCCGCTCCCAGGCCTCGGCCATGGCGGCCGACAGTGCTGCCGGCTCTGCGGCGCCGGTGAGGACCAGGGCTTCCATGAGCCCCTCGGTGCGCAGGCGCAGCGCCGGCGGCAGGTCATCGCCGGCAGCGGCGCGCTCGAGCATCTGCTGCCAGCGGCGTTCCAGCTCCTCGCGGATCGGGTCCATCGCACCTCCCTCCGTGGCCGACCGGCGGGCTCCCGAGTGCTCTTTGAGCCGCCCGCCGCCCTGCGGCGTAAGTAGAAATGGTTATACTGCTGTAAGCCAGCCAAACGCTGCAATGAGCGCGATCGCCCGATGAACTTTCGCCGCACCTGTATTGCTGCCTGCGCTGCCCTTGTCGCCGCCCTCGCCGCGGCGCAGCCGGAGCCGGCAGCCAATGGACACGACGCCCTGGACGACGAGGCCGCGGCCCTCGAGGCCGTGCGCAGCGACACGATCCGCCGCTACCGCGACGAGATCAGTGCCCTCGAGCAGGCCGGCGGCGCCTACAGCACGGGGCTAACCGAACCATTGCTCGAGCTCGGCCTCGCCCTGCAACAGGCCGGCCAGCACCCCGAGGCCATCCGCGTCCTCAAGCGCGGCGTACACCTGGCCCGGGTCAACGAGGGCCTCTACAGCGAGCAGCAGCTCGCCCTCATCGAGGCGGAGATCCGCAGCCACATGGCGCTCGGGGACTTCCAGGCCGCCGACGACCGGCATCGCTACCTCTACCGCGTGCAACAGCGCACGCTCACCGATGCGGGCCGCAGCCTCGCGCTCATGCGCCAGGCGCGCTGGCAGCGCCGCGCCTACGAGCTCGGCCTCGACGAGAACGGTTTCGAGCGCCTGCTGCGCATGTGGAACCTGTACCGCCTGGCTCTCTCCGAGATTGCCGAAACCGAAGGCGACACCTCGCCGAATCTCCTGCCGCCGCTCTACGGCATGCTCCGCGCCCAGTACCTGATCAGCGGCTTCGACGGCACCGACCCCACGGGCCTCAGCCCCGACCCGTTCGACCCGCGCGTGGAAGAGGGCCGCTTCGCAGCGTTCCGCAGCCAGAGCTACAAGCAGGGGGGCTCGGTGATCCGCGCCATCTACGACGTGCGGCAGGCGCAGCCCGGCGCCGGCCCCCGGGAGCACGCCGAGGCGCTGGTACTGCTCGGCGACTGGCGACTCTGGCACGACAAGCCCGACGACGCGGCCCAGGCCTACGCCGATGCCCTTGCGGAACTTGCGGCCCTCGATGATGCCGAAACTGCGACGGCCGACATTTTCGGCAGGCCCGTGGCGCTGCCGGCGCTGGAGAGTATCCGCCCCCTGCCCGAGCCCGTGCCAGCGGAGCGGTCGAATTTGTTGGTAGAATTCACGGTAGACGAGCGCGGTCGGGTGCGCGATCTCGATCGCGTCGATGAGGCAGGTGACAATGAAGGCATCGCCAACCGGCTACTGCGGAAGCTGCGCCGGACACAGTTCCGGCCGCGCTTCGCCGACGGTCAGCCGGTGCCGACGACCGGGATCCAATGGGCTTATGACACCAGCAACTGGCAATAGCCGCGCCGCGCGCCTGGGCGCCGTCGCCACCGTGATCGCCTGCCTCGCGCTGGCGGGCTGCCCGAGTGCGAGTACGCCCACCACCCCGACCGTTTCCATGCCCACCCCGCCGTCGCCGAGCAGTCCCTCGAGCTCCTCGAGTTCGCCCAGCTCAAGTTCCAGCTCAAGCTCAAGCTCCAGTTCCAGCTCGAGTTCCTCCAGCTCCAGTTCGGGCTCCTCCAGTTCCAGCCCCGGCTCTTCCGGTACGCCAGGCAGCGCCGGCTCGCCCGGCAGTTCGAGCCCGGCCTCGAGCGCCGGCAGCGCGGGCGCCACCGCCAGCACCGAGGGCGGCGCACCCCAGGCCGGCGGCGCGGAGTCGTCGGCGGGCTCGGACAGCGGCGCCAGCGGGAGCCCGGACGGCGACCTGACCCCGGGCGCCGGAGGCAGCGGGGCGAGCAGCGAGACCGGCGACAGCGGGGCCGACACCGTGGTCGACGCCGGCGAGCCCGGCTTCGAGACCGGCAGCGGCGCCGGCTCTGACGCCCTGCCGACCATGACCGACGAGGAACCTGCGGCCGGGTCCGGGAGTGCCGGCGGCACCGGTGCACAGCGCGGCGGCGCCCAGGGCCGTGACGCGGGCACGGGCACGGTTGCCGGTACCGGCAGCAGCAGCGGAAGCGGCACCCGCGCAGGCGGCGCTCCAACGGGCAGCGACGGAGACGGCACCGGGGCCACGGGCTCAGGTTCAGGTTCAGGAAGCACCGGCACCGCGGGCACGGCCACCGGCGACGGCACCGGCAACGGCACGATGACCGGCGGCGGCAGCGGCGGCGGACCGCTCACCACGGCCGAACAGGTCGCGATCCTCGACGCCGAGCTCGAGCGCGGCGCCGGCGAGTTCGACGCCATGATCCTCGAGGAGCAGGCCGCCCAGCGCGCTGCCGAACGCGAGCGGGCGGGCGGCGGTGATGAGGATGGTGAACCGGACGAAGGCGCCGGCAGCGGCGGGCCGGGTGGCAGCTACGGCCGCGTGCTCGCCGGCGCCGGCGGCTCGGCGAGAGACGGCGGCTACGCCAGCGGTGGCGGCACGGGCGGTGCGAGCCGCGGTGGCGGTATCCCGGAAAACACCGCCAAGTATCCCCCGCCCGCCGACATCCCGGACGGCAACGACGACGATGTGGTCGCCCGGCAGCTGCGCGAGGCCGCCATGCGCGAGCCGGACCCGGCCGTGCGCGAGAAGCTCTGGGCCGAATACCGCAAGTACAAGGGTCTCGAACAGCCGTGACGCGCCTGCTGCTGCCGCTGCTTGCGGCCTGCGGGCTGCTCCTTGCCGGCTGCGTGAGCCAGACGGTAAAGACCACCTCCGTGCCGCCGCTCGCCTACCCGGAAGCGCCGATCGCGGAGGCCGAGCTGCTCGACGTCGGGGTGGCCATCTTCGACCCCGGGCTTGACGACCTTGAGGAGGATGACGAGCAGCGCGTCTATCCGGAAGTCCGCCGCGCCGAGGCCCGCTTCATCCCCCAGCTGCTGGCGACCACCATGCAGGACACGGGCGCCTGGGGGGCCGTGCGCGTGGTGCCCGATAACGAGCGGATCACGGACCTGCGCATCGACGGCACCATCCTGCACTCCGACGGCGAGGAGCTGAAACTGGCGGTGCGCGCCGTGGACGCCCGGGGCAACGTCTGGCTCGACAACACCTACGAGGGCCATGCCAGCCGCTACGCCTACGACAACAGGACGCGGCGCCAGTACGATCCCTTCCAGGCGGTCTACCACCGTATCGCCAACGACCTCCTGGCGCACCAGCTCGCGCTCGACGAGGGTGAGGCCGAGGACATACGCACCGTGAGCGAGCTGCGCTTCGCGCGGAGCTTCGCCCCGGAGGCCTTCGACGGTTACCTGCGCGAGGGCCGGGACGGCGAACTGCGCGTCGCGCGCCTGCCGGCGGAGGGCGATCCGATGCTGGAGCGGGTGCGGGGTATCCGCGAACGGGACAACCTGTTCATCGACACGCTGCAGGGCTACTACACGGGCTTCAGCGGCAACATGCAGGGCCCCTACCAGGAATGGCGCAAGCTCAGCTACCAGGAAGTGGTGGCGATGCAGGAGCTGGAGGCCGAGAGCCGCCGGCAGCTCATCGCCGGCGGCGCCGCGATCCTCGCCGGCATCGCGGCGGCGGGCGGCGGCGACTCCCGCACGACCCGCGCGGCCGGCAACGTCGCCATCATTGGCGGCGGCTACCTCCTGAAGACGGGGCTCGAGACCCGCGCCGAGGCCAAGATCCACGTCGAGGCCCTGGCGGAGCTGGGCCTTTCCCTGGAGGCGGAGATCACGCCGCAGGTCATCGAGCTCGAGGACCGCACGGTGATGCTCTCCGGCAACGTCGAGGACCAGTACCACCAGTGGCGGGACCTCCTTGCGGAGATCTATCGCAACGAGGTCGGCGCGCTTGCGCCGCCCGAGGCAGAGACCGGCAGCAGCGCTGGCGACAGCGGCGGGAACAGCGGCGGGAACAGCGAAGGCTGACCACCACCAGGGACGGACAGGGGACACCATGGCGCAGGACTTCGAGCGCGTTGAACCGGCACCGTTCGACGCGGCACCGGTAGCGGCGGAGGAAACGCCGGCGGGCGCCGGTGGCCCCCCGCGCTGGGTCCTGCCCGCCCTGGGCGGCCTCGCCCTGCTGGCGGTGCTGGTAGTGTTCTGGCTCCCCAGCCGCGTCGCCCCCCCTGCGACGCAGGAAACCCCGGCGACACCCGCACCGCAGAGCAGCGCCGAAGCACCGTCCGCGGGCCCGAAGGCGGCCGCACCCGACCCGGAGCGCTCACCCTTCGCCGAGGCCCAGGCCGCGCGGCTGCGCGCCGAGGCACAGGACATCCTGGCCGAGCTGCTGGACGTGCGCGAGAACCTCGAGCGCCGCGCCGTCGCCGAGTGGGGCGCCGACGCCATGGCCGCGGTGGAAGCGAGCGCGGCAAGCGGCGACGAGCGCTACCGGGAGCGGGCCTTCGACGACGCCATCGCCCGCTACCGGGAGGCCCTGGAGGGGGCCCTGGCGCTGGAGGCGCGCCTCCCGGAAAAGCGCGATGCACAGCTGGCAGACGCCGAGGCCGCGATCGAGGCCGGCGACCTGCAGACCGCCGAGGCCGCGGTGTCCACGGCCGAGCAGATCGAACCGGGCTTTGCCCGCACCGCCACCCTGCGCGAACGGGTCCAGGCCCTGCCCACGGTCATCGCCAGCCTCGAGAGCGCCGCCGAGGCCGAGGCCGCGGGCGACCTCGCGGCGGCAAAGGAAAAGCTCACCGCGGCCACGACCGCGGACCCGGCGCACCAGCGCGCCGCCGAGGAGCTCGCGCGCGTTTCGGAGGCGCTCACGCGCCAGCGCTTCACCGGGGCCATGTCCGAGGGCTATGCGGCCCTCGACGACGAGGTCTTCGAGGACGCCCGCAGCGCCTTCCGCCGCGCCGAGCGGCTGGTTCCCGGCAGCCCGGAAGCCGCGGCGGCCCTGCAGGAGGTCACCGTGGTGGAAACCGCCGCGAAGCTCCGCGATCTGCGCCGGGCCGCGGAGACCGCCAGCGCGGCCGAGGACTGGGATGAGGCCGTGCGCCGCTACGAGGCCGCCCTCGCCCTCGATCCGACCGTGTTCTTCGCCCAGCGCGGTCTCGAGACCGCCGAACCCCGCGCGGCCCTCGACAAGGCCCTGGGCAAGGTCATCGACGACCCGGACCGCCTCGCGGACCCGGCCGTGGCCGGCGATGCCGCCCGGCTCCTCGAGCAGGCACGCGCCGCGCTCGCGGACAGCGCCGAAGAACAGCCCCGCCTCGCCGGCCAGGTCGAGCGGCTGGCAACGCTGCTCGTTCGCGCCAACACGGAAGTCCCGGTCACCCTGCGCTCCGATGGCGAGACCAGCGTCACCGTCTATCGCGTGGCCCGCCTCGGCACCTTCGAAAAGCACACCCTGGAACTGCGCCCGGGCGAGTACACGGCGGTGGGCACGCGCCCCGGCTACCGGGACGTGCGCGAGACCTTCCGCGTGGCGCCGGAGGACCCGCCGCTGACGGTGACCGTCGCCTGCACCGAGGCCGTCCGATGAGCGAGCCGGAACGCGGCAGCGGCCCCGCGGAGCGGATCGAGGCGGCGACCTTCCAGCCCCTCGCCGACGACCGCGCGGCGCCGAAGCGACGGCTGCGCCCCGTGGCCGTCATCGGCGCCGCCGCGGCCGCGCTCTTCCTGCTCGCCCTGGCGTTCCTGCTCACCGCGCGCTCCGTGGAGGTCGCCGTGGTCGCCGAGGCGCCGGCGGATATCGACATCGACGGCTTCGCCCTGCCCTTCGGCCAGCGCTTCCTGGTCCGTCCCGGCAGCTATCCGCTGGCGATCAGCGCCGAGGGTTACGAGCCCCACCGCGGCACCCTCGAGGTCGGCAGCGCCGAGACCCAGCGCTACGAGGTCACCCTCCGGCCCCTGCCCGGCCGCGTGAGCTTCGCCGGCCTGCCCGAGGGCGCGGCGCTCCGCCTCGACGGCGAGCCCCTCGGCACCGCGCCGCTGGACGCCATCGCTATCGCCGCCGGGGAGCACCGGCTGTCAGTGGAAGCGCCGCGCTACCTGCCGCTGGAAACGACCATCGAGGTCACCGGCCGCGCCACCGCCCAGACCATCAGCCTCGAGCTGGCGCCGGCCTGGGCGGACATCACCCTCGCCTCGCAGCCCGCGGGCGCGACGATCACCGTCGGCGACGCCGTCCTCGGCGAGACGCCGGCGACGGTGGAGGTGCTGCAGGGTGAGCGCACGCTGCGCCTGCGCGCGCCGGGTTTTGCGGCGTACCGGACCACCCTCGACGTGGTGGCCGGCGAGCCCCGGGACCTCGGCACCATCGTCCTCATGCCGGCTGCCGGTGTGCTCGAGCTCGCCAGCCGGCCGAGCGGCGCCAACGTCACCGTGGACGGCGAGTTCCGCGGGCAGACACCGCTCACCGTGGAACTGGCGCCGGACCGCGCCCACGAGATCGCCCTGTCCCGCCCCGGCTACCGCCGCTACCGCACCAGCGTGACCCTGGCGGCGGGCGCCTCGGAGCAGCGCGACCTGCGCCTGGAGCCCCGCCTCGGCGAGGTGGTGTTCGAGGTCGACCCGCCGGGCGCAGAGCTGCGCATCGACGGCGAACCGGTCGGCACCGGGTCGCGGACCGTTTCCCTCCCCGAGGTGGAACACGAGGTCGTCGCCACCCTGGCCGGCTACGAGACCCTGCGCCGGCGCGTGACCCCACGCGAGGGCCTGCGCCAGCTGGTCAAGCTCGAGCTCAAGACCGAGGCCGAGGCGCGCAAGGCGCGGCTGCCGGCCGAGCTCACTACGGCCCTCGGCCAGACCCTGCGCCTGTTCGACCCGAAGCTCGCCCCGCGCAACGAATTCGACATGGGCGCCTCGCGCCGCGACCCGGGCCGGCGCGCCAACGAGGTGCTGCACCCGGTGCGCCTGGAGCGGCCGTTCTACCTGCAGACCACGGAAGTCACCAACGCACAGTTCCGCCTTTTCCAGGAAAGCCACAATTCCGGCCAGGTGCAGGGCAACAGCCTGAACCGGGAACAGCAGCCGGCGGTGCAGGTGAGCTGGCAGCAGGCCGCCGCCTTCTGCAACTGGCTCAGCCGCAAGGAAGGCCTGCCGCCGTTCTATACGGAGGAGCAGGGCATCATCACGGGCTTCCGCCCCACTGCCACCGGCTACCGGCTGCCCACGGAGGCCGAGTGGGCGTGGGCGAGCCGCGTCAACGGGGAGGCGCTGCAGCGCTTCGCCTGGGGCGACGATTTCCCCCCGGAGACCCCGGTGGAAAACCTTGCCGACAACACCTCCGCCTATGTCACCGGGCGGGTTCTGGGCGGCTACGAGGACGGCTTCGTGGTCAGCGCCCCGGTGGCCAGTTTCCCGCCGAACCACAACGGCCTCTACGACCTCGGCGGCAACGCCGCCGAATGGGTCAACGACGTCTACGTCATCCCCCCGGCCAATACGATCGTGAAAACCGACCCGCTGGGCTCGCCGAGCGGCGACAACTACACGATACGCGGCGCCAGCTGGGCGCTGTCCAAGCTGACCGAGCTGCGCCTCACCTATCGGGATTATGGGCAGCGCGGGCGCGATGACGTAGGATTCCGGATCGCACGTTATGCGGAGTGAGCCATGAGGGAAGCCCTGGCATCCCTGTTGCCATCTCTTCTGCTGTCGCTGCTGCTCGGCGCGCCCCCGGCCGGCGCGCAGCCGCCCGCGGAGGAAGACGCCGCCCCCGAGTCGACTCCCGCCACGGAAGAGGCAGCCGCCGCGACCAGCGGGGAAGACGGGGCCGAGACCCCCGCCGACGCCCCCCCCGCGGCAGAGGACGGCTCCCCCTTCGATTACCAGGCCTCCGAGGAGATCTCCGAGGACCTCTCCGTTTCCTTCCCGGTGGATATCTAGATGAAAAACCAGCTCTCCGGTGAATTCCTCTTCCAGGTCGCGGCGCTCCTGCTGGCGATCATCGTCGTCCACGGCGCCTACGTCGGCGCCATCCGGCCGGTGGCCGATGCGCAGCTGCGCGAGCAGGCGGCGGCGATCGAGGCCGGCGCCGAGGCGGTGCCCGAGCGCTCCCTCGCCGTGGTGATCCGCGACTTCGAACAGGAGGCCTGCTTCATCCTGCTCATCTGGGCGCTGGCGATCATGGGCTACAAGGGCCGCCAGAACCTGAAGGAGCGGCGCCTGCTCGAGGCCTCGCTGATCGACATCCCCGAGGGCACCAGCGTGCTGCCGCCCGATGCCCGCGAGTACAGCCGCAGCATCGAGACCCTGCCGGGGGAGCAGCAGGACTACCTGCTGCCGCGGACCCTCCTCGCCGCCCTGCAGCGCTTCGCCACCACGGGCTCGATCCAGGCCGTGTCCGACACCATTCGCGAGCAGGTGGAGGTGGAGTCGGACCGCCTCGACTCGGAACTCTCCATGGTGCGCTACATCGCCTGGGCGATTCCCTCCATCGGCTTCATCGGCACCGTGCGCGGTATCGGTGACGCCCTGGGCCAGGCCTACGAGGCCGTGGAAGGGGACATCTCGGGCGTGACCGCCAGCCTCGGCGTGGCCTTCAACAGCACCTTCGTGGCCCTGGTGCTCTCGATCATCATCATGTTCTGCCTGCACCAGCTGCAGCTGGCCCAGGAGCGGCTCGTGCTCGACGCCCAGCGCTATGCCGACAAGCGGCTCATGCGCCACCTGGTGGCGCGGGACTGATGGCGGCGCTCCTCGACATCCTCGACAGCGAGCTCCGGCTCTGGCACGACGGCCGCGCCGTGCGCAGCCCCGGTTACGCGCTCCTCGACGGCGACAGCTACCGCTACGGCGAGGACGCCCGGGGCAACGCCCGGCGCCAGCCGCGCAACGTCAACACCCGCTACTGGTGGCAGCTCGGCACCCGCCCGCTGCAGCCGGCCCTGGGCCCTGCCCGGCACACCGCGGACCTGGTACACGGCCACCTGCTGGCGCTGCACGAGGAGGCCGGCAAGCCCGGCGAACTCGTGCTCGCGGTACCGGAAAGCCTGCACAAGGAACAGCTGTCGCTGCTCCTCGGCATCATCCGCGCCTGCCCCTTCGACGCCGTCGGGATGGCCAACCGCAGCCTGCTCGTGGCCGCGGCGCACCGCGCCAGCGGGCCCGTCTGCCACCTGGAGCTGCAGCTGCACCAGGCCCTGCTTACCCGCCTCGCGATCGAGGAGCATGAGCTCCGCGTTACCGGCGAGCAGGTACTGACCGGCTGCGGCCTGCTGGCGCTGCAGGAGAGCCTGGTAGAGGCGATCGCGCGCAGCTTCATCGACAACAGCCGCTTCGATCCGCGGCGCCAGGCGGAGACGGAGCAGCAGCTCTATGACAGCCTCGGCGGCGCGCTGGCCGCGCTGCGTGACGCCGACAACACCACCCTGGAGGTCGGCGGCTACCGCTCGCGGATCGGCTATGACGCCCTTCGCGAGGCGGGCCGGCGCCTGCACGACAGCGTCGCCCGGGAGCTGGGCCGGGGTGGCGACGCACCGCTCCTGCTCGTGGACCCGCTGGCGGACCTGCTCCCCGGTTTCACCCAGGGGTTCCCCGGCGCGCGGGTGGCGAGCAGCCGGGACCTGCCCGAGGCGCTGGCCGCCCATGGCGATCGCATCGTCCAGCCCGGTGAGGCGCTGCACCTGGTGCGGGCGCTGCCCGCGGCGGCAGCAGCCGGCGGTACCACAGCCGGCCGGGGGGCGGGCACGACGCCTGCCGCTGCCCCGGCTGCCCGGAACGCAGCGGCCGAAAGCCCGCCGGCGACCGGCGGCCCCCAACCCACCCACCTCCTCGCCGGCGGCCGGGCCCAGCCCCTCGCCTACAACATGCCCCTGGCCGACGGCTGGTCCCTCGTGCACGGGGACGGCGGCTGGCGCCTCGCTCCCGGGCGCGGCACGGCCACCGTGAACGACGGTCCCTGGAACGGTACGGCCCTGGCCGCCGGGGACCGGGTCGCCGTCGGCGGCGGGCTCTGGCAGCTGATCGAGGTCAGCGGGTAGCGTCCCCATGGCCAGGCGCAAGCGCAGCTTCAACACCTTCAACCTGAGCTTCCTGGACATCATGTCCTGCGGCTTCGGCGCGGTGGTGCTGGTCTTCCTGATCATCGATCACAGCATCGAGGTGCAGTCGAAGGAGCTGAACGCCGACCTCCTCTCCGAGGTGAACATGCTCGAGGAGGATATCCGCGAAGGGGAGGAGGGTCTCGTCGCCCTGCGCAACGCCCTCGACGACACCGACCTCGCCATTGTCGAGGCCGAGGGCCGGGCCACCCGGGTCACCGAGGAAATCGACCGCTACGAGGCCCTGATCCGCGACCTCGCCGAGGACGGCTACACGGACGACGAGGCCATCGAGAAGCTGAAGTCAGAGGTGCAATCCCTGGAGGAAGAGGTCAAGCGCCTGCGCGAGGCGGCAAAGGAGGAAGGCGGACGCAGCGCACGGACCTTCACCGGCGACGGCCAGCGCCAGTACCTGACGGGGCTCAACCTGGGCGGGCGCCACATCGCCATCCTCCTCGACAGTTCCGCCAGCATGCTCGCTGACAAGCTGGTGAACGTGATCCGCCTGCGCAACATGGGCGAGGCCGTGCAGCGCGCGTCGGGCAAGTGGAAGCGCGCGGTCAACACCGTGAACTGGCTCAGCGCCCAGCTGCCGGTGGACGCCAGCTACCAGGTCATCACCTTCAGCACGGAAGCGCGTTCCGTGCTGCCCGACAGCGACGGCCAGTGGCTCGAGGTCGCCAACCAGCCGCAGCTCGAGTCCGTGGGCTCGGCCCTCGACAAGCTCGTGCCCGGGGGCGGCACCTCGCTGCACAATGCCTTCGTCGCCCTCGGCCGGCTGTCACCTATGCCGGACAACATCTTCCTCATTACCGACGGGCTGCCCACGCAGGGGGCGAACCCGCCCCGGGGAACCAAGGTGTCGGGCAACGAGCGGGTGAAGCTGTATCGCGACGCGATCCGCTCCCTGCCGCAGAACGTGCCCGTGAACATCATTCTCGCCCCCATGGAGGGCGACCCCATGGCCGCCTCCGAGTTCTGGCAGCTGGCCCAGGCGACCGGCGGCTCCTTCATGAGCCCGTCGAGGGACTGGCCCTGATGCGCAAGGCACGGCGGGAAATGGCGGAGTTCTCCCTGTCCTTCCTGGACGTGATCTGCTGTGGCTTCGGTGCCGTGATCCTGCTGCTGATGATCACCAAGACCGTCCAGCCGCAGATCATCGAAGCCTCCACGGTAAACCTCGAGGGCCGCGTCGCCGACCTGCAGGAACAGCTCTTCGAGCTGCGCGGCGAGAGCGTTGTCCTCAACCGGGACCTGAATGCGAAGCAGGAGCAGCTCTCCGACTACAAGGAGCGCATCGCCATCCTCCAGGGCCAGCTCGCCAGTGCCCGCTCGCGCTACGACAGCATCCAGGTCGAGAAGAACAGCAACAGCACCATCACCGAGCAGCTGGCCATCGCCCGGCAGAGCCTCACGGCGGAGCAGAAGCGGCTCCTCGCCGGCCTCGAGCGCAGCAACAACCTGATCGGCGGCATCCCCGTCGACAGCGAGTACATCATCTTCATCATCGACACCTCCGGCTCCATGTTCTCCTACGCCTGGGAGCGCATGCTGCGGGAACTCGAGGCGACGCTGGCGATCTATCCGAATGTCAAGGGCATCCAGGTGCTGAACGACATGGGCAACTATATGTTCAGCCGCTACCGGGGCCAGTGGATTCCGGATACCCCCGGGCGCCGGCAGGTCATCATGCAGAACCTGCGCAACTGGAACGTATTCTCGAATTCGAGCCCGGTGGAGGGGATCACCCAGGCCGTGCGCACGTTTTACGACCCCGGCAAAAAGATTAGTATCTATGTCTTCGGGGACGAGTTCACCGGCGAGTCCATCGCCCAGGTGGTGGACACCGTGGACCAGATCAACCGGGCGGCGGCGGACGGCGAGCAGCGGGTGCGCATCCATGCAGTGGGATTCCCCGTACAGTTCATACGTCCGCCGAACCTGCAGACGACCGGTATTCGCTTCGCCACGCTCATGCGCGAGCTGACCTATCGGAACGGAGGTACCTTTGTCGGGCTCAACGACTTCCGCCCCTGAACGCCGCCCCGGGGCCGGCGCGCTGCTGCTGGCCGCGCTGCTGGCGCTCGCCGGCTGTGGCGCGAAGGAGGTCGTGGTGCAGGGCCAGTTCCCCGAGCCGCTCATGAGCAAGCTGCCGCTCACCCTCGGCGTCTGGTACGAGCCGGAGTTCCGCGAGCACGAGTTCTTCGACGAGGCCAAGGGCCGTGCCGAATCCGACTGGCTGGTGCGTACCGGCGAGGCCCAGGTCGAGCTCTGGGACACGCTGCTGACCGGCATGTTCGAGCGTGTGGTACCCATGGATGCCCGGCCGGCGCCGGAGCAGATGAACCCCGCCGTGGACGCGGTCCTCATCCCCCGGGTCGACGAGCTGCAGTACGCCATCCCCGCCCAGACCAACATCAAGGTCTACGAGATCTGGATGCGCTATGCCTTCGAACTGGTCACCACGCGGGGCGAGACCATCGCCGACTGGACCATGACCGCCTACGGCAAGACACCCACCGCCTTCCTCCAGTCCGACGAGGCCGCGGTGAATCTTGCCGCCGTGGTCGCCCTGCGCGATGCCGGCGCGCACTTCGCCACCAGCTTTACCCGGGTACCCGAGGTGGCCGCCTGGATGGAATCGCTCGCTGAGCCTGCCCTCACGGCGCCTGCGGAAGTGGCGGCCGGCCCGGAGGACGGCCCGTGAATCCGCATGCGCTCGGCTCCCGCCTCGCTCGCCTGGCCCCGGCCCTGGTCGCGGCCCTGCTCGCCAGCGGCTGCGTGACCTCCACGGTGGACGAGATGGTCTTCAACGAGCCGGCCGAGGGCGTCGGCGACGCCAGCGTGGTCATCCTGGGCCGCCGCCATGCCAGCGACTACGAGACGGAGCCCGATTTCATCCAGTGCATCGGCAAGCACATTCAGCGCGGTGACCCCGGCATCAACGTGATCGGCGAACTGGAGTTCCTGAACAGCCTCTACCCCTGGTTCGAGCCGCGCACCGCGCCGCTGCGGCCGGCGGACCTCGACCGGCTCATGACGCAGCCGCCGGTCGCGGAGCGGCTCGCCAGCCTGCAGACGGAGTACCTGATCTGGGTGGACGGCAGCACGGTGCAGACCAACTCCGCCGGCTCCATGACCTGCGGCGTGGGCCCCGGCGGCGCCGGCTGCTTCGGCTTCGGCACCTGGGGCAACGACTCCACCTACGAGGCCACCATCTGGGACTTCACCGACCGGGCCGAGGTCGGCCGCGTGAACACCTCCGCCAGCGGCCAGTCCTACATGCCCGCGGTGGTCGTGCCCATCCCGATCATCGCGCCGGTGCAGGGCACCGCCTGCGACGGCCTCGGCGACCAGCTCCTCAAGTTCCTCTCCAGCGAGCACTGAGCCCGTGCAGCGCCTGGCCCTCCTCGCCCTCGCCGCCCTCCTGGCCGCTCTCCTCGCCGCCGGCTGCACCGTGAACCCCGCCACCGGCGGTGCGACGGTGGTCCTCGGCGGCCAGGGGGGCGAGGAAGAGACCGGCGAGGAGATGTACGAGAAGTTCAAGGCCGAAGGCGCCCTCTACGCCGACCCGGAGCTCGCCGCCTACGTGGAGCGCGTCGGCCAGCGCCTGGTGGCGAAGAGCGACATGCCGGAGCGGGACTTCACCTTCTCGGTGATCGACGCGCCGGACATCAACGCCTTCGCCACGCCCGGCGGCTACATCTACGTGAACCGCGGCCTGCTCGCCTACCTCGACAGCGAGGCAGAGCTCGCCGGGGTACTCGCGCACGAGATCGCCCACGTCACCGCCCGGCACCACGCCCGGCGCAAGACCGCGGGCGTGACCTCGCAGGTGCTGGCCACCACCGCCTATGTGCTGACCGGCTCCGGCGCCCTCTACGAGGCCTCGAGCATGTACGGCGCGGAGCTCATCAGCGGCTACGGGCGCGACATGGAGCTGGAGGCCGACGGCCTCGGCGCCGAGTACATGTACAAGGCGGGCTACGACCCGGAGTCCCTGCTCGAGGTCATCGGCGTCCTCAAGAACCAGGAGCAGTTCCAGCGCCTGAAGGCCAAGGCCAGCGGCAAGCCCCTGGCCACCTACCACGGCCTCTACGCCTCCCACCCGCGCAACGACAAGCGCCTGCAGACGGTAATCCGTGCCGCGGGCGAGCTCGACACGGGGGCCTACATCGAGGACCCGTCGCGCCCGGGCGAATTCCGCGAGCTGACGGACGGCCTGGTCTGGGGCCAGAGCATCCAGGGCCAGCGCGCCGACAACCGTTACTACCACAACAAGCTGGGCTTCACCTTCGCCCACCCCGAGGGCTGGCGGGTGGACGCCGGTGCCAGCGCCGTGGTCGCCCGGGCCGGCGATGGCAGCGCCGCCGTCACCATTACCCTGCGCCGCCGCGACCCCGACACCACGCCGGAAGCGGTGCTCAAGGACCTGGCCCGGGGCGAACTCGCGGACGGCGAGGCACTCGAGCAGGCCGGCCTCACCGGCTATAGCGCGGTGGCGACCGCCGGGGGCAGGAGCGAGCGGCTGGCGGCGATCGACTTCGGCGGCCTCACCTATCTCTTCGAGGGCGAGGCAGCGGACTTCGGCGCGGACGATGATGCCCTGAAAGACATCATCACGAGCTTCCGTCCGATCCTGCCGCAGGAAAGGCAGAGCGGACAGCCGCGCTATGTGCGCTATATCCAGGTGCCCCGCGGCGCGACCATGGAGACGCTCGCGGCCGGTTCGCCGATCCCCGATGCGGAAGCGCAGCTGCGCCTGATCAACGGTTTCTACCCACGCGGCGAGCCGCGCACCGGCGACTGGGTCAAGGTGATCCGCTAG
>CAYTJQ010000057.1:0-19258 GCA_964438205.1 uncultured Alteromonadaceae bacterium
TGTCCTTCGAGCCGGCCTTCTACGACGCCAATATCCACCGCCTGCTCGGGGAGGATGGACCCTGGAAGGAGCTGCGCGGCAAGGTCGCCACCCACCGTCGCTTCATTGAGGCCAGCCTGGCACACGACGCCCAGGACGCGTTGCGGTCCGTCGACCTGCCGGCCCTCGTCCTCCACGCCGAGCTGGACGTGGTGACCGGCCCGCGGCTGACGCAGCCCATCGAGGCCGCGCTTCCCGCGGCCCGGGGCATCACCTTCTCCGATGCGGCTCACGTGCTCGCCGGTAAGCCCCTGCGCCAGCGCTTCTCGGCTGCGCTGCTGGAGTTCCTCGATGCCCACTGATCCGGGAGCGATCGCTCTCGCCTTCCGCACGCTGCTGTTCGTGCCCGGAAACCGCATGGATCGTGTCGCCAAGGCGCATGCGACGGCCGCCGACGTGGTCTGCATCGATCTCGAGGACGCGGTTCCGGCAGCGGACAAGGCGCAGGCCCGCGAGGCGGTGCTGGCTTTCCTGGCGGACGGCGCCACACCGCGCACGGCGGTGCGCATCAACGGGCTGCGCACAGCGGCGGGCCTGCGCGACCTCCTCGAGCTCGCGGAAGCGGAGCGCCCGCCGTCGATCCTCCTGGTGCCCATGGTGGAGAGCGCGGCGGAGCTTGCCATCGTGCATGCGCTCCTCGGCGACAAGGCGGTTTCCGTCATCCCGCTGGTCGAGACGGTCGAAGGCCTGGCCGCGGTGCGTGAGATCGGCGCGTCCCCGCGGGTCGACAATGTCATGTTCGGCGGCGGCGACCTGTCGAGCCAGCTCGGCGTGGATCTTGCCTGGGAGCCGCTGCTGCAGGCGCGCAGCCAGTTCGTGCTCGGCTGCGTCGCTGCCCGCGCTCGCGCGATCGACGTGCCGTTCGTGAATGTGAAGGACGAGACGGGCCTGGTGGCTGAGGCCATGCGGGCAAAGGCGCTGGGCTTCTCGGCCAAGGCCGTCATTCACCCCGCGCAGCTCGAGCCCGTGGCCCGGGCGCTCCGGCCAACGGCCGACGAGCTCGCGCGGGCGCGGGCGGCCGTCGATGCCTACCGCGAGGCCGGCGGCAGGGCCGTCATGCACGACGGCATGATGCTCGACGAGCCCATCGTCCGCCGCTTTGAATCACTCCTGCAACAGCACAACGAGGCATAGCATGCGCAATGGAACCATCGAGGTAGCGCCTGGCCGCTACCGGGAGACCTTCGGCCGCTACCTGGAGGACTTCACCGTCGGCGACGTCTACGAGCATCGCCCGGGGCGGACCATCACCGACACGGACAACGTCTGGTTCACCCTCCTGACCATGAATACGCACCCGGCGCACTTCGACTACGAGTACGCAAAGAAGACGGAATTCGGCAAGCCCCTGGTGTGCTCCCCCTTCACCGTGGCCCTGCTGGTCGGCATGAGCGTGTCAGACATCAGCCAGAAAGCGGTAGCGAACCTGGGCTGGGGTGACATCAAGCTGCCGCACCCGCTGTTCCCGGGCGATACGCTCTACGCGGAATCGGAGGTGCTGGAAACGCGCGAGTCGAAGAAGCGGCCGCAGCAGGGGATCGTCACCATTCGCACCACCGGCAAGAACCAGGACGGCGTCGTGGTCTGCACCTTCGAGCGCAGTGTGCTCGTCTGGAAGCGCGGCTTCGGCAACGCCGACGACTGAACCATCGCGGCGCCCCGGAGGCGCCGGAGCAGGGAGAGAGCAATGACAGAAGCACAACGGGCCCCGCGACACATCGACCCGGACGAAGAGCGCGCGCTGATTGACGGGATCGAACGCTGGGTGGAGCGCGAGGTGGCGCCGGTCGCCATGAAGTACGATCACGCCGATGAGTGGCCGGCGGAACTCGTTGAGCAGATGAAGGAGATGGGGCTGTTCGGGGCGACCATCGCGCCGGAGTACGGCGGCCTTGGCCTACCCGCCCGCACCTACGCGGAAATCGTAACCCGGATCTCCTCCTACTGGATGGCGATCACGGGTATCTTCAACTCGCACCTGATGATGGCGGCGGCCGTGGAGCGCTTCGGCACGGAGGAACAGAAGGCGCAATGGCTACCGCGCTTCGCTACCGGTGAAGTGCGTGGTGGCCTCGCACTGACGGAGCCCAACGCGGGCACGGACCTGCAGGCCATCCGCTCCACCGCCGTGCGGGACGGCGACGACTACGTCATCAACGGCACCAAGACCTGGATCACCAACGGTATCCAGGGCAGCTGCGTGGCGCTGCTGGTGAAGACGGACCCGGCGGCGGAGCCGCGCTATCGCGGCATGAGCCTGTTCATCGCGCCCAAGGGCGAGGGGTTCACGGTCGGCAAGAAGCTGAAGAAGCTCGGCTACAACGCCATCGACAGTGCGGAGCTCGTGTTCGAGGACTACCGGCTGCCGGCGGCCAACCTCATCGGTGGCGAGGAGGGCAAGGGCTTCTTCCAGGCGACCGGTGGCCTGGAGCTGGGGCGCATCAACGTGGCCGCCCGCGGTGTCGGCCTCGCGGAAGGCTCACTCCGGCTCGCCACGGCCTACGCCCAGACCCGGGAAACGATGGGCAAGCCGATCTGCGAGCACCAGGCCATCCAGCTCAAGCTGGGCGAGATGGCGACCCGGGCCCGCGCCGCGCGGCTGCTGACCCTCGACGCCGCAGATGCCTACGATCTCGGCCAGCGCTGCGACATGGAGGCGGGCATGGCCAAGTACTTCGCGTCCGAGGCGGCCGTGCGCAACTCCGAGGAAGCGATGCGTGTCCACGGCGGCTACGCCTACTCGAAGGAGTACGAGATCGAGCGCTTCTACCGTGACTCGCTGCTCATGTGTATCGGCGAGGGTACCAATGAAATGCAGCGCATCATCATCGCCAAGCAGTGGGTGAAGCAGCATCCCGCGTAGGCCCGGGACGTGTAGGCCGGGGACGCTGACGACGCACCACCGCGGCTGCTAGACTCTTCATCCTTCCAGGGATCGACGGGGCGGCGCATGGCGGGTTGGTTTACCGGCGTGATGCAGCGGGTGCTGCAGGGCGGCCTGTCCCAGTTCATATTCCTCGCCGCGATTGCCGCAGGCCTGCTGGCCCTCGAGCTCACCCCCCGGGAGGAAGAGCCCCAGATCGTCGTGCCGATGATCGATGTGCTGGTGGCGGCGCCGGGGCTGAGCGCCGCGCAGACGGAGCGGCAGGTCACCCTGCCCCTCGAGAAACTGCTCAACCAGCTGCCGGGCGTCGAGCACCTCTATGCCAGCTCTGCCGAGGGCGAGGCGGTCGTCACGCTACGCTTCCGCGTGGGCGAGGACCGCGAGAAGGCTATCCTCAATACCTACAACAAGCTCTACGCCAACCAGGAGCAGATCCCGCCGGTCGTGAGCAGCTGGCAGCTGAAGCCGGTGGAGGTGGACGATGTGCCCATCCTCGTCGCCGGCCTCTGGAGCGATGATCCCGGGCGTTACAGCGACTACGAGCTGCGCCGCGTGGCCGAGGAATTCACTACCGCGCTGCAGGCGATCCCCGACACCAGCGAGGTGAAGGTGGTCGGGGGCCGGCCGCGCACGGCGCGGGTCCTGCTGGACCCGGAGGCCCTGGCCGCGCGCCGGACGACGGCGGCGGACGTGGTCGATGCGCTCGCCGTCTCCAGCGTCCTGACCGGCGCCGGGACCTGGACTGTCGGCGATCGCGCCATTCTCCTGGAGGGCGGCGACGTGCTGCGCGAGCCGTCGGAGCTCGATCAGCTGGTGGTGAACGTGATCGACGGAGCGCCGGTCACGCTGGGCGAAGTCGCCCGCATCGAGGATGGCCCCGCCGAGGTTGAGAGCTACAGCTGGCTCCAGCCCGCGGGGCACGGCGGCGACGGCTATCCCCTCGTGGTGCTGTCCGTGGCGAAGCAGCGCGGCGCCAACGCCGTGGCGGTGGCGGAGGCCTCCCTCGCCGTCCTCGAGCGGGTGCGCGCCGAGATCCTGCCGCCCGAGCTGAAGCTCACGGTGCTGCGCAATTACGGCGAGACCGCCGACGCAAAGGTCAACGACCTGGTCACGTCGCTGGCCTTCGCCATCTTCACCGTGGTGGTCTTCATCGGGGTCTTCCTGGGCTGGCGCCCGGCGGTCGTGGTCGGCCTCGCGGTGCCCGTGTGTTACGGCATCACCCTGGCCCTGGACCTCGCCCTCGGCTACACCATCAACCGGGTGACGCTCTTTGCGCTCATCCTGTCCCTGGGCCTGCTCGTGGACGACCCGATCACCGGTGTCGACAATATCGCCCGCTTCCTCGCCCGTGGGGGCCGCGCTTCCGACCGGGTGATCGGGGCGATGGCGGAACTCCGCACGCCGCTCATCATGTCCACGGTCACGATCATCCTCGCTTTCCTGCCGCTGGCGTTCATCACCGGCATGATGGGGCCCTACATGGCGCCCATGGCCTTCAATGTTCCGGTGAGCGTGATCAGCAGCACCGTGGTCGCCTTCCTGGTCACGCCCTGGGTGGCGAGCCGGCTGCTCCGGCCCGGGGAGGGCGCGCTTGCCGAGGGCGCCGAGGGCAGCGGCCTCTACTACCGGGCTATCGCCCCTTTCCTGGCCAGCCGGGGGCGCGCGAAGGCGGTGCTCCTGGCCGTGGTCCTGCTGTTCCTGGCGGCAGCGCTGCTGCCGGCCCTGCGTCTCGTGCCGCTCAAGCTCCTGCCCTTCGACAACAAGAACGAGGTGCAGGTGCTCATCGACATGCCGGAGGGCACCAGCCTGGAGCGCACCGCGGCGCTCACCCGCACCGTGGCGGAAGCGGTCGCCCGGGTGCCGGAGGTTGCCGACATCGCCGCCTTCGTCGGCGTGCCCTCGCCCATGGACTTCAACGGCATGGTCCGGCGTTACTACCAGCGCCACGGGCCGCATCTCGGCGAACTCCGCCTGGTGCTCGTCGACAAGCTGGACCGCGAGCACCAGTCCCACGCCGTCGTCCTGCGCCTGCGCGAGCTGCTCGCTCCCTACAGCGGCGACGGCGTGGTGGTGCGGGTCGTGGAGGTGCCGCCGGGGCCGCCGGTGCTGAGCACCCTGGTGGCCGAGCTCTACGCCGAGCCGCTCACGCCGTACAGCGCCCAGCAGGCGGCGGCGGAAGCGCTCATGGCGCGGCTGGAGCGCGAGCCGCACGTGGTCGAGGTGGACTCCAGCCTGGAGGCGCCCTGGCCCCGCCTGCGCTTCGTGACCGACAAGCAGAAGGCGGCGCTCTCCGGCGTGGCCACGGCCGACGTGGCCAACACCCTCGCCATGGCCAACAAGGGGCTGGTCGCGGGCTACCTGCAGCAGCCCGAAGAACTGCACCCGCTGCCCGTGGAACTGCGCCTGCCCGTGCCTGAGCGCGCATCGCTCGCCGACTTCGAGCGCCTCACGGTACGCGGCCGGCCCGGCGTGGCCAAGGCCACGACCCCGCAGGGGCTCGAGCTTGCGCCGCAGCCGCTGGTGCCCCTCGGAGAACTCGGGAGCTTCGAGGAAGGCAACGCCGATTCGACCCTCCACCGCAAGGATCTCCGCCGCGTGGTCTACGTGACGGCGGAGCTCAACGGTCGGACGCCGGCGGAGGTGGTCGCGGACGTGGCCGCCGACTACCGGGACGACCCCGACGAGGCGAACGGCCCGGCGGGTGCCCGCCACGAGCGCTGGGCATCGCGCACCTACTTCAACAACGGAGCGGGCGACCTGTGGAGCCTGCCCCCCGGTACCGACGCCAGCTGGACCGGCGAGGGTGAGCTCAGCATCACCCTCGACGTGTTCCGCGACATGGGCCTCGGCTACCTCTTCGCGCTACTGGCGATCTTCGGGGTGCTGCGCCTGCAGACTGCTTCCACGGCCCTGTCGCTGATCATCATGGCGGCGATACCGCTCACGATCATCGGCATCATGCCCGGTTTCTGGGCCATGAACGGTTTCGGCGAGCGGATGGTCGCGGGCGCCCCGGACCCGGTGCTGTTCACGGCCACGGCGATGATCGGCATGATTGCGCTCGCCGGCATCGTGGTGCGCAATTCGCTGATCCTCGTGGAGTTCGTGACCGAGGCGCGTCGGGGCGGTGCCAGCGTGCGCGAGGCCGTGCTGAGCGCCGGCGCGGTGCGCATGCGCCCGGTACTACTGACCGCGGGCACGACGCTTCTCGGCAACCTCGTCATCACCCTGGACCCGGTCTTCAATGGCCTGGCGCTTGCGATCATCTTCGGCATCATCGCCTCGACGCTTTTCACCCTGTTGGTGGTGCCGGTGGTCTACTGGCTGGTGTTCGAGCCGGCGGCCTCGCCAGCGGTACCGGCCCCGGCACCAGAGGAAGGAGAAACCCCATGACAAGCCTGCTGCGCAAGCTGCTCCTGCCCCTCGGGGCTCTGCTGGTGCTGTTGCTGCTGATCTACTGGATGGCCGGCGGCCTCCGCGACCAGGTCGCTCCGGGCCTCGAGCGGCGGGCGCCCGCCACCGGCGACAACGCCGTGCCGGTGCGCGCAGAAACGGAGCCGGCTTTCGAGGCGGTGCCGGCCTCGGTGGAGGCCCGGGAGACGACCGTGGTGGCGTCGCGGCTGCTGGCCCGGATCACGGCGCTGCCGGTGCGCGCGGGGGATTACGTGGAGGCTGGCGAACTGCTGGTGCAGCTGGAGCAGGCGGACCTCGAGGCGCGGGCGCGGCAGGCCCAGGAGACGGTGCGCAGCGTCTCCGCCCGGCTCAAGGAGGCGCGGCAGAACCTGGCGCGCGCCGAGGAACTGCACGGCCGTCAGCTGATCGCCGACGCCGATCTCGACGCCGCCCGCGCGAATACCGACAGCCTGGAGGCGCAACTCGCCGGGGCCCGGCAGTCGGCCGAGGAAGCGGAAACGGCGCTCGGCTATTCGCGTATCACGTCACCCCTCGCCGGTCGTATCGTCGATCGTTTCGCCGAGCCCGGCGACACGGTGCAGCCCGGGCAGAAGATCCTCTCCCTCTACAACCCGTTCTCCCTGCGCGTGGAAGCGCGGGTGCGGGAGGGGCTGGCCCTCGCCCTCGCACCGGGGCAGGAGCTGGCGGTGGCCGTGCCCGCGGTCAACAAGGCGTTTACCGCGCGTATCGAGGAAATCGTGCCGGCGGCGGACCCGGCCTCGCGGACCTTCGAGGTGAAAGCGAGCCTGACGGCGCAGAACGGGCTGCTTCCCGGTATGTACGCCCGGCTCCGGGTGCCGGCCGGGGAGCGCGAGCGGCTGCTGGTGCCCGCCGACCGGGTGCGCCGGGTCGGCCAGCTCGACGTGCTCTGGGTTGCCGGGGACAACGGTGTGGAGCGGCGCTTCGTGCGGCTCGGCCCCGCGCGCGACGACGGTCAGGTGGAAGTGCTTGCCGGTGTCGCGGCCGGCGAGCAGGTGCTGCCTCCGCCCGGTCAGACCGGGCAGGGCGCGGCCGGCTCGGACCAGGCGCTTGGGAACTCGCAGTCCGGACCGCGCAGGTCTGACTAGGCCGGTTCGCGCGCTTCGTCGCGGTAGCTGTCGACGGCGGGGCAGGCGCAGAACAGGTTGCGGTCGCCGTAGACGTTGTCCACCCGGCCCACCGGCGCCCAGTACTTGTCGCTGCGCAGGCTGTCCACGGGGTAGGCGGCCTGGCTGCGGGAATAGGCGTGGGGCCAGTACTCCGCCGTCACCTCCGCCAGCGTGTGCGGGGCATTGACCAGCGGGTTGTCGTCCGCCGGCAGCCGGCCTTCTTCCACCGCGCGGATCTCCTCCCGGATCGTGATCATCGCGTCGCAGAAGCGGTCCAGCTCGGCGAGGGACTCGGACTCGGTCGGCTCCACCATCAGCGTGCCCGCGACCGGGAAAGACATGGTCGGCGCGTGGAAGCCGAAATCGATGAGCCGCTTGGCCACGTCCTCTTCGCCGATCCCGCTCGCCTCCTTCAGCGGCCGCAGGTCGATGATGCACTCGTGGGCAACGCGCCCGTTGCGCCCGGTGTAGAGAATCGGGAAGTGCGGCGCCAGCCGGTGGGCGATGTAGTTCGCCGAAAGGATCGCGACCTCGCTGGCGCGGGTCAGCCCGCGCGCGCCCATGAGCGCGATATAGGTCCAGGAAATCGGCAGGATGGAGGCGCTGCCCCAGGGCGTGGCCGAGACCACGTCGTTGTCCGCGGCGAGCCCGGGCACCGGTACCACCGGGTGCGAAGGCAGGAAGGGCTCGAGGTGTGCGCCGACGCCGATCGGGCCCATGCCCGGGCCGCCGCCCCCGTGGGGAATGCAGAAGGTCTTGTGCAGGTTCAGGTGTGACACGTCGGCACCGAACTCGCCGGGCGCGGCAATGCCGACCAGCGCATTCAGGTTCGCCCCGTCCACGTAGACCTGGCCGCCGTGGGCATGGATGAGCTCGCACAGCTCGACGATCGACTCCTCGAACACGCCGTGCGTCGACGGATAGGTGACCATGATCGCCGCGAGCTGGTCGCTGTTCGCCTCGACCTTCGCCCGGAGGTCGTCCATGGCGACATTGCCCTCGCTGTCGCAGTCGACAATGACGATGCGCATGCCGGCAAGGGCCGCGCTCGCCGGGTTGGTGCCGTGGGCCGAGGCGGGGATCAGGCAGAGGTCCCGGTGCCCCTCGCCGCGCGCCTGGTGATAGCGACGGATGGCGAGGAGGCCGGCGTATTCCCCCTGGGAGCCGGCGTTGGGCTGCAGCGAGATGGCGTCATAGCCGGTGCATTCCCGGAGCATGTGTGAGAGCTCGTCGAGGAGCAGGCCATAGCCCTCGGTCTGCGAGGCCGGGGCGAAGGGGTGGATGCGGGCGAACTCGGGCCAGCTTACCGGGAGCATCTCCGTGGTGGCATTGAGCTTCATGGTGCAGCTGCCGAGGGGGATCATGGCCCGGTTGAGGGCGATGTCCCGGCCCTCCAGCCGGTGCAGGTAGCGCAGCATCTCCGTCTCGGACTGGAAGCTGTTGAAGAGCGGGTGCTGCAGGTAGTCGACCGGGCGCTCGAGCGCTGCCGGCAAGCCGCTGGGCACCGCAGGGTCATCGGCGACCCCGGTGCTGTCACCGAAGACAGCGAGGAGGTCGGCCACGTCCGCCAGAGTGGTGGTCTCGTCGAGAGCGATGCCGACGCGGTCGTCGCCGACCGGGCGCAGGTTCATGCCGGCAGCCTCGGCGTTCGCCAGGAGTTCGGCCTGCCGCCCGCCGACCTTCACCGTGAGGGTGTCGAACCAGTGGGTATTCTCCGGCTCGTAGCCGGCGTCCATCAGCCGCGCCGCGAGGAGGTTGGTGAGCCGGTGGACCCGCTCGGCGATGCGGCGCAGCCCGTCCGGGCCGTGGTACATGGCGTAGAAGGCGGCCATGATCGCCAGCAGCGCCTGCGCCGTGCAGATGTTGCTCGTGGCCTTTTCGCGGCGGATGTGCTGCTCGCGCGTCTGCATGGCCATGCGCAGCGCCTGGCGGCCGTGCCGGTCCACGGAGACGCCGATGAGGCGCCCGGGGGTGGAGCGCTTGTAGCTGTCGCGGGTGGCAAAGAAGGCGGCGTGCGGGCCGCCGAAGCCCATGGGGATGCCGAAGCGCTGGCTGCTGCCGACGACCACGTCGGCGCCCGCCTCGCCTGGTGACTTCAGGAGCAGCAGGGCGAGCAGGTCCGCCGCGACGCAGACCCGGGTCTGCTGGCCCTGAGCCGCCTCGATCACCGGCGCCAGGTCGCGCACCTCGCCGTGGCTGCCCGGGTACTGCAGCAGCAGCCCGAAGGCGTCGCCCGTGGCGAGCGGGTCCTCGGGGTCGGCGAGCACCACCTCGATGTCGAGGGGCTCGGCGCGCGTGCGCAGCACCGCCAGCGTCTGCGGGTGACAGTCTGCGGCCACCAGGAAGCGGTTGCTGCGGTTCTTCTTGTTAACGCGCTGCAGCAGCGTCATGGCCTCGGCGGCAGCGGTGGCCTCGTCGAGGAGCGAGGCGTTGGCGAGATCCATGCCGGTGAGGTCCATCACCAGCTGCTGGTAGGCGAGCAGGGCCTCCAGGCGGCCCTGGGAGATCTCCGGCTGGTAGGGGGTGTAGGCCGTGTACCAGCCGGGGTTCTCGAGGACGTTGCGCTGGATGACGGTGGGCGTGAACGTGTCGTGGTAGCCCATGCCGATATAGGAGCGCAGCACCCGGTTGCGTTCGGCGAGCGCGCGCAGGCGGGCAAGGACCGCCTCTTCCGTATCCGGCTCCGCCAGTGCCATGGGCTGTCGGCGACGGATGCTGCCCGGCACGGTGGCGTCGATGAGCGCGTCGAGGCTGTCGTAGCCGATCGCCCGGGCCATCTCCGTCTGCTCGGCTTCCGTGGGGCCGATGTGCCGGCGCAGGAAGGCGTCGCGGTCTTCGAGCTGGGCCAGGGTCGGTGTGTTCATTGCGGTTCCTGAGTGGGAGCGGCGGGGCCTGCAAAAAGGGGCGAAATGGTAGCAGCCGCCCCCGGTGCCAGCAACGCGAGCGCGAGCATGGGACCGTGTATCCCGTATATACCGTGTATCCCGTATATAAAGCCCTTAGGGAATATTGTAATTGCGAATCGTTATTAGTATTGTTCGCAAGATTCGTGGCGGCAATCGCCGCGACGTGCGCCCCCGGACGGGCGTCGACAACAACATTCAACGTGAGGGAGTAGGTACCTTGAACCGAACCACGCTGGCGACCGCTGTCGCTGCAGTAGCCACTGCCTTTTCAGCCGCCGCGGCCGGGCAGGCGCTCGAGGAAGTCACCATCGTCGGCTCTGCCGAAGCTGCACGTTCCCTGCCCGGCACCGGCAGCATCGTCGACAATGAGCAGGTGCGCATCGAGTTCGCCAACGATATCAACCAGCTGCTGAAGACCGTGCCGGGTCTCTACATTCGCGAGGAGGACGGTTACGGCCTCCGCCCCAACATCGGCATCCGCGGCGCGACCTCCGAGCGTGCTTCCAAGGTCACGCTCATGGAGGATGGCGTGATGATCGCGCCGGCGCCCTACTCGAACCCGGCTGCCTACTATTTTCCCACGGCCCTGCGCATGCACAGCACGGAGGTCATCAAGGGTGCGCCGCTGCTGCGCTACGGGCCGCAGACCACCGGCGGTGTGATCAACATGGTCTCGACGCCGATCCCCGAGCAGCTGGGCGGCAACGTCAACCTCCGCTACGGCCAGAACAGCGAGGCGGACCTCCTCGCCAACGTCGGTGGCCGCAGCGGTGCCTTCGGCTTTCTCCTGGAGACGGCCCAGCGGCGCAGCGACGGCTTCAAGGACATCGACGGCGGCGGCCGGGATTCCGGCTACGACATCGAGGACTACCTGGCGAAGGTTGGCTGGGAAGGGGAACGGCAGAGCCTGCTGCTCAAGGCCCAGTACTCCGACGAGGTCTCCGACGAGACCTATCTCGGCCTCACCGACGCGGATTTCGCCGCCGATGAGAACCGGCGCTACGGCCTCTCCGCCATTGACGAAATGGACAATGAGCACAAGGGCTTCAGCGCGACCTATCGCCTGGCCATCGCCGAGGGCGTGGACCTGACGGCCATTGCCTACCGCAACGAGTTCTCGCGCAACTGGTTCAAGCTGTCGGGCGGCGGCAGCCTCGTTGCAGCGGCCAACGAGGGCGACGCGATGGCCCAGGCGGTCCTCGATGGCACGGCGGATGCGACCGGCCTTGCCTACAAGAACAACGCGCGGGACTACACCTCCGAGGGCATCGACCTGAACCTCGACCTCGCGTTCGGCAACCACCAGCTCGCCCTCGGCGGGCGTGTCCACGAGGACGACATGCAGCGTTACCAGCCCGTCGACCGCTACGACCAGGTGGGTGGGGATCTCATCTTCCGGGAAACGGTGCGGCCGACCGGTGGTGACAACCGCTACGAAGAGGCCGAGGCGATGACCTTCTGGGCCGTCGACCGCTGGCAGGTGAGCGACGCGCTGGCTCTCAACCTGGCGCTGCGCTACGAGGACGTCGAGTCCCGCCGCGAACAGTGGGCAGACCCGGACCGGCTGGATACTCCCAGCGTGCGCAGCAATGCCGCGGAGGAGTGGCTTCCGGGCGTTTCCTTTACCTACGATTTCCGGCCCAACTGGCAGGTGCTTGCGGGCGTTCACCGGGGCTTCTCGCCCCTTGGCGGCGGCGCCGCCGCCAACGAGGAACCGGAAACCAGCATCAACTACGAGGCCGGTGTTCGCTACAACGGGGGTGTCTTCGTGGAGGCGGTGGCCTTCTACAGCGACTTCGAGAACAAGAGCGAGAACTGCTCCAACGCCGACCCCTGCAGCAACGGCGCCACGGCCGGCTCCTTCGTGACCGGCGAGGCAGAGATCTCGGGCCTGGAGTTCCAGTTCGGCGGTACCTTCGACCTCGCCGGCCTGACCGTGCCCGTGGATCTCATGTACACCTACACGGAGGCCGAGAGCAAGGGCGACAACGCCGCGAGCGGGGTGGCGGATGGTGACCGGCTGGCGTCGATCCCGGAGAACGTCTTCAGCCTGCGAGCCGGCCTCGAGTCGGCCCTCGGCTGGAACAACTATGCGGTCATCAAGTACATCGACGAGATGTGCGTGGATATCGGCTGCAACCGCTCAGCGAGCCCCTTCGCCACGACCGAAGACCTGCTCGTGGTCGACGTCATCAGCCGCTATGCGCTCAGCGACGATGCCGTGGTTTTCCTGAAGGTCGAGAACGTTCTCGACGAGCAGGCCATCGTCTCCCGGCAGCCGGATGGCGCCCGCCCGAACAAGCCGCGCACTGCCTCCGTCGGCGTACAGTGGGCCTTCTGAAACGGCATCAGCGCCGGGAGCCGTGAGCGCTGCCGGTCTGCAGCCGCTGCTGTACGTCTCACGGCTGGCCGCCGGGTAGCGGTCAGCCGTAGCGGATAGCGGTCACCCAGTAGTGCTGCGTACCGCCCGGCGCCTGCACGACGACCTCGTCGTCGACGCGGCGGCCCAGCAGGGCGCGGGCCATCGGCGCGTCGATGGAGATGGCGCGGCAGGGCAGGTCGAACTCGTCCGGGCCGACGATGCGCCAGGTGCTCTCCTCCCCCGCCTCGTCCTCCAGCGTCACCCAGGCGCCGAAGTAGATCTTCGCGGGGTCTGTGGGCGGCTGGTCCACCACGGTGAGTTCCTCGAGGCGCTTGTTGAGGAAGCGCACCCGGCTGTCGATCTCCCGCAGCCGGCGCTTGCCGTAGATGTAGTCGCCGTTCTCCGAGCGGTCGCCGTTCTTGGCGGCTTCGTGCACGGCCTGGGTGACCTGCGGCCGCTCCTCTTTCCACAGCCGCGTCAGCTCCGCGCGCAGCGCGGCCTCGCCGGCAGGCGTGATCAGGGGTGTGCCGCGGCGGCGGGGTGGGCGGTAGCGGGCCATGGGTACGCATGCTAGCAGCTGCGCGGTCCGCCGGGCAGCGCGGGGTGGACGCGGGCCGGGGGGGTTGCTAGAAAGGGGCCACCACGACCACAGGAGAAAGCCATGTCCCGGAGATTGCTTGCCGCGCTGCTCGCGCTGTCGCTGCTCCATGCCGCCGCCGGCGCGCGGGCAGCGGGCTGTGAACCGCTCGGGGGCGAGGCCGTGCAGGGTGGCCTGCTCTGGGGCCGGGTCCCGCCCGGCAGCACCGTGATGCTCGACGGTGAAGCGCTCCCGGTGCTGCCCGATGGCTGGTACCTGGCCGGCTTCGGCCGCGACGCGCCGGCGACGGCGCAGCTGGTGGTCGAGGGCCCCGAGCCGTGCGCGGCGACCCTGGCGGTCGCTGCCCGGGACTACCGCATCCAGCGCGTCGACGGCGTGCCCCAGCGAACGGTCACGCCGCCGCCGGAGCAGCTCGAGCGCATCCGGCGGGAGCGGGCCCTGGTGGTGGCCGCCAAGGGGCGCCGGATCGAGCAGCCGGACTGGCTGCGGCAGGTGGCCGGTGCCTTCGCCTGGCCGGCCAGCGGGCCGATCTCCGGTGTCTATGGCAGCCAGCGGGTCTACAACGGCACGCCGGGCACGCCGCATTACGGCGTCGACGTGGCCGCCCCGGCCGGCACCCCCGTCCGTGCCCCCGCCGACGGCCTCGTCACCCTCGCCGAGCCCGATCTGTTCTATTCCGGCGGCACCATCATCCTGGATCACGGCTACGGCCTGTCCTCGTCCTTCCTGCACCTGAGCGAGGTGGGGGTCGCCGTGGGTGACGAGATCCGCCGCGGCGAGGTGATCGGGGCCGTCGGTGCGAGTGGCCGCGCCACGGGCCCGCACCTGGACTGGCGCATGAGCTTCCGCGGCCGCCGCATCGACCCGCAGCGCCTCGTTCCGCCCATGCCCTGACCCCCGGGAGCCCCTCCGGCAAGCGCTGAGCACGCCCTGAACATGCCCCGAAAAAGTCCGTATAATGCGCCGTTCAACGCAGCGGCCCCGGAGGCGTAGATACCCGTGATCGACAAGAAGCTACTCAGCATCCTGGTCTGCCCCGTGAGCAAGGCGCCGCTGGACTACGACGAGGAAAACGAGGAGCTGGTGTGCCGCGCCAGCGGGCTTGCCTATCCGGTGCGCGACGGTATCCCCGTCATGCTCGAGAGCGAGGCCCGCCAGCTCACCGCCGACGAGAAACTGGGCTAGCGCATGAGTGACACCGTATTCGGCAAGATCGTTGCCGGCGAGATCCCCGCGGAATTCATCTACGAGGATGAGCACTGCGTCGCCATCCATGACATCAACCCGCAGGCCCCGGTGCACGTGCTGGTCATTCCCCGCAAGGCGATCCCGAAGCTGGCGGACGCCGGCGAAGAGGACGGTGAACTCCTCGGCCAGCTGATGCTCGCGGCCGGCAAGGTCGCCCGCCAGCTCGGTGTGGCCGACGCCTTCCGGCTCATCGTCAACAACGGGGAGGGCGCCGGCCAGACCGTCTTCCACCTTCACCTGCACATCATCGCGGGGCGCAGCTTCACCGAGGGCCGCATGGTCGGCTGAGCGCGCCGCCGCTTGCACCGAGAGCACCTATGAAAACCGGAGAGATTCGCGAGGCCTTCCTGGCCTTCTTCGAGGAGCACGGGCATACCCGTGTGCCCAGCAGTTCCCTGGTGCCCGCCAACGACCCGACGCTGCTCTTCACCAACGCCGGGATGAACCAGTTCAAGGACACCTTCCTCGGCACGGACCCGCGCCCCTATTCCCGGGCGGCGTCGAGCCAGCGCTGCGTGCGCGCCGGCGGCAAGCACAACGACCTCGAGAACGTCGGCTACACGGCCCGGCACCACACCTTCTTCGAGATGCTCGGCAACTTCAGCTTCGGCGACTACTTCAAGCGCGAGGCGATCCAGTTCGCCTGGGCCTTCCTCACCGAGCACCTGCGCCTGCCGCCGGAACGGCTCTGGGTCACGGTACACATCTCCGACGACGAGGCGGCGAAGATCTGGACCGACGAGATCGGTTTCCCCGCCGAGCGCCTGTCGCGCCTCGACGAGGACAACTTCTGGCAGATGGGCGATACCGGCCCCTGCGGTCCCTGCTCGGAGGTGTTCTACGACCACGGCCCGGAGGTCCCCGGCGGGCCGCCCGGCAGCGAGGACGACGACCTCGACCGTTACATCGAGATCTGGAACCTCGTGTTCATGCAGTACAACCGGGATGCCTCCGGCGAGATGACGCCGCTGCCCAAGCCGTCCGTGGACACGGGCATGGGCCTCGAGCGCATCGCCGCGGTGCTCCAGGGCGTGCACAGCAACTACGAGATCGACCTGTTCCAGGCGCTGATAGACGCCGCGGCGGAGATCATCGGTGTGGCGGACCGCAGCGCCTCCTCGCTGCGCGTGATCGCCGACCACATCCGCTCCTGCGCCTTCCTGGTCGCCGACGGCGTGCTGCCCGGCAACGAGGGCCGGGGCTACGTGCTGCGCCGCATCTTGCGCCGGGCCATCCGCCACGGCAACAAGCTGGGCGCAACCGAACCCTTCTTCCACCGCCTGGTAGCGCCGCTGGCGGCGCAGATGGGCGAGGCCTATCCCGAGCTCGCGAAGCAGCAGTCCGCCATCGAGCGCGCGCTGCTGGCCGAAGAGGAGCAGTTCGCCAAGACCCTGGACCACGGCATGGCGATCCTCGAGGAGGCCCTGGACGGCCTCGACGGCACCGAGATCCCGGGTGAGGTCGTGTTCAAGCTCTACGACACCTACGGCTTCCCCACGGACCTCACCAATGACATCGCCCGCGAGCGCGGCCTCACCCTGGACCTCGCCGGCTACGAGCGCGCCATGGCCGCGCAGCGCGAGCGCTCCAAGGAGGGCGGCAGCTTCAAGGTCGACTACAACGCGACGCTGAAGCTCGATGGTGAGACGACGTTCACCGGCTACGAGAGCCTGGGCGGCGAGGGACGGGTGCTGGCGCTGCTGCGCGACGGCGAACCGGTGCGCGCCCTGGGCACCGATGAGAGCGGCGTCCTCGTGCTCGATGCGACCCCGTTCTACGCCGAGTCCGGCGGCCAGGTGGGCGACACCGGCTACCTCGCGGGGGAAGGCGTACGCCTGGAGGTCACCGACACCACCAAGGCCGGCAAGCACCACCTGCACCACGTGCGCGTCCTCGAGGGCGAGGTGCGCGAGGGCAGTGAACTCGCGGCCACCGTCGATCGCGCGGTGCGCCAGCGCACGCGCCTGAACCACTCGGCAACGCACCTGATGCACGCCGCGCTGCGGCGGGTGCTCGGTGAGCACGTCACCCAGAAGGGCTCGCTGGTGGACTCCGAGCGCCTGCGCTTCGACTTCTCCCACGGCCAGCCGGTCAGCGCCGGCGAGCTGGCCGAGATCAGCGACCTGGTCAACGCCCAGGTCCGTGCCAATACGCCGGTGGTGACCCGCCACATGGCCATGGACGAGGCCATGGCGGCCGGTGCCATGGCCCTCTTCGGCGAGAAGTACGGCGACGAGGTGCGCGTGCTCAGCATGGGCGCCGACGATTTCTCCGTGGAGCTCTGCGGGGGTACCCACGTGGACCGCACCGGGGACATCGGCCTCTTCCGCATCGTGGCCGAGGGCGGCGTGGCCGCGGGCGTGCGCCGCATCGAGGCCGTCACGGGGGAGGGCGCGCTTGCCGCCGTCGCCGCGCTCGACGCCACCGTTGCCGAGGCCTGCGAAGTGCTCAAGGCCACGCCGGCGAACCTCGGTGAGCGCGCCGCGGCCCTGCGCAGCGAGACCCGGGAGCTCGAGAAAACCGTGGCCCGCCTCAAGCAGAAGCTGGCCAGCGCCGCCGGCGGCGACCTCACCAGCAATGCCGTGGAGGTGGACGGCGTGAAGGTGCTGGCTGCCAACGTCGAGGGCGCGGATGCGAAGTCCCTGCGTGACACGCTCGACCAATGCAAGAACAAGCTCGGCTCCGCCGTGATCCTCCTGTCCGCCGTCAACGACGGCAAGATCGCCCTGGCGGCCGGCGTCACGGCGGATCTTACCGACCGGGTCAAGGCCGGCGACCTCATGCGCGAGTTCGCCGGCCGCCTCGGCGGCAAGGGCGGCGGCCGGCCCGATATGGCCCAGGGCGGTGGCAGCGACGTCGATGCCCTCGACAGCACGCTGAAGGCCGTGCCCGGCTGGGTCGGGGAGCGCGTCGCCGCCCCATGAGCCTGATCGTCCAGAAGTTCGGCGGGACCTCCGTCGGCACCATCGGGCGCATCGAGCAGGTGGCCGACAAGGTCGCCCGCTTCCGTGCCGACGGCCACGACGTGGTCGTCGTGGTCTCCGCCATGAGCGGCGAGACCAACCGCCTGCTCGGCCTCGCCCACGAGATCCAGGAGCACCCGGTGCCCCGGGAACTCGATGCGCTGCTCGCCACCGGTGAACAGGTCACGACTGCGCTGCTGGCCATGGCCCTGCACAAGCGCGGCCTGCCGGCGCGCTCCTACACCGGCTACCAGGTGCGTATCCTCACCGATGACGCGCACACCAAGGCGCGTATCCGGGAGATCGACGACGTCCGGCTGCACGCGGACCTCTCGGCGGGCCGCGTCGTGGTCGTCGCCGGCTTCCAGGGCGTGGACGAGGAGGGCAACATCACCACCCTCGGCCGCGGCGGTTCCGATACCACCGCGGTCGCCCTCGCCGCGGCCCTGAAGGCCGACGAGTGCCAGATCTACACCGACGTCGACGGGGTCTACACCACGGACCCGCGGGTCGTGGACGGCGCCCGGCGCCTGGACCGCATCACCTTCGAGGAAATGCTGGAGATGGCCAGCATGGGCTCGAAAGTCCTGCAGATCCGCGCCGTGGAGTTTGCCGGCAAGTACCAGGTACCGCTGCGCGTGCTGCACAGTTTCCAGGAAGGACCGGGCACGCTGATCACCCTTGAGGAGGACGACCAGATGGAGACGCCCACCATTGCGGGCATCGCCTTCAACCGCGACGAGGCCAAGCTGACGATCCTCGGTGTGCCCGACATGCCCGGGGTGGCGCACCGCATCCTCGGTCCCGTCGGCGACGCCAACATCGAGGTGGATGTGATCGTCCAGAACGTGGCCGACGACAACACCACCGACTTCACCTTCACCGTGGGCCGGGGCGACCTGGCGCGCGCCGAGGCCATCCTGATGGAAACAGCCACGGACCTCGGCGCCCGGGCAGTGCGCAGCGACAGCCGTATCGCCAAGGTCTCGGTGGTCGGGGTCGGCATGCGCTCCCACGCCGGCGTTGCCAGCCAGATGTTCGCGGCGCTGGCCGAGGTGGGCATCAACATCCAGATGATCACGACCTCCGAGATCAAGATCTCGGTGATCATCGAGGAGAAGTTCCTCGAGCTTGCCGTGCGGGCCCTGCACTCATCCTTCGGCCTCGACGGGGAACCCCGGGAGGACGGGGCTGCCTGACTGCCCGCTGGCGGGTCCGCCAGGTTCAGCGCAGGGAGGGGCCTTGGCCTTTCCCGGTAAACCCGCTAAAACTGTTCGGTAAGACGAGCGGCGCGGCACCGGCCGCGCGGTGTTCAGGGACGACACGAGGCGCGAGCCATGCTCATACTGACACGCAAGGTCAACGAGTCGCTGATCGTCGGCGACGACATCACCATCACCGTGCTCGGGGTCAAGGGCAACCAGGTGCGCCTAGGCGTCACCGCCCCCCGCGATGTCGCCGTGCACCGCGAGGAAATCTACCAGCGCATCAGCGGAGAACCACCTGCCGAAGGGGGTGAAAGCCGGGAAGGGGAAAGCTGACCAGTCCTTTGCGTTACCGCGTGGGCCGGTGCTATCATCGCGCCCCCGCGAAGGGGTAAAACCCCGCGTCCGCGGAGAGGTGGCCGAGTGGCTGAAGGCGCTCCCCTGCTAAGGGAGTATGGGGTTTATAGCTCCATCGAGGGTTCGAATCCCTCTCTCTCCGCCATACACATCAG
>CAYTJQ010000058.1:0-19032 GCA_964438205.1 uncultured Alteromonadaceae bacterium
GGCGCCGACGCCTTTGCCCAGCTCGACTACCTGCTGGCGACGCCGACGGACACGCGCCTTGCCACCGGGGCTCCGGGCCCGGGCTACTGGCAGCAGAGGGCGGATTACGACATTGCCGTCACGCTCGACGATGAGGACCAGCGCATCACGGGCCGCGAGACCATCACCTACCATAACAACAGTCCGCACGACCTGCCCTACCTCTGGCTGCAGCTCGACCAGAATCGTTTTCGCCGGGATTCGGACGACATGCTCACGAAAACCGCGCCGGACTTAGCCCAGTTCTCCTACGGTGCCCTCGCTTCGCTGCTGGAGCGCCGCCGCTTCGAGGGCGGGGTAACCATCGAAGCGGTCACCGGGGCCGACGGGGAGCCCCTCCCCTATACGGTCAACCGCACCATGATGCGCATCGACCTGGCCGAACCGCTGGCGGCCGGCGAGCGCCTGCGCTTCTCCGTGGCCTGGTCCCACAACATCATCGATGCCACCGTGGTCAGCGCCCGGGGCGGCTACGAGTATTTCCCGGAGGACGGCAACTACCTCTACGAGATCGCCCAGTGGTACCCGCGCATGGCCGCCTACACGGACTACGCGGGCTGGCAGCACAAGCAGTTCCTCGGCCGCGGCGAGTTCACCCTCGAGCTCGGGGACTACGACGTGGCCATCACCGTACCGGCGGACCACGTGGTCGCCGCCACCGGCGAGCTGCAGAACGCCGGCGCGGTACTGACGCCCGCGCAGCGGGAGCGCTTCGAGGCCGCCCGCAGCAGCGACGAGCTGGTCTTCGTGGTGACCCCGGAAGAGGCGGCCGAGAACGCTCGCGAGACGGGCAAGGGGACAAGCACCTGGCGTTTCCGAGCCGAGAACGTGCGCGACTTCGCCTTCGCCAGTTCGCGCAAGTTCATCTGGGACGCGCGCCGCGCCCGCTCCGGCGAGCGCGACGTGCTGGCCATGTCCTTCTACCCGAACGAGGCCGAGCCGCTCTGGAGCCAGTACTCCACGGCGGCAATCGCCCACACGATCGACGTCTACTCCCGCTACACCTTCGAGTACCCCTACCCCGTGGCCATTTCCGTCAACGGCCCCGTGGGTGGCATGGAGTACCCGATGATCAGCTTCAACAAGCCGCGACCCTATGCCGACGGGACCTACTGGGACGTCACGCAGAAATCCGGGGACAAGACCTGGGAGCGCAGCAAGTACGGCCTGATCTCGGTCATCATCCACGAGGTCGGGCACAACTACTTTCCCATGGTGGTGAACTCGGACGAGCGCCAGTGGACCTGGATGGACGAGGGCCTGAACACCTTCCTGCAGTTCCTCACGGAACAGGCCTGGGAGGAAGGCTACCCGTCCCGCCGCGGCGAACCGGCGAAGATGACCGAGTACATGGCGAGCGCCACGCAGGTGCCGATCATGACCAACTCGGAGTCCATCCACCAGTTCGGCAACAACGCCTACGGCAAGCCGGCCACGGCGCTCAACATCCTGCGCGAAAGCATCATGGGCCGGGAGCTGTTCGACCACGCCTTCCGCCAGTACGCGCAGCGCTGGAAATTCCGCCGGCCGACCCCAGCGGACTTCTTCCGCACGATGGAGGATGCCTCGGCCATGGACCTCGACTGGTTCTGGCGCGGCTGGTTCTACGGCACCGGCCACGTGGACGTCGCCCTGGGCGAGGTCGCCCTGTACCGCGTCGACAGCCTCGACCCGGAGCGCGAGAAGGCCTGGGAGCGGGCGCAGGCCGAGAGCGAGGAGCCCTCGCTGAGCGACCAGCGCAATGCGGGGAGCGAGCGGCTCGTCGACCGCGAGCCGGGGCTCCGGGACTTCTACAACGAAAGCGACGAGTACCGGGTAACGCCCTGGGACTACGCGCAGTACGAGGAGGCCCTGGACCGGCTCACGGAGCGGGAGCGGGCGCTGCTGGATACCGCGGAACGCTTCTACGTGGTCACCTTCGACAACGTCGGTGGCCTGGTCACACCGCTGCCGCTGCGCATCAGCTACGCTGACGGCGGGGTCGAGGAAGTCACGGTGCCGGCGGAAATCTGGCGGCGCAATGCGGTCCAGGTGAAGAAGCTCTTCATCACGGACCGGGAGATTACGGCTATCGAGTTCGACCCGTACCGCAGCACCGCGGACACCGATGTCGCCAACAACGCCTGGCCCCGCAAGGTCGTGCCCAGCCGCTTCCAGCTGTTCAAGGAAAGCGAGGAGCCGAACCCGATGCGCCGGGATGACGAGGACGCATGGTCGCAGCCCATCCGCTGAGGCGGGGCCTCTACGCCAGCTTCCTGGCACCCGTCCTGTTCCTCGCCCTGGCCCTGGCCCTCGGCCATGGCGGCAGCGCGGCAGCGCACCCCTTCCACGCCAGCTACGCCGAGCTGTCCTGGAACGAGGCCGGGGATGCCCTGCAGGTTGCCCTGCGGGTCATTCCCGAGGACCTGGAAACCGCCCTGTCCAGGGACACGGGGACCCGCGTGCTGCTCGACCCGGAGGCCCCGCCGGCGGCGCTCATCGAGGCCTACCTCGAGCGCCACTTCCGGGTCACTGCTGCCGGCGGGGCCAGCGGGCGAGCGGCCTTTCTCGGGCTCGAGGTCGCCTATGACGAGACCTGGCTCTACTTCACCCTGCCGGTGGACCGCAGCGCCGCGCCGCTGACACTGCACAACAGCCTCCTGTTCGACGTCGCCGAGGCACAGTCGAACCGGGTCCGGCGACTGTGGGCACCCGGGGCGTCGGTGCTGGTGTTCACCGCTCGGGAACCCTCGCTGCCCCTGCCGGTCAATGAATGACAAGCCACGCGGAGACATCCCCCATGCGCACCCCTGCCCTGCCGGCCCTGGCCGGCGCCCTGCTCCTCTCCCTCGCTCCCCTCGCCGCCAAGGCGGGCGATGGCCCGCCCCCAAGGGGGCTCTCGGTGCATGGCGAGGGGCGGGTCAGCGCGGCCCCCGACGAGGCCCGCATCGGCCTCGGCGTGCAGGCGCGCTCCCCGGACCTGGCCACGGCCCGGGAGGACGTGAACGCGCGCACGGCAGCCATCCTTGCCCACCTGGAGGGCCTCGGCATCGCGGCCGGCGACATCAGTGCCCCGGGGCTGACCCTGCGTCCCGAGTATCGCTGGGACAAGGGGAAGGAGCAGCAGGTGCTGAAGGGATACCTGGTGCAGCGACGCATCGACGTCCGCCTCACGCAGCTCGGCCAGCTGGGCATTCTCATCGAGGGTGCGGCTGATGCCGGCGCGAACGAGGTTTCGCCGCCGGTGCTCGGGCACAGCGAGGCGTCCCGCCTGCGCCGGGAGGCCTTGGCAGCGGCCGCCCTGGATGCCCGCGCCAACGCCGAAGCCCTGGCCGACAGCCTGGGCATCGCGGTCGGTCCCGTACGCTCCCTCGATGCCTTCCAGGGTCCGCAGCCGCGGCCCATGGCCAGCGAGATGATGCTGCGCAGTGCCGACGCGGCCCCCGGCGCCGAGACCTACGTCACCGGCGACCTCGTCTTCGAAAGCCGCGTCAACGCCACCTTCGACCTCGTTGTCCCCGGCGCATGAGCCTTGGCGGCATCGCGCCGGGAGGCTTTTCCCCCCCCGGGCATCCCGCTACACTTCGATCAAAGTCCGCATAACAGGTAGCCGCATGACAGCGAATCGCCCCTGGCTCCGCACAGGGCTGGCCTTGGCCGCCCTGCTTGCCACCGCCCCCGCCGCGGCCAAGATCTGGTTCACGGATTCGCAGTCCGAGACCGCGGCCGAACTCGTCGAGCAGCTCGAGGAGCGCCATTACGCGAAGCTGGAATATGACGACCAGCTGTCCTCGGCACACCTCGACAATTACATCGAGAGCCTGGACGGCGGCAAGATGTTCTTCACCCGCGGCGACATCGAGTCCTTCGAACAGTTCCGCTATGTCATGGACGAGGCCCTGCCGCACGGGCGCCTGGACGCGGGCTTCGAGATCTTCAACCGCTTCGAGGACCGGCTGACGACCCGCCTGGAGCAGGTCGTGGAGACGCTGCCGGCGCTCTACAAGACGATGGATTTCACCCGCGACGAGACCTACGCGGTGGATCCGGAGCTCCGGGACTGGGCCGTCGACGATGCGGACCTGGACGAGCGCTGGCGCAAGCACCTGAAGAACCAGGCGCTCAGCCTGCGCCTTGCCGACAAGGACGAGGACGACATCGTCGATACGCTGCTCAAGCGCTACCGCACCCAGCTTACCCGGGTCCGACAGTACAACGCCCAGGACGTGTTCCAGGTGTACGCCAACGCCCTCACGGAGCTCTACGACCCGCACACCAACTACTTCTCGCCGCGGCGCAAGGAGAACTTCGACATCAACATGAGCCTGTCCCTCGAGGGTATCGGCGCCGTGCTGCAGCTCGAGGATGAGTACACCAAGGTCTCGCGGCTGGTCGCCGCTGGGCCCGCCGACAAGCAGGGCGACCTCAAGCCGGCGGACCGCATCATCGGCGTGGGCCAGGGTGACAGCGGGCCCATGGTCGACGTGATCGGCTGGCGCCTCGACGAAGTGGTCGACCTGATCCGCGGGCCGAAGGGCACCACCGTTCGCCTGAACGTGATCCCTGCGGACGCGGCCTCGACGGAGGTGCACAAGGAGATCCAGATCGTGCGCAACACGGTGAAGCTCGAGGAGCAGTCGGCGCACAGTCGCGTGCTCGAGGTGCCGGCCGGTGACGACAGCACGATCAAGGTCGGGGTCATCGACATCCCCGCGTTCTACATCGATTTCGAGGCCATGCGCCGAGGCGACGACGACTACAAGAGCACCACCCGCGACGTGCGTCGTCTCCTCGATGAGCTGGAAAATGAGGGTGTGGAAGGCATCGTGGTCGACCTGCGCAACAATGGCGGCGGCTCCCTGCAGGAGGCGAATGAGCTGACGGGCCTGTTCATCGAGTACGGCCCGACGGTGCAGATCCGCCACTCTTCCCGGCGGGTCTGGCGCGACGGCAAGCGTATGCGCACGGCCTACTACGACGGGCCGCTGGTGGTCCTCATCAACCGGCTCAGTGCCTCGGCCAGCGAGATCTTCGCCGGTGCGATCCAGGACTACGAGCGCGGCATCATCGTCGGTGACCGCTCCTTCGGCAAAGGCACGGTACAGACCCTGCTACCCCTCACCGAGGGGCAGCTAAAGGTCACCGAGAGCAAGTTCTACCGCATCTCGGGCGACAGCACACAGCACCGCGGTGTGGTACCCGATATCACCTTCCCCTCGCTTTACGACCCCGAGGACATCGGTGAAAGCTCCCTGGAGCACGCGTTGTCCTGGGACCAGATCAACCCCGTGCGCCACCGCCGCTACGGCGACCTGGACCCGCTGATCCCCGAGCTCTCCGCCCTGTTCCAGGAGCGCAGCGCCTCGGACCCGGACTTCAACTTCCTGGTCGACCGGGTTGCCCTCGCCGGCGAGAACGACGACATCCAGGTCGTCTCCCTGAACGAGGAGACCCGGCGCGCCGAGCGCGAGGCCCGGGAGGCCCGTGCGCTGGCCATCGAGAACAAGCGCCGGCAGGCGCTGGGCGAGGAGCCGCTCGCCTCCTTCGATGACGAAGCCGGGGAAGACGAAGCCGGGGAAGACGAGGCGGCCGCGGACGGCGAGGAGGAAGAGGACGAGGCGGACGTACTGCTGAGCGAGGCGGGGAACATCCTGGTCGACGCCCTGCTCATGCGCAAGCAGGCCTACGCCATCCACAGCCTCGAAGAGGAATAGTGCCGGGAGCGGCACCGCTTCACCGGGTCAGCGCACCACCCGCCCCTCCACGGGGCTGTACCAGCCGAGCTCCGCCGCCAACCGGACCACGTCGCCGACGATGATCAGCGTCGGCGGCTCCGGTTTCTCTGCCTCCACCATGCTCATCATGGTGCCCAGGGTGCCCGTGATCACGCGCTGTTCCGGGCTGGTCGCCTTCTCCACCAGTGCGACCGGGGTGGCCGGATCGCGGCCATGGGCCACGAGCTGCTCGCAGATGATCGGCAGGCCGACGAGCCCCATGTAGAAGACCAGGGTCTCCGTCGGTGACTGGAACGCCTCCCAGCGATGGCGAAGCTCGCCGTCCTTCGTGTGCCCGGTGACGAAGCGCACCGACTGCGCATAGTCGCGGTGCGTCAGCGGAATCCCCGCGTAGCAGGCGGCGGCGTTGGCCGCGGTGATGCCGGGCACGATCTGGAACGGAATACCGGCGCGGGCCAGCTCGTCCATCTCCTCGCCGCCGCGGCCGAAGACGAACGGGTCGCCGCCCTTCAGGCGCACCACGCACTTGCCCTGGCGGGCCAGCTCGACGAGGGTTCGGTTGATCTCGTCCTGCGGGACGGTGTGCTCGGCGCGGCGCTTGCCAACGTAGAGGCGCTGGGCGTCGCGACGCGCCAGTTCCAGGATGCCCTCGCCGACCAGGCGGTCGTACAGGATCACGTCGCCGCGCTGCAGGAGCCGCAGGGCCCGGAAGGTGAGCAGGTCCGGGTCGCCGGGACCGGCGCCGATAAGGAACACCTCGCCCCGGGGCGTCTCGCCCCGCGCCAGGAGCGCATCGACGGCCGCCGCGGCGCCCGCCTCGTCCCCCGCGAGCACCTGCTCCGCAATGGGTCCCTCGGCGAGCTCTTCGAGGAGCCGGCGGCGGGCGCTCTCGTCGCTGATCGCCGTGCGCACGCGATCTCGGCAGTCGCCGAGGAAGCGCGCGAGGCGACCGAAGCCCGCCGGCAGCTGGGTCTCCAGGCGACGGCGCACAGCGCGGGCGAGCACCGGGCTGGCGCCGCCGGTGCCGATCGCGACCAGGAGCGGGTCCCGGTCCACGATCGCGGGAAACGTGAAGCTGCAGAGGGCCGGCGTGTCCACCACGTTGACCGGCAGGCGCCGCGCCCTGGCCTCGTCCGCCACGGCTGCGTTGACCTTCTCGTCGGGCGTGGCGGCGATCACGAGATCACGGCCGGCGAGATCGCCGCGGCGGTAGCGCCGGCGCAGCCACTCCCCGCCGTGATCGTCGAGCAGCGTCGCCAGCGCGGGGTCGATGGCCGGTGCCACCACGGTCACCCGCGCGCCCGCCCGACAGAGAAAACGCGCCTTGCGCAGGGCCACGGTGCCGCCGCCCACCAGCAGCACGGGCCGGCTTTCCAGGCGAAGGAAGACCGGCAGCGCGTGCATGGTCAGGCGCCCAGCACGGCTCGGCCGCCGAGGTAGGGGTGCAGCGCCGCGGGCAGGCGCACGCTGCCATCGGCCTGCTGGCCGTTCTCGAGGATTGCCACCAGCGTGCGCCCCACGGCCAGCCCGGAACCGTTGAGCGTGTGCAGCAGCTCCGGCTTGCCGGTTTCCGGGTTGCGCCAGCGCGCCTGCATGCGCCGAGCCTGGAAGTCGCCGAAGTTGCTGCAGGAGGAGATCTCGCGGAAGGCGGACTGCCCCGGCAGCCAGACCTCGAGGTCGTAGGTCTTGCGCGCGGAAAAGCCCATGTCGCCGCCGCAGAGCAGCACCTTCCGGTAGGGCAGCCCGAGGCGCTGGAGCACGGCTTCGGCGTGGCCCGTGAGCAGTTCCAGGGCGCCGTCGGAAGCGCCGGGGCGCACGAAGCGCACGAGCTCGACCTTCTCGAACTGGTGCTGGCGGATCATGCCGCGGGTGTCGCGGCCGTAGCTTCCCGCCTCGCTGCGGAAGCAGGGTGTATGGCTGGTAAAGGCGAGACCGTCCTCCCCCAGCTCCGCGTCCTCGAAGATGCGGTCGCGGCCGAGGTTGGTCACCGGCACCTCTGCCGTGGGGATCAGGTAGTAGTCGTGGTCACCCTCCAGGCGGAACAGGTCCTCGGCAAACTTCGGCAGCTGCCCGGTGCCGCGCAGCGAGTCCGCGTTTACGATATAGGGCACGTAGAGCTCCCGGTAGCCGTGCTCCTGCGTGTGCAGATCGAGCATGAACTGGACCAGCGCGCGATGCACGCGGGCCAGTTCCCCGTGCATGACGACGAAACGGGAACCGGTGATCTTCGTGGCCGCTTCCGTGTCGAGGAGGCCCAGGGCTTCTCCCAGGTCCACGTGATCCCGGGCCTCGAAATCGAAAACCGGCGGTTCGCCCCAGCGGGAGACCTCGACGTTCTCCTCCTCGCTTGAGCCCTCGGGCACGGCCTCGTCGGGCAGGTTGGGCACGCCGGCAAGCCAGGCCTCGAGCTCGCCCTGGGCTTCCCGCGCTGTCTCCGTGGCAGTGTCGAGGCGCTCGCCGATAAGCGCCAGGCGTTCGTTCACCTTTGCCTTGGCGTCGTCGACGGACATGCCCCCGCCCACGAGCTTGCCGATCTCCTTGCTGGCGGCCTTGCGCTCCGCGAGGAGTTCCTGGCTCTCGATATCCGCCGCCCGGCGGCGGCCGTCAAGGGCGCGGAAGGCCTCGGCGTCGAAGCGGTAGCCGCGGCGGGCGAGCGCCTCGGCAACGCCCTCGGGATCCTTTCTGAGTTCGCGAACGTCCAGCATGTTCTCTCTGTCCTGTCTTCAATCGGGTAGCTGCGGCTCAGGCAAGGGGGCGCAGCAGGTACATGGTGCCGGCGGCGGCGAGCACGCAGCCGATCACGCTGGCCAGCACGTAGGCCAGCGCGAGCGCCGGCTCACCCTGCTGCCACAGCTCGACCGTCTCGAGGGAGAAGGTCGAGAAGGTGGTGAAGGCGCCGAGAAAGCCGACCATGAGGACACTGCGCCAGTCGGGATGCAGACTGCCGCGCTCCAGCAGTGCGAACACGGCACCGATGCCCGCAGAGCCCGCGAGGTTGACCAGGAAGGTCCCCACGGGCCAGGCACTGGCCCAGAGGCCGTGCACGAGACTCCCCAGCAGGTAGCGGGCCACGGCGCCGCCGGCGCCGCCGAGAGCCACGAAGAGCAGGTATTTCATGGCGCAGAATGCCCTTGCCGTCCTGCGCGGAGATTGTACGGCCTTTGGCAGCGCACCGACAGGCGTGTGCCGCTAGTCGCCCTGGTAGCGTTTCCTGCTGCTGGCGGCGTCGAGCGCCCGGAAACGTTCGAGCCGTTCGCCGATGCGCTGCTCCAGGCCCCGGTCCACCGGGTGGTAGAAGCGGGCCTTCTTCAGCGCCTCCGGGAAGTAGTTCTCGCCGGGCGCGTAGCCGCCCGGTTCGTCATGGGCGTAGCGGTAGTCCGCGCCGTGACCTTCGGCCCTCGCCAGCGCCGTGGGCGCGTTGCGCAGGTGGACGGGTACCGCTGCGCTACCGCCGCTCTCGACCGCGGCGGCGGCCGCCTTGAAGGCGCTGTAGACCGCGTTGCTCTTGGGCGCAACCGCGAGATAGACGACGGCCTGCGCAAGCGCCAGTTCGCCCTCGGGGCTGCCGAGGCGCTCCAGGACCTGCCAGGCGTCCAGGGCGAGGCCCAGGGCGCGCGGGTCGGCGTTGCCGATATCCTCGCTGGCCATGCGCACGACCCGCCGGGCCACGTAGAGCGGGTCGCAGCCGCCGTCGAGCATGCGACAGAGCCAGTACAGGGCCGCGTCCGGCGAACTGCCGCGCACGGCCTTGTGCAGGGCGCTGATCTGGTCGTAAAAGGCATCGCCGCCCTTGTCGAAGCGGCGCAGCGATTGCTGCAGCACCTCGTCGAGCAGCGCATCGTCGAGCGCCTGTGCCGACCCGTCGCCGCCGGCAGCGAGGTCGACGGCCAGTTCCAGCAGGTTCAGGGCCCGCCGCCCGTCCCCGTCGGCCTGGGCGGCGATCCGCGCCAGCGCGCCCGGGGCCGCCGCCGGGGGATCCGGCAGGGCCGCCAGGCCGCGTTCGAGCAGCGTCTCCAGTTCCTCCTGCGTCAGCGTGCGCAGCTTGTACACCCGCGCCCGGGACAGCAGCGCGCTGTTGAGCTCGAAGGCCGGGTTCTCCGTGGTGGCGCCGATGAAAATCAGGGTGCCGTCCTCCACGTAGGGCAGGAAGGCGTCCTGCTGGGCCTTGTTGAAGCGGTGCACCTCGTCGACGAACAGCACCGTAGCGCGGCCGCGGGCACGGGCGGCCAGGGCCGCGTCGACCGCGCCGCGGATATCCTTGACGCCGGAAAGGACAGCCGAGAGCTGAAGGAACTGGGCATCGGCCGCGGCCGCGGCGAGGCGTGCGAGCGTGGTCTTGCCGACCCCCGGCGGCCCCCAGAACAGCATGGAGTGGAGCTGGCCGCGGGCGAGCGCGGTGGTCAGCGGCTTGCCGGGACCCAGGAGGTGGCGCTGCCCGACGAAAGCATCGAGGCTCACCGGTCGCAGCCGGGCCGCCAGGGGCTCGTAGGCACCGCCGGCGGTGCCGGCAAACAGGTCGTCACTGCCGGCGGACGCCATGGGTCAGTCGTTTTCCCGGTACACGTCCACGCCGTCCGGGGGCGTGAAATCGAAGGTTCCGGCGGGCAGCGGGGACTCGTCGAGGCCCAGGAAGCGGATGGTGATGGCCTGTCCGAGCCGGTCGATGATGCGCATGCTGGCGGGCAGCGCGCCGGCGAAGCCGAGCTCGGCCTCGCGGAAACCCGCGTCCGCCGCGCGCGGCACGACCCGGTAACGGTCCTGGCCCAGCGCCTCGACATCGAAGGCCTCGGCGAGGGCCGGCGCGTCGGCCGCCAGCAGCAGCAGGGGAGCGGCGGCGCCGTCGTCGAAGCGCCGGCGCGTCGCCGTCGCCAGGTCGCGGTCGTAGTGCCAGAGCACGCCGTCACCGGCGACCAGCAGCTGGCTGTCCGGCTCGGTGATTTCCCAGCGGAACTGGTCCGGCCGGCGCAGGCTGAAGCGGCCGGCACTGCGCGCGGGAGTCGCGGCACCACCGTTCTCGACCGTCTGCTCGAACCGCCCGCTCAGCTGTGCCAGCGGCGCCAGCCGCCCGGCGAGGGCTTCGGCGGCGTCTTCCGCGCCGGCGCCGTGCGGCAGGGCCAGCAGGCAGGCGCAGACCAGGAGGCGGAGGAACACCGCTCAGTCCCCGACCGGCGGTGGCGCGAGCACCTCGCGCTGCCCGTTGCTGCCCATCTCAGAAACCACGCCCGCCGCCTCCATGGCCTCGATCAGCCGGGCCGCCCGGTTGTAGCCGATGCGCAGTTTGCGCTGGACACTGGAAATGGATGCCCGGCGACTCTGGGTGACATAGTGCACCGCCTCGTCGTAGAGCGCGTCATCCTCGTCATCGCCCTCCTCCGACTGCAGCTCCCCCGGGGTAACGGCGACGCCACTGCCCTCGTCCAGGAGCCCGTCGATGTAGGCGGGCGCGCCGCGCCGCTTCCAGTCGGAGACGACCCGGTGCACCTCGTCGTCGGAACAGAAGGCGCCGTGGACCCGGTTCGGCAGGCCCGAGCCCGGCGGCAGGTAGAGCATGTCGCCGTAGCCGAGGAGTTGCTCGGCACCGCCCTGGTCGAGGATGGTCCGTGAATCGACCTTGGAGCTGACCTGGAAGGCGATGCGCGTGGGAATGTTGGCCTTGATCAGCCCGGTGATCACGTCCACCGACGGCCGCTGGGTGGCCAGGATGAGATGGATCCCCGCCGCGCGGGCCTTCTGGGCGATGCGCGCGATGAGTTCCTCGACCTTCTTGCCGACGATCATCATCATGTCGGCAAACTCGTCGATCACCACCACGATGAAGGGCAGCCGTTCGAGCGCCGGCGGCTGCTGTTCCTCGTCGGCTTCCGCAAAGATCGGGTCCGGCGTCCACAGCGGGTCGACGATCGGGTTGCCGGCCTTGCGCGCTTCGTCGATCTTGCGATTGAAGCCGGCGATGTTGCGCACGCCCAGTGCCGCCATGAGCTTGTAGCGCCGCTCCATCTCCGCCACGCACCAGCGCAGGCCGTTGGCCGCGTCCTTCATGTCGGTGATCACCGGCGTGAGCAGGTGCGGGATACCGTCGTAGACCGACAGCTCGAGCATTTTCGGGTCCACGAGAATCAGGCGCACCTCATCGGGTGTCGACTTGTACAGCAGCGAGAGGAGCATGGCGTTCACGCCCACGGACTTGCCCGACCCGGTGGTACCGGCAACCAGCAGGTGCGGCATCCTGGTGAGGTCGGCGACCACGGGCTGGCCCGAGATGTCGTTACCCAGGGCCAGCGTCAGCGCGGACTTCGACTGGTCGAAGGCACGGGACGACAGCACCTGGCGGAAGTTCACGACTTCCCGGTCCTCGTTCGGGATCTCGATGCCGACCACGCTCTTGCCGGGAATGACCTCGACCACGCGCACGGAGATCACCGCGAGGGAGCGCGCGAGGTCCTTGGCGAGATTGGAGATGCGCGAGACCTTTACCCCCGGCGCCGGCTGCAGCTCGAAGCGCGTGATGACGGGCCCCGGGTAGACGGCGGTCACCTCCGCCGAGACGCCGAAGTCCGCCAGCTTCAGTTCCAGGAGCTTGGAAAGCTTCTCCAGCGCCTCGGCGGAAAAGCCCTTGCTCGGGTCCTTCACCTCGGCATCGAGCAGTTCCAGCGGCGGCACTTCGCCGGTGACCGGCGCATCGAAGAGCGGTTTCTGCTTTTCGCGCTCGACCCGCTCGCTGGTCTCCACCCTGGTCTCCAGTGGCTTGATCTTCGGTGGCTTGCGCTTCTTTTCCTTCTCGACGTGCTGCGTGATCACCGCCTTGCGCGCTTCCAGATGCCGCTCCCGGGCGCGCCGGTCGCGCAGGCTGTCAATGCGGGCGACGATCCAGCTCCGCAACCGTTCCAGCCCGCCCAGCGCGGCGGCACCGAGGCGATCCATGAGCCGCAGCCAGGACAGGTCCGTGAAGATGGTCACACCGAACAGGAAGACGGCGACCAGGATCAGGCGGCTGCCGACAGCGCTGAAGGCGCCGGAAAACGCGCCGCCGATAGCCTGGCCGAGAATGCCGCCCGCTCCCTGCGGCAGCGCGGACTGGCCGCTGTCGTTGAGGGCGGCAAGCGCCGTCCCCGCGACCATCACCAGTACGAAGCCGAGCAGACGGATGCTGAGGTGGGTCCAGTCGAAGGGTCCGGGCTGGTGCCGCTCGAGGAAGATGACCAGCGCGCGGTAGCCGAGCATCACCGGGAACAGGTAGGCCGCCCAGCCGACCAGGGAGAGGAAAACGTCCGCCAGCCAGGCCCCCGTGGGCCCGCCGAGGTTGCGCACCGTGCCGCCGCTCCCGGTGGCCGACCAGCCGGGGTCCCCGGTCGAGTAGGTCACCAGCGCTAGCAGCAGGTAGAGACAGGCCGCGCTGATGCCGATGAAGGCGCCCTCGCGCCAGCGCGGGCCCCAGGGGCTCTCCGTTGTTTTCGCCGTCCGCGCCACGCACTGTCCTCGAAACGCCGCCCCGAAGGCAACAAGGGGGATAGTTTAACCAATTAAATCATAAAGTTATAGGGCAAAGCTCGATTACTTTACAAAAAGCGAACAGCCTTTGCCGGCACCGTCCCGATACTTTACCATTAGCGCCCTTCCCGACTCCCGCCAAGGCAGACAGGACCGGTCCATGAGCGAACCCCAGCACCACCCGTTGATCATCCTCGGCTCCGGCCCCGCGGGCTACACGGCCGCGGTCTACGCGGCCCGCGCCAATCTCCGGCCGGTATTGATCACGGGCATGCAGCAGGGCGGCCAGCTGACCACGACCACGGAGGTGGAGAACTGGCCCGGCGGGCCCGCGGACCTGCAGGGCCCGGCGCTGATGCAGCAGATGCTGGAGCACGCGGAGCGCTTTGATACGCGGGTGATCTTCGACCACATCGAGGCCGTGGACCTGTCCCGGCGCCCCTTCCTCCTCGAGGGCAGCGGCCGCTACAGCTGCGACGCGCTGGTCATCGCCACCGGCGCCTCTGCCCAGTACCTCGGCCTGCCGAGCGAAGAGGCCTTCATGGGCAGGGGCGTGAGCGCCTGCGCCACCTGCGACGGGTTCTTCTACCGCAACCAGCGCGTGGCGGTCATCGGCGGCGGCAACACGGCGGTCGAGGAGGCACTCTACCTCGCCAACCTCGCCGAGGAAGTGTTCCTGGTGCACCGCCGCGATGCGCTGCGCGCGGAGAAAGTCCTCCAGGATCGCCTGTTTGCCCGCGAACGCGAGGGCAAGGTCCGCATCCTGTGGAACCACGTGCTCGACGAGGTGCTCGGGGACGACAGCGGCGTGACCGGCATCCGCCTCCGCTCCACGGTGGACGACGCTCTGCAGGAGGTGCCACTGTCCGGCGTGTTCATCGCCATCGGACACAAGCCGAATACCGATATCTTCGCCGGCCAGCTCGCCATGCGCGAGGGCTACCTCACCGTGACCAGCGGTACCGACGGCAACGCGACGCAGACCAGCGTACCGGGAGTGTTCGCCGCCGGCGACGTCGCCGACCATGTCTACCGGCAGGCCATCACCTCCGCGGGCTTCGGCTGTATGGCGGCCCTCGACGCCGAGAAGTACCTGGACGCGCTGAAAGACAGCTAGGCCCGTGCCGCTGCTGCCGTTCCTGGCACCGGACGACCCCTTCCCGCCCAGCAGCGAGGCCCTCGACTACCCGAGCGGCCTGCTCGCCGTCAGCGATGACCTGGGGCCCGGGCGACTCCTCGCCGCCTACCGTCGCGGCATCTTCCCGTGGTTCGAGGAACCGCAGCCGGTGCTCTGGTGGACGCCGGACCCGCGCCTCGTGCTGTTGCCGGGGGAGTTCCACTGCGCCCGCAGCCTGCGCCGCACCCTGCGCCGGGAGCGCTTCCGGCTCACCGTGGACGCCTGCTTCCGCTCGGTGATGGAAGCCTGTGCCGCGCCGCGGCCCGGCCAGGACGGCACCTGGATCTCGCCGCGCATGGTGGCGGCCTATGGAGCGCTCCATGACGCGGGCCACGCCCACAGCATCGAGGCCTGGGATCGGGAAGGCCGCCTCGCCGGCGGGCTCTACGGCGTGTGTATCGGCGGCGCCTTCTTCGGCGAGAGCATGTTCAGCAAGGTCCCCGATGCCTCCAAGGTCGCCCTCGCCGGCCTCACCCACCTCCTCAAGGCCGCAGGCGGCCGGATCATCGACTGCCAGGTCGAGACAGATCATCTCCTCTCCCTGGGAGCCCGCTCCATCCCCCGAGTGGACTTCGAGACGATGCTTGCCCAAACTGTGGACAGCGAGATGGAACCGGGCGCCTGGCGCCTGCCGGCAGAGACGGGAGCATTGGCGTGACGTCCTCACTGCGAGATCTCAAGGTCTACACCACCTACCCTCATCGCTGCAGCTACCTGGAGCAGGAGGAGGCGACCACCCTGTTCATCGACCCGCGGCAGCCGGTCGACCAGGTGCTCTATACGAACCTGTCGCTGCTCGGCTTCCGCCGCTCCGGCAACCACATCTACCGGCCCCACTGCGCGCACTGCAATGCCTGCATCCCGGCGCGGATCCCTGTCGCGCAGTTCCAGCCGAACCGCAGCCAGCGCCGCAGCTGGCGTCGCAACAGCGACCTCTCCGTGCGCGAGGCCGGGCACATCCGCGACGACGAGTGCTACGGCCTCTACGAGCGCTACATCCGCGCGCGTCACGACGACGGCGACATGTACCCGCCGGACCGGGAGCAGTACGAGTCCTTTCTCAGTAATGCCTGGGACTGCACGCGCTATTACCAGTTCCGGGAGAACGACCGGCTGCTCGCCGTGGCCGTGGTGGACGAGATGCTGGACGGCCTGTCTGCGATCTACACCTTCTTCGATCCGGAGGCGGCCGACCGCGGCCTCGGGCGCTACGCCATCCTCTGGCAGATCGAGACCGCCCGGGCGCGCGACCTGCCCCATGTCTACCTGGGCTACTGGATCCGCAATTGCCGCAAGATGGCCTACAAGGCCGAGTACCGGCCCCTGGAGCTCTACCGGGAAAACCGTTGGCAGGCCGCGGACCCGGGCGAGGACGACGAGCTCTTCTGAGCGCCGCGGCCGCGTCCTTATCCCCCATCCTTTCACCCACCCGCGGCCCGCTTCGGGCTGGTGGCATCCCGGCGAGCTTTCCGGCAAAATGCGCGCTCGTCGTTTCGGGACCCCGGGGTCATATGGCAAAGGAAGACCAGATCGAGATGGAAGGGGAAGTTATCGACACCCTTCCCAACACCACCTTTCGCGTCAAGCTGGAGAACGGCCACGTCGTGACGGCGCATATCTCCGGCAAGATGCGCAAGAACTACATCCGCATCCTCACCGGCGACAAGGTCCGCGTCGAGCTGACACCCTACGACCTGACCAAGGGCCGGATCACCTACCGCGAGCGCTGAGGCGCGCGCTCAGCCCTCCTCGGCGAGCGCGGCCTCCTCTTCTTCCACCCGCACTTCCAGCGCGTCTCCGGCCTTGTTAAGGCGCACGTAGGCCGTGCCGCCCGTGGCCAGGGGACCGAAGAGCACGAGGTCTGCCAGGGGCTTCTTGATGTGTTCCTGGATGACGCGCTCCATGGGCCGGGCGCCCATGTTCCGGTCGTAGCCCTTCTCCACCAGCCACAGGCGCGCATCCTCGTCGACATCCAGCAGCACCCGCTTCTCGTCGAGCTGGCCCTGCAGTTCCGAGAGGAACTTGTCGACCACCGTGAGGATGACATCTTCCCCCAGCGGCTCGAACTGCACGATGCTGTCGATGCGGTTGCGGAACTCCGGTGTGAACAGCCTGTTGATCGCCTCTAGGGCGTCGGTGCTGTGATCCTGCGTGGTGAAGCCGATGGTGCGCCGGCTGACGTTCTCGGCGCCGGCGTTGGTCGTCATGACCAGGATCACGTTGCGGAAGTCGGCCTTGCGGCCGTTGTTGTCCGTGAGCGTGCCGTGGTCCATGACCTGCAGCAGGAGGTTGAACACCTCCGGGTGAGCCTTCTCGATCTCGTCGAGGAGCACCACCGCGTGCGGGTGCCTGGTGACCGCCTCCGTGAGCAGACCGCCCTGGTCGAAGCCCACGTAGCCCGGCGGTGCGCCGATGAGCCGGGACACCGTGTGCCGCTCCATGTACTCGGACATATCGAAGCGGATCAGCTCGAGGCCGAGGATCTTCGCCAGCTGCCGGGTCACCTCGGTCTTGCCCACGCCGGTAGGGCCGGCGAGGAGGAACGAGCCGATCGGCTTGTCGCCGCCGCGCAGCCCGGCCCGCGCCATCTTGATCGAAGTGGACAGCGCACTGACCGCCTTGTCCTGGCCGAACACGACCATGCGCAGGTTGCTCTCTAGTTTCTGCAGCACTTCCTTGTCGTTGCTGCTGACGGTCTTTGGCGGGATCCGCGCGATCTTCGCCACCACCGCCTCGACGTCGCTCTTGCCGACGACCTTCTTGCGCTTCGACGGCGGCTGCAGCTGCTGGAAGGCACCGGCCTCGTCGATCACGTCGATGGCCTTGTCCGGAAGAAAACGGTCGGTGATGTAGCGGGCGGAAAGATCCGTTGCCACGCGCAGCGCCTTGTCTGTGTAGCGCAGGCCGTGGTGCTCCTCGAAGCGGGACTTAAGGCCCTTCAGGATCTTGTAGGCGTCATCGGGGCTCGGCTCGAGCACATCCACCTTCTGGAAGCGCCGGGATAGGGCCCGGTCCTTGTCGAAGATGCCGCGGTACTCGCTGAAGGTGGTCGAACCGATGCAGCGCAACTTGCCGGAAGTCAGCAGCGGCTTTAGCAGGTTGCTCGCGTCCATGACGCCGCCGGAAGCGGCCCCCGCGCCGATGATCGTGTGAATTTCGTCGATGAAGAGGATGGCGCCCTCCCGGCGCTTGAGCTCGGCGAGCAGGCCCTTGAAGCGCTTCTCGAAATCGCCGCGGTACTTGGTGCCGGCGAGCAGCGCGCCGAGGTCCAGCGCATAGACACAGCCATCCTTGAGCAGCTCGGGCACCTCGCCGTCGACGATCATCTTTGCCAGCCCCTCGGCGATGGCGGTCTTGCCCACCCCGGACTCGCCCACGAGCAGCGGGTTGTTCTTGCGCCGCCGGGCCAGCACCTGCACGACCCGCTCGATCTCGGCGATGCGGCCGATGAGGGGATCGATGCGTCCCGCCTCTGCCTCGGCGTTCAGGTTGGTGGCGTAGCTATCGAGGGGGTTGGCCTCCGCCTCCTCGGCGCCGGCCTCCGCCGTGGCGCCGGGGATCTGTTCGTCCTCGCCCTCCTCGTCGGAGACCTTGGAGATACCGTGGGTGATGTAGTTCACCACGTCGAGGCGGGTCACACTCTGGGTCTTGAGGAAGTAGACGGCCTGGCTCTCCTGCTCCGAGAAGATCGCCACCAGGACGTTGGCGCCGGTGACCTCGCTCTTGCCCGAGGACTGCACGTGGAACACCGCGCGCTGCAATACCCGCTGGAAGCCCAGGGTGGGCTGGGTCTCACGCTCCGCGTCATCCACCGGGATCAACGGTGTGGTCGAGTCGATGAACTCGACGAGGTCGCCGCGCAGGTTGCTGATCTCGGCGCCGCAGGCCTTGAGGACCCGGATGGCGTCGTTGTTGTCAAGGAGCGCGAGAAGCAGGTGCTCCACGGTCATGAACTCGTGCCGGCGTGCTCTTGCCGCCCGGAACGCGTCGTTGAGGGTCTGCTCAAGATCCTTGCTCAGCATGGCCAGTGCTCCCCGGGGTTCAACCCTCCGATGCCTCGATTTCGCACAGGAGCGGATGCTGGTGCTCCCGTGCGTACTGGTTAACCTGCGCCGCCTTGGTCTCGGCGATATCCCGGGTGTAGACGCCGCAGACGCCCTTGCCCTGGGTGTGCACCGTGAGCATCACCTGGGTCGCCTGCTCGCGGTTCATGAGGAAAAACAGCTCCAGGACTTCGACGACGAACTCCATGGGCGTGTAGTCGTCGTTGAGGAGGACGACCTTGAACAGCGGGGGCTTCTTGAGCTCGGGCCGCGCATTCTCCAGCGCGAGACCGCCATCGGCGTCGTCTTCCTGCGCGGACAGGCGCACGGGGAAACGGCTGCGCATCATGCTCACGATACTGCTCTTCAGCTCCCTCGGATCCAATGCCAACGCCTGCATTATAAGACAAATCTCCTTGAATCCCAGCGCGGTCGGGGCCGCTTTGCGACGGCTGACCGCAGTTTTCCGGGGCGGAGGCTGGAGGGTGCCCCGACCAAGCATGTATCGGGGAGCGACGGAGAGCAGTATCCCGCCCTCGCCCCGGAAATCCATGATCATCCAAAAAAAAGG
>CAYTJQ010000059.1:0-18981 GCA_964438205.1 uncultured Alteromonadaceae bacterium
AAGGCCCGGCTCTGCCGGGCCTTTTGCGTTTCTCGCGGGGTCAATGACTTGCGTCATGGCGCCGGGATGAGCAGCCCTGCATTGTAGGGGGCTGGACTCGTACCGACCGGACCATAACCACCGGACCATGACCACCGGACCATAACGACAGCCTGAGGAATCGCCATGTCCGTAGAACATCACGACCTGATCCACGAGTTTCCCGAGCTCAAGGAGCGCATCCACGAACTCAAGACAACGGACGATCATTTCCGCGAGCGCTTCGATGAGTACCACCGGCTCACTCGCGAGATCGAAAACATGGAGAATGAGGTCACGCCGGTCTCCACCCGCACCGAAGAGGAGGCGAAGAAGCGCCGGCTGCACCTCAAGGATGAGCTCTACCGCCTGCTGACGGCGCAGAGCTGAGGAGGAAACGTGGCCTTTGAGGAGATCGAACGCGAACTGCGCGAGCACCTGGCAGAGCTCCAGCAGCGTATGGCGAGCATCAAGCACGATGCGAGCAGGGAGTACCCGAGCGATTCTGCCGAGCAGGCGCAGGAACGGGAGAACGACGAGGTGGTCGATGCCATCGGCCACGAGACGGCACTCGCCATCCGCGAGGTCACGGCGGCCCTCGAGCGCATTGGCGACGGCAGCTACGGGATCTGCGAGCACTGCGGCGAGTCCATTGGCGAGGGCCGGCTGAAAGTCCTGCCCCAGGCCACCCGCTGCGTGAACTGCGCGGAGTAGCAGGCCTCCCGCCTTGCGGCCCCCCGCACGGTTGCAGCCCTCGATATCCTGGATGGCCACACATTGTGGTGTCACAAATTGTGGTTGACAGCCCCCGGGCCGATCACTAGAATTCGCGTTCCTTTTTCGGGGGGTTCTCATCGAGCCCCCGGTTTTTTACTGTTTGGAGTCTGAGCGCGTGCAAAACCAACGTATTCGCATCCGCCTGAAGGCCTTCGATCATCGCCTGATCGACGCGTCCACCCAGGAAATCGTGGAAACTGCCCGTCGCACCGGCGCCCAGGTCCGCGGCCCGATCCCGCTGCCGACCCGCAAGGAGCGCTACACCGTGCTGATTTCCCCGCACGTCAACAAGGATGCACGCGACCAGTACGAGATTCGTACCCACAAGCGCCTTCTGGACATCGTCGAGCCCACGGAGAAGACCGTGGATGCCCTGATGAAGCTGGACCTGGCCGCAGGAGTCGAAGTACAGATCAGTCTTGGTTAACGACAACTCGTAGCAAGACCTGCCCGACCGCGCGCGCGGTCGGGTGTGTAACGCCCGACCCCCAGCCAGGGGCCCGGGCGGCCATAGAGGGTGACAGCCCCGTACACTGTGAGGTTGGCAAAATGACTATTGGCTTAGTCGGCCGGAAATCCGGCATGACGCGTGTCTTTACCGAAGACGGCGCCTCAATCCCAGTAACCGTAGTGGAGATTGCTCCAAACCGCGTTACTCAAATCAAGCAGCCCGAGAGCGATGGCTACCGGGCAGTCCAGGTCACGGCGGGCAGCCGCCGGGCCGACAAGGTGAGTAAATCGGAAGCGGGACACTACGCCAAGGCGGGTGTCGAGGCCGGCAGCGGCCTGTGGGAATTCCGCCTGGCGGATGGCGACGAAGCCTTTGAGGTCGGCGCCGAGCTGACCGTCGAGCGCTTCGAGGCCGGCCAGATGGTCGACGTTTCGGGCCGTTCGAAGGGCAAGGGTTTCCAGGGTGCCGTCAAGCGCTGGAACTTCCGCACCCAGGACGCCACGCACGGCAACTCCCTGTCGCACCGCGCACCGGGCTCCATCGGCCAGTGCCAGACGCCGGGCCGCGTGTTCAAGGGCAAGAAGATGGCTGGCCACATGGGCGCAGAGAGCGTCACCGTGCAGGGCCTCGAGATCGTTCGCGTGGACGCCGAGCGCAACCTGCTGCTCATCAAGGGTTCCGTGCCGGGTGCGCCCGGCGGCAGCGTCATCGTGCGGCCGGCCGTGAAGGCCGGGGCGTAAGGGGGTCAGGCAGTGGAATTGAATGTAGCAAAGCCGGGTAACGCCTCGGCGGGTACCGTTTCCGTCTCCGATGCGACCTTTGCGCGGGAGTACAACGAATCCCTCGTGCACCAGGTGGTCACGTCGTACCTTGCCGGCGCCCGGCAGGGTACCAAGGCGCAGAAGAATCGCGCCGCGGTCTCAGGCGGTGGCAAGAAGCCCTGGCGGCAGAAGGGTACGGGCCGCGCCCGAGCCGGTACTATCCGCTCGCCCCTGTGGCGCAGCGGCGGCGTGACCTTCGCGGCCCAGCCGCAGGACCACAGCGTCAAGGTCAACCGGAAGATGTACCGCGCCGCGCTGCGCGCCATCTTCTCCGAGCTGGCCCGGCAGGACCGCCTGCTCGTGGTCGAGAACATCGACGTCGAGCAGCCCAAGACCAAGCTGCTGGTGCAGCAGCTCGGCGAATACGGCGTGGACAACGCGTTGGTCGTGACCAGCGACCTCAGCGAGAACCTGTACCTTGCGGCGCGCAACCTGCACAAGGTTGACGTGCGCGATGTTGCCGGTGTCGATCCGGTCAGCCTCGTTGCCCACGAGAAGGTGATGGTCACCGTGGATGCGGTGAAGCAGTTTGAGGAGATGCTGGCATGAACCCCGAGCGCGTTTTCCAGGTGCTGGCAGGCCCGCATGTCTCCGAGAAGGCGGCAATCGTGGCCGACGAGGCGAACCAATACGTCTTCAAGGTCGCCGCGGACGCGACCAAGCCGGAAATCAGGATGGCCGTTGAGCAGCTGTTCAAGGTCAAGGTAGAGAACGTCACCACCATGAAGGTCAAGGGCAAGACGAAGCGCAATCGCTACGGCTACAGCACCAAGCCCACCTGGAAGAAGGCGTACGTCAGCGTGCAGCCCGGCCAGGACATTGACTTCACGACGGCGGACTAAGGAGTCGTTTCGAGATGGCAGTAAGGAAGACCAAGCCGACCTCGCCCGGTCGCCGTCACGTCGTTCGCATCGAGAGCGAGGGGCTGCACAAGGGTGCGCCCCACGCGCCGCTGCTCGAAAAGCAGTCGCGTTCCGGCGGCCGCAACAACAACGGCCGCATCACCACGCGGCACATCGGCGGCGGCCACAAGCAGCACTACCGGATCATCGACTTCAAGCGCAACAAGGACGGTATCCCGGCGCGTGTCGAGCGGATTGAATATGACCCGAACCGCTCCGCCCATATCGCCCTGGTGCTGTTCGGTGACGGCGAGCGCCGCTACATCATTGCGCCCCGCGGCCTGGCCGCCGGCGACATGGTGCAGAGCGGCCCGAGCGCGCCCATCAAGGCGGGCAACGCCTTGCCGCTGCGCAATATTCCCGTGGGTTCCGTCGTTCACGCGGTAGAGCTCAAGCCCGGCAAGGGTGCGCAGCTGGCCCGCTCCGCCGGCGCCTCCGTGCAGCTGGCGGCCCGGGAAGGCCGCTACGCCACGATCCGCCTGCGCTCCGGCGAGATGCGCCGGGTGCTCGCGGACTGCCGCGCGACCATCGGCGAGGTATCGAATGCCGAGCACAGCCTGCGCAAGCTCGGCAAGGCCGGTGCCGCCCGCTGGCGCGGCGTGCGCCCGACGGTGCGCGGTGTCGCCATGAACCCGGTGGATCACCCGCACGGTGGCGGTGAAGGCCGCACCTCCGGTGGTCGCCACCCGGTGAGCCCCTGGGGTACGCCCACGAAGGGCTACAAGACCCGGAAGAACAAGCGGACCGACGACCTGATCGTACGTCGCCGCCGCAAGAAGTAATCGGCCGCCGATAGAGACAGCGAGAGGAAAGTACTGTGCCGCGTTCACTGAAAAAAGGCCCGTTCATCGACCTGCACCTGCAGAAGAAGGTGGAGACCGCCATCGAGGCCAACGACCGTCGGCCGATCAAGACCTGGTCGCGCCGCTCCATGGTTTCCCCGGACATGGTTGGCCTGACCATCGCCGTGCACAACGGCCGCCAGCACGTCCCGATCCTCATCAACGAGGACATGGTCGGCCACAAGCTCGGCGAGTTCGCGGTCACGCGGACCTTCAAGGGCCACATCGTCGACAAGAAGGCAAAGCGCTAGGGCGCGCGTGCCAAGCGAGGAACTGGAAATGGAAGTTGCAGCAAGGCTCAAGGGTGCGCAGATCTCGGCGCAGAAGGCCCGCCTGGTCGCCGACCAGGTGCGCGGCAAGCCCGTGGAAGAGGCCCTCAACGTGCTGGAATTCAGCAACAAGAAGGCGGCCCAGCTTGTGAGGAAGGTGCTCAATTCCGCGATTGCCAACGCGGAGAACAACGAGGGCGCCGACGTGGACGAACTGAAGGTGTCCAGCATCTACGTGGATGAAGGCATGACCATGAAGCGCATCCGCGCCCGGGCCAAGGGCCGCGCGGACCGGATCTTCAAGCGCACGTGCCACATCACCGTGAAAGTCGCCGACGGCGCCAGCGAGAGTTAGGAGACGACCAGATGGGTCAGAAAGTACATCCCACCGGCATTCGCCTGGGTATTGTCAAGGACCACACCTCCGTGTGGTACGCCGACAGCAAGAACTATGCGAAGAACCTGATCACGGATCTCGAGGTGCGCTCGTACATCGAGCAGAAGCTCGACAACGCCTCCGTGAGCCGCGTGGTGATCGAGCGCCCGGCACAGACGGCCCGGATCACCATCCACACGGCCCGTCCCGGGATCGTGATCGGCAAGAAGGGTGAGGATGTCGACGCGCTGCGGCGCGACCTGGCCGAGCGTATGGGTGTGCCCGTGCACATCAACATCGAGGAGATCCGCAAGCCGGATCTCGACGCGCGGCTGGTGGCCCAGAACGTGGCCCAGCAGCTGGAGCGTCGCGTGATGTTCCGCCGCGCCATGAAGCGCGTGGTACAGAACGCCATGCGCCAGGGTGCCGAGGGCATCAAGGTGCAGGTCGGTGGCCGCCTGGGCGGCGCCGAGATCGCGCGCAGCGAGTGGTACCGCGAGGGCCGCGTGCCCCTGCACACGCTGCGGGCCAATATCGATTACGCGACCTACGAGGCGAAGACCACCTACGGCGTTATCGGCGTCAAGGTGTGGATCTTCAAGGGTGAGGTGATCGGTACCGAAGAAGGTGCCGAGGCGCCGCGCAAGACGGCAACGAACTGAGACAGAACGGACTAGGGCGTCAGCGACATGCTTCAACCGAAACGCACAAAATTCCGCAAGACCATGAAGGGGCGCAACCGCGGCCTGGCCCATCGGGGCAGTAAGGTCAGCTTCGGCGAGTACGGGCTGAAGGCGACGGGCCGTGGCCGGATCACCGCGCGCCAGATCGAGGCGGCGCGTCGTGCCATGACGCGCCACATCAAGCGCGGCGGCAAGATCTGGATCCGTGTCTTCCCGGACAAGCCGATCACCGGCAAGCCCCTCGAGGTTCGCCAGGGTAAAGGTAAGGGTAACGTCGAGTACTGGGTAGCGCAGGTCCAGCCGGGCCGGGTGCTCTACGAAGTACAGGGCGTTTCCGAGGAACTCGCGCGCGAGGCCTTCGAGCTCGCGGCGTCGAAGATTCCGGTTTCAACCACTTTCGTCAAGCGGTCGGTGATGTGATGAACGCGAAAGAACTGAAAGACAAGTCGACCGAGGAGCTGGGCAAGCAGCTGCTTGCGCTGCGTGAAGACCAGTTCAAGCTGCGTATGCAGAAGGCGACCGGGCAGCTGGGCCAGACGCATCTGCTGAAGCAGAACCAGCGCGACATTGCACGCGTCAAGACCGTGCTCCGGGAAAAGGCGGGTAACTGAATATGGCAGCAGCAGAGAAACGCACGCGGACGGCGATGGGCAAGGTCGTCAGCAGCAAGATGGACAAGACGATCACGGTGCTCGTCGAGCGCCGGGTGAAGCACCCCGTCTACGGCAAGTACATCACGCGCTCGTCCAAGGTGCACGCCCATGACGAAGACAACCAGTGTCGCATCGGCGACCTGGTGACGGTGGCCGAGTCGCGCCCGCTGTCACGCACCAAGACCTGGAAACTGGTCGAGGTCGTGGAGCAGGCCGCGGAGCTGTGAGCGCGGACTGAGTGAGTGCGGCGGGAGCCGCAGGCTGGAGTAGACAATGATTCAGACACAATCTTACCTGGATGTCGCAGACAACAGCGGTGCCCGTCGCGTCATGTGCATCAAGGTGCTCGGCGGCTCGAAGCGCCGCTACGCGCGCGTGGGCGACCTCATCAAGGTCACCGTCAAGGAAGCCATCCCGCGCGGCAAGGTCAAGAAGGGCCAGGTCATGACTGCGGTGGTCGTGCGCACGCGCAAGGGCGTACGTCGCCCGGACGGGTCCATCATCCGCTTCGATGACAATGCGGCGGTGCTCCTGAATAACCAGGAGGCCCCGATCGGCACGCGCATCTTCGGCCCGGTGACCCGGGAGCTGCGCGGCGAGAAGTTCATGAAGATTATTTCCCTGGCGCCCGAAGTTATCTAGGCGCGGCGCAGGAGAGAGAGGCACACAAGATGGCGAAGATCAAGCGCGACGACGAAGTGATCGTCCTGGCTGGCAAAGACAAGGGCAAGCGCGGCAAGGTCCGCAGGGTGCTCGGGGACAACCGTCTCCTCGTTGCCGGCATCAATATGGTCAAGAAGCACCAGCGCCCCAACCCGCAGCTGGGCGTGCAGGGCGGCATCGTCGAGCAGGAGGCGCCCGTCCAGGTGTCCAACGTGGCGATCTTCAACCCGGCCACGAGCAGGGCGGACCGCGTGGGCTTCAAGGTGGAAGGCGATCGCAAGATTCGCGTTTTCAAGTCGACCGGCGAAGCCATCGACGCGTAACGCAGCGAGGAAACAATGGCAAACATGGCGACATTGCAAGAAAAGTACCGCACTGAGATCGCTCCCAGGCTCAAGGAAGAGCTGGGCCTCAAGAACGTGATGGAAGTGCCGCGGATCACCAAGATCACGCTGAACATGGGCGTGGGTGAAGCCGTGGGCGACAAGAAGGTTCTCGAGAATGCCCTCAGCGACATGACCAGGATCGCCGGCCAGAAGCCCGTGGTCACCCTGGCCCGCAAATCCATCGCCGGCTTCAAGATCCGCGATGGCTGGCCCATCGGCTGCAAGGTCACGCTGCGCCGCGAGCGCATGTACGAGTTCCTCGAGCGCCTGATCAGCATCGCGATTCCGCGGGTCCGTGATTTCCGCGGCATCAGCCCGAAGTCCTTCGACGGGCGCGGTAACTTCGCCATGGGCGTCTCCGAGCAGATCATCTTCCCGGAGATCAACTACGACGAGGTGGACACGCTGCGCGGCATGGACATCACGATCACGACGACGGCTCGCACGGACGACGAGGGCCGCGCCCTCCTGCGCGCCTTCAACTTCCCGCTGAAAGGGTAAAGGGGTTTAGCTATGGCCAAGAAATCCATGATTGCGCGGGAGGCCAAGCGCGAGAAGCTGGTGGCGAAGTACGCTGCCAGGCGGGCGGCGCTGAAGGCGGTCATTCGGGACCCGAAGGCCTCCGATGAGGAGAAGTGGGATGCGCAGACCGCGCTGCAGAAGCTGCCCCGGGACGCGAGCCCGGTGCGCAAGCAGCGTCGCTGCCAGCTCACCGGCCGGCCGCACGGGGTATACCGCAAGTTCGGCCTGTGCCGTAACAAGCTGCGCGAAGCCGCCATGCGGGGCGACGTGCCCGGCCTGGTCAAGTCCAGCTGGTAACGGGCCGTTAACGGAGAGTAACGACAATGAGTATGCAAGATCCGCTAGCCGACATGCTGACCCGCATCCGCAACGCGCAGATGGCAGGCAAGACCAGTGTCGACATGCCCGGCTCCAAGTTGAAGGCGGCCGTGGCGAAGGTCCTCGAGGAAGAGGGCTACATCGAAGGTTTCGAAAGCCGCGTCGATGACGGCAAGGCGCGCCTGGCGCTGCGCCTGAAGTACTTCCAGGGCAAGCCGGTGATCGCCGAGATCGACCGCGTCAGCCGCCCGGGCCTGCGCAGCTATGCCGGCAAGGACGGCCTGCCGTCCGTGCGCGGCGGCCTGGGCATTGCGATCGTGTCCACCTCCCGGGGTGTCATGACCGATCGCGCCGCTCGCGCAGCCGGCGTCGGTGGCGAAGTGCTCTGCACGGTATTCTGAGGCCCGGATTTTTTGAGCCCTGTTTTTTGGGACCAGCTTGAGAGCAGATAGCAATGTCTAGAATAGCAAACTACCCCGTGGCGGTGCCCGGCGGCGTCGAGGTGAAGATCGACGGCCACGACGTCACCGTCAAGGGTGCCAAGGGATCGCTGAGCCTGGCGCTCCAGGAAGGCATCAGCCTGAGCCAGGAAGACGGCTCGGTGACGCTGGCCTACGAGGATGACAAGGTGAAGGCGATGGCCGGCACCACCCGCGCGCTACTGGCCAACATGGTCAAGGGTGTCTCCGAAGGGTGGGAGAAGAAGCTGGTGCTGAACGGCGTCGGCTACCGGGCCAAGGCCAGCGGCAGCAGCCTCAATCTCACCGTTGGCCTGTCGCATCCGGTCGACTACGACCTGCCGGAAGGCGTGAGCGCCGAGACACCCACGCAGACGGAGATCGTTGTCAGGGGCGTCGACAAGCAGGTGGTAGGCGAGGTTGCTGCGAAGATCCGCAGCTTCCGTCCGCCGGAGCCTTACAAGGGCAAGGGCATTCGTTACGCCGACGAGTACGTGCGGCGTAAAGAAGCCAAGAAGAAGTAGGTATCGAGATGAGCATCAAGAACGAAGCAAGGCTGCGTCGCGCTCGCCGCTCCCGCGCGCGCATGCGCACGGCCGGTGTCAACCGCCTGAGCGTGCACCGCACGCCGCGGCATATCTATGCCCAGGTTTTCAACGCCGCCGGCGACCAGGTGCTGGCCAGCGCGTCCACCCTGGACGAGAGCCTGCGCAGCGGTGCCACGGGTAATGTCGATGCCGCCGCCCGGGTGGGCAAGCTCGTTGCAGAGCGCGCCCGCGAGGCCGGCGTCGAAAAAGTTGCGTTCGACCGCAGCGGGTACAGGTACCACGGCCGCGTCAAGGCGCTGGCCGACGCCGCGCGGGAAGGTGGACTGGAATTCTAGGATAGCGATATGGCATTCAACAAGCAGGCAGAGCAGCAGGACGGCGATCTCCAGGAGAAGCTGGTCCAGGTCAACCGGGTGGCCAAGGTGGTCAAGGGCGGCCGTATCTTCGGCTTCACGGCGCTGACCGTCGTCGGCGACGGCAAGGGCCGCGTGGGCTTTGGCCGCGGCAAGGCACGGGAGGTGCCCGTCGCCATCCAGAAGGCCATGGAAGCGGCGCGCCGTAACATGATCCAGGTGGAGCTGAACGGGAACACGATCCAGTACCCGGTCAAGGCCCGCCACGGCGCCTCCAAGGTCTACATGCAGCCTGCTTCGGAAGGCACCGGCGTGATTGCCGGTGGCGCGATGCGCGCCGTGCTGGAACTGGCCGGCGTCCACGACGTCCTTGCCAAGTGCTACGGCTCCACCAACCCGGTGAACGTGGTTCGCGCCACCTTCAATGGCCTGCGCGACATGGCCTCCCCGGACGCGGTGGCCGCAAAGCGCGGCAAGAGCGTCGAAGAAATTCTGAACTAACGAGTGAGTCGGCGAGTCATGGCTAAAGAAACCATCAAGGTGACCCAGGTCAAGAGCATCCACGGGCGCCTGAAGGCGCACAAGGATTGCGTCCACGGCCTGGGCCTGCGCCGCATTGGGCACACCGTAGCGGTGGAAGATACCCCGGCTGTCCGCGGCATGATCAACAAGGTCAGCTACCTGGTCCGGGTCGAGGAGTAAACGATGTCTGAAGTAATGCGCCTGAACAGCCTGAGCCCGGCGCCCGGCGCCAAGAAGGACGCGAAGCGGGTCGGCCGCGGCATTGGCAGCGGCCTCGGCAAGACCGCCGGTCGCGGCCACAAGGGCCAGAAGTCCCGCTCCGGCGGCAAGGTCAGCCCGGGTTTCGAGGGCGGCCAGATGCCGCTGCAGAAGCGACTGCCGAAGTACGGCTTCACGTCCCGTATCTCGCGGACCACGGCCCAGGTGCGCCTGGGTGAGCTGAACCGCGTCGAGGGCGAGGTCGCGGACCTGGCTGCGCTGAAGGCGGCAAACCTGGTTCGCGGCGACGTTACCCGTGCCCGGGTGTTCCTGTCCGGCGAAGTCGGTCGCGCGCTGACCGTCAGGGGCCTTGCGGTCACCAAGGGGGCTCGCGCGGCCATCGAGCAGGCAGGCGGCAAGGTCGAGGACTAAATGGCAACGAATCCCGCCAACAACAAGGCCGGGCTGGGTGAGCTGTTTGCTCGCCTTCGTTTCGTTCTGCTTGCGATTTTCGTGTACCGGGTCGGCACGCATATCCCGGTGCCCGGTATCGACCCGAACCAGCTTGCAGCGCTGTTCAACCAGAACCAGGGGACCATCCTGGGCCTGGCCAACATGTTTTCCGGGGGCGCCCTCGAGCGCATGAGTATCCTGGCGCTTGGGATCATGCCCTATATCTCGGCCTCCATCATCATGCAGCTCATGTCCGCGGTCACGCCGCAGCTCGAGCAGCTGAAAAAGGAAGGCGAGTCCGGCCGTCGCAAGATCAGCCAGTACACCCGTTACCTGACGGTGGTGCTGGCGATCATCCAGGCTACCGGCATGACCGTGGGCATGGCGAACCAGGGCATGGCCTACAGCTCCAGTCTGCTGTTCTACGTCATCGCCATCACCTCGCTGGTGACCGGCGCGGTCTTCATGATGTGGCTGGGTGAGCAGATTACGGAGAAAGGTGTCGGCAACGGGATCTCCCTGCTCATCTTCGCGGGCATCGTCGCCGGCCTGCCGGCGGCCATCGGCCAGTCCCTCGAGCAGGCGCGGCAGGGCGAGATCAACATCCTCGTGCTGCTGATGATCCTGGCCCTGGCCATGGCGGTGATCTACATGATCGTCTTCATCGAGCGCGGGCAGCGGCGTATCACCGTTAACTACGCCAAGCGCCAGCAGGGCCGGAAGATGTACCAGGCGCAGAGCTCGCACCTGCCCCTGAAGGTCAACATGGCGGGTGTGATCCCGGCGATCTTCGCCTCGAGCATCCTGCTGTTCCCGGCGTCCATCGCGCAGTGGTTCGGCAGCTCCGGCTCCGCCGACTGGCTGCAGGACCTGGCATTGGCCATCGGGCCCGGGCAGCCGCTGAACATCCTGCTGTTCACCGTGTTCATCGTGTTCTTCTGCTTCTTCTACACGGCGCTGATGTTCAATCCGCAGGAGGTGGCCGATAACCTGAAGCGCTCCGGCGCCTTCGTGCCCGGCATCCGCCCGGGGCAGCAGACGGCCAACTACATCGACGGCGTACTGACGCGGCTGACGGTCTTCGGCTCCGCCTATATCGCCCTGGTCTGCCTGCTGCCGCAGTTCCTGGTGGTGACCTGGAACGTGCCGTTCTACCTCGGCGGCACCTCGCTCCTGATCGTGGTCGTGGTGGTCATGGACTTCATGGCCCAGGTGCAGAGCCACATGATGTCGCACCAGTACGATTCGGTCATGAAGAAGGCAAACCTCAAGAATTATGGGAGTGCCGGCCGCGTCCGCTGACGCCCGGCTGACAGAGAGAGTCGAGAGATGAAAGTTCGCGCATCCGTGAAAAAGGTCTGCAGGAACTGCAAGATCGTGCGTCGCAACGGCGTGGTCCGTGTCATATGCAGCACCGACCCGCGCCACAAGCAGCGCCAGGGCTGAGCCGCTATCCCCGGGATAGCAGCAATAAGTGATTGATTTTTGGGTTTTGAATCGCTAGAATCCTGCGCCCTTCAACCGGGGCGGAACAGGATTGAGCGGCGGTGTCGCCGTGCGCAGACAAGCGCTAGCGCCTAGAGAGAACTTGGAGAAGCTTGCATGGCTCGTATCGCCGGCGTCAACGTACCGGACAACAAGCACGCGGTCATCTCGTTGACCTATATCTACGGCATCGGGCGGACGACCGCCCGGCGCCTCTGCGACCTCTGCAACGTACCGGAGTCTACCCGCATGGGTGACCTCACGGAAGAGCAGATGGATGCCCTGCGCTCCAGCATCGGCGAAATGTCCGTTGAGGGCGACCTGCGCCGGGAAACGTCCATGAACATCAAGCGGCTCATGGACCTCGGCTGCAACCGCGGCCTGCGCCACCGCCGCAACCTGCCGGTCCGCGGCCAGCGCACCAAGACGAATGCGCGCACGCGCAAGGGTCCGCGCAAGCCGATCCGCCGGTAACGACAAGCCAGCGCGCCGGCGAACGGCGCGCCCTTACAGTGTAGCTGCACCGCTAGTGCAGTGTTGATATTGACAGGAAGAGAGCATGGCCAAGCCAGGTGCCAAGGGCACTCGAAAGAAAGTCTCGCGCACGATTGCCGACGGTATCGCACACGTGCACGCGTCTTTCAACAACACGATCATCACCATCACGGACCGGCAGGGGAACACCCTGAGCTGGGCCACTGCCGGCGGTTCCGGATTCCGCGGCTCGCGCAAGAGCACGCCCTTTGCGGCGCAGGTGGCTGCCGAGCGTGCCGGTGAGGCCGCCAAGGAATACGGCCTGCAGAACCTCGACGTGCAGGTGAAGGGCCCCGGCCCGGGTCGAGAGTCCGCCGTACGCGCGCTGAACGCCTGCGGCTACAAGATCAGCAACATCACCGACGTCACGCCGATTCCGCACAACGGTTGCCGTCCGCCCAAGAAGCGCCGCGTGTAAGGAATACAGGAAGGTTTTTTATTATGGCTAGATATCTCGGTCCCAAGTGCAAGCTCTCCCGTCGCGAGGGCACTGACCTGTTCCTGAAGAGTGGCGTGCGCGCACTGGACTCCAAGTGCAAGCCCGAATCCGTTCCGGGCCAGCACGGCGCCCGCCGCGGCCGCCTGTCGGACTACGGTGTGCAGCTGCGCGAGAAGCAGAAGGTGCGTCGTATCTACGGGGTGCTCGAGAAGCAGTTCCGCAGCTACTACAAGGAAGCCGCCCGTCGCAAGGGCGCAACCGGCGAGAACCTGCTGCAGCTGCTGGAGAGCCGCCTGGACAACGTGGTCTACCGCATCGGTTTCGGCTCCACGCGCAACGAGGCCCGGCAGCTCGTGTCCCACAAGGCTGTCCTGGTCAACGGCAAGTCGGTCAACATCCCGTCCTACCAGCTGCAGCCCGGCGACGTGGTGTCTCTCCGCGAGAAGGCCAAGAAGCAGCTGCGTATCCAGTCCGCCCTTGCTCTCGCCGCCCAGCGCGGCGAGCCCGAGTGGATCGAGGTGAACAACGAGAAGCTGGAGGCCGTGTTCAAGGCAGCACCGGAACGCCAGGATCTGTCGACGGACATCAACGAGAACCTGATCGTGGAGCTCTACTCCAAGTAAGCCCCGGCGAGCCAGGTCAACCAAACAGCTACAGGTGCCCCCATGCAGAGTGCAGTGACTGAATTACTGACGCCCCGCGTCATCAAAGTTGAAGAGAAGAGCAGCACCCGTGCGCAGGTGACCCTGGAGCCGCTGGAGCGCGGCTTCGGGCACACCCTGGGCAATGCCCTGCGCCGCATCCTGCTCTCCTCCATGCCCGGCTGCGCGATTACGGAAGCGGAAATCGACGGCGTGCTGCACGAGTACAGCACCATCGAGGGCGTGCAGGAAGACGTCATCGAGATCCTCCTGAACCTCAAGGAAGTGGCCCTGGTCATGGCCGGCAAGGATGAGGTCGAGCTGACGCTGGCCAAGGAGGGCCCCGGTGCCGTGACGGCGGGGGACATCCAGACCGATCACGATGTCGAGATCCGCAACCCGGACCACGTCATCTGCCACGTCAACGACAAGAAAACCCTGAGCATGAAGCTGACGGCCGCCCGTGGCCGCGGTTACTCCCCCGCCGATTCCCGCGAGGACCCGGAGGAGGAAACGCGCTCTATCGGCCGGCTCCAGCTTGACGCGACCTTCACGCCGATCCACCGCGTGGCCTACGTGGTCGAAGCGGCGCGGGTCGAGCAGCGCACGGACCTCGACAAGCTCGTTCTCGACATCGAGACGAATGGCACCATCGACCCGGAAGAGGCCATCCGCCGCGCCGCGACGATCCTTCAGCAGCAGCTGGCGGTCTTCGTGGACCTCGAGAGCGAAGCGCAGTCCGAGGCCTCCGACTCCGAGGACGAGGTCGACCCGATCCTCCTGCGCCCGGTCGACGACCTGGAGCTGACGGTGCGCTCGGCCAACTGCCTGAAGGCGGAGAACATCTACTACATCGGCGACCTCGTGCAGCGCACGGAAGTCGAGCTGCTGAAGACGCCGAACCTGGGCAAGAAGTCGCTCACGGAGATCAAGGACGTTCTCGCCTCGCGCGGTCTGTCCCTGGGCATGCGCCTGGACAGCTGGCCGCCGGCCAGCCTGAAGAACGACGAGCGGGTGCTCAGCGCCTGAGCCGCCCGCAGGGAAACAGCGTGCCGGGAAGGCACTGAGTGAAAGGACCAGAACCATGCGACACCGTCATAGCGGACGTCAGCTCAACCGCAACAGCTCGCACCGGAAGGCCATGTTCCGCAACATGACGACCTCCCTGGTCGAGCACGAGCTGATCAAGACCACCCTGCCCAAGGCCAAGGAACTCCGCGGCTACGCCGAGCCCCTGATCACGCTGGCCAAGCAGGACAGCGTCGCCAACCGGCGCCTCGCCTTCAACCGCCTGCGCGACAAGGCGGCCGTGGGCAAGCTCTTCGCGGAGCTGGGCCCCCGGTACCAGGGCCGCCCCGGCGGCTACATCCGCATTCTCAAGTGCGGCTACCGCGCCGGTGACAAGGCGCCCATGGCCTACGTCGAGCTGGTCGACCGCCCGCAGGTGGAGCGCTTCGAGGACGACGAGGACTGACGCTCCCCGTCAGACGCGCGACGAAGAGCCGGGCTGAGCCCGGCTTTTTTATGGCTTGCCAGCGTCCGGGTTCGTTGCCAAGCTGCAGCTTTCCCACGCAAGGAGAGCGGCACATGGCCAAGGCTGAGATCGTCGCGGAAGGACTCTATTTCGGCGAGGGGCCGCGCTGGCACGAGGGCCGGCTCTGGTTCAGCGACTTCTACGAGCGCGCCGTGCGCTCCCTCGGGCCCGAGGGTGACCTGCGCACGGAGCTGCAGCTGCAGTGCCAGCCCTCCGGGCTGGGCTGGCTCCCCGATGGCTCCCTGCTGATCGTCGACATGGAGGACCACCGGCTCTTCCGCCATGGGCCCGAGGGCCTCGCCGATTATGCCAGCCTCGCTCAGTACTCCCGGCATCTCGCCAACGATATGGTTGTGGCCGCCGATGGCCGCGCGTTCGTCGGCAACTTCGGCTTCGATCTCGACGCGGCCATGGCCGAGCGGGGCCCGGAGGCGGTGCTCGCCGACCATCCCGGGACGAACCTCGTGACCGTCGCGCCGGATGGTCATGTGGGCGTTGCGGCCACGGATCTCAGCTTCCCCAACGGCATGGTGATCACACCGGACGGCGGCACGCTGGTGGTCGCCGAGTCCCTGGGCCTTCGCCTCAGCGCCTTCGATCTCGCCGCCGACGGCACGCTGTCCAACCGCCGCGTCTGGGCGGGCCTCGAGGGCGTGGCGCCGGACGGCATCTGCCTCGATGCAGAAGGCTGCATCTGGGTTGCCAACGCCCTGGCGCCGGAGTGCCTGCGTGTCGCCGAGGGCGGCACGGTGCGTGACCGGGTCGAGACCAGCCAGAACTGCTACGCCTGCATGCTTGGCGGCGATGATGGTCGCGACCTTTACCTGGTTACCGCGAGGGATTCGAGTGCCGCCGTGGCGCGCCAGAGCCGCAGCGGCCGCATCGAGCGCTGCCGCGTCGCGGCAGGCCACGCCGGCCTGCCCTAGGTGACGCGTTCCGGGGCCGGGTTCCCGGACGCCGCGCCCCTAGGCGACTTTCTTCCGGGCCCGCTTCTTTGCCGGCGTTTTCCTGTTCGCCGCGCCCTTCGCGGCTCCTTTTGCCGGTGCCTTCGCCGCCTTGATGCCGAGCATCGGCCCCAGGAACCGCCCCGTGTGCGAGGCGGCATGGGCTGCGACCTCCTCGGGGGTGCCGGTGGCGATGATCTCGCCGCCGCCGCTACCGCCTTCGGGGCCCAGGTCGACGAGCCAGTCGGCGGTCTTGATGACGTCGAGATTGTGCTCGATGATCACCACCGTGTTGCCGTGGTCGCGCAGCCGGTGCAGCACGGCCAGGAGCTGGCGGATGTCCTCGAAGTGCAGGCCCGTGGTCGGCTCGTCGAGGATGTAGAGCGTCCGGCCCGTGTCGCGCTTGGACAGTTCCCGCGACAGCTTTACCCGCTGCGCCTCACCGCCGGATAGGGTGGTGGCGGCCTGGCCGAGGCGTAGATAGGACAGGCCGACGTCCATGAGCGTCTGCAGCTTGCGCGCGATGGCCGGTACCGGTTCGAAGAACTCGAGGGCGTCTTCCACGGTCATCTCCAGCACCTCGTGAATGTTCCTGCCCTTGTAGCGGATGTCCAGGGTCTCCCGGTTGTAGCGCTTGCCCTTGCACACGTCGCAGGGTACGTAGATGTCCGGCAGGAAGTGCATTTCCACCTTGGTGACGCCGTCGCCCTGGCAGGCCTCGCAGCGGCCGCCCTTCACGTTGAAGCTGAAACGCCCCGGCTTGTAGCCGCGGGATCGCGCCTCCTGGGTCCCGGCGAAGAGTTCGCGCACCGGCGTGAAGATCCCCGTGTAGGTGGCCGGGTTGGAGCGCGGCGTGCGGCCGATGGGGCTCTGGTCGATGTCGATGCACTTGTCGATGTGCTCGAGGCCCTCGATGCTGTCGTGGGGCGCCGCCGTCAGGCTGGTGGCGCCGTTGAGTGCCGTGGCCGCCAGCGGGTAGAGGGTGCCGTTGACGAGTGTGGACTTGCCGGAGCCGGAGACGCCGGTCACGCAGGTGAGCAACCCCACCGGCAGTTCCAGCGTGATAGCCCGGAGGTTGTTGCCGCGTGCACCGCGCACGATCAACTGCCGCGCGGGGTCCGGCCGGTTGCGCCGGGCCGGCACCTCGATGCGTCGTTCGCCCGACAGGTAGGCACCGGTGAGCGAGTCGCTGTGGCCGACAATGGCGTCCAGCGGTCCTTCCGCCACGATGCGCCCGCCGTGGACGCCGGCACCGGGGCCGATGTCGATGATGTGATCGGCGCTGCGGATGGCGTCCTCGTCGTGCTCCACCACCAGCACCGTGTTGCCCAGGTCGCGCAGGTGCCGGAGCGTGTTCAGCAGGCGCTCGTTGTCGCGCTGGTGCAGGCCGATGGAGGGCTCGTCGAGGATGTACATGACGCCGACGAGCCCGGCGCCGATCTGCGACGCGAGGCGGATGCGCTGTGCTTCGCCGCCGGAGAGTGTCTCGGCGCTGCGATCGAGGGTGAGATAGTTGAGGCCGACGTCCACCAGGAACTGGTAGCGCGCGCGGATCTCCTTGAAGATCTTCTCGGCGATGGCGGCGTTGCGGCCGCTGAGCTCCAGCTGGTCGAAGTAGGCCGCGGCCTCGCCCACCGGCATCCCCGTGATGCTCGGCAGCGTGCGCTCGTCCACGAACACGTGCCGCGCATCCTCGCACAGCCGGGTACCGTGACAGCCGGGACAGGGCGCCGTGGACAGGAAGCGGGCCAGGTCCTCGCGCACGGACTGGGACTCGGTGTCCCGGTAGCGCCGCTCCATGTTCGGCAGGATGCCCTCGAAGGGATGGGTGCGCTTGAACACGGTGCCGCGGTCATTGATGTAGGCGAAGGCGATTTCCTCATCGCCGCTGCCGTGCAGGATGATGTCCCGGTGCTTCTTGCCCAGCTTTTCGAAGGGCGTGTCGATGTCGAACCCGTAGTGGTCGGCAAGGGACGTGAGCAGGTGGAAGTAGTACACGTTGCGCCGGTCCCAGCCACGGATCGCGCCCTCGGCGAGGCTCGCCTCCGGGTGCAGGATCACCCGCGCCGGGTCGAAGTACTGCTTGACGCCCAGGCCGTCGCACTCGGGGCAGGCGCCGGCGGGGTTGTTGAAGGAGAACAGCCGCGGCTCCAGCTCGTTGATGCTGTGCCCGCACTCGGGGCAGGCGAAGCGCGCCGAGAAGACGACGTCCGCCACCTCGCCGTCCATGTCGCTGACGGCGGCGATCCCGTCCGTGAGCCCGAGCGCGGTCTCGAAGGACTCGGCGAGGCGCAGTGCGAGGTCCGGTCGCACCTTGAAGCGGTCCACGACGACCTCGATGCGGTGCTTGCGATTCTTTGCCAGCGCCGGCACGTCATCGAGGTCGACGACCCGCCCGTTCACCCGCGCGCGGACGAAGCCCGCCGCACGCAATTCTTCAAAGACCTGCAGGTGCTCGCCCTTCCGGTCCTGCACGACCGGCGCCAGCAGCATGAGCCGCCGCCCTTCGGGCATGGCCAGCACGCTGTCGACCATCTGGCTCACGGTCTGTGCCTGCAGGCTGGCCCCGTGCGTGGGGCAGCGCGGTTCGCCGATGCGCGCGAACAGCAACCGCAGGTAGTCGTAGATCTCGGTGATGGTACCGACGGTGGAGCGGGGGTTGTGAGACGTGGATTTCTGTTCGATGGAGATCGCCGGCGACAGCCCCTCGATGTGGTCCATGTCGGGCTTTTCCATCATGGACAGGAATTGCCGCGCGTAGGTGGACAGGGACTCGACGTAGCGGCGCTGGCCCTCGGCATACAACGTGTCGAAGGCGAGGGAGGATTTCCCGGAGCCGGACAGGCCGGTGATGACCACCAGCTTGTCCCGGGGGATGTCGAGGTCGATGTTCTTCAGGTTGTGGGTGCGCGCGCCGCGTACCTGGATCGTGTCCATGGGGGTTCCGGATCGGGAGGCGGAAACCCGCCAGTATAGGCGGATGCCCTGTCCGGCAAAACCGCAGATTTCATGCGGTGTCATTAGCACGGGACTGCCGAGTGGGCTGTTCTTGCGCTCCGGGGTGCCGCTAATGCGGGCCGCCGCACGAGCACCCGGCCGGGACACGCTACAAGCACATCCCTGTGCGCTCGACGCGGGCCGTCCGGCGGTTTCAACTGATCGGTGCAACACTAGCTTGCAGCACATCAGCT
>CAYTJQ010000060.1:0-18865 GCA_964438205.1 uncultured Alteromonadaceae bacterium
GGCCGGAAAAGGCCTCGAGCAGTGCCGCCTCGTCCATGCGCTGCCAGTGCCGGGCCGCCGCCGCGAGGAGCGCCGTCCCGTCGGCGAAGGGCCGCTCCGCGAGCATGGCCTCGACCCAGGGCGTGCAGTGGCAGGCGTGAAAGAGCAGGCGGCGCGCGTCTTCCGCCGGCGCCGCGTTGAAGTCATCGAGGGTCATCATTCCGTTGCGTGCTCCAGCAGCCGGCGCAGCTGCCGCCAGTCCAGCGCATCGCCGCTCGGCCCCTCGCTGTCGCCGCCCTGGCGCTGCAGCAGACCGGCGGCAATGGCGATGGCGACCGCCATGGGCCGCTTGCCGGGCACCGTCGCCAGCCCCACGGGGCACTCGAGACGGTCAATGAGGGCGGCCGGAAGCCCGTCGCGGGCCAGGCGCGTGCGGAAGCGCTCCGCTTTCGTCCGCGAGCCGATGAGGCCCACGTTGCGCCAGCGGTAGTCGGCGAGCAGCGCGCGGACCAGGCGGTAGTCGAGGTCATGATCGTGGGTGAGCACCAGGATCTCCGCCCCGTCCGGCAGCGTCGGCAGCGCCGCCAGCGGATCGGCCCGGTGTTCCACCTGCACCGCCGGCGGGGGCGAAGCCAGCAGCTCGGCGCGGTTGTCGATCCAGCGCACCCGGAAGGCGAGCTCGGCGAGCAGGGGCACCAGCGCCCGCGCCACGTGCCCGGCCCCGAACACCACCACGTCGCCCACACCGGGGCGAATGACTTCAAACAGCACGCTGACGCTGCCGCCGCAGCACTGCCGGGCCTCGGCGCCGAGAGGGATACCGGTGACCTGCTGCTGCGTTTCGCCCTCGGCAAGCAGTGCCCGGGCGCGCTGGATCACCAGGAACTCGAGCTGCCCGCCGCCGATGCTGGCCCAGCTGTCCTCGCCGGTAATGACCATCTTGGCGCCGGCTTCCCGCGGCGTGGACCCGGCGGTACTGAGCACCGTCGCCAGCACGTAGGCCTCGCCGCGGCGCTCCCGCTCCACCGCCGCCGCGGCCCAGCTGCCGCCGTGCAGGGCCATCAGGTACCGCTCCCGGCGCGCGCTTCCTCGATGGCCCAGTAGACGCGTTCCGGCGTCGCCGGCGGATCGAGGCGCGGGTTGAAGCGGTAGTCGCAGAAGCTCGCGCAGGCGTCGCGGAGCGCGCACCAGGTCGAGACGGCGAGCATCAGCGGCGGCTCGCCCACGGCTTTTGAACGGTAGATGGTCCCGGCGTGGTTGGCGCGGTCGAAGAGGCGCACGTTGAGCGCCGCCGGCAGGTCGAAGGCGGTCGGGATCTTGTAGTTGGCCGGGCTGTCCGAGAGCAGGCGGCCGCTCCCGTCCCAGGCCAGTTCCTCGGTGGTCAGCCAGCCCAGGCCCTGCACGAAGCCACCCTCGATCTGGCCGAGGTCGATGGCCGGGTTCAGGGAGTCACCGACGTCGTGCAGGATATCGACCCGCTCCACGCGGTACTCCCCCGTGAGCGCGCTGACGCGCACCTGGCTGCAGGCGGCACCGTTGGCAAAATAGTAGAAGGGCCGACCCCAGGCCGCGTCGCGGTCGAAGTCGATCGCCGGCGTGCGGTAGAAGCCGTTGGCGCTCAGGGACACGCGCGCGAGGTAGGCCTGCTTGATGAAGTCCTCGAAGGGCAGGCTCTCGCCGCCGGCGCGCACCCGGTCGTCGGCGAACTCGACGGCGCCGGCATCGCAGCCGAAGTGCTCGGCGGCGAAAGCCACGAGCCCGCGCTTGATGCGGTTGCAGGCATCGAGGGCCGCCATGCCATTCATGTCCGCGCCGGAAGACGCCGCCGTCGGCGACGTGTTCGGGACCTTGTCGGTCCGCGTGGCGCTGACGAGAACGCGCTCGTAGCGCACGCCGAGGGCCCGGGCGACCACCTGGGCCACCTTCGTGTGCAGACCCTGGCCCATCTCCGTGCCGCCGTGGTTCAGGTGGATGCTGCCGTCGGTGTAGATGTGCACCAGGGCGCCGGCCTGGTTCAGGTGTTTCGCGGTGAAGGAGATACCGAACTTGACCGGCGTCAGCGCCAGGCCCCGGCGCACGTCCTCCTGCGTGGCGTTGAAGCGCTTGATGGCCTCGCGCCGCGCCCGGTAAGCGCAGTCATCGGCGAGCTGACTCATGAGGTCCGGCAGCACCGACTCCTCGATGGGCTGCCCATAGGGCGTCACGTCGCCCTCGGCGTAGAGGTTGTCGAGGCGCACGTCCAGCGGATCGCGGCCGACGCGCCGCGCGATGTCGTCGAGCATGGCCTCGGCGGTGATCAGGCCCTGCGGGCCGCCGAAGCCGCGAAAAGCGGTGTTGGAAACCTTGTCAGTGCGGCAGTAGAGCCCGCGGATACGCGCGGCCTGCAGGTTGTAGGCGTTGTCCGCGTGGAACATGGCCCGGTCGACGATCCCCTGGGAGAGGTCCGCCGAGCAGCCGCAGTCGCCGGCGAGCACCATGCTGACGCCCTGCAGCCGCCCCCGCTCGTCGAAGCCCGCGCGGTAGCGGTTCCAGAACGGATGACGCTTGCCCGTCTGTACCATGTCGTCGCGCCGCGGCAGGCGGTGCCGTACCGGGCGGCGGGTGCGCACGGCGAAGAGCGCGGCGAGGCACGCCGGCATCGCCGCCTGGGACTCCTTGCCGCCGAAGCCGCCGCCCATGCGCCGCACCTCCGCCTGCACGGCATGAATTGGCAGGCCGAGAACGCCGGCCACCAGCTTCTGCACCTCGCTCGGGTGCTGGCTGGAGCTGTACACGTGTACCCCGCCCTCCTCCGTGGGCTCGGCGGTGGCGACCTGCCCCTCGAGATAGAAGTGCTCCTGGCCCGCCATGCGCAGCTCGCCGTCCAGGGTCAGCGGCGCCGCGAGCAGCGCCGCCTCCGGCTCGCGCAGGCAGAACTCGTGGGGCGGCAGCACGTAGTACGCGCGCTCGACGGCCGCGGCGAGGTCGACGATGGCTTCCAGGGGCTCGCACTCGATGTCGGCGAGGGCCACCGCCTGCTGCGCCGCCTCGAAGCTGGTCGCCGCCACGGCAAAGACCGGCTGGCCGAGGTAGAGCACCTCGCCGTCGGCAAGCAGCGGGTCGCCGTCGAAGACCGGGGCGATGTCGCCGTTGCCGGGGATATCAGCGGCGCTGATCACGTCGACCACGCCCGGCGCCTCGCGTACCCGGGACAGGTCGAGGTGCGTCAGCCGGCCGCGGGCCACGGATGCACGGCCCGTGGCGACGTGCAGCTGGTTCGGGTAGGTCGGCATATCGTCGACGTAGAGGGCGCTGCCTGCGACATGGCGCCAGGCCGAGTCCTGCGGCAGCCCCCGGCCGACGGGATCCGCCGTGCCGGCGGGTACGGGGGCGGGGGGGGCTTGCGGCGAGAGCTTACGCATGCAGCGCTGCCACTGCGTCGATGCCGAGATCGCGACCGTCCCGGAGTTCCAGGAGCGCCCGGCGCAGCAGCGCCGCCGCCATGGCGCGGCGATAGGCGGCGCTGGCCCGCACATCGTCGATGGGCGTAAAGGCCTCTGCGGCCGCACTGCAGGCCCGCTCGATAGTGCGGTCATCGAGCGTTGATGCGGTGAGCACGCCCTCGACGGCTGTCGCGCGCAGCGGCGTCGCGGCCATGCCGCCGTAGGCGACCCGGGCCTCGCCCACGCGGTCGCCGGTGAGTTCCAGGGACAGGGCGAGGAGCACCGTGGAAATGTCGTCCTCGAAGCGCTTGCTGAGCTTGAAAATGCGGTGCGGCCGCGCCAGCGACGCGCGGGGAAGGCGCACCGCGGCCACGTACTCGCCGGCTTCCAGCACCGTGTCGCGGTAGCCGCGGTGGAAATCCTCCACCGGCACCTCGCGACGACGGCCGTCCGCGCCGGCGATTTCCACGGTGGCATCCCAGGCCAGCAGCACGGGCGGCATGTCGGCGATCGGCGAGCCATTGGCGAGGTTGCCGCCGAGGGTGCCGCGGTTGCGGATCTGCCGGGAACCGAGGCGTTCGAGCATGGCCACGAGCGGCGGTGACAGCGCCGCGAAACGGTGCTCCAGCACGCTGTAGGGCACGGCAGCGCCGATGCGCAATGCGTCACCCGTCTCCGCCATGGTGCAGAGCTCGGCCACGGCGGACACATCGACCACCGGGTCCGGCGCCGCGTACTGCTGGGTGATTGCAAGCACCGCATCGGTACCGCCGGCAACGAGCCAGGCGCCGGGGTGCGCGCGCAGGGTGGCCTGCAGCGCGGCTTCATCGTGAGGGCGGTGATAGCCGGCGGGCAGTGCCTCAGCGTGGTTCGCCTCCGCGGCTTGCGCACCGCTTTCGGGCAGCACCGGCGCCGGCGGATAGTCGTACATGCGCCGGCCCGCCTCGAGGATCGGCCGGTAACCGGTGCAACGGCAGAGGTTGCCGGCAATGGCCTCGCGGATGGCGTCGTCGCCGCGGCCGCCTTCGGCGTAGAGCCCGGCGAGGGACATGACGAAACCCGGCGTGCAGAAACCGCACTGGGAACCGTGGCCGTCGACCATGGCCGCCTGCACCGGGTGACGGCCGGGCCCCTCGCTGCCGGCCAGGCCCTCCACGGTGATCACGTGCTCCCCGGCGACGCTGCCGAGCAGCGTGATGCAGCTGTTCACGCTGCGCGGCGCCTCGCCGGGGCGGGCGACCAGCACCGTGCAGGCTCCGCAGTCGCCGGAAGCGCAGCCCTCCTTGGTGCCGCAGAGGCCGGCGCGGGTGCGCAGGAAACGCAGCAGCGTCTGCGCGGGGGCACTGCCCGTCGCGTCGTGGGTTTCTCCGTTGACCGTCAGCTGCACTGTCCTCGCGCCGCCTCGCTGCTAGCTCTCCGCTAAACGGTAGCAAATTACTTGCCAGCGCGGCAGGCGTTCAGGCGCCGCCGCCCTCCCCGGCCTCCGTACCCGCGGCGGCCGTCCCCGCGCCGGCCAGGCGCGGCAGCAGGGCGAGGCAGGCGATCCCGGCAACGCCGAGACCCAGGGCGACAGCGGCAAGCGCGGCGAGCCCGTCGGTCACCAGCGGCGCGGCCAGCGCCGTGCCCCCGGCCGTCGCCGCCATGACAAACAGCAACACCAGCGCGGAGGCCCGGGCATCGTCGCCGTGCGACGCCTGCAGGGCACAGTAGAAGCCCGGCGGCCCGCGCAGGCCGAAACCCATGTTGAAGGGCAGGAAGAGCCCGATGATCACCGCCATGTCCCGGCCGCCGGCGAGGCCGTAGGCGAAGAGCGCGGCCAGGCCGGCGAGGGAGAGGAGGCTGCCGCCGAGAATGACGCGCTCGGCACCGAAGCGCGCGACCACGCGGCTCGCCAGGTTGGCGGCGATGATGAAGGTGGTAATGCCGCAGACCTGCATGGTGATGAAATCGCCGAGGGTGCCGCCGAGCGTCGCCGTGATCACCACCGGCATGCCGAAGACGAAGACCAGCAGGCTGCCGAGGGCAAGGCCCTGGCTGAGCGCGTAGCGATGGAACACCGGGTTGGTCAGGAGCACGATGTAGCTGTGCCCGCTGCGCCGTGCCGCCACCGGCGGCAGGATGCGACCGGCAATGGCCACGAGCGCGGCCAGGGCCAGGGCGAGCACGCCGGTCACCAGGAAGGAGGCCTGCCAGCCGCCCCGGTGCAGCAGCCATACGCCGATGATCGGCGCGATGGCCGGTGCCAGGGACTCGACGCTGCCGATCAATCCGATGGCGCGCATGGCGCCGCGGGGGCTGAACAGGGCGCGCACCATGCCCGGTGCCACCACCGCCGCGCAGGCGGCGGCCACCCCCTGCAGGAAGCGCAGCAGCACCAGCACGGGCAGCGTCGGCGCCGCGGCCGCGGCAAGGGAAGTGGCACCGTAGAGCGACAAGGCGAGCACGAGGATCCGGCGGTTGTCGTGACGGGCGCCGATCTCCCCGAACAGCACGAGGCCGATCCCGGTGCCCGCGGCAAAGGTTGCCAGCACGAGTTGCGCCTGGGCGGCGTTGCCGCCGAGGGCCGCCGGCAGCGCGGGCACGGCCGGCAGCACCAGGTCCGTACCCGCGAGGCCCAGCAGCGTGCAGGCAACGAGCAGCGCCGTGGCCGCCAGGGCGCGGGACCGTGGAATAGTGGTTGCCCCCTCGGGCGCGGACGACATGGGCTGGCCTCGGCACACATGAATGGAGAAGGGGCGCAAGGATAGCAGAGCGCCGCCCACCGTCGATTGCGCCGGCGGGGGGAACTTGCTTTACTCACCGCTCCGCAACGACAGACCGTCAACCAGCCGGGAGAAGCCCATGACCCTGCCCCGCCGCCTGCGCGCCGCCGGCGCTGCCTGCCTGACCGCGGCCCTGCTCATCGCCTGCGGCGGCGACAGCGAGCCGGTCTCCGATACCCCGCGCAAGCCCCGTGTTGCCCTCGTGATGAAGTCCCTGGCCAACGAGTTCTTCATCAACATGGCGGCGGGCGCCCGGGCACACCAGGCCGAGCACGCGGACCGCTACGAGCTGATCGTCAACGGCATCAAGAACGAGAGCGACCTCGCCCAGCAGGTGTCGCTGGTCGAACAGATGATGGCGTCGCAGGTGGACGTGATCGTCATCGCCCCGGCGGATTCGAAAGGCCTGCTGCCGGTGGCGAAGCGTGCGGTCGACCAGGGCATCGTGGTCGTCAACATCGACAACCGCCTCGACGCGGAGGCCCTCGCCAGCATGGACCTGCGCATCCCCTTCGTGGGCCCGGACAACCGCGAGGGCGCCTACCGCGTGGGCCTCGCCCTCGCCGGGACGCTCGAGCCGGGGGCCGAGGTGGCGATCATCGGCGGCATTCCCAGCGCCTTCAACGCCCGGGAGCGGGCCGCGGGCTTCCGCGACGCCATGGCCGAGGCCGGTATGACGGTGGTCACGGAGCAGGCCGCGGACTGGGAGCAGGCCAGGGCCGCCACGGTCGCCGCCGCCATCCTCAACGAGAACCCGGGCCTCGATGCCCTGCTCTGCGCCAACGACAGCATGGCCCTCGGCGCGGTGGCCGCCGTACGCCAGGCGGGGCGCCGCGATGAAGTCGCGGTCGTCGGCTTCGACAACATCTCCGCCGCCCGCGACCTCATCGCCGGGGGCGACATGCTCGCGACCGCCGAGCAGTACGGCGACCAGCTCGCCGTCTTCGGCATCGAGTACGCCCTGCAGGTCCTCGAGACCGGCGCCGCGCCGGAGGACCGCAGGACCCCCGTGGATGTGGTCACCGCGCAGGATCTCTGAGCCCCGCGGCATGGACGCCCTGCTCTCGATCAGCGGCCTGCACAAGGCCTTTGCCGCCCCGGTGCTGCGCGGCGTGGATTTCACGGTGCGGCCCGGGGAGATCCACGCCCTCATGGGCAGCAACGGCGCGGGCAAGAGTACGCTCTGCAACATCGTCACCGGGCTCCTCGCCGCCGACCGCGGCGAGCTGACCCTGGCCGGCCGCCCCTACCGGCCGCGCTCCCTGCGCGAGGCGGAGGCCGCCGGCGTGCGCATGGTCATGCAGGAGCTGAACCTCTTCCCGACCCTCAGCATCGCCGAGAACCTCAGTTTCCAGCGTCTCGGCAACCGCCTGGGCCTGCTCTCGCGGCGCCGGCTGGCGGCGCGGGCGGAGGCGGCGCTTGAGCGCGTCGGCCTCGGGCAGCTGGACCCGTCCCTGCCGGTGGCCCGGCTCGGGGTCGGCCAGCGGCAGCTGCTGGAGATCGCCCGGGCCCTCGCCGACGAGCCCCGCCTGCTGATCCTGGACGAACCCACGGCCGCGCTCACGGACCCGCAGATCCACCAGCTCTTCGGCGAGCTCCGGCGCCTGCGCGAGGCCGGCGCGGGGATCATCTACATCTCCCACCGCATGGACGAGATCTGCCAGATCGCCGACCGCGTCTCCGTCCTCCGCGACGGCGAGCTGGTGGCCACGGCGGCGGCGGCGGAGCTCGACAGCGACCGCATCGTGGAGCTCATGGCCGGCGCGCCGCTGGAGCGGCCGGCGCGCGGCGCCGCCGGTCCGGCGGGCGAAGCGTTGATGACCGTCGAGGGCCTGGGACGCGATGGGCTCTTCGAGGACATCGACTTCACGCTCCACGCGGGCGAGGTGCTGGGCATCGCCGGCCTCATCGGCGCCGGGCGCACGGAACTGCTGCGCGCGCTCTTCGGCGCGGACCCGGCCGACCGCGGGGCGCTGCGCCTCGCCGCGGACGGCTTCGCGACCGCGCACCGCTTCCGCCGGCCGGCGGACGCGATGGCCGCCGGCATCGGCCTCGTGGTGGAGGACCGGCGGGACCAGGGCCTGCTGCTGCCGCTGGGTATCGACCGCAACATCAGCCTGGCGAGCTATGGAACGCTCCGGGGGCCCGGGGGACTGATCGACAGCGCCGCGGAGTCGGCCCTGGCGGCGCGCTACTGCGAGGCCCTGGCCGTGCGCTGCGCCGGCACCGGCCAGCCGGTGCGGGAGCTCTCCGGCGGCAACCAGCAGAAGGTGCTCATCGCCCGCTGGCTGGCCCGGGACTTTCCCGTGCTGCTCTTCGACGAGCCGGGGCGCGGCGTCGACGCCAGCGCCAAGGCGCGCATCCACAGGCTGATCCGCGATGCGGCGGACGCCGGCCGCGGCGTCGTGGTGGTCTCCAGTGAAAACGACGAACTCTTCGCGGTGAGCGACCGCATCCTCGCCCTCTCCCGGGGGCGCCTTGCCGGCGAGTTCGACGCGGCGACGGTCACCGAGGAGGCGCTGCTCGCCGCCTGTTTCCGCTACCACAGCCAGGACCACAGGCGAGAGGAGGAACCCCGTGCCGCGACGCCCTGAGCTCCGCCTGCCCTGGAACTCCCTCGGCCTGGTCGCCGTGCTCGGGCTGCTGGTGCTGCTGTTCAGCCTGCAGAGCGACTACTTCTTCTCCGCGGTGACCTTCCGCACCCTCGCCAACCAGATCCCGACCCTGACCGTGATCGCCGTCGGCATGACCTACGTGCTGCTGGTGGCGGGTATCGACCTCTCCGTGGGCTCGGTCATGGCGCTCTGCGCGGCGCTCATGGGCGTGCTCATGGCGGACGCCGGCTGGCCGCTGCCGGCGGCGCTGCTGGCCAGCCTGGCAGCGGGCCTGGCCTGCGGCCTCGCCAACGGCGCCATCAGCGCGCACTGGCGCATCCCCTCCTTCGTGGTGACCCTGGGCATGCTCGAGATCGCCCGCGGCGGCGCCTACCTCGTCACCGACTCGCAGACCCGCTACCTCGGCGGCGCCGTCGGCGCCATCGGCGACCCGCTGCCGGGGCTGGGCCTGTCCCCGGCGCTGCTGCTTGCCCTGGCGGTTGTCGCCGTCGCCCAGTTCCTGCTGCTGCGCACCGTGTTCGGCCGCTACCTCGTCGCCATCGGTACCAACGAGGAAGCGGCGCGCCTGTCCGGCATCAACATCGGGCGCTGGAAGGCCCTGGTCTTTGCCATCGCCGGTCTCCTCGCCGCCCTCGGCGGCGCGTTCCAGCTCGGCTACCTGCAGAGCGCCGACCCGAACGCCGGCATCGGCCTCGAGCTCTCGGCCATCGCCGCCGTCGTGATCGGCGGCACCAGCCTCTCCGGCGGCCGCGGCTCCGTGGTCAACAGCTTCCTCGGGGTACTGATCATCGCCGTGATGCAGACCGGCCTCGCCCAGCTCGGGGTCTCGGAGCCCGGCAAGCGCATCATCACCGGTGCGGTCATCATCGTCGCCGTGCTGATCGACCAGTACCGGGAGCCGCTGGCGGCCCGCTTCGCCCGGCGATGAGCAGACCGGTTTACTGCAGGAGCGGCGCCCTCGCCGCGACAGGCCAGGAGCCTGCTCCAACCCAGTCGGCGCGAGGGCGCGCCTCCCACAGGGTGTCCATGCGGGCGGGCCTGGCCCTGATCAGTGTGCTCGTCTTGGCTGCGGGCTGCCGGCCGCCCGCGGAAGCACCGCCGGCAGAACCAGGCGCCGGCGCGGCCATCCCGGCCCTGCGCATCGAGTCCTTCGCCGACGACCTGCGCGCCGCGTCCTGCCCGCCCGGCACCTCCTTCGCACCGCTGCCGGCGATTGCGCTCGAGGCGACCCCGGTGGACCTCGCGGACATCGCCGCGGACAACGACCTGCCCGGAGCCACCTTCGCGGGCGGCTGGCACCTGGCCAGCCCCGACCCGGCCTTCGGCGGCCTGTCCGGGCTGGTTGCCCGCGGCGACCGGACGCTCCTGGCGGTCACCGACCGCGGCGCCTTCGTGGAGATCGATTTCAGCGACGGCGCACCCGCCGCCGCCCGGCTGGCGCCGATGCGGTTGCAGGCGGCGGACGACAAGACGGGCCGGGACGCCGAAGGCCTGGCGTTTTACCGCGGTCTCGCGCTGGTCAGCTTCGAGCGCCGGCACCGGGTCCTCGCCTTCGACCTGGCGCGCTGCGGTGCCGCAGCCCGGGGGGCAACGATCGCTGCCTTCGGCGGTTCAGTCAGCGGCCTTTCACGCGCCCTGGCCGCAAATCACGGCGCCGAGGGGCTGGCGCTGGCGCCCGGCGGTGAGCTGCTCCTCGCGCTGGAGACGAACGACGGCGGGCTGCCCCTGGCGCAGCTGGCGGCGGACGGGACCGCCGCCGTCGGCGCGCGCCTCGCGCCCCGCGGCCGGCCGGTGCTCACGGGCCTCGACGCCACCGCCACGACGCTCTACGCCGTGCTCCGGGACTACCTGCCGGGCGTCGGCAACCACATCGAGGTGCTCGCGCTTCCCCTCGGCCCCGACGGGCCCGCTGCGGGGGCGCCGCGCCGGGTGCTGCGGCTAGCGCCGCGGCACGGCACGGACAATTTCGAGGGGATCGCGCTGGCACGCCGGGGCGACGGCGGTCTGCGCCTCTGGCTGGTCGCCGACGACAACTTCTCGCGCCGGCAGCGGACCCTGCTCTACGCCTTCGACCTGAGGAACGACCCTCAACCCTCGTCGTAGGCCGCCAGGTCCTCGCGCAGCCGGGCGCGCGCCGGTGACGACAGGAAGCTCGCATCGATGGCGTTTTCGAGGAGGCGCCGGGCCGTGGGAATATCGAGGCCCAGCTCGCGGTGCAGGGCGAGGAAATTCTCCGTGAGGTAACCGCCGAAATAGGCCGGGTCGTCGGAGTTCACGGTCACCGCCACCCCCGCCGCCAGGAGCTGCGGCAGCGTGTGGTCCGCGAGCCGGTCGAAGACACAGAGCCGCAGGTTGGACAGCGGGCAGACCGTGAGCGGAATGCCCTCGCGGGCGAGGCGCTCGACCAGGGCCGGGTCCTCCACCGCGCGCACGCCGTGGTCGATGCGTTCGACCCCGAGGACGTCGAGGGCGTCGCGGACAAAGGCGGCCGGCCCCTCCTCACCGGCGTGGGCGGTGAGCCGGTAGCCGCGCTCCCGGGCGGCGGCATAGAGCCGGGCAAAATCCGCCGGGGGGTGTTCGCGCTCGGCGCTGGCAAGGCCGATGGCGGCGAAGTGCGCGCGCCAGGGCTCGGCCGCCTCGAGCTGCGCCAGGGCCTCGGCCTCCGGCAGGTGGCGCAGGAAGCTGAGAATCAGCGCCACCGACTGCCCCCAGCCCCGGCCCGCATCGTCGATGGCGGCGCTGAAGCCGGCCATGACCGTGTCGAGGCTCACCCCCTGCGGCGCGTAGGTCTGCGGCTCGACCATGATCTCCGCGTGCACGATGCGCTCGCTGCGGCACACGGCGAGGTAGTCGCCCATCAGGTGGTAGAAGTCCTCTTCCGTGCGCAGCACGGAGGCGCCGTGGTAGTAGAGGTCGAGGAAACTCTGCAGGTCCGTGAAGGCGCAGGCCGCCTCCACGTCGGCCTCGCTGGCGTAGGGCAGCGCGACGCCGTTCTTTTCCGCGAGCGCCAGCAGGCGCCGGGGCTGCAGCGAGCCGTCGATATGCAGGTGCAGTTCGCATTTCGGGGCGCCGCGGATCCAACGCTCGAAGTCATCACTCACGGGGGCTCTCCTCGGCGGTCGTCACGGCGCCCGATAATGGCCCCTGGCCCGCCGCGACGCAACGCGGCCGTGCTAACGTAGGCGCTTTTCTGCGGAGATTTACCGTGCAGGAACATGAACCCGAGGCACTCTGGCTGGCCGAGCCGGCGGCCTGCTGGACCGGCACGGGCACCGATGCCGGTGGCGGCATCGTCGTCAGCGGCAACCGCATCGTCGAGCTGGTTCCGACGGGCGCTGCGGCGCGGACGCCGGGGGCCCGGCGCGAGTCCGCGGCCGGCCTGGTGCTCCTGCCCGGGCTGATCAACTGCCACCACCACTTCTACCAGACCCTGACCCGCGCCTTTCCCGCGGCGCAGGAAAAGGAGCTCTTCGCCTGGCTGCAGGCGCTCTACCCGGTCTGGGCCGGGCTCGACGGCGAGGCCGTCACTGTCTCCACGACGCTGGCGCTCTGCGAGCTGCTGCTCTCGGGGTGCACCACGGCCGTGGACCACCACTACCTGTTCTCCGCCAGCACCGGCGATGCCATCGACCGGCAGGTCGAGGCTGCGGCAGCACTTGGCGCGCGGGTCGTGCTCACCCGCGGCTCCATGAGCCTCGGCGCCTCCCGCGGCGGTCTGCCCCCGGACAGCGTGGTGCAGGACGAGGACGCCATCGTCGCCGACTGCGAGCGGCTGCTGGCGCGCTACCACGACCCGGCGGCCGACGCGCTGTGCCAGGTCGCGCTCGCGCCCTGCTCGCCCTTTTCCGTCTCCGGCGAGCTCATGGCCGCCGTCGCCGCGCTGGCGGCAGAGCGCGGCGCCCTGCTGCACACGCACCTCGGCGAGACCGAGGACGAGAACGCCTTCTGCCTGAAGCACTACGGCCAGCGTCCGGTGGACCATCTCGAGGAGGCCGGCTGGCTGCGCCCCGGCACCTGGCTGGCCCACGGCATCCATTTCACGGAGGAGGAGATCGCCCGCCTGGGCGCCGCGGGCGTGGCCGTGAGCCACTGCCCCTCCTCCAACCTCTTCCTCGGCTCCGGTCTCTGCCCGGTGCTCGACCTCGAGGCCGCCGGCTGCCCCGTGGGCCTGGGCGTTGATGGCTCCGCCTCCAACGACCACTCCAACCTCATGGAGGAGGTGCGCCAGGCGCTGCTCGTGCAGCGGCTGCGCTACGGCAGCGCGGCGGTGGCGGCAGCAGACGCCCTGCGCTGGGGCACCGCGGGGGGCGCCGCGCTCCTCCACCGTCCGGCCCTGGGCCGGCTGGCGGAAGGCGCCGTCGCGGACCTCGCTCTCTTCGACCCTGCCGAGGACCTGCGCTTTTCCGGCGCCGGGGACCTGGTCACCGCCCTGGTCACCAGCGGCGCCCGGCGGGCGCGGCACGTGATGGTCGACGGCCGCTGGCGGGTGCGCGACTACGCGGTGGAGGGGGTGGACCTCAATGCCCTGCGCAGCCGCCACGCGGCCTGCGCGCGGCGGCTCCAAACGGGGTAATACCCGGACGCGCCGAGGGCCCCGGCCTAACGCTACTGATTGCCGCATGACTTTTTTCGGACTATATTTGGTCCTGAAAAGGAGGGTGGCTATGAAGCTATCGAAACAAATCAAGCCGATCACTTACCTGAAGGCCCATGCCGCAGAAATCGTGCGCAACCTGTCGGGGCAAGGCGAACCGCTGGTTATCACTCAGAACGGCGAAGCCAAGGTCGTGCTGCAGGGCATCGAAAGCTATGAGCAAACGCAGGAGACCATGGCCCTTCTGAAAATGCTCGCGCTCGGCTCCCGCCAGGTTGAGCACGGCAACGTCCAGCCCGCCGGCGATGTGATCAAGCGGCTTCGAGGCCGCAGCAAAAATCGCTGATGACCTTCCAGGTATTTCTGACCGACGATGCGTCAGGGGATCTGGAGGAGTTGTACGACTACGTTGCGTCCCACGATGCGCCGGAAAAGGCGGATTATCTTCTCGAGCAAATAGACAGGGCTTTTTCGACCCTCTGCGACAACCCTGAGCGAGGAGCCTACCCAAAGGAACTGCTGGCCATCGGGCTTCGCGAGTACCGTGAGATCTTTTGGGGGCCCTACCGCAGCATCTACCGAGTCATGACCGGTAACGTTTACGTCATGGTGATAGCAGACGGCCGGCGCGACATGCAGACACTGCTGCAGCGACGCTTTTTACGGGGCTGAACATCGCGGCAATACCCACGCACTCGCCAATTGCGTTCCCACGCTTCGAACGCCATGATTGAAGAAAATACAGCGAATGCAGGCGTTATCCGTGCCACCTGATGCCAACCAGACGCCGGAGCAGCTTGCCCGGGACCAGATCGATAAACGGCTGCACGCGGCCGGCTGGCAGGTGCAGGACAAGGACGCACTCGACTTCAACGCCGGCCCAGGCGTGGCCGTCCGCGAGTACCAGACGGACATCGGTCCTGCCGACTACGTGCTCTTCGTCGACCGGCAGGCGGTCGCTGTGGTCGAAGCCAAACCCGATACGTGGGGCGGGCACCTGACGTCGGTCGAGGAGCAATCCCAGGGCTACGCCAACGCGAAGCTGAAATGGGTTGCCAACGCCGAACCGCTCCCGTTCGTCTACGAAAGCACTGGCCAGGTTACCCGCTTCACCAACGGCCGCGACCCGCAGCCGCGATCGCGCGAGCTTTTCACCTTCCACCGCCCCGAGACCCTGAAAGCCTGGGCGCAGGCTCAAAAGAGCCTGCGTGCTGGCATCGCGGCGCTGCCGGCGCTCAACCCGCAGGGGCTGCGCGACTGCCAAATCGCCGCGATCACCAACCTCGAAGCATCCCTCAAGGCGGACAAGCCCCGCGCCCTCGTGCAGATGGCCACCGGCTCGGGCAAGACCTTTACGGCGATCACGCAGGTCTACCGCCTGCTCAAGCACGCCGGCGCGCGGCGCATCCTGTTCCTCGTCGACACCCGCAACCTGGGCGAGCAGGCCGAACAGGAGTTCATGGCCTTCATCCCGAACGACGACAACCGCAAGTTCACCGAACTCTACAATGTCCAGCGCCTCACCTCCCCCGCCATCGCGGGCGACAGCCAGGTCGTCATCGCCACGATCCAGCGCATGTACGCCACGCTCAAGGGCGAGGAGTTGAACGAAGGCGCCGAAGACGAAAACCCGGCCGAGCAGCCCTGGCGCCGCAGGGAACCGCTCCCGGTCGTCTACAGCGCCGGGCTGCCGCCGGAATACTTCGACGTCGTCGTCATCGATGAGTGTCACCGTTCGATCTACAACCTGTGGCGCCAGGTCATCGAATACTTCGATGCCTACCTCATCGGCCTGACGGCCACGCCGGACAGCCGCACCTACGGGTTTTTCCAGAAGAACGTCGTCAGCGAGTACACGCATGAAAGAGCCGTCGCCGACAAGGTCAACGTCGGCAACGAGGTCTACCTGATCGAAACCGAGATCACGCAGGGCGGCGATACGCTGAGGGCCGAGCAGCTGATCGAGAAGCGCGAACGGGAAACCCGGGCCCGCCGCTGGGAAACGCAGGACGAGGAACAGGCCTACGCGGCGACCCAGCTCGACCGTTCCGTCGTCAACCCCGATCAGATCCGCACCGTGATCCGCACCTTCCGCGACAAGTGGCCGGAGATCTTCCTCGGCCGCAGGGAACTGCCGAAAACCTTGATTTTCGCCAAGACCGACAGCCATGCCGACGACATCATCCAGACCGTCCGCCAGGAGTTCGGCGAGGGCAATGACTTCTGCCGCAAGATCACCAACGGCGCAAAGAACCCCAAGTCCTCGCTCTCGGCCTTCCGCAACGACTACTACCCGCGCATCGCCGTGACCGTGGACATGATCGCCACCGGCACGGACGTGAAACCGCTGGAATGCCTGCTGTTCATGCGCGACGTGAAGTCGAAGAACTACTTCGAACAGATGAAGGGCCGTGGCACCCGGGTCCTGAAAGCCGATGACCTGAAAAAGGTCTCCCCCTCTGCCCAGGCCAAGACCCATTACGTGATCGTCGATGCCGTCGGCGTCACCAGATCGCTGAAGACCGCCAGCCAGCCGCTCGACAGCAAACCGTCGATCCCTTTCAAGGACCTCGCCATGGGGCTGATGCTGGGCGACCGCTCCGAGGAGACGGTCAGCTCGCTCGCCGCCCGCCTGTCGCGGCTGGACAACAAGCTCGGCGCCGGGGATCAAGCGAAGATCCGGGCCGAGGCCGGCAAAGCACTCACCGCCATCGTCCGCGACCTCTTCGACGCCATCGACCCGGACAAGGTGGAGGCCGACGTCCGGGCCGGGGGCCACCCGGAGCCCGACGACACCGCCATGCAGGCCGCCCGCGAGGAACGCATCAAGCAGGCCGCGAACGTCTTCACCGGCCCGCTCATCAACCTGATTGACACGATTCGCCGCGACAGCGAGCAGACCATCGACCATGACAATCTCGACGAGCTCGTGCGCGCCGAATGGGCGGGCGATGTGGCGGAGAACGCGCAGAAGATTGCGCAGGAGTTCGAGGCTTATCTCGCCGAGCACCGCGACGAAATCGAGGCGCTGGCCATCTACTTCAACACCCCCGCCCGCCGGTCAGAGGTCACCTACGCCATGATCAAGGACGTGCTGGCGCGGCTGACCGAGGATCGCCCGCGCCTCGCCCCGCTCACGGTCTGGCGCGCCTATGCACATCTCGATGCCTACGAGGGCGGCAACCCCGCCAGCGACCTGACCGCGCTGGTGGCGCTGATCCGCCGGGTCACGGGGCTGGATGCCACCCTCACCCGCCACTCCGAGCGGGTGCGGCGCAATTTTCAGCGTTGGATCCTGCACCGCCATTCGGGCGCCGGCGAGAAGTTCACCGAGGAGCAGATGGCCTGGCTGCGCATGATCCGCGACCACCTCGCCACCTCCTTCACCATCGAACGCGACGATCTGGACCTGGCCCCCTTCGACGCCCGAGGCGGCATGGGGCAGATGTATGCACTGTTCGGGGACCGCATGGACGCGGTGATGGCCGAGATGAATGAGGCGTTGTCGGCTTGATGGATTTGCCTGCAGCGTGGGCTATGGCGAAGTTTTCAGATTTCGGAACATGGATTGGAGGCTGTACACCCTCGAAAGCCGACCCTAGGTTCTGGAGCGGTCCCATTCCATGGGTTTCCCCCAAGGACATGAAAACGAAGATCATTCGCACGACCATTGACGGCATTACAGAAGAAGCGGTCGAGAACTCAGCAGCGAAGCTGGTGCCTGCGGGGTCGGTCCTGATCGTCACCCGCTCGGGGATCCTGGCTCACACTCTGCCCATCGCGGTCACCGGCGTCGAAAGCACACTCAATCAGGATCTCAAGGCACTCGCTCTACCGGATGGCATAAGTTCAGAATATATCGCCTGGGGAATGCGAGCTTTCGAGCAACGCATTCTCGACAAGTGTCGCAAGGGCGGCACGACGGTGCACAGCATCGAGATGCCGCGCCTTGCGGCGTTTGACTTGCCTATCGCCCCTACCAACGAACAACGCCGCATAGTGGAGAAAATCGAGGCGCTGTTCGACGAAATCGACAAGGGGGTCGAGAGCCTGCAAACGGCGCGCACCAACCTCAGCCTCTACCGCCAGTCCCTGCTGAAAGCCGCCTTCGAAGGTCGCCTCACCGCCGACTGGCGCGCGCAGAACGCCGACAAGCTGGAAGCCCCCGAAGCCCTCCTCGCCCGCATCCAGCACGAACGCGACGCCCGCTACAAAGCGGCCCTCGAAGATTGGCAAGACGCCCTTGCTGAGTGGCGCGCCGGTGGCGAGAAAGGCAAGAAACCCGCTAAGCCGAAGCGATTTGCAGACATTAAGCCACAGCATATCGCAGGAGGAATGTGTCCGAGCTTCCCGCATCAATGGGGGGCAACACGCTTCGGCAACTTGAACATGACGGTTTCTGACGGCCCGTTCGGATCCAACCTAAAAACCAGGGACTACACCGAGACAGGTGTCCGCGTAATCCGCCTCGAGAATATCGGCTATGGTGAGTTCCTTGCGGAAAAGCGCTCCTTCATATCTGAAGACAAGTACGAGACGATCAAGAAGCACTCGGTGTACCCAGGAACCATCATGGTTTCTTCCTTCGTCACTGATGCCGTTCGGTCGTGCATGGTTCCGGAGAGCATTCCTGTGGCAATCAACAAGGCCGACTGCTTTGCAGCGGTTCTTGCGGGCGAGAACGTGGTCGCTGAATTTGCCGCCTACTACCTACAAAGCCCCCAGGTATTCGACCAGCTCGAAGACCTTGTCCATGGCGTCGGGCGCCCGAGGATCAACACGACCCAGCTGAAAGAACTTCATTTCCCTGTCTGCTCCCCAGCCGAACAAATTGAAATCGTCCGCATCCTCGACGCCCGGCTCGAAGCCGCCGACGCCCTCGAAGCCGAGATCGACACCGCCCTCGCCCGCGCCGAGGCCCTGCGCCAGGCCATCCTGAAAAAGGCCTTTTCCGGCCAGCTCGTCCCCCAGGACCCCGCAGACGAACCCGCCGCCGCCCTGCTCGCCCGCATCAAGGCCGAGCGTGCCGGGGCCACGAAAACCGCCCCGAAACGCAAGGCCCCGGCCTGACTCTGCTGTCAGATTGATAGTTTGCTGTCATTGCTGTCTAATATCCACGTTGACAGCACCTTTGGAGAATTCGCCCATGCCCACCATGACCGTAAGAAACCTGCCCGAGGACGTGCATCGCCGCATCCGCCTCTACGCCGCCGAGCATGGCTTGAGCGCCGAGGCCGCCGCGCGCCGCCTGCTGGACGAGGCCACCCGCCCGACGGAGCGCCTTGGCGATGTCATCACCGCCTTTGCCCGCGCGCGCGCGATCGATTTTCCGGATGTGCCACGCAACCCCGCGCCGATCGAACCCGCCGATTTCTCGTAACGGTTTCTCGTGATTGTTCTCGATACCAATGTGATTTCCGAACCGATGCGCAGCGGACCGGATGTCAACGTCGTGCGTTGGCTGAACGAGCAGACCGCCACGGCGCTGTTTAC
>CAYTJQ010000061.1:0-18581 GCA_964438205.1 uncultured Alteromonadaceae bacterium
CCGGGGCGGTTCGGGCCGCATTGCTAGCTTGCGGCTGGCATGTATGTCGTTTGTTTTACGCGTCTTGCGTAGAGATCTGTGCGCTGGCATGGTACCAGATGGGGCAGGTATACCATCTGCGTACCATACTTCACTTTCAGATTTTTTGTTCCATTGTCGATTAGCTAAGCACGTCAAACGACGTCCAGCTTTGCTCCCAGTAGTTGACACCGTCGCAGGCGGCACGCAGGACTATTTCATCATCTTCTTCTGGATCCGAGTGATAGATCCCCTGCAATGTCAGTCCGCCTAAGGACGTTTGGGAGGAGCCCGTGTTGGGTAGGGCTATTTCACCTGCGTATATTTCCCCGGTCGTATGGTGACAATAGCGTATCTTGACCGCGCGCTGCCGGTGCGCGGCCGGTTCGACGGTGTATCTGCCCTTTGAGTAATATTGGCCGGTCATAGGCTCGGCCAATATTTGTCCTGGCTTATTGGGGTCTATGGCGAGCGGGTACCCGTCCACGTAGGGTTTGACGCCACTCAACTCAGTGTCGTACCGGTACCACTGTCCAGTATCCACGTCACGCAAACACGCCAATTGAAATGCAGACCAGTCCGCCAAATCCATTTCGTCAACGGAAAATAAAAAATATGTCGTTTGATCTAGGGTCCCGTCTGCCGTCGCGTCCGGTATGGTTTCAGCGACAGCTATGTAAGTGCGATCTTCCTCGCTATTATAGGTCCTGCCGGTGATGGTGTATTCACCGTCGTTGCCTGTGCTGCCGTTTACCGCCGCTATATCGGATGGATAGTCGCTTACGTGGTCGCCCGCAATCAAGAACGAGCTACCTGATATGGCCACAATGGACTCAGACGTGGCAGCGTTAGAGATTTTCCAATCCAGGTCTGCAAAAAAACCGCGCCAGTAATAACTAGGATTTGCGGATGGGGCTTCCGATTCCTTGGTAAGCGTCGCCACGTTGCGCTTCCACAGTTCTGATCCCCTATCGATCACAGCGTAACAGGTCAGCGTATTGCCTGTTTCGGTTGCATCGACAGCAAAATTTGTGTTGACGGCTCCGAACGTGCCGTCTTCCCAATCGGCGAACGCGGTGGGCACTATCGGAGACATCGTCCCCAAAGTCGGATAGGAAAGCACTCCGCTCGCGTATTGCGGAGGAAAATAGCCATCTACCGTCCCGGTAAACCCTAGCGCGTCTTCCATGCTTTCGTACGTTTTGATTAAAGCGTCCGAAGCCTGGCGCGGTCGCGGCATGTGATAGATTCGGTGGCCAGGATACGGTATGGTGTGGCCGCTCATTTCCACTCCCTGTCGGCCCATGTGGTCTGGATGCGCGTGGTGCCGGCCGTGTGGTCGTACATGATTGCGGTGACCGGGGTCTCGACGGCGACGGTGCGGCCGTTGTAGGACACGGTCTCGACCAGATCTCCGAGGCCGGGCCAATCGTCGCCGAAGCAGCCATCGAGCCACTGCACCTGCAGTGTGTGCCGCTTGCGCAGGTACCACATCTTGCCGAGGGCGTGGATCCGGCTCAGCGCCTCGCGGTCATCGCGTAGCTCGCCGGGGGTGCCGGTATTGCCGCCTCCAGCGCCCCGGCGGGCCTGATAGCCGCCGTCGCTGGCCTCATCGGTGTCAAGCCCCCATATGGCGTATGGGTGCGCCAGGTGCAGCTCCATGCCGGGCACATGGATCCGCTTGATGCGGTCGGGCTCTTCGCCGTCCTCCACATAATCGGCGGTGTCGTAGTACCTCAGACGGTACGGCGAGCGCAGAGCCACGGTGAAGTTGATCGCGGCGGCGGTGTCGCCAGCCAAATAGCGGGAGCCATCCTCCGCATCTCGGACGTCGAGCGCCTGGCCCATGGCGCCGGCGGTCTGGATGCGCAGCTCATCCTCCTCGAGCGCGTCAATCCACCGCTCGTCGTCCAGGTCCTCACCGGACCCGAGGTCGGCATCGTGGACTCGGCGCCAGGCCATGATCGGGATCGCGGCCTCGTCGCCCTCGGGGGATCCGGCGTCCCAGCGGGGGAAGTCACCGCCGGATTTGGACCCTGTGTAATCGTAGCCGTAGTAGATCGGCAACTCGTCTGCCAGTTCGACGACCAGCGGGCTGGTGTCGGGATCCTCGCTGATCAGGGGGACGGTGATCGATCCATCGTCGGCGATGCGATAGTCGCAGCGTCCGCGGTAATCGTCGCCGCCATCGTCGTCGGTGTAGCCGGCACCGACTTGGTATTCCCATCCGCGCGGTATTCCGATCAGTCTCCAAACGTGGCCGAATTGGGCCGGGTCGGCGTCTAGCTCGGCCATGCTCAGACCGGACGCCTCAGTCTCCTCGCTCTCGGTCCACAGTTCAGCAAAAGCGTTGTCGTTGAGCGTCCAGGGGATCATGACAGTCAGGCGCTCGCCGTAGGTCTCGAGGGCTCCGTAGTAGTCGACCTCGCCGACCTGGAATACCTGGGCAGCGTCGGGGCCGAGCCGGTGATCGCCGATCACGTCCATGGAGTAGGTGGTGCCGGCGGTGTCGGCGCCGGGCAGCGTGACCGCGCTGGCGGCCCCGTGCGGCGTGTATTCCACGTCGTCGAGCAGCTGCGGTGCGATGTATATCTGGGGCGACAGGGTACCGCTGGTGAGGACCAGCCGCGCGTGCACGGTGCCCAGGGCGCGGCGTCGATCGCAGACCCGGGCCAGCAGCTCGCGAACGCTCATGTTCCGCGACACCTCCCACACCGCATACACCGACGACAGTAGAGTGGTCTGGCCGGAGACCGTAAACGCCGGCACCCCATCGGGCTTGCTGGCTGACGCCAGCGCGTGCTCGAGCACCTGCTGATTGTTCCACAGGGTGCCTGCGCCCGGATGTTTGTGCCCATCGTAGCCCAGTCCGGTATGAGCCACGCCGGTGCGGTTGCCGAGCATTCTCCCGGATCCCCGCGCGTTGTACCCCGGGTTGCCTTCCAGGCCGGTGGTCGCGGCGTTTAACGGGATCTTGGTGGTGCCATCATCTGGCGTCATCCAGTGCCGGTCGAGGATCCAGTCTCGCGTTTCCCACAGGCCATCCTTGACCACGTACGTCAGCACGCCCTGGGGCACATACGCACCGGGAAGCCCTTTGTCGACCTGGTGGGAAATCTTGCCCCAGAAAACTATCTGATAGGCATATCCATCGGCGGCGGTATCGTCCACCGTCACGTGCTCGATGATGCAGTACCAGCCCCGCATATCGGGCAGGTCTACGGTGCCGGTATCTGGATTCCAGACCTCGCCGCGGACGCTCTCACCGGTCACCGTTGCCGGGTCGGTCCATGTCACTGCGCCGGTGGTCGCGTCAATGCTGGGTGGGTACCAGTATTGTCCCCCGTTGTGCCGCCCGTAATGAAACCTGAATGTTGCTTGGCCCTCGTCGGGCAGACACATCGGGGCGATGTCGACGAGTTCGAAGCCAGGGCGGTTGGCCTGCACCTCGCGCAACTCGATCCAATCCGCGTAGGTGGTGGTCCAAGTCGGGGACACCAAAATGCGAAACGTAGGCCAGGACCGCGGTGTAATGGGCAAAGTGACCGTCATTTCATTCCCCGGTCCAGCTCAACACCAGCTCCACAGTCGTGGTGTAGGTCGCGGAACCGCCGTATCCGTGCCAGGCTCCGCCCCGGCTGATTATCCGCGCCCGATCGCAATAAAATTTCCGCAAACCGGTGAACGATCCAATGTAGGACCCGTCCGGTTCCTCTTTTATCCACACCTTGCACGGGTATCCCTGCATGGCTAGCAAGTAGCTTTCCATCTGCACCTGGGACGTGTCGTGCGCGATCAGCAACACCAAGCGGAATTGATGCGCCGCCCCGCGAATATGACGGACCCGCTTGCCGGCCACTCCGCCGGTCACCAAATCTTGCGGCACCTGCATGTAGCCTGCGACCGCCGGGCCTTCGGGGATGCTCCATGCGCGGGCCTCGAGCACCCATCTGCTACCGCCGCCGTCGCTCTCGATCGGCTGCACCTTTGCGACCCATGCCATTTATCTTTCCTCCGGCGGCGGCTCGATTTCGCGGGATGCATGCGGATTTGTGACGCCGAGGCCCAACGCGAACCCCAGACCGCTCAGTATGAAACTACCAGGATCGCGGGTGGCGGCGTCAATGGCCCGATCCACGCCGTAGGACACTTGGTTCCCTGCGCCTTGCGTCTCTGCGCCGTACTTCGCGTAATCCAGTGTGATGTCACCCGCGCGGCTTTCAAGCACCGCCTTTTCCTGGCCAATCGCCGCCTGCTCCTCAAATTTGCGCAGCTGCGCTTGACGTTCGACGCCGCCATAAGCCTGCCGGGCCTGTTGCACTGCGGCAATAATAGCTTTTTCGCTGTCGCCCCGCTCCAAGGCCGACATGATCTGGCTAAACCCCTCGCCCTCGCGCGCTTTGCGTACCAGTTGGTAGCCGATAAACCCTTCCTTTGTCAGGGTTTCGACCTGCTTTTTTGGCGACATCTGGTTGAGCGCGTTTGCCAGGTCTTCGAACTGACGAGGTAAATCCTTTTGAACAATCGCACCGTTAAGCGCGTTGACTTTTGTCCGCAGCCTCTCGATTCCTTCGCCGCGCAGCGTTGCCAGCGTTGCCAGCGCTTCCTCTGAACTCATGCCGACCTGTTGAAACATGACGCCGGCCTCGCCCATTGCCTTTGCGAATTGGCCGAAGTCTACTTGGGATTTGCGTGCGGCAAAGAAAATGGCATTGGCCATTTCCGTGAAGTCTTCGTTGAAGACGACCGACGCCGACGCAACGGCGTTGATCGCTTCCTCCATGTTTTGCACTTGGCCGGATGCCGACAGCGAACCGGCCGCTTGCAAATTGCCGCGGGAAAGCTGGCTGTTGCTTTGCAGCGCAAACGCTGCTTGCAAGGCTTCTTGTTCGCCGCCGCGGAATCCTGGGGCCTGGCCCTGGATCACCCGGTGCCACATGCCGGCTTCCGATGCACCGCCGGCGAACTCCAGGCTCAGAAACCGCGACCTCGCCTGGTCCAGCGTTTCGGTACGCTGCAGCGCCTCGTTGATGTACTGGGTTATGCGCTGCCAGGTCTGCATGGCAACGGCGGAAAACCCCACAATTTCGCCCATTCTGGCGGCCATCCGGTCCAGGCCACCAGCGCCGCCGGCAAAACTCTGGCCCAGGCCGCGAGCCTTGCGGTCCGCAGCGGTCAGCTTGGCTGATAACGCCGACGTGTCGGCGTCGAACTTGACGACATTGCGCGCCGGCATCAGGCGCTCCTCCGCGATCCGCTGCGGCGTGTAGATCGCCGGCGTTTACGGATTCCCAGCGCCTGCCGCTGGCGCTCATTGACTCGCGCCGGGTAGCGGTTGCTACGTGATGTCACTGCCATGTGCGCACCGCCTCCTAACTCGGCAATGGCATCAATGCCCTTTTGCAGTTCGTCGGCAATAAATTGCACCTCGTTGGGCGGCACAATCAGCCATGGCCGCGACGTGTACGGCTTGACAGGGTGGCCGTACGGTAGCGATGCGTCGATTCTGAACCGATCGCCCTTGGCCTTGTAAACAACCCTTATTTTTCCTCGATATATAACGTTGCGCAGCTTTTCGTTACCACGATGGGGGCCAATCATCGGGTGTTTACCGCCGTAATGGTAGTTCCATGGCGGACCGCTGACAATTTCTTTTTTGAAGCGCTTGACAAAAAACATGGCCCGCCAGTTTCGTACTGCTTGGCGGCCGGCCTTGGCCAGGATCTTCTTGCGCACAGCAGGCGCGAACAGCGAAAGATATGCGTGGTTGCGCCGCAGCACCGCGCGCAGCGGTCCGTTGCCGCTAACGTATTCGACCGGCTTGACGTTTTTGCGTCGAAGTTCCGACCTCGGGCTGGGGCGCAGCAGGCTCATCCGTCAGCCTCCTGAAGTTCCGCCGCCTTGAGCACGCCGCACACCATGCGCATGCCCTTGTCCAACAGCGTGTCACCGACCAATCCCAGCACGCCAAGCGAGCCGCCGTTGATGTGATACACGCATTCCAGGCAAGCCAACATCCATGCCAGCATTTGCGCGGCGTCGACGCCATTCCAATCGCACTCGGCGTAGGGCCTGGCCTCCTGGGCCGCCTGCAGCGCCGCGGCGGTGCGGGGATTGGCCGGCACGCGCCGGACCTGACCGTCTCCGCCGAAATCCACCACGTTGCGCATGCCCACCGCCGGCGCTCCGTCTGGCCGAAGGATTGCCGGAACCATCCATACCGCGTCGGTCACATCCCGGACCTGGATCGCCCCGGCGTCCGGCATGTCGCGTAGGTAGTCGGATGGATCGATCGGCTGGTATTGTGCGACCTCCCACTCACGCGCGCATGGCTCCCACTCGGCATCGGTGCGCATCGCCAGCATGTCGCGGTATTTCGCAGGTGTCCACAGGGTGGCGCCCTCGCCGGTCGCCGACGAGGCAAAGCGGCCGTCTGCGTCTTCCAGCCACGGCGGGCATCGGTGACCGGCGGTGTCGGTACTGCGCCATACCAGCATGGTCGCCTCCTCGGTGGCTCAGGTCACAGTCACGGCACTGGTGGTGCCGTCCGCGCTCGACGGTGACAGCACCACTTGGCATTCGGCTTCTTCGCCATGCGGTCCGTTGCCGCCTTCTATGTGGGCGTAGACATCGCTCATGCTGAACGTCCGCTTGCCGGTCGCGGACAAGATGTCGTTGTCCCACTTGTTTGCGTCGATGGTGGCCGCGCTGATCTTCTCGCCGCGGGATCCCAGGGCGGCGATCACCGCGGAAATGGACAATAAGCTGATGTTCATTCTCTGCTCAAACCCCGCCAGCGTTCCGCCGATGGCGTAGGGCAGGCCATCGCCGGGCCGCTTGACGTTGATCTGGCAACCGCTTTGGTATTCGATTCCCATGACACCGTCTTTCGCCCCGTCCAGACTGGCCGGCCCCATGCCGTGATCCACGCGCACGGCGCTCAGCGCCGGGAGCGACTGGCTGGCCGTGCGGGGCATCGGGTCGGTGGTGCCATCCGGAGACCAGTAGAGCACCACCACCTCAGCCAGCAACTCGCCGCCATCGCGGCCACGCACGGCATCGATGTAGGCCGTGGCGTAGCCACTGGTCGCCATGTCGTACTTGTCGTGCGACGCACCGCTTTTGACCTGGGCGCCTTCGAGTTCCGCCAAGTAGCAGGCGCACGTTTGATTGGCTGCCTGGCTGTAGGCATTAAGCCCCAAACCCAACGCATCGTAGGCCTGCGAGAAGGGCACCGTCACACGGCACCCCACAGCCTGCTGCATGCCGTCGACCATGCGCCCGGTCGGGTAGGGCAGTCCGGTGTTGGCCTTGCCGCGCACGCTTACCCCGTAGATCGGCGACCAGTTGTCGACCGGGAGGACCGTCGGGGTGGTGCCCACGGCCAGCCGGCCGCCCTGGGTGTGTCGGGTCAGTGTCATGTGTCTTTCCCTCCGCTATTGCATGCCAGTCGTGGCGAGCAGGTCCAGCGCCCACACGGACTGTCCCTCTCCGGCTTTGGCCTCGGGATCGGGCTCGCCGATCCCCTCCACCTCTACCGATTCGATGTAGATCCCGGTGTAGTCGCTGCGCAATCTGGTCGGCATCTGGTATCTGAGCGCTTCCGCGCCCAGCTCTAAGGTTTCCAGCGGTGTGGTGGCGTCGTCGCAAAACAAACTCAGGCGGTACGTTCCGCCGCCTTCGTTGCTGATCACGCACCACACGCCGGTAGGGGCCGGATCTTCGTCGGCCGGTACCGCATCGTAGAATACCGAGGCCGCGTCGCTGTTGGCCGCCCACCAGGTGGTAGCCACCAGCACGTCGCGCAGGCTGCGCACATTGGACGGAGCGGTGGCCGCGATGGTCATGTCACTCCCCCGTGATCCGCGCCACGCTGCTGCGCCGCTACCCGACGCAGCCGGTACCGTGGAGCCACAGACCCCTGCCGCGACACCACCGCCCATATCGTTCCACCGGTGCCGCCCACCCGCACGTAGTGACCGCTCGGCTGCGGAGCCAGTTCCGCGGCATCTGCATCACACTTGAGCGTAGCTTCTGCTACCTGCCGCTCTGCGTCCTGTGCGTCGGCATACTCGGGATCGGCGGATTCCTCGCGGAATGTCACCACGCCGCCGATGTCCGTCCACGTGTCGTCGTCGGTGTAGCCGTCGCCATACTCGATTGTCTCCCCGCAGCCGGCGGAGGCCTCCCGCATGGTCACCGCTGCGCTCAGCATGTCGGCGACAATGGTCACAGTTTTCGCCCTCCGGGCGCGAGGGGCAGATCCCGGTGGTCAGGATCGTAGCCCCCGCGCCGCTCGGCCGCCTTGCGCCGCCGCCGCTGCTGCAGCGCCGCCGCCCCGCCACCAACGCCCAGCGCCCCCAGCACCGCGGGCAGGGCATACCCGGCGATCTGCCCCCACGGCACCCCACCGCCAGCGCCCTGCGCCACGGCCCCGGCCACCGTCTGCACCGCCAGGCCCACCGCCTGGGCATCGGGCCCGCTGGTGCTGGTGCTGTCGGTGTAGACCTCGCGGTCCAGTCGTAGGTCCACCGGCAGGGCCGCCGGTCCACCGGTCACTGGATTCCCGAGCGCACCAGTCACCCGCACGCGCTCGATGGTCTCCGCGTGCGTCTCCCGGGCGCAGCCCCATGCCAGCGCCAGGAGCAGGCCCGCCAGGGCCACCAAGGCCGCGCTCTCGATGTCCGCCCGCCCCCGCATCACGGACCTCCCTGGACCTGCAAGTACAGGACCACCAGGCCACCAATCACGCTCAGAAGCGCCAGCAGCGCCGAGATCAGGGCGCCGATCGCCACCCAGGCGATCTTCCCCAGCGCGGCCTCGAGGGCCGCGAGTCGCTCCGCGTGCGTCTGCCCATAGGCCTCCTCCCCGGCCAGCTGCTGGGCCAGCGCCGTCAGCCGGTCGAGCTGGTCCACGTGCTGCTTGTGCAATTCGACGGTCAGCGACTCGCGCAGTCGCTCGACCGTCCCGGCGAAGGGGCACTCGGCCTGATGCCGCGTCACCTCGCCGCGCGCGATCTCGCGCACGCGCGTCTCGTCGGCGCTCATGGTCGCGCGCCGCCTTTGACCGGCTGCGTGGTTTGCTGGGCCTCAAGCTCATCGATGCGGGCCTGCTTCTCGGCGATGGTCGCGGCGCGCTCGGTGGCCAGGGACTCGGCGGCGTTGGCGCGGGCCTGCTGTTGGTCGCGCGCTGTCTCGGCGGCCTCGGCCCGGTCCCGCTGCTCGTCGCGCGCGTCCTCGGCGGCGTCGGCGCGGGCCTGCTGCTGGTCGCGCGCGTCCTCGGCGGCGGCGGCGCGGGCCTGCTGCTGGTCGCGCGCGTTCTCGGCGGACTCGGCGCGGGCCTGCTGCTGGTCGCGCGCGTCCTCGGCGGCGGCGGCGCGGGCCTGCTGCTGGTCGCGCGCGTTCTCGGCGGACTCGGCGCGGGCCTGCTGCTGGTCGCGCGCGTCCTCGGCGGCTTCGCGGGCCACGTCGGCGGCGATCGCATCGGCGGCCTCGGCCGCCACCAACTGCACGCCGCGGCCGTCGTCGCCCATGTTGACCGGCAGGGCAACGGTCTGGTGTGCACCGCCGAACTCGCCGCGATACCCGATGCTGACATGCGCACCGCGCGTGCCGTCCTCGCGGTTGACCCGCGTCAACTCGGCGATCCATTGCCCTGGCTGTAGCAGATCGCCGCCGGCGGCGATGCGGTCTCGGATGCTCTGTGCGATTTGGTTTGCGCTTGCCATCGTCGTCCTTTACGCTGCCACCGTGGCGCCAGTGTCCACGGCGATCCAGTTTGCTCCGTCGTCGAAAACAGCCACACCGGTGCCTGCGCCGGCGCCTTCGCCGGCCTTGCGGCCATCGGTGGCAAATGAATCTCGACCAGATGTGCCAGCTGCGGGCAGGGTGTTCACGGTGTATGTTCTGCGGTTTACTAGTCGGTGAGCATCGATTACGGTGTTGCCGTCGATGGACAGGACTTTGCCGCTGGCGAGTTCTATACCTTGAGGAATAATTTTCGCCACCGCCGCCAGCGTTCCGGAGTCAGATACATAAAAAATGAGACTGCCACCTTCAGCTCCGGCGGTGTCGTCCTCTACATATGCAATTGACCTACCGTAATTGTGGTATATATCTGCATCGTTTTTCATATACCAATTTACTTGAGCTCCGTAAGTGGAACTATCACGATACAAATGTAATGGGGACACCCCTTTAATAGACACTGTGCCGAACGGATTGTTAGCGTCGCCAAAGTTGGGGGTGCCGCCAGCGTTTGTTATGTTATTTCCGCTACCCAACTCGAGGTCCGCGGCAACAGTCACCGTTGACCCGTCATCGGTCATCGACCCCTCGACCAGGTCCCCGTCCGCGTTCCACCGCGCGGATTTATTGGTCCCCCCGGCCGTTCCCGTGACTGCATTGGCATCGGCGCCGGTCACGCCTTTTGCGGATGCATCCCCCAGCGCATATCCAGCATCCACCAGGTCGCCGTCGGCATTCCACGCAGCGGCGTTGCCGTTGCTGCCTGCCGTCCCGGTCATCAGCGTGGCATCCGCCCCGGTCAGCCCGCCGGTGATCTGCGACAGGTCCAGGTCCGCATCCGGCAGCGTCAGCGAGCGCGTGGCCGTGATGGTCGCCACCAGGTCCAGCACCCCGCCGGACACGCTGTCCTCGATCTGCCCCTCGCTGGCCGTGCCGTCGCCGTCGGATTTTAGCAGGCGATCGGCGTTGGTCAGCGAGCCGAAGATTTTTGTCCGCACATACGCCCACACCCTTGACAGCGCAGACTTGCGGTTGGCGGTGGCGCTGGCGTCATACACCCCAATTTCGTCGGCATCGGCCAGGTCTGCGCCGATGTCGGTCGCGCCAGTAATGTCCACCGCGACGTCGATGTCCTGACCGCTCTGGCTGACTGCGGTCAGCCCGTCATCGGCGGGTGCGATGTGCCGGAACTGAAGGTCATTTTGCTGGGGATCACCGGATAACACGCGCTGGTAGAATACCCCCACCCCATCGCTGCCCGCGTTGCTGGCGTCGACGTTGGCGGTGCCGGTCTGCCCGGCGGCGCCGCGGCCGGTGACGACCACGCGCGTCTCGGCGCTGCGGGTGATGGTCCGGCCGCTCATGATTCCACCCCGTGGCGGCGGAAGTCGACCTGATCCTGGGCCAGGACCTCGGTGTAGACCAGAGTCAGGGTACCGTCGGCCGTAGCGTCAGGTATCGCCTCGGCCACGTAGATGTCGGTGTTTGCGCCGTTGAGGATGGCGGCGGTCACCTGATAGCTGCCGTCGTTGCCGGTGCTGCCGGCCACGGTCAGGGTGGCGCCGGCCAGCGTGGCCAGGGCACCGGGCAGGACGTCCGTGATGTCCCCAGCGATGGCAAAATGCCCATTGCTCTGATCCACCACGGTAATGGTGGTGCTCACCGCCGGACGGTGGTTCAGGCCGGCGTGCATCCATCCGATCGCCACCTCTCGGTCGTCACCGTCGGCGAACTCGCCAGCGGCCGGCTCCAGCGCGTTGACCTCGGCCTCCGACAGGCTGATGATGACCTGCCCAGCCGTGGGGTTCGGGATCTGCGCGTGCAGGGTTTCGAGCAGGGACCCGGTGGGCGACAGATCGCTGGTGATGTAGCCCCAGGCCTGCGCGCCGGTCAGGTCCTGCGCGGTGGTGGTGCCGTCCGCTGCGCGGAGCTCCAGATCCCAGGTCTCGGTGAAGGGCATGCCCTCCTGGAGGGTCACGGTGCCCTGGTCGATTTCCATCATCGTGCGGACCTCCCGTCTGCCGGCCTGGGCATGCGCAGCAGCACGCGGCCAGCGTAAATGCACCGCACCGCGTCACCGCGGCGGCCCTTGATGCGGTAGGTCCCCCAGTCGTAGGTCCCACCACTGGCCACGGCTGCTACCGGTACGGGCACCTGCAGCGTGTCTGCGGCAGCCATGCACAGGCGGATGGCATCCTCGCCTGGCACGCGCAGCACCCGCAGGGGCAGGGCATGCGGAACGCCCGTGGCGCTGCGTAGCAGCACCGAGTAGGTAGCGCCGGCCATGTCTGCCGGCACCGACCAGTGCCGACGCAGGCCCTTCCCGCGGCGAATGACCAGGTCCTTTCGCGTCGGAGGCAGGCGCGGCACGGCGAAGACGATGCCAATCTCGGCCATGCTCTGCTTATCATGCTCCGTCATGAGCTAGGTCCCGTCCGGATACCGCACGATCAGGTGCACCTGACCGTAGGCGTACCAGTTTCCGGCCGCGTCGCGGATGGTGTAGTGGCCGATCCACACGCGGCGCTCTGATGCGCGGCGATGCGGCGCGTAGCCGTACAGGTCCGCCGTGGTCGCGGCGGTCAGGTCTGCCGTCAGGTGCGTGGCGTCCACGGCCGTGGCATCCAGGTCGCAGACCTTCGCCATCCACCGGTCGCAGATCTCCCCGCTCAGGGTTTTGCCCTGTGGGTCGTCCGCCACCGTGATAGATTGCGCCAGGGGGGACCCCTGGTATATCTCCAGATCGACCTCGGTCGGGGTGGTCACGGCCTACGCCTCACTCGCCTTCGAGCTCGCGGGCCCGGCCCAACAGGTCCGGCAGGTTGTCGTCGTTGATGCCGTAGCAGGCGATCAACGCATCGTGGCCCTCGTCCTGGCCAGCCACCTCGAGCAGTTCCCCCGGGGTGGTCACGTCGATGTCGGCCAGGTCGTTGATCGTCCGGGGCCGCAGACCCAGGTCCTCGAGCTCAACCTCGGTGCCGGCGGGCTGGCGGGGCGGGGTGCCGGCGGAGGCATCGGTAGCGGGCGCTTCCTGCGACGGCTGGGCGGTGGTCGCCGCGGCCAGGCGCTGGGCGTAGCGCACGCCGCCGGGGTCGCGCAGGGCCATGGCCTGGGCGGCCTCGTCGCCGTGCAGGACCTGGAATCCGATCGCCTCGAACTCCGTCACCTGCTCGGGCATGCTGTAGACATGCTCCACGGTCTCGGTCTGGTCCTCGCCTTCGCCTTGGGTACGGACGCGGCGCAGGGCGCGCAATGCATCTTGCATGTCGTCTCCTCATTCCGGCTTCATGCCGGGGGGTGGTGTGGTAGGGGGCCAGTGACCCCCCACCCCATCACCCTCCGGTGCATCAGCCGAGGAGCTGCATGATCAGCTCGTCGCGGACCACGCACCCGCCGTAGACCGCGGACACTTCGTACTGTCTGCCGTGGTAGCCCGGGTATTCGGCCAGGCGGAAGGACAGACCGGTCACCGGATCGGTGACGATGGTCACGTCGTCGGCCATGTCGCCGCCGGGTGCCTCGGTGGGCGGCCGCACCGCCAGTTTCGCCGCGGACTTGTGGAGAAACACGTTGCGCGCGCTGTCGGACTGGATGGCCACTGCATCATCGTCGGCGATCGCCGCCAGCAAACCGTCGCGGAGGACGATGCTGGTCACGTCGGTGCCGCCCGTCTCCACGATGTACTGGTTGCTGCCGCCGCCGATCGTGATCGCATCGCCAGCCAGGACCGTACCGCTGCCGGTGTCTACCGTCAGGGTGGTGGTACCGACTGCGGTATCGCCACCGTTGATCGCGTACGCACTGCCGGTGCCGGCAGTGTGGGTCGCGATGGACTGGTCCATCCCGACCACGAACCCCATCAGCTCGCGCATCCGGCCCTTTGCGAAGCTCGTCTCCGCCGGCGCTTCATTGCGCTTCTGGAAGATGTCGAGCTTGAACAGGTTCGCCTTCGCGGCTGGGCTGATCAGACCGTACCGCTCATCGCCCAACGCCAGGTTGGTGTCCAGGGCCTCGGCGATGTCGGCCAGGATGTCCATGTCCGATCCGAACGGCGTGGTATCGGCGGTGCCGAACGCGTAGCTGCCAGCGACCGACAGGACATCATCGTGCATGTAGTCGGCGATGTCCTGCGCCAGACCTGCGATCGCGGCGTCGATCTGCCGCAGCTTCACGCCCGGGCCCCGCCGTCCGAGTTTTGCCCAGTCCTCGGCGGTCAAGTGGAACCGCGTGGCGCGGTACTTGCTGAGCGTGAGGTCTACGGTGCTCGGCGCGATGTCGGTCAGGCTGGGGGGCGTGGCCGCCGGCGTGACGTCAGATGCCGACAGGCTGGCCGGCAGCTCGGACTGGATGACCTGGCTCTTGGCCGCTTGGCTTGAGTCGAAGTCGGTATCGACCGCCTCGAAGGTGGCCCCGGTCCGCCGCAGTACCCGCTCCATCGCCATGATGACGGCGGGCACCAGGCCATTGAGATTGTTTGACATGGCTGTGTCTCCTTGCCCGGTATCACGGGCGTGATTGATGGATCGGGCCCGCAGGGCGCGCGCCCGGACTCGCCGAGGTCAGTCCTCGACGATCTCGGCGCGGCCCTCGCGGAGCGCCTGGAACTGCTCGCCATCGGGCGGCAGCCCGGCGGCGATCTGCGCGCGGGTGATCCGCACCTTCTCGCCGCTGCCGGTCCCGGCGCCAGGGCCGGGGTCTTCGCCCGCCCCCGCCTCCAGGCCCTGCTCGTCGTTGATGCGGCTCTCCAGGGCGTCGCACGTGCCCTGCAGCTCGGCCCGGGCCTGCTCGGCCTCGGCCAGCTGCTGCTGCAGGGTCTCGATCGTCCCCTGCAGATCGGCGGCGGACTGCTCCGCCTGCTCGGCGCGGGCCACCAGGGCGTCGTGCTCCTGCTGGGCCTGCGCGTCTCTGACCGCCGCCTGGATGGCATCCACGCTGGCACCCCTGCCGGCCTGATCGGTGATCAGGCCGACGATGTCGGCGTTGCCCTTGTGGTCGGCGATCAGGGCCAGGATTTCCTCGTTCATCCCCATCCCCTCTCGTTGCGCCGGCGCGGCGGCCGGCTGGTGATTGCTGGAGGCATGCGTTGGTCGGCGCCATAGGGGCCGACCGGAAGCGTCTGCCTCGTCATCGTCTGGTGTGGTGGCGTCGGCGAGCAGATCGGACCAGGACTGCACCCGGTCCACCAGGCCGAGCCGCTGCGCCTCGGGAGCGTCCCACATCGCGCCGGACGCCACCGCCGCGGCCTGCTCGTCAGTCAGATTTCGGCGGTTTACCACGTAGCGCAGGAACGTCAGCCCGGCGGAATCGGCCTTGCGCTGCATCTCGTCGCTGTGCTCGGCGCTGTAATGGCCCTCGATGCCAGGCGCCTTGAGCCGGGCCGGCGTGCTTCGCCAGACCTTGAGCACCCGGCCGCTCATCTCCTGGGCGGCGCTATCGTCCTCGCCCAGCATCAGGGCGCCTACCGACCCGCACAGCGCCAGCGCATCGGACGCCACGACCTCGTCGCACGCCGCGGCCAGCGCGTAGCCAGCCGATGCCGTGAAGCCATCCACGTACGCCAACAGCCGGTAGTCCTCGGCCAAGAGCTCGACCTGCGCCAGCAACTCCCACAGGCCTTGCACGGTGCCGCCAGGGGAATCGATGCGCAGAATCACAGTCCGCACACCCGCGGCCTCGCGCACCGCGCCGATCGCGGCGCCTAGCTGCTCGTAGGACCGGCCGCGCGGCTGGGACGCGTCGTTTAGTTGATCGGCGTACCTGGCCAGCAGGCCACGCACACCGATCACCGCCACGCCCTCGCCGATCCACGGCACCGCAGGGTCCGGACCGATCCCCTGATCGGCCGCGTCGACCTGGTCGTCACCGTCCGGATCCGTTTCGATCCGCATTCTCCGGGCGGTCCCCAGCACCGCCCGGACCTCCTCTGCCGTGAGCTTGTGTCCGGAAAAGTGCCGATTGAGGATCGATCGCATCTGTTCGCCGACGTGCGGCTCGATCATCCACGGCGCTCCGGTGACGTAGCTCCACAGCGTCATGCCCGCCCACCTTCCTCCGGGTTTCCATCATCCACCCCTTCGGCGCTTTCCGCGTCCGGCTCCGCACCATCGGGCGACCCCTCGCCCTCCGGCCGGACCGTCACGGACCCTCGCAACAGCACATCATCAGCCCGGCGCTGCGTGTGCCTGCTCGCGAAATCCACGCCGTAGAAGTCACGGAACAGATCGGTATAGCTGTCACCCTGGCCGAGTCGCACCCCGACCGCCGCCGCCGTTTTCGCCGGATCCAGATCCGGAGCCTGCGGTCGCCCGTACTCACCGCGCAGCGCAGCCCGCCAGCTGGTCAGGTCCAGCCGCCGGCGCGCAATGGCCTCCTGCACGATGCTGCGATCGATCTTGCGCGTGCAGCCGCGGATATGGCTGTTCTGCCAGCGCTTTGCCACATGGTTCACGCGGTCGGTGATGATCCGACCGCTCGACATTGACACGCCCTGGATGAACGCCAACACCCACTGCCAGGGCAATTGCCACGCGCTGGTGGTCAGCATGGTCATGGCTTCCATGGCAGCGCTAAAATCCGACCCTTGGTAAGAATAATTCGGGAACGTTATCTCCCCGTCTTCTCCCAGGTAGGCGAACATGCCGGGCTCGTACGTGGTGTTAGGCCCAAGCTGTGCTAACTGCCGGCCGTTCTTCTCGGCCTCGGCCGGCTGCGGCCCGCGATAGAATGCCGGGTGGCACGCCTGGATGCGCTTGGCTACCGCGTAGGCCTCCGCCCCGCCATCCTGTTCGGCCAGGTACAGCAGCATCGGCGCCAACAACGTGAATCCGCGCAGATCGTCCGGTCGCAGCGGCTGATAGCGGTGGATAACGTTCGGCGTCCCATCAGGAGCCCGCCACGGGATCCGCATCACCCGGTCGTCCGCCTGGCCAGCCACCGGCACCCGCACCCATAGCGCAGTGCGCTCGAAATTCGGAGACAGCTCGATGCCACGCCACACCACATTCCCGGCCGGAGCCTCACCACCCGGGTGGTGCCAGTCGGTCACGCGCGGCGGATTGGCCACGCGCGTCGGATCCAGCGCCCTCCACTTGGTCCGCCACACCGCTTCCCCGGACCGTTGCCGCGCTGGCTTCATGACCCGCACCGCAAACCCATCGCCGAGAATCGTGTAGGACCGCACCAGCAGACTCTCCACCTCGTAGCGAGAGTGCGCCGCCGCCGCGTCAATTTCCTGATCCTCGTAGGTGCTCTCCACGATCCCATTGATCCGCCGCTGCACCGACCGCTCCCGATCGGTCAGCTGTCCATCGCGAGCACCGTACCGACTCGAGAAGATCAGCCCGTCCTCACCCAGCGTCAGCGCGATCCGCGCTTCGACCAGTGCCGCCCCCAGCGGAGAGGCATGAACCAGTTTCCAGGCCACGGCCGCCAGCGGCCCGGCATCCCACTGCCAATCCGTCCACGGATCAGGCACCCACGTGGACTGCACCCCCACGCCGAAATGCCGGCCCTTGCCGTCGTACCGAGTCGTCCGCCCGATCCCCCGGGCAGACAGAGGATTGCCGAGCAGCAGCCCGGACGCCCTGGCACCACCAGGCCCCGGCATCACCCGGCCTCCATCGGTGTGCGGATCATTCCGCCCTGCGACTGAGAAGCATCGTAATCCGCCAGCGCCCCGTCGATCGCCTCCATGGCCTCGTCGTAACTGATGGACTCGCCGTCCCCGGACACCCTCGGCAACTTCGCCGCTCGCAGGCGCGCGATCGCCGCCAGACGCCGCACCGCCGCGCCATCCTCATCGCTCACCGCAGTGATGAGCGAATCGATCGCAGACTCATAGTCCGATACTGCGGTCACACAGCCAGCATACAGACCGCGACCGACGCTCGCCAGAGTCTATAGGGTGAAATCCACCCACCCCAGTCATGTCATGCACTTACGTGCGCGCGCCGGCGGCGGTCGATGATCTGCGCTACCCGCTGTTTGGTGATCCCGAGCTTGCTCGCGATCGACGACAGCGTTCGCCCATTGCGCCTCCAGCGCATGATCGCCTGCTCGCGCTCGATCTCCCGACGGTGCGCCTGCAGCGCAACTTGATCCGGCCCCCTCTGCCGATTCGGCGGCTCCAGCCCGGCCCGCCGCACCGCTCGGTATACCGTCGACCGTGCCACCCCCAGCTCGCCAGCTATCGCCGACGCCAGCTCCCCCCGCTGCCACCGCGCCAGCACCGGCGCCGCCGCATCGTGCCGGCGCCGATCATGCGCCGTCGCATGCTGCTCCAGGTGATACTGCACCGCCCGCGTCGAGCAGCCAACCCGACGGGCGATCTCCGGCTCCGGCAGCCCGGCCCGGTACAGCGGCCGCACCGCGGACATCCGGTCGTCAATCGGTCGTCCCATCTCACACCCTCCCCTCCCGGGCCGCCGGCAGGCCCGGGGGATCGCTGGTCGGCGGGCACCACCCCGCCCCCTCTCGCCGTACTAGGAGACGCACAGCGACCGACAGGGGTATGGCTATGTGGCCACGGCCCAGCCCCCGCCCGGGTGGACGGGGGTAGGGTCGGGGTCAGACGATCGCGCCCTGCGCCCGCAGGATCGCGGCCGGATCCTGGCCGAGCAGGTCGGCCCCGCACAGGTCGACGCCGGTCAGATCGACACCACGCAGGTCGGCCCAGCGCAGGACGGTCCCGCGCAGGACGGTCCCGCGCAGGTCGGCCTTGCACAGGTCGGCCCCGGACAGGTCGGCCTTGCGCAGGTCGGCGTCGCGCAGGACGGTCCCGCGCAGGACGGTCTCACACAGGTCGGCCCCGGACAGGTC
>CAYTJQ010000062.1:0-2294 GCA_964438205.1 uncultured Alteromonadaceae bacterium
CGAAGTACGGCGAGAGGTAGCCGCGGTCGAACTGCATGCCCTCGACCACGTCGAGTTCATTGTTCAGCGACTTGCCTTCCTCAACGGTGATCACGCCGTCGCGGCCGACCTTCTCCATGGCCTCGGCGAGGATTTCGCCGATGTCCGTATTCCAGTTGGCGGATACCGTGGCGACCTGGCCGATGGCCTTGTTGTCGTCACAGGGCTTGGCCAGCGTCTTCAATTCCTCGACGGCGGCACGGACCGTCGCGTCGATGCCGCGCTTCAGGTCCATGGGGTTGTAGCCCGCGGCGATGGCCTTGTGGCCCTCGCGGACCAGTGCCTGGGCCAGCACCGTGGCGGTGGTGGTGCCGTCACCGGCCACGTCGGCCGTCTTCGATGCCACTTCCTTGAGCATCTGGGCGCCCATGTTCTCGAACTTGTCCTTGAGCTCGATTTCCTTGGCCACGGTGACGCCGTCCTTGGTGATCTTCGGCGCGCCGAAGCTCTTATCGAGCACCACGTTGCGGCCCTTAGGGCCCAGGGTGGCGCGGACGGCGTTGGCCAGGATGTTCACGCCGGTGAGCAGGCGTTCCCGGGCGTCCTGTGCAAACTGCAGTTCCTTGGCACTCATGCGGCTTTCTCCCCAGTTTCATCCTGTTCGATTACGGCGAGAATGTCCGACTCGCGGACGATGAGCAGCTCCTCGCCATCAATGGTGTGCTCCGTGGACGCATACTTGCCAAAGAGCACGCGGTCGCCAACGGCGACAGCGACCGGGTGGACGTCGCCGTTGTCGAGGGTACGGCCGGGGCCGACGGCAATGACTTCGCCCTGGTTGGGCTTCTCGGCAGCGCTACCCGGCAGGATGATCCCGCCGCTGCTCGTGGTATCTGCCTCGAGTTGACGCACGACAACCCGATCGGCAAGGGGTCGAATGCTCACAGTGTGTTCCTCCTGAAGTCGTCACTACTGCAACCATAGAAAAAGCGGTTGGCGCGCAAAGCGACACCTCCCGACATGGTGATTTGGGCACGGGCGGCAACATTTCAAGGGCCCGGCGACAAAATTTTTCGCACCGTTCGGGTGCGGGGTGGCTCTAGTTGCCGCTCGTGCGGGGTGAGGGCGGGACACTTCTCTCACAAAGCGAGTATCGGGGAGCGACCGGTGCCGCCCTCCAGCAGCCGTCCCGGAATTCTGAACCCGGGGGCTTTGACGTCGAAGGCTCTTTGCCTATATTGCGCGAAGGTGGACGTCAAACAGGAGGTGGCATGCACGATCGCGATGCCGGAGTTTCCTTCCAGGAACCGTCACTTGCCGCGTACTTCCAGCGGCGCCTCGCCGACTGCGCGCGGAACGTCGACCCACCCCCCCAGGAAGACACCTGCTGGTACCTGGGCCAGCTCCTCGATCGCTTCGGCCGCGCCGACAGCCTCTTCAGCTGGGAGGACGGCAGCTACGACCTGCGGCCGCTGGCCCTGCTCTACGGCGACGCGGTGGAGGCGCGCGACGACCGGCAGCGCTGCCTGCTGCTGCAGCAGCTCGGCGACATGGCGCTCTTCCTCGGCGCCCTGTTCCCGGAGCGCTACGAGCGCAAGGGCATCGGCCAGGACTACTTCGTCGGCATGGGCGGCAGCGCCTATGACTACCTGGCGGACAACGCCCGCCGGGGCCGGCACGTGTTCGCCGAGCTCTCCGCGGCCTTCGCCACCATGCTCGAGCTGGTCGCCGATGCCTGCTCGAGCGATGGCCCGGCAGACGACGGCGACATCCTCGCCCTCTACCAGCGCTGGCTGGACACCCGCAATCCGACGCTGGCACGGCGGCTGAAGATTCTCGGCATCGAACCGGAGCTGGTTGCGCGACCGCAGTGAGCGGTCGCGGCCGGTCGCTCAGCAGCGCGCGGCTGTGTAAACCTGGCGCATCTCGCCGCTCTCACAGACGTCGCAGGCGGCCCGCCAATTCTCGACGAAGTGCGCCGCCTGCTGCGCGCCAAGCAGTGCCTCGAGGCGCGGCAGGAGGGGCCCGGCCAGGGCATCGTACTCCCGCCGGACCTCGCGCCGATACCAGGAAGACGCATCGGTCACCACCGTTTCGCCGAACCCCGCCGCCCGCAGCAGCGCCACCTGCTCGGCCGCGGTGACCATGGCATAGGTCAGGCCCTCGAGCGCCAGCCACTCGCGCATGGCCTCGCTGTACTCACCTTCGGTCTTCATCCAGTCGTAGGCGCGAAGCGCACCGCCCGGGCGCAGGACCCGCCGGCACTCGCGGAACATGCCGGCCTTGTCCTCGACCTGGGTGAAAGCGCCGGTGCT
>CAYTJQ010000062.1:2394-17984 GCA_964438205.1 uncultured Alteromonadaceae bacterium
GGCAACCCCTTCACCCGCGGCAAAATCTGCGCCAAGGTGGCCCAGGGCCTCGCGCCGCAGGTGCACGGCCCAGGTCGGCTCACGGTGCCGCTGCTCCGCGACGGTCCCCGCGGAGCGGGTGCCTTCCGGCGCGCCAGCTGGGAGGAAGCCCTGGACGCGGTCCACGCCGGCTTCGAGCGGGTGCGCTCGCGCTTCGGAACGGAGGCGATCGCGCCCCTTTACTACGGCGGCCCCATGGGGCTTCTCGCCAACGGGTCCATGGACAAGCGCTTTTTCCACCGCCTCGGCGCCAGCCGGGTCGACGCCTCACCGCTGTGCGCCGGCGTGTCGAGCGCTGCCTGGGACAGCGTGTTCGGCGACGTCGGCGGCATCCCCTACAGCGAGCTTGCCGACGCCCGGCTGATCGTCGTCTGGGGCAATAACATCACTACCTGCAACCTGCACCTGACGACACTGATCCGCGAAGCCTGGGACCGCGGCGCACGGCTCGTGGTCGTCGACCCGAAGCGCATCCGCATCGCCCGGGAGGCCGACCTGCACCTGCCGGTGCTGCCGGGCACGGACGTGGTGCTCGCCTACGCGGTCGCCGCGGAGCTCGAGCGCATCGGCGGCCTGGACCGGGCCTTCCTCCGCGAGCACGTCCTCGGCGCCGAGGAGTTTCTCGCCGCGGCGAAGGCCTACCCAGTGGAGCGCGCCGCCGACCTCTGCGGCCTGCCCGCCGAGGCGATCCGCCAGTTCGCCCGCTGGTGGCGCGACCTCGCCCCCGCTGCGATGAGCATCGGCGTGGCGCCCGAGCGCAACCGCAACGGCGGCGCCGGCCTGCGCGCGGCCTATGCCCTGCCGGCGCTCACCGGCAATTTCGGCCCCCGGGGCGCCGGCATCTGTGACGTCTCGGGCTTTTTCCCGGTCAACGAGGACGCCCTGGCCCGGCCGGACCTCGCCCCCGGGCCCGTGCGCGAGCTGAACGTCCTCGACATCCCCAGGCTGGTCCTCGACCCCGGCGGGGAGACACCGCTGCGGGCACTGTTCATCTACAACCACAACCCGGTGGCGGTCCATCCCGAGGCCCGCGCCATGCAGGCTGCGCTCCAGCACCCGGACCTGTTCATCGTCGGCTCCGACGTGTCCATGACGGACTCCATGGCGCTCGCAGACGTGGTCCTGCCGGCGGCGACGCATCTCGAGTACGGCGACCTGTACACGGCCTACGGGCATCCGTTCCTGCAGCGCTCGGCGCCGCTGCTGCCGACCGTGGGGGAGGCGCTGCCGAACACCGAGCTGTTCCGCCGGCTGGCATCCCGCTTCGGCTTCGGCGAGGCGTGCTTCCGCGACAGCGATGCGGCGCTCATGGACCAGGCCATCGACGCCGACCATCCGGCGCTCGCCGGCCGTCGGCCGAGCGAACTGCCGGTCGACGAGGCCCTGGACATGGCCCGGCAGGGCACGGCGGCCGTCGTGCGCGATCGGCCGCCGGCGACGCCGAGCGGCCGCATCGAGCTGTACAGCGCGGCCCTGGACGCGGCATGCGGCGAGGGGCTGCCCCGCTTCCGGCCCCTGCCGGCGCCGCGCCGCTTCATCCTGGTGAGCCCGGCCTCGGAGCGGCGGATCAACTCGACCTTCGGAGGCCTTTCGGGCCATCGCAACGACCTGGTCTGCGAGATGCACCCGGCCGATGCGCACAGCCTCTCGCTGTCCGACGGCTGCCGGGTGGTGCTCTACAACGGCCAGGGCGAGGTCCGGCTCCCCCTGGCAGTGACTGACGCGGTGCGGCCGGGGACCGTTTTTGTCCCCAAGGGGGCATGGCTGGCCGACAGCCCCACGGGTCAGACGGTCAATGCGCTCATTCCCGGACACCGCGCCGACCTTGCCGGCGGCGCCTGCTACTACGACTGCACCGTGGACGTGCGCGCCGCGAGTTGAGGGCGGGCAGTCCCGGCGTATAGGCACGGTAGTCGAGGCAGGAGGGCGCGCTTAGGCTGCCCGTTCTCTGGAAGCCGGGACGCGTCATCGCGTGGAGCGCTACGATACGGTCATCATCGGGGCCGGCCACAACGGCCTGACCTGTGCCGCCTACCTGGCACGGAAGGGACAGCGGGTGCTGGTCCTCGAGGCTGCAGAGCAGCCCGGCGGCCTGGCCGCCAGCCGCGAGTTTCATCCGGGCTTCCACGCTTCCGTCGCGCACAGCGAGGTCCAGTTCGCCCCGTCCATTGCCCGGGAGCTCGGCCTCGAGCGCCACGGTTATCGCGGCGATACACCGGCACTCGCCACCGTCGGCCTGGGCGCAGACGGGGAGCACGTCACCCTCACCCCGGAGGCGGCAGACGGCGTCAGCGACGCCGATCGTGCCAGCTACCGGCGTTACCGGGACGCGCTGGAAACCTTCAGCAAGGCCCTCGCACCCTTCTGGCTGCAGCCCATGCCGGCCATCGGCAGCCGCCGGCCGGGCGAACTGCTGACCTTCGCCCGCCTCGGGCTGCGCCTGCGGCGCCTGGGCCGGGACGACATGCTCGAGTTCTTCCGCGTGGCCACCCTGCCCATGCGCGACCTCATGGACGAGTACTTCGAGAGCGACCTGCTGAAAGCCGCGCTGGCCTGGGACGGGGTGATCGGCGGGCGCCTCGCACCGCGCTCACCGAACCAGTCCGTGCTGCAGCTGTTCTATCGCCATGCCGGCGGCCAGGGCGGCGCCCATCGGATTCCCGCCGGCGGCCTCGCCGGGCTGGCCGGCGCCCTCGCGGGCGCGGTGCGGGAGGCCGGCGCCACGCTGCGCACCGGCACGCCCGTCGAACGCATCCTTATCGCCGGCGACGAGCAGGGGCAGCGCGTCACCGGCGTGGCCCTGGCCGACGGCGAAGAGATCAACACAGGCCGGGTCGTCTCCTCCGCCGACCCGCGGCGCACCTTTTTCGATCTCGTCGGCACGCGGCATCTCGACATCGAGTTCAGCAATCGGATTCGCCGGCTGCGCTGCGAGGGCTTCGTCGCCAAGCTGCACCTGGCGCTGGCGGGGGAGCCGGCCTTCAAGGGCCTTGCGCGCGCCGACGGCCGGCTCATCATTGCCCCGGACCTCGACGCCATCGAGTTCGCCTTCGACGACGCCAAGTACGGCGAGTGCTCGAAGGATCCGGTCATGGAGGTCGTGGTGCCGAGCCTGCACCAGCCGGGCCTCGCACCGGCCGGGCAGCACGTGCTCTCCGCCCACGTCATGTACGTGCCGGCCACGCTGAAGGGCGGCTGGAACGATGCCGCCCGGACTGCGCTCACGGAGCGACTGCTGGCGACGCTCGAAGGCTACGCGCCCGGGCTGCGCGAACAGCTGCTGCACGCCGAGCTGCTGACCCCCGATGACCTTGAGCGGGAGTACCGCGTGACCGGCGGCCACTGGCACCACACGGAGTTCGCCATCGACCAGCTGCTGATGATGCGCCCGACCTACGGCGCGGCGCAGTACGCCACGCCGATCCCCGGCCTCTACCTCTGCGGCGCCGGCAGTCACCCCGGCGGCGGCATCACCGGGGCACCGGGGCACAATGCGGCGAAGGTAATCCTGTCGTGAAGCGCTACGACGCCATCGTCATCGGGGCCGGGCACAACGGCCTGACCAATGCGGCCTACCTCGCCCGCGCCGGCCTCGACGTGCTCGTGGTGGAAAAGAACGACTACATCGGCGGCGCCGCGGTCACCCGCGAGCTGCACGAGGGCTGGCACTACTCGAGCTGCTCCTATGTCTGCAGCATGATGCGCCAGGCCATCCACCGGGATCTCGACCTGTCCCGCCACGGCCTGCTCCTGGTGCCCTACCTCGGCACCGTCGCCTTCGGCGACAACGGCGAGACCCTCATCGACTACCCCGACGAGCAGGCCAGCTACCTCGAGCTGAAGCGCCACTCGCCCCATGACGCCGATGCCATGTCCCGCTTCCAGGCCGACCTCGGCCGCTACGCGCAGCTGATCCGCAAGACCCTGCTGCGCACGCCGCCGGACCCGGCGTCCTTCAAGCCGCGGGATATCGGCGAGCTCCTCTGGCTGGCGCGGGAGTTCTGGAAGCTGGGCGAAAAGGAGCTCTACGAGTACATCCGCTTCTTCACCATGAGCGCCGCGGACTTCCTGGAAGACTACTTCGAGAACGACCTGGTGAAGGCCGCCATGGCCAGCCCCGGCATCATCGGCACGGCCCTCGGCGTCGAGTCCCCGGGCTCCGCCTACATCCTGCTGCACCACGTGATGGGCGACGTCGACGGCAACGTCGGCGCCTGGGGCCTGGCCCGCGGCGGCATGGGGGCCATCTCCCACGCCATCGCCAGCGCCCTCCGCGAGGCCGGCGGCGAGCTCCGCACCGAGGCCGGCGTGGAGCGCATCCTGGTCAGGGACGGCGCCACCGTCGGCGTCGTCCTGGAGAACGGCGACGAGCTCTATGCCGACATCGTCGTCTCCAACCTGGATGCGAAGCGCACCTTCACCCGGCTGCTGGCGCCCGAGGACCTGCCGCCGCGCATCCTCGAGCGCGCGCGCAATTTCAAGATCCGGGGCTCTTCCGGCAAGGTCAACATCGCCCTGTCGGGCATGCCGCGCTTCACCGGCCTGCCCGACAACCCCTACATCAACCGCGGCGGCCAGGGCTTTGTCGGCTCCCTCGAGACCATGGAACGGGCCTACGATGCCTGGAAGCGCGGCACCTGGTCCGAGGACCCCTTCATCGAGTCGGTGATCCCGAGCGCCTGGGACCCGACGGTGGCCCCTGCGGGCAGGCACTGGATGTCGAACTTCATCCAGTACTGCCCCCCGGAGCTCGCCGACGGCCCCTGGACGCCGGAGAAGCGCGATGCCTTCGGCCAGACCGTGGTCAACAAGATCGAGCGCTACGCACCGGGCTTCAAGGACCTTATCGTGCACATGGAGGTGCGCACGCCGCACGAGATCGAGAACGAGATCGGCCTCACCCAGGGCAACATCTTCCAGGGCGAGCTGACCATCGACCAGTTGCTGTTCAACCGGCCGTTCCCGGGTTACGGACAATACCGCATGCCGCTCAAGAACTTCTGGCTGTGCGGCTCCTCGACGCACCCGGGCGGCGGCGTCTCCTCCGCCTGCGGGGCGAATGCCGCGCGGGAGATCCTGCGCGACCTGAAGAAACCCAACATCGTCCCCGACGACGACTGCTACGACGAGTAGGCCATGGCGAATCCAGACCCCTTTGCCGGTGAACGACTCAAGGAATCCGCCTTCCACCCGCGGCAGGCACCCAAGAACCTGCGCGATGCCTGGTCGTCCTGGAACGGCTTCAAGTTCGCGGACTACTACTACGACACCGTCTACGAGTATTTCTGCATCCGCAACTTCTGCGGCACCTACGACATCTGTCCGATGCAGAAGTACCTGGTCACCGGCGGCGACGCGCTGGCGATGCTCAACCGCATGGTCACCCGGGACCTCGAGAAGCTGAAGCCGGACCGCGTCACCTACTGCTGCTGGTGTACGGACGAAGGGCGCATGATCGACGACGGCACGATCTTCCACCTGGGCGAGGACCGTTTCATGCTCACCTGCGGCAGCCCGTGTATCGCCTGGCTGCGCAAGAGCATGATCGGCTTCGACGACGTGACCGTGCGCGATGTCACCGAAGAAACGGCCGGGCTGTCCCTGCAGGGACCCACGGCCTGCACGGTGCTGAAGGCGCTCGGGCTCGAGGGCATCGAGGAACTCAAGCCCTTCGGCATTGCGCGCTTTCCCTTCCATGGCGATACGCTCATGGTCTCGCGCACGGGCTTCACCGGCGGCCTCGGCTACGAGCTGTGGCTTCCGGCACCCCTCGCCCTGACGCTCTGGGACGCGCTCTACGCCGCCGGCGAGGATTACGGCATCCATCCCTACGGCGAGGCGGCGACCAACATGGCGCGCCTGGAGGCGGGCTTCATCATGCCGTACATGGAATTCAGCGAGGCGCTGAAGACCGTCAATTTCCAGCACGACCAGTCGCCCTTCGAACTTGGCCTCGACTGGCTGGTCGATTTCCGCAAGCCGCACTTCAACGGCCGTGCGGCGCTGCTCGCCGAGCGCGAGCGCGGCACGCGCTACCGCCTGACCAAGCTGGACATCGAGGGCAACAAGGTCGCCGAGGACGCGATCCTCTACAACAACCGGCGCTGCAGCCGGCAGGTCGGCTATATCACCTCGGCCATGTGGTCACCGGCGGCCAAGGCCAACATCGCCCTCGCCATGATCGAGACGCGCTACCTCGAGGGCGATATCTGGGCCGAGATCTATTATCCGAAGGAGCTTCGGCCGATCCGCAAGATGGCGCGATGCGGCGTGCGCGAGAAGCCCTTCTGGAGCGGCCCCGGGGCCAGGCAGACACCGCCGCCCGCGACCTAGCCTTGCCCGGTAGCGGCACCCGGCTCCGGCGCCTCTTCCAGCGCCTCTCGCCACTCCTCGATGTTCATGTCGATGGCAATGAAGCCGAGAATCCAGAGCGCCTCGTCCCAGGCGAACACCCAGTGACCGCGGTAGAGCCAGTAGGCGGCGCACAGCCAGAGCACCCCGTAGAGGCAGAACTTGATGCGGCGGGCGCCGCGCAACGCGCTGCTGTCGGTGATACCCCGGTCCTGCTGCCGCACCGTGAACTCGATCAGGAGCAGGATGACGATCCAGGCGACCACCTCGACCAGGTCTACGACGGCGAGTTCGCGTTCGATCTGCAGGCCGCTGGCATCGGTGACCAGCGTTCCCTGCTCCAGGAGGTAGAAGGTCGAATCCCTGGCAAGCCCGAGGCAACTGTCGGCATTCACGGGTGTGTAGGCGAGGTTGAAAGCATAGGCGATGCCATCGCTCGCGAAAGCGCAGAGCGCCGTGGCGTCGGCGGGCTCCACCGCGAGAAGGGTGAACACGGTGTGGCCAAAGGCGTAGACCGTGTGCCCGATGAACAGCATGCAGACAAGGCGCACCCCGTGCATGATGGCCAGCCGCCGGGGCGTGAACGCGTCGTCGTCGAGGAGATAGGTCTCGAGCTCGAAGAGGAACAGCAGCACGAACCACGCGGCCTCGTCGAGCGTCGTCGCAAAGGCCCGGCTCCAGTCGAGCAGGGTCCAGCTCTCCCTGGCGGTGTGCGAGGCAACGGTCCAGTCGTCGACGACGTAGAAGCCGAAATTGACCAGCAGCAGGCCGTAGACCGCGATCTTGATCAGCTGGCGCAGGGGCAGGCGGCGCGACGCAGACCCGGCCCCCGCCGCTGCAGCCTCGTCCCGTGCCACTCCCTTGCCCTGCGCAATCGCCATCCGGGAGTTCTACGACTTTGTCGCGGCCACGACTTCCGGGCCTACACGCTGCCAGACGCTTGGTGTAGGCTCCGCTAGAGGCCAGCCCGCGGGGGATCGCGCCATGCTGTCAGCGGATTTTGTCAGGAGCTACATCAACGCCTGGAACCAGCGCAGTCCCGCCCGCGTGGCGGACCATCTCGCTCGTGACGGCACCTACCATGACATGGGCGAGCTCAAGCAGGTCAGCCGCAAGGACTTCATCGCCCATCTCGAGGAATACTTCAGCCGCGACAGCAACCGTTACCTGCTGGTCGGCGAGGTCCTCGAAGGCGAGAACACCATCGCCTTCCAGTATCTTGCCTGCCCTACCGGCGACAACGCCCGCGATGGCGGCTGGATGGGCGCCGAGTTCATCACGCTCGAAGGCGGTGCGGCCACGCGGATCGAGGACTACTACCGCGACCCGGCCCTGGCCACCCGCGAACCGCTCGGCGACGGCGCCGCGGATGGCCGGACCCCGGATGGCCGGACCCCGCGCTACGCCAAGTCGGGCCTCAGCCCCGCCGCCATGGAGGCCGTGCTCCGTCGCCTCTCGGAAGCCATGGAGGACGACCGCGCCTACCTGAACTCGCACCTCTCCCTCCCGGAGCTGGCCGCGAACCTGGGCTGCTCCGTGAATCACCTGTCCCAGGCCATCAACGCCGGCCACGGCGCGGGCTTCTTCGACTACGTCAACGGCTACCGGGTGCGCGACGCGACCGAGCTGCTCGCGCTGACCGGCGACCGCGCACCGTCCATCCTCGATATCGCGCTGTCCGTGGGCTTCAACTCCACGTCGACCTTCTACGCCGCGTTCAAGCGCATCACCGGCAAGACGCCGGCCCGGTTCCGTCGCGAGGCGCTCGCCGCCGGTACCAACAGGTGAACAGGTGCGGGCCCGGATTGACAGCCATCACCGCCTTCGGCTGCAATAGGTGCGCTTCCGAACGGCCACCGGCACCGTAACAAGCCCATGCACGAGGCAGTCCGCAACATCCCCCCCTTCATCGCCTGGAGTCACTGGGCCCGCACCCCTGCGGCCTGGCAGGACATCGCCGGCGGCGATGAGGGGGACCCGGCCCGATCTCCCTGAGCAGCCCTGAACCCGGCGCACAACCGCGCCGAAGACGGTCAACACCTGCAGGAGATCGACCATGCTTGGACTGCAACGCAGCCGGGACACCCGCGAGCACGCGGGCTCCTGGTACGCCGCCACCGCCAACGGAGGCGACGGCTACCCCACCCTCGAGGACGACATCAGCACCGAGATCGTTGTCGTGGGCGCCGGCTTCACCGGCACCAACCTGGCCCTCGAGCTCGCCGAGCGCGGCCACGAGGTCGTGCTACTCGAGGCGAACCGGCTCGGCTGGGGCGCCTCCGGCCGCAACGGCGGCCAGATCATCGGCGGCATCGGCCACGACCCGGAGCGCTTCGAGCGCCACATCGGCAGCGAGGGCGTTGCGCGCATCTACCGCCTCGGTGTCGAGGCCCGCGATATCATTCGCGAGCGCGTGGAGAAGTACGCCATCGACTGCGACCTGAAGTGGGGCTACTGCGACGTCGCCCTGAAACCCCGGCACCTGGCGCAGTTCGCCGCGTGGAAGGCGCACGCGGAACAGATCGGCAATCCGCACCGGCACCGCCTGCTGGACCGGGAGGAGCTCAGGGCGTTCGTCGCCTCGGACGCCTACCTCGGCGGGCTCTACAACGACGGCAACGGCCACCTGCACCCGCTGAACCTGTGCCTCGGCGAGGCCCGCGCCGCCGCCTCCCTCGGCACGCGGATCTACGAGCAGTCCCGGGCCGTCGCCCTCGAGCAGGGCGATCGGCCCCGGGTGCGCACGGAGCGCGGCAGCGTCAGCGCCCACCGGGTCGTCCTCTGCGGCAATGCCTACCTCGGCAACCTGGTGCCGCGGCTGGCGAGCCGTATCCTGCCCTCGGTGAGCGCGATCATCGCCACCGAGCCGCTGGGCGAGGCGCGTGCGCGCGCGCTGATCCCCGGCGACGTGGCGGTGTGCGACCCGCGAACGGCGCTCGACTACTTCCGCCTGTCGGCGGACCGGCGGCTCCTTTTCGGCGGCCTGTCCAACTACACGGGGCTGGAGCCGAAGGACCTCGTCGGCACGCTGCGGCGCAAGATGCTGAAGGTCTTCCCGTCGCTGGAAGACGCGGCGATCGACTACGCCTGGAGCGGCCGCATCGGCATTGGCCTGAACCGCATGCCGCAGCTCGGGCACCTCGATGACCGCGTGAGCTACATCCAGGCCTACTCCGGCCACGGGGTCGCGCCGACCCACGTCATGGCGCGGATCACCGCCGCCATGCTCGACGGTGACTCAAGGGATTTCGACATCTTCGCGCGCATCCCGCACTGGCCGTTCCCGGGGGGCAAGCTGCTGCGGCGGCCGGGGCTCGCCCTCGGCATGGCCTACTTCAAGCTGCGCGACGCGCTCTAGCGTCAGCGCCGGTCCTTGAGGATGCGCCGGGCCGCGTTGTAACCCGGCGCGCCGGTGACCCCGCCGCCGGGGTGGGCGCCGGAGCCGCAGAGGTAGAGGCCGGGCATGGGCGTGGCGTACTGCGCGGCGTCCGGGTGCGGGCGCATGCTGTAGAGCTGGTCCGGCTCCATGCGCCCGTGGCAGATATCACCGCGCGGCAGCCCGAACTCGCGCTCGAGGTCCAGCGGCGTGAAGCACTGGGTGGCGACCAGGATCTGCGGCAGGTTGGGAATGAAGCGCCCGGCCCAGGTGAGGATGTCGTCGAGTACCTGCGGCTTCTCCTGGTCCCAGTGCCGGCCCCCCGACAGCTCATAGGGCATGTACTTGCACAGCATGCTCATGACATGGGTGCCGGGCTCGTCGGTGAGGGAGTCGTCGATCACGCTCGGGATGACCGCCTCGATAATCGGTGGCGACGCCGGCTCGCCGGCGCGGGCGCTGCGATAGGCGGCATCGAGATGGCCCTTGTCCTCGATGAGGACGATCGTCGCCTCGTGCCCGGGCCCGGGCCCTCCGCCGCGGAGCGCCGCGAATTCCGGCAAGCCGCGCAGCGCGAGGTTGATCCGAAGCGAGGCCGACTCCTGGCGAAAGGCCCGCAGGTCGCGGACGAAGGCGTCGGACAGGTGCTCCTCGCCGAGGAAATCGAGCAGCGTGCGCTTCGGCTCGGTGTTCGCCGCGACTACCGGCGCGAGCAGCTCCTCGCCGCTCTCGAGGCGCACGCCGCGGACGCAGCCGTCCGCCACCAGGATCCGCTCGACCGGTGCACCGGTGCGGATTTCCACACCGCGGTCGCGGGCGGAAGCCGCCATGGCCTGGGTGATGCCGCCCATGCCGCCGCGAACCAGCCCCCAGGCGCCCTTACGCCCGTCGATCTCACCCACCGCGTGGTGCAGCATGGCCAGGCTGGCGCCGGGCTGGGACAGCGGTGCGAAGTTCGCGGGCATGATGTGTGCGGCGATCATGGTCTTGACCTTGTCGCTCTCGAACCAGCGGTCGATGATCGACTCCGGCGCGCCCAGGAAGAACTGCATCAGCCGCCAGCGCCCCTCGGCATCGAGCTTGCGGGCATCGAGGCCGAGGCGCAGCGCCGAGAGCAGGTCGCCGACACCGCCGCCGTGCAGCTTCGGCGGCTCGCGCAGCCACTGGCTGGCCAGCAGTTCGCCGACGAGCTCGACGGAGGCCTCGAAGGCGAGGTAGGCGTCGTAATCCGTGGCGGAAAACTTCTCGAACTGGGCCCGGTCGGCCGCCTCGTCACCAGTCAGCAGCAGGTAGTCACCGCGGGAATCGAGGTAGAGCGAGTTGCCGAGGAGCAGCGGCTCGTAACCGTAGCGCGCGAGCTCCAGGTCGCGCACGACCTCCGGCCGCAGCAGGCTGACGACGTAGGAGGCGATGGAGTTCCGGTAGCCGGGGTGGAACTCCTCGCTCACCGCCGCGCCGCCGACGACGTGCCGGCGCTCGAGCACGCACACGCGCATGCCGCCGCGGGCGAGGTAGCCCGCCGTGGTCAGGCCGTTGTGGCCCGCCCCGATGACGATGGCATCCCAGGAGCGGCTCATGCGGCGTTGGCCAGAGCCGGCAGCGTGCGGCGAAGCCGCAGGAAGAGCCCCGCGTACAGGGTAAAGGCGACCAGGGACGCACCGGCGCAGAACAGGAACACCGCGTCATAGCCGAAACCGAGCGCCAGCGTGGACGCCGCGAGGTTGGGCCCGACGATCTGGCCAAGCCCCTGCGCGGCCGGCAGCAGCGAGGCGAAGCGCCCCGAGGGATCGACGTTGGCGACGGTCGCCATCTGGTAGACGTCGATGAAGATCCACAGGAAATTGAAGGCGTAGACGCTGATGAAGAAGGTCACGCTGGTGACCCCCGCGGCCAGCATGCCGACGATACCGGCGTGCACCAGGAGCGTGAGCAGCAGTGGGCGCAGGAGGCCGAAGCGATTGCTGATCACGGTGGCCACGAGGCAGCCGAGCAGGCTCATGAAGGAGACCCACACGAGCACGTTCGAGACCCAGGCCTTGTCCAGCGCCGCCCGCGCCGTCGCCAGCTCGATATAGGTCCAGTAGGCGCCGATGTTGATATAGGTCGCGGCGATCGCGGCGAGGCAGAGCCAGGGCACCAGCGCGGGAACATGGCGGTGCTCCACAACGGACCCGAGCTCCGGGTCCGGCAGCTCCACCTCCACGTCCAGGCCGGACTCCACGGGCCGCGGCGGGACCCAGCGCAGGAACAGGAGGCCGAACAGATAGGCGGCCACGAAGACCCCGTAGATCGCGTCCATGGACAGGCGCGGCAGCGCGAACATTTCCCCGGCCTGGGTGAAAGCGAAACAGAACAGCATGATGTTGTAGGCCCGCGCCGGCTTCGAACTCGCACCCAGGTTGGCCACGGCGATCGCCGTGTAGACACCGCTGCCGGTGCCCGCCAGCAGCCGCAGCCAGAGCACCGCCTCGTAGTCGACCAGCACCATGCACAACGCATTCGCAGCGATCGCGACAAGCGCCGAGAGCAAAACGAGGAGGCGCCGGTTGACCTGGGCCACGAGGAGGGAGGCGAGGACCGCACCGAGGGCGAGGCCGCCGAGGTCGGCGCCGGCGACGCGACCGGTCTGCACGTCGCTGAAGCCGAGCTGGGTGGCCCAGGCGGTGCTGATCACCGGGATGCCGGCGAGCACCCCGTAGCCAACCAGGGTCATGTAGAGGGAGATGACCAGCGAGCGCCAGCCGTCGAAAACGGAGCGTTCATGGTGCAGCGCGGGCGCTGACGGAGCGTTGGGCATCGTTCAGTGACCGATGGTACGTGAGAACAGGTTCATGACCAGGACACCTGCAAGGATCAGGCCGATGCCGAGCAGCGCCGGCGGGTCCGGCACCTGCTTGAACAGGGGAATACCGAGGACCGCGATCAGCACCATGCCCACCCCGGACCACACCGCGTAGGCGATACCGACGGGCACCGTGCGCAGAACCAGGCCGAGAAAATAGAACGACACCAGGTAGCCGGCGATGGACAGGCAGGTGGGCCAGGGGCGGCTGAACTCTTCCGAGGCCTTCAGCGCAAGCGTGCCCACCACTTCGGCGGCAATCGCAAGGGCCAGGTAGCCGTAACCGCTCACGTCCCTGCCTCCTGCGCCCGCCGCCGTCCCAGCAGGGCCGCCCCCGCCGCGGCCAGGAACAGGGGCAGGAAGGGGATGAACGGCCAGAAGGGGAGAAAGCGTTCCAGAGGACCGGTGAAGGCAAAGCCGTACAGCTCGCTGTAAGCCGGATCCACCCAGAGCCGGCCGGCGAAAGCCGCCAGGACGGCGACGGCAACCAGCGCCGCAGCGGAGATGGTCAGCGGCTTCCTGGCTTCACCCGACGCCGCGCGCCGCCGCTGCCGCACCCAGGCCGCCAGGCGCAGGGCCCAGGCCAGGAGCGCCGCGGTGTAATAGACCCGGTCGAGGGGGTCGGGATCCGGGTAATAGTAGAGCTCGTGCCAGTAGGTGCTGAAAACATAGGCCCAGAGGAAGTAGCTGCCGGCGGTGTGCAGGCGCTTCCACTGGCGCGTGCTCAGGGGGCGGCGGCCGACCTCGAAGGACGTGACCGTCATGGCCGCCAGGAACAGGTAGCCGATCACGCCCTCGATGGCGTCGCGCAGGACGTAGACTTCCTCGATGTAATAGGCGCGATGATTCGACACCAGCCACAGGATGAAGAACGCCTGCCAGGCCATGCCGGCCGAGAAGCACAGGCCGAGGTAGCGGCGGTTGCGCACCAGCCAGCGCCCGGCGGCCGAGGGAAACAGCTTCTGCAGCGAAGAGGCTGCAAAGGCGATCAGCAGCCAGGGCACGGACAGGCGGACGCTGAACGCGATCAGGGCGGAGACACCGGCAGCGCTGTCGAGATCCTCGCCGGCCATGGCCCAGCCCATGGCCACGCAGAGCGGCAGGCACACGGCGACGAACAGCGACCAGCCGTTGATCGCCTTGTGATTCCAGCCTGTGGCAGCAGGGGCTGCACGCGTCATAGCCAGTCTCCAGAATCCGGCGCCGCCGCCGCGGCACTTCGAGCGCCCCAATCTTTCACCGCCGGCCGCGCCTGTCTTCTGATCATATAGGAAGCGAAGGCGCGTAGCGGCGCCAGATGACCAGCGCCGCCAGCGTGCCCAGGGGAATGAAGAGCAGCGCCGGACCGAAGGCGAACCAGGGCTCGGCTTCGCTCCAGTTGATGCCGCCGCCAGCGCCGAGGCTGCCGCTGCCGCGCTGGTAGGGCAGCACGTAGAACCGCAGCAACAGGACCGGCATGCACGCGCCGTAGACGACCAGCAGCGCCGGTGCCAGCAGCGTGACCCGGGTCTTGCGCCAGTCGCGATCCAGCGCCGGCGTCTCGTGCAGGCGCTCACGATAGGCCACCTCCTTCGCCCCGGGGGTGCCGCGACGGGAAACGACGACAATGGCGAGGAAGCTCGCGGCGACACCGAGCAGGGCCGGGTCGGCATAGCTCGGCAGGGCGATCACGCCGGCATAGTCGAACGCCGCCGGGACCACGTTGGCGAGCACGCCGACGACCAGCCCCCAGGTGGCGGCGCGGGCCGTGATGCGTTTGCTCCACACGCTCATGAACGCCACCGGTCCCCAGGACGACGCGAAGACCGTGCCGATGAAGATCATGATCCAGAAGATGTTGGCCGGTACGAACAGGCTCAGCCCGAGTACCACCAGCGCGACCGCGCACATCACCAGGCGCGTGGTACCGAGGCCGGCGATCTGGTCCCGCGCCCCGAGGTCGTTGCTCACGCTGAAGCCCACCAGCGACAGGAAGGTCGATGCGGAAGAGAGCGCAGCGGCCACGATGCCGGCGAGCAGCAGCGCGCCGAGGAACTCGGGGACCAGGTGCTGCGCCGCCCAGAGCATGACCGTCTCCGCCGGCTCGATGGCGGGGTTGGCGAGATTGATCAGCCCCCCCGCACCGTAGATCAGGTACTGCATGAAGATCACCGCGAAGCAGGCATAGATCGACGCCCGCAGCACCACGTGCTCGTCCCGGGCCATGAGGTGACGGCTCGACTGCCAGGGGCTGACGGCGTAGACGATGCTCCACGACAGGTCGATGATCACGAACCAGATGAAGAAGTCGATCGCCGTCGGCCACGGCGTGCCCTCACCGATGACACCGTGCCAGGCAGCGAGGTCGGGCTTGTCATCCTGCCGCGCGAGGGCCTCGACCGCCCGCGGCACCCCGCCAAAGTCATCCACCAGGAAGAAGACGAACAGCACGGTCGCCCCGGTAAACAGCAGGAACATCAACGTATCCGTGATGATCACGCCGCGCGACCCGCCGTAAAGCGTGAACAGCGTGTAGCTCGCCCAGGCGACGAGCACGGCGGCGGGATAGCTCAGCGCGGTGAGATCCGACAGCAGCAGCGCAGCCCCCTGGGTCACCACCAGCAGGTAGCCGCCGAGGCCGAGGACGATCGTCGCCCCCGCGGCCTGCTGCACGCGGCGGCTGTCGAAGCGGTGGCCGAAGTAATCGGCAACCGTCGGCGCCCGGCTGCGGCGAAGGAACGTGCCGAAGAAGAGTGCGCCGTAAATGTAGCCGGTCACGGCGATGCCCGGCAGCAGCAGGTAAGCGCCGAGCTGCCCGTCGTAGGTGAAACCCGCCTCGCCAAGGAAGATGGCGGTGCTGAAAACGCTGGCCACCAGCGTGCCCAGGATCAACAGGGTCGGCGCCCGTCGACCGGCCACGTAGTAATCCTCGGCCGAGTGCACCTTGCGGCCGCTGTAGTTGCCGATGGCAACGAACAGCAGCACGCTGATGGCAATGGTCAG
>CAYTJQ010000063.1:0-17942 GCA_964438205.1 uncultured Alteromonadaceae bacterium
CAGGCGCCGATCTTCCACGTCAACGCCGACGACCCGGAGGCAGTCCTCTTCGTTACCCAGATGGCCGTGGACTTCCGCAACGAGTTCAAGCGCGACGTGGTCATCGATCTCATCTGCTATCGCCGCCGGGGCCACAACGAGGCCGACGAGCCGTCCGTGACGCAGCCACTCATGTACCAGGCTATCCGCAAGCACAAGACCACGCGCGATCTCTACGCCGAGCGGCTCATCGCCGAGGGCGTCGTGACCGAGGACGAGGATCGCACCCTGGTGGAGGGCTATCGCGAGTCCCTCGACCGCGGCGAGCCCCTGGTGAGCTCCCTCGTCTCGGAGCCGAATACGGCGCTCTTCGTCGACTGGACCCCCTACCTCGGCCACGAGTGGACCCTGACCTGCGACACCGCCATGGATCTGCACAAGTTGCAGAAGCTGGCGCACGAAGTGAACGTGCCGCCGGAGGGCTTCCCGCTGCAGCGCCAGGTCAGCAAGATTCTCGAGGACCGGCGCAAGATGGCTGCCGGCGCCATGCCCGTCAACTGGGGCTTCGCCGAGACGCTGGCCTATGCCACGCTCCTCGAGGCCGGCTACCCCGTGCGCCTCACCGGGCAGGACGTGGGCCGCGGCACCTTCTCACACCGTCACGCGGTACTGCACAACCAGAAGGACGAGAGCGCCTGGATTCCCCTGCAGCACGTGGCTGAGGAGCAGGCGCCCTTTGATATCTACGATTCGCTGCTCTCGGAAGAGGGCGTACTCGCCTTCGAGTACGGCTATGCCACCACCTCGCCGAAGGGCCTGGTCATCTGGGAGGCCCAGTTCGGCGACTTCGCCAACGGCGCGCAGGTGGTCATTGACCAGTTCATCACCAGCGGCGAGCACAAGTGGAGCCGACTCTGCGGGCTGACCATGCTCCTGCCCCACGGCTACGAGGGGCAGGGCCCGGAGCACTCTTCGGCCCGTCTCGAGCGCTTCATGCAGCTCTGTGCCGAGCACAATATCCAGGTCTGCGTGCCGAGCACGCCGGCGCAGGTCTACCACATGCTCCGGCGGCAGGCGATCCGGCCCCTGCGCAAGCCGCTGGTGGTCATGTCACCGAAAAGCCTGCTCCGCCACAAAGAGGCCGTATCCAGTGTCGAGGAGCTCGCCGGTGGCCGTTTCCACTGCGTCCTCGACGATACCGATATCGAGCACAAACGCGACGTCAAGCGCGTGATTCTCTGCGCCGGCAAGGTCTTCTACGACCTGCGCGCCGAGCGCCGGGAGCGCGGGATCGACAATATCGCCATCATCCGCCTCGAACAGCTCTACCCGTTCCCGGAGGCGGAGCTGCTGCAGGTGCTGAGCCAGTACCCCAACCTTTTGGACGCGGTCTGGTGCCAGGAAGAGCCGATGAACCAGGGTGCATGGTACTCGAGCCAGCATCACATGCGGCGGGTCATGTACTCGCACCTCGAGCACATCTACCTCGGCTATGTCGGCAGGGACGCCTCTGCCGCGCCGGCGGCCGGCTACATGGCGCTGCACCTGGAACAGCAGCAGCGCTTTATCAACGAGGCCCTCACGCTGCCCGCCTCGGCAGCGTGACAGGGCAGTAGTAAGGAAGCTTCATGGCAATCGAAATCAAGGCACCCGCGTTTCCCGAGTCCGTCGCCGACGGCGAGATCGCGACCTGGCACAAGCAGGAGGGCGACAGCGTCGCCCGCGACGAGCTGATCGTCGAAATCGAGACCGACAAGGTCGTGATGGAAGTCGTGGCCCCGGAAGATGGCGTGATCAGCAAGATTCACGCGGCCGAGGGTGACACCATCGAGAGCCAGGCGCTGCTGGCAACGCTGGAGCCCGGCGCCGCTGCGTCCTCCGGAAAGGCGCCGGCGCCGGAGAAGGCTCCGGAGAAGGCTCCGGAGAAGGCGGGCAACGCCCAGGAGCCGGCCGCCGAGGCGCCCGCGCTCGGTCCGGCGGCGCGGCAGCTGGTGGAGGAGCACAAGCTCGATCCGGCGGCGATCGAGGGCACCGGCAAAGGCGGCCGCATCACCAAGGAAGACGTGCTCAGGCACCTCGCCGAGCGGCCGGCTGCCCCGGCACCCGAAACGGCCGATCCCGACGCCGTTGTGGAAGTGCCGGCGGGCCCGAGCAGCGAGCGGGTCGAGAAGCGCGTGCCGATGACCCGCATGCGGGCGCGCATCGCCGAGCGCCTGCTCGACGCCACGCAGCAGACCGCCATGCTGACCACCTTCAACGAGGTCAACATGGCGCCGGTCATGGCGCTGCGAACGAAGTACCGGGAGCAGTTCGAGAAGACGCACAACGGGACCCGGCTGGGCTTCATGGGCTTCTTCGTCAAGGCCGCCTGCGAAGCCCTGAAGCGTTTCCCCGAGGTCAATGCCTCCATCGACGGCAACGACGTGGTTTACCACGGCTACCAGGACATCGGTGTAGCCGTGTCCACGGAGAACGGCCTCGTGGTGCCGGTGCTGCGGGATGCGGATTTCATGAGCCTTGCCGATGTCGAGGCGGCCATCGCCGACATGGGCAAGCGCGCACAGCAGAACAAGCTGACCATCGACGACATGACCGGCGGCACCTTCACCGTCACCAACGGCGGCGTCTTCGGTTCGCTCCTGTCGACGCCGATCCTCAACCCGCCGCAGACGGGCATCCTAGGCATGCACAAGATCCAGGAGCGTCCCATGGCGCTTGACGGCGAGGTGGTCGTCCTGCCCATGATGTACCTGGCGCTGTCCTACGATCACCGTCTCATCGACGGCAAGACCGCCGTGCAGTTCCTGGTCGCTGTCAAGGACCTCATCGAGGACCCGGCGCGGATCCTGCTCCAGCTGTAACCGCCGCAACGCTTTGAATCACGGGAGAGAGCATGGCTGAGAAATTCGACATCGTAGTGATCGGCTCCGGCCCAGCCGGCTACGTGGCCGCGATCAAGGCCGCGCAGCTGGGCATGTCCGTGGCCTGCGTGGAGCAATGGGCCGACGACAAGGACGGCGCCGTGCTCGGCGGAACCTGCCTCAATGTCGGCTGCATTCCGTCGAAGGCGCTCCTCGACAGCAGCCAGAAGTACGCCGAGGCGCGGGACAGCTTTGCCCTGCACGGTATCGCTATCGGCAAACCGAAGATCGATGTCGCGGCCATGCAGGAAAGGAAACGAAAGATCGTCGGCCAGCTTACCGGCGGTATCGCCGGCCTGTTCAAGCACAACGGCGTGACGGTCATCCAGGGTCGCGGCAAAGTCGTCAGCGGCGCCAACGTCGAGGTGACCGACAAGGACGGCAACAGCCGGATCGTGGAAGCGGGCGACGTCATCATCGCCGCCGGCTCCGAACCGGTGCGTATCCCGCCGGCCCCGGTGGACGGTGAAACCATCGTCGATTCCACCGGCGCCCTCGAGTTCACCGAGGTGCCGAAACGCCTCGGCGTCATCGGCGCCGGCGTCATCGGGCTCGAGCTCGGCAGCGTCTGGGGCCGCCTCGGCGCCGAGGTGGTGCTGCTCGAGGCGCTCGACGACTTCCTGCCGATGATGGACGTGCAGATCGCGAAGGAAACACACAAGATCTTCAGGAAGCAGGGGCTCGACATCCGGCTGGGCGCCCGCGTCACCGGCACCGAGCTCAAGAAGGGCAAGGTCGAGGTGACCTACGATACCGCCGAGGGCTCGCACACGGAGACCTTTGACAAGCTGATCGTCTCCGTGGGCCGCCGGCCCCGCTCGGAAGAGCTCCTCGCCTCGGACAGCGGCGTCACCCTGGACGAGCGCGGCTTCATCTACGTCAACGATTTCTGCGCGACGGAAGCGCCGCACGTCTACGCCGTCGGCGACGTCGTTCGCGGCCCGATGCTGGCGCACAAGGGATCGGAAGAGGGCGTCATGGTCGTCGAGCGGATCGCCGGCAAGCCGGCCCAGCTCAACTACGACTGCATCCCGTCGGTGATCTACACCCACCCGGAAGTGGCGGCCGTGGGCAAGACGGAGCAGGAACTCAAGGCCGACGGCGTGGATTACAAGGCCGGCGTCTTCCCCTTCGCGGCCAGCGGCCGCGCGCTCGCGGCCAACGACACGGAGGGCATGGTGAAGATCCTCGCCGATGCCGAGACGGACCGCATCCTCGGCTGCCACGTCGTTGGCCCGTCGGCGGCGGACCTCACCCAGCAAGTGGTCATCGCGATGGAGTTCGGTTCCAGCGCGGAAGACCTGGCGCTCATGGTTTTCGGCCACCCGACCCTGTCGGAGGCAGTGCACGAGGCGGCCCTGGCCGTCGATGGCCACGCCATCCACGTCGCTAACCGCAAGCGCAAGTAGCGTCGCCCGGGGGCCACGACAACGCATAACAAGAACCGCTGAGCCCAATACCCCGAGCGGCTTTCTCGCAACTCAGAACGGGACACAACATGAATTTGCACGAGTACCAGGGCAAGCAGCTGTTTGCCGACTACGGCCTGCCGGTCTCCAAGGGCTACGCGGTGGATTCGCCCCGCGAAGCCGTCGAGGCGGCAGATCTCATCGGGGGTGATAGCTGGGTCGTGAAGGCACAGGTCCATGCCGGCGGCCGCGGCAAGGCCGGCGGCGTAAAGCTGGTCAAGAGCAAGGACGAGATCCGCGAGTTCGCGTCGAAGTGGCTGGGTAACAACCTCGTCACCTACCAGACCGACGAGAATGGCCAGCCGGTCTCGAAGATCCTGGTCGAGGCCTGCACCGATATCGCCGACGAACTGTACCTCGGCGCCGTGGTCGACCGCTCCACGCGGCGCATCGTTTTCATGGCCTCCACGGAAGGCGGGGTCGAGATCGAGAAGGTCGCCGAGGAGACCCCGGAAAAGATCCTCAAGGTCGCTATTGATCCGCTGGTCGGCGCCCAGCCCTACCAGGGCCGCGAGCTCGCCTTCAAGCTCGGCCTCACCGGCGACCAGGTCAAGCAGTTCGTAAAGATCTTCCTGGGCCTCGCCAGGCTGTTCCAGGAGAAGGACCTCGCCCTCATCGAGGTCAACCCGCTGGTGATCACCGAGCAGGGCAACCTGCATTGCCTGGATGCGAAGCTCGGCGTCGACAGCAACGCCCTCTACCGCCAGGACACGCTCCGGGAGATGCATGATCCTTCCCAGGAGGACGCGCGGGAAGCGCATGCGGCGCAGTGGGAGCTGAACTACGTGGCCCTCGACGGCAGCATCGGCTGCATGGTCAACGGTGCCGGCCTCGCCATGGGGACCATGGACATCGTCAAGCTTCACGGCGGTGCGCCGGCGAACTTCCTTGACGTGGGTGGCGGCGCTACCAAGGAGCGCGTCTCCGAGGCCTTCAAGATCATCCTGAGCGACGACAAGGTGAAGGCGGTCCTCATCAATATCTTCGGCGGTATCGTCCGCTGCGACCTCATTGCCGAGGGTGTCATCGGCGCCGTTGAGGAAATCGGCGTGGAAGTCCCGGTGGTCGTGCGCCTCGAGGGCAACAACGCCGAGCTCGGCCGCAAGGTCCTGGCGGAAAGCGGGCTCAACATCATCGCCGCGACCAGCCTGACGGACGCGGCGCAGCAGGCGGTGAAGGCAGCGGGAGGTGAAGCCTGATGAGTATCCTGATCGACAAGCACACCAAGGTCATCTGCCAGGGCTTCACCGGTTCCCAGGGGACCTTCCACTCCGAGCAGGCCATCGAGTACGGCACGCAGATGGTCGGCGGTGTCACCCCCGGCAAGGGCGGCCAGGAGCACCTGGGTCTGCCGGTATTCAATACCGTGGCCGAGGCCGTCGAGGCGACCGGGGCCGATGCCTCCGTGATCTACGTCCCGGCACCGTTCTGCAAGGACTCGATCCTGGAAGCCGCGGCTGCCGGCATCCGCCTGGTGGTCTGCATTACCGAGGGGATCCCGACCCTCGACATGCTCGACGCGAAGGTGAAATGCGATGAGCTCGGCGTGCGCCTGGTCGGGCCAAACTGTCCGGGCGTGATCACCCCCGGCGAGTGCAAGATCGGCATCATGCCGGGCCACATTCACCAGCCGGGCAGGGTCGGCATCGTGTCGCGTTCCGGCACCCTGACCTACGAAGCGGTGAAGCAGACGACGGACGCCGGCTTCGGCCAGTCCACCTGTGTCGGTATCGGCGGTGACCCGATCCCCGGGTCGAACTTCATCGACATCCTCGCGCTCTTCGAGCAGGACCCGGCCACGGAAGCCATCGTCATGATCGGGGAGATCGGCGGTACGGCCGAGGAAGAGGCCGCGGCCTACATCAAGGCCAATGTCAGCAAGCCGGTCGTGTCCTACATCGCCGGCGTCACGGCGCCGAAGGGCAAGCGCATGGGCCATGCCGGCGCGATCATCTCCGGTGGCAAGGGCACGGCAGACGAGAAGTTCGCGGCGCTCGAAGATGCGGGCGTCAAGACGGTCCGCTCCCTCGCCGATATCGGCAAGGCCCTGGGCGAGCTTACCGGCTGGTAAGTCGACTCGGCCGGTTGCAGGGGGCCTTCGGGCCCCTTTTTTGTCCAGCCTCTGCCTGTCGCGGCTTTCCGGGGCGGCGGCCGCACAGTGCCCCCACAAAGCGTGAAATGGGTCGTGACCGGGGGCATCCTCCAGCCGCCGCACCGGAAAGCTGCGAAGCCCTGATCATCCGGGCGCGGTTCTACTCCACGGGGGCATTGTCCCACTGCAGCCCGGCCGCAGCGATGATGCGGTTGGCGTCCTCCTGCAGCAGGAAACCGGCGGCAACGGCGTCCTCTGCGGCATCATTGACGGCGCCGATGAAGCTCTCCCGGTCCGTATACAGCGATGCCATGGTGGCGGCGTCGAACAGCTCGGTAGTACCGAACAGGAAGCAGAGGGCGGCGCCGTCATTGCCCTCGCCGCTGAGGGAGGCGGCCGGCGCATCGACATAGGGCGTGCGAATGCCGCCGGCGGCATTGCCGAACTCGTCGCGCTCGATGGCGCCGTCGTCGGTGAGGGTGAGGCGGGGTGCCTCCGGCGGGGCCGGTCCGCCGGCCACCCAGTCGTCGAGGGCGCGGAGGGCGGCCTTGAAGACCCAGGGCATGCTGCCCGCGTTCATGGGCCTGTCGCACTGCAGGAAACCCAGGATCGTGTCCTCCTCGACGACCACCGGGGCCAGCGCGTCCGTGCCGGTATCGGAGCGCCCGCCGACGAAGGTGTAGTAATCGCCGTGCGCCGAGCCGGCTACCTCCCAGAGGCGGAAACTTTCGCTGTCGGGCTGCCGGTCGGCGGCGGCGCCCAGCAGCACCACATCGGTCTCCGTCTGGAAGTTCATGACCGGTACGTTGAGGTCGTCCCGGATGCGCACGGTCTCCGGCGTGGGCACCTCGGTTTCCGGTGCCTGCGCCAGCGGCGGGCTGCCGTCGCCGCGACTGTGGATCATGTAGCCGTCGTAGGGGTTGAAAAGCGGGTGCACGGCGTTGACGTAGGTGAGCAGGCGCCCGGCGGACTGGGACTCGCCCATGGCGATCAGCCGCGCCGGCGCCAGCCCCTCGAGCAGGTCGACCTCCCCCGGTGCCCGGAGCGCCTGCGCGACCTGGGAGAACATGTCGTAGGAGTAGGTGTCGCCCGGGTGCTCCAGGCTGCCGTAGCGTTCCGCGTTGGCGGCCTTGAGGTGCAGCGGCGCAATGCCGCTCTCCGATCCTTCGATGCCCACCTGCTGGGCGGTGACACCGACCCAGGCGTGGCCCCGGCGGAGTAGCTCGACATGGCCCGTGCCCCAGCTCGGTGCGAGATCGAAACCGCTGGTGACGTTGAGCCACTCCACGAAGACGGTGCCGCTGAAGTCCGCGGGATCCTCCGGGCGGTAGACGATCAGCCGGCTCCTGTAGGCAGCCGTGTCCGCGGGCTCGGCCTCCCAGCGGCCGTCCGGCTGGAATTCGTTCACGTTGCTGAAGCGGCTGGCCTCCCCCGCGAAAAAGAACTCCCCCTGCCGGTAGCCCACCTCGGCGAGGCCAAAGGTCGTGGTCAGCAGGACCGGCGATCCCGCTTCCGGCGGATCGCTGACGGTCGGGCTGGCAATCGGCAGGAACTCCGGTTCCGTCGGGGGTGGCGGGGTGATGATGAGCGTGTCGCCGTTGCCTCCGTCGCAGCCGGCGAGGGCCAGCAGGCCGATAAGAAGTGCCGCGAGCATCGCGGGGCGGGGTGAGGGCATCGGGGAATCCTTTCATGCTGTCGTTATCGCCCCAATATGGCCGCGAACCCCTTGAAAATCCAGTAAAGCGACCCCACGGAAGGTGGTTCACGGGACGCACAGTGAGGAATCCATGACCGCGGACGTCAAGAAAGAAACCCTGGGCTTCCAGACCGAGGCGCGGCAGCTGCTGCACCTGATGATCCATTCCCTGTACAGCAACCGGGAAATCTTCCTCCGGGAGCTGATCTCCAACGCCTCCGATGCCATCGACAAGCTGCGCTTCGCGGCGCTGGAGGATGACGGCCTCCTCGAGGGTGATGCCGACTACGCCATCCGCGTGGCCCTGGACAAGGACGCGCGCACCATCACGATCAGTGACAACGGCGTGGGCATGACGCGGCAGGAGGTCATCGACAACCTGGGCACCATCGCCCGGTCGGGGACCGCGGCCTTCCTCGAGAGCCTCACGGGTGACCAGAAGAAGGACTCACAGCTTATCGGCCAGTTCGGCGTGGGCTTCTATTCCGCCTTCATCGTCGCCGAGCGGGTGGAAGTGCACACCCGCAGGGCCGGTGAGCCCGCGGCGGCGGGCGTGCTCTGGGAGTCGCACGGCGAGGCGGAATTCTCCATCGAGGATCGCCCGCGGGAGGCGCGCGGTACGGCGATCACGCTGTACCTGAAGGAGGACTGCGGCGAGTTTGCCGACGAGTGGCGCGTGCGCAGCGTGATCAAGAAGTACTCCGACCATATCTCGGTGCCCGTCATGATGGCGAAGGCCGGGGAAGCCGGCGACGAGGAAGCCGAGGGCAGCGATAACGGCAAGGCGCCCGTCTGGGAGACCGTGAACGAGGCCACGGCGCTGTGGACCCGCTCGCGCAGCGACATCACTGACGATGAGTACAAGGCCTTCTACAAGCACGTGTCGCACGACTTCGAGGACCCGCTCACCTGGAGCCACAACCGGGTAGAAGGCAAGCTGGAGTACACGAGCCTGCTCTACGTGCCGCGGCGCGCGCCCTTCGACCTCTGGAACCGGGAAGGGGCGCGAGGACTCAAGCTCTACGTGCAGCGCACCTTCATCATGGACGACGCGGAGCAGTTCCTGCCGCTCTACCTGCGCTTCGTGAAAGGCGTTATCGACAGCAATGACCTGCCCCTGAACGTATCGCGGGAAATCCTGCAGCAGGATCCGGCGGTGGACAGCATGCGCGGCGCGCTGACCAAGCGCGTGCTGGACATGCTCGGCAAGCTGGCGAAGTCGTCGCCGGAGGATTACGCGGTCTTCTGGAAGGAATTCGGCCAGGTGCTCAAGGAAGGCCCGGGTGAGGACTTCAGCAACAAGGAGAAGGTCGCCGGCCTGCTGCGCTTTGCCACCACGCACACGGACAGCGAGGTGCAGGACCAGGGCCTCGACGATTACCTGGCGCGCATGCAGGACGGCCAGGAAAAGATCTACTACGTGGTGGCGGAGAACTTCAATACGGCGCGGCGCAGCCCGCACCTCGAGGTGTTCCGCAAGCGCGGCATCGAGGTGCTGCTGCTCAGTGACCGCATCGATGAATGGCTCATGAGTCACCTCCAGGAGTACGCTGGCAAAGCGCTGCAGGACGTGGCCCGCGGCGAGCTGGATCTCGGCGAGGAGGAGAAGGCGGAGAGCGAAAAGCTGGCCGAGGAGAAGAAGGGTCTCCTCGAGCGGATCAAGGGTGTGCTTGACGGTGAGGTGGCCGACGTGCGCGCCAGCGCGCGGCTCACGGACTCGGCGGCCTGTCTCGTGGTCGGCGAGCACGAGTTTGGCGCCCAGATGCGCCGGATCATGGAGGCCGCCGGGCAGCCGGTGCCGGACAGCAAGCCGACCCTGGAAATCAATCCGGCACACCCGCTGATCGCGCTGCTGGACCGGGAGCGTGACGAGGACCGCTTCGGCGACCTCGCCCGGGTGGTTTTCGACCAGGCAACGCTGGCCGAGGGGGGGCAGCTCGATGACCCGGCGAGCTACGTCGACCGCCTCAACAGGCTGCTCCTCGAGCTCGCCGGACGCTAGCGATGCTGGTGACGATCTGGCGCCACGGCGAGGCGGCTCCGGGACGCCCGGACCGGGAGCGCCGGCTGACCGACCGGGGCCATGCGGACCTGCGCCGGGGCGCCGCCGCCTTCGCCCCCGCGCTGGAAGGCCGCGGCCTGCCGTTGCCCGATGGGCTCCATGCGAGCCGCTGGGTCAGGACCTGGCAGACCGCGGCCTACCTCACCGAGGCGCTCGGCTTGCCCGCGGTGGAAGAAGCGGCGCTGATTCCCGGCACGGGGCCGGAAGACGTCGAGGCCTGCCTTGCCCGCCTTCCCGCTGCGGCGCACCGGGTGCTGGTCTCGCACCAGCCACTGGTGTCCGGGCTGGTCGACCGCTGGCTCGGCGAGCCGGGGCTCGTACCGGCGCTCTCACCGGGGGCCTTTGCGGTGCTGGAAGCGGAGGTCTTCGCCCCGGGCTGCGCAAGCCTTTGCTTCTGGGCCGCTCCGCCGGACTACGGGCTTTGACCCCCCGGGAAAATCCGTCACCATACGTGTTTTGCCCATGCTTGCCGACAGGAGCAGGATCTTGCCCCATCGCCCAGCCGCCCGCCGGCACTTTCGCCCCGCTCGCCACGCCTGCCTCGCGGCCCTGCTGGGAGCGACCCTGGCGGTTCCCGTCATCGCGGAGGAGGGGGCTGCCGCTGCGCTGCTGGCGCGCTATGACCGCTTCCCGCACTCGGAGGTCGTCGACCAGGCCAGCGAGCCGGTACTCGACTACGTGGTGGGGCTCGGCCCGATGCAGAAGGTGCGCGGCGACTGGCGCCTCGAGGACAGCGAACGGCTGACCGGGCAATTGTCGCGTTACACCTGGCGTATCGTTGACGGCTTCAGTTCCCGGGCGCTGTTCGAGGACGCGACCACGGAAGTCGAGGCCATGCCTGGCAGCGAGCTGCTCTTCGCCTGCGAGGCGCGCTCCTGTGGCGGCAGTGTCCAGTGGGCCAACCGGGTCTTTCACCAGCGCGTGCTCTACGGCACCGAGAACTCGCAGCGCTACCGGGTCTATGCCCTCCGGGGCGGGGAGCGCGAGCAGCGACTGATCATCTATGCAAGCGCAAGGACCTCTGACCGGCAGTACCTGCACATGGAACTGCTCACGGTACGGGGGGAGGGCAGCGCGACCCCTTAGCTCGTGCGAACGCCGGCCGCTACTGGCGCAGCTTCAGCAGCCCGAGGAACTCGTCCCGGGTTTTCAGGTCTTCGCGGAAGGAGCCGAGCATGGAGGAGGTTTTCATGACCGAGTTCTGCTTCTCGACGCCGCGCATCATCATGCACATGTGTTTCGCCTCGATGATGACCCCGACACCTGCCGCATCGGTGACGTTCATGATCGTCTCGGCGATTTCGGTGGTCAGCGATTCCTGGATCTGCAGCCGGCGCGCGAAGACGTCGACGATGCGCGCGATCTTGGACAGACCGAGGACCTTGCCGGTCGGGATGTAGCCGACGTGGCACTTGCCGATAAACGGGAGGATGTGGTGCTCGCACAGCGAGTAGAGCTCGATGTCCTGCACCACGACCATCTCGCTCGAGTCGGAGGGAAAGAGGGCCTCGTTGACCACCTCCTCCACGGACTGGTGGTAGCCCCGGGTCAGGAACTGGTAGGCCTTCGCGGCCCGCTCCGGCGTGTCCTTGAGGCCGGGGCGGGCAAGGTCCTCACCCATCCCCTCGATGATCGCTGCCCAGTGTTCTTTCATGTGCCTGCTTCCCCTGCCTCTCTGCGGCCGACGGCGCGGCGCGATGTTACCATGCACCCCATGAACGATCACGCTCGCTGGCAACAGCCTCCGGACACGCTGGCCGGTGCCGTCGCCCGCTGTGCGACGCGCCTCGACGACGCGGGTGTCGCCTTCGGCCACGGCACGGATAATCCCTGGGACGAGGCCGTGCAACTCGTGCTCGGCGTACTCGGCCTCGAGGACGGGCCGGATGTCGCCGGCCGGTTGCTCGCCGCCGCGGACTGGGATGCGATCGCCGCCCTGCTGGAACGGCGCATCGGCGAACGCTGCCCGCTGCCCTACCTTCTCGGGGAGGCGCACTTAGCCGGCCTGCGCTTTCGTTGCGACCCACGCGCCCTGGTGCCGCGCTCGCCGCTGGCCGAGCTCATCGAGAGGGACTATATCCCCTGGTATGCCGGTCCGCCGCCGCGGCGCCTCCTGGATCTCTGCTGCGGTGGCGGCTGCCTCGGCATCGCTGCGGCGGTGCACGAGTCCGGGCTCGCCGTGGTCCTCGCAGACCTCGACAACGATGCGCTGGCACTGGCGGCAGAGAACGTGGCCCTGCACGGCGTGGGGGAGCGGGTGAGCCTGCGCCGCTCCGACGGCTTCGACGGACTGGCGGGAGAGCGCTTCGATATCATTCTCTGCAATCCGCCCTACGTGGACGGCGCAGACCTCTCCAGCATGCCTGCGGAGTTCCGGCACGAGCCGGCTGCAGGTCTCGGTGCCGGCGACGATGGCCTCGACCTGGTGCGGCGCCTCCTGCCCGCGGCGGCGGAGCACCTGCAGGAGCATGGCCTGCTGCTGCTCGAGGTGGGCAACAGCTGGCCCGCCCTGGAGGCACGCTACCCGCGCTTTCCGTTTACCTGGGTCGAGCTCGAGCGGGGCGGACACGGGGTCGCGGCGATCACCGCGCGGGAGCTCCGCGACCACGCCGGCACGCTGAAATACTGCGAATTCCTGACTCAGGACACTAGCGTATAATGCCGGCGCGGTGACAGGGCAGGACTGAGACATGGCGGGCAACACCTTCGGCAAGCTGTTCACGGTGACGACCTTCGGCGAGAGTCACGGGCCGGCGCTGGGCTGTATCGTCGATGGCTGCCCGCCCGGCCTCGCCCTCAGCAGCGCCGACATGCAACCGGACCTGGACCGCCGCAAGCCGGGGACGTCCCGCTTTACCACGCAGCGCCGCGAGGCCGACGAGGTGCGCATCCTCTCCGGCGTTTTCGAGGGCGTCACCACCGGAACGCCCATCGGCCTGCTGATCGAGAATACGGACCAGCGCTCCAAGGACTACAGCAAGATCAAGGATGTGTTCCGGCCAGCGCATGCCGACTACACCTACCAGCAGAAGTACGGGCGCCGGGATTACCGCGGTGGTGGGCGCTCCTCGGCGCGGGAGACGGCGATGCGCGTCGCCGCCGGGGCCATCGCCAAGAAATACCTTGCGGAGCACGCGGGAATCGCCGTGCGCGGCTACCTGCAGCAGCTCGGGCCCATTGTCGCCGAGCGCCTGGACTGGAGCGTGGTTGAGAGCAACCCTTTCTTCTGCCCGGACCCCGCCAAGGTGCCGGCGATGGAGGCCTACATGGCCGACCTCAACAAGCGCGGCGATTCCGTCGGCGCGCGCATCAACGTGGTCGCCACCGGCGTTCCTCCGGGGTTGGGGGAGCCGGTCTTCGATCGCCTGGATGCGGACATCGCCAGCGCCATGATGGGGATCAACGCGGTCAAGGGCGTGGAACTCGGCGCGGGCTTCGCCTGCGTGGCACAGCAGGGGAGTGAGCACCGCGACGCGCTGACGCCGGACGGCTTCGTGGGCAACAACGCAGGCGGCGTGCTGGGCGGTATCTCCAGCGGCCAGGACATCACCGTGAGCCTGGCGCTGAAACCGACCTCGTCGATCCGCCAGCCGGGTGCCAGCGTCAATACTGCCGGAGAGGCCGTCGAGGTGGTGACCACGGGCCGCCATGACCCCTGCGTCGGCATTCGCGCGACGCCGATTGCCGAGGCGATGCTGGCGCTGGTGCTCATGGATCACCTGCTGCGGCAGCGGGCCCAGAACGCCGGTATCGGCAGCCCGACCCCGGTCATCCCGGCGACGGCCGGTTCCTGACCATGCGCCGCTGGCGCCGCAACACCCGGACGATCCTGCTCGCCGTGTGCGCCATGGCCGCCCTGCCCTGGGCAGCGGTCACCCAGTTCGACATGCCGAAGGCACAGTTCCTGGAACTGCTCTGGGGTGCCCTCGGCGCCCTCCTGCTGGTGATCCTCGCCGCCGCCGCGGCCGCGGGGCTTCTGCTCTCACTGCGCCGGCTCTGGCGCCGCCGCCGCGATTCTTCCTGACCCGCGCTCCCGGCCGCGCGGGTCTTCCGGGCGTCAGACTTCCTGAAGCACGTCGATCTCCAGGGCCATGACCTCGGCGATACGGTCCAGTTCCTGCTCCAGGATGGGGCGATCCAGGCTGGCCGGGGCCTGTGCTTCCAGGGTGGCGTGGAACAGGGGCTCCGCGCTCATCGGAGCGCTGCGCACGGCGCTCTCCAGGCGGCGCAGGTTCAGGCCGGCGCCGTGCAGGGCGCGGGTGACTTCGTGGATGATGCCGGGGCGGTCCGGGCCGACCAGTTCCAGGGCGATGATCACACCCTCCGGCGCGGCTGACACGCCCGCATCGGTCACACTGCAGTCGATGGCCTCGTCCGCCAGCCCGTGGAGTGCCTCGCGCAGCGCACCTTCCGCCGCAGCGGGCAGGTTGACCAGGGCGAGGCCGGCGAACTTGCCACCGAGCTGGGACAGGCGCGCGTCCTCCCAGTTGCCGCCGTGCTCGGCAACGAGTGCGGCGAGGCGCTCCACGATACCCGGCCGGTCGTCGGCAATGAAACTGACCACGATGGCTTTCTGCACGGCGTGTCTCCACATTGGCGGGGGAACTTCGTATAGTACCTCGACATCCTCCTGACGCTAAGGACGAACCATGAAAATCCTGTTTCCCCTGCTGGTCGCCCTGTTCCTCTTCCCTGCCCGGGCATCCCTGGCCGCCCCGGACTTCGAGGCCGCCCTCGCGAGCGAACACCGTAGTGAAGAGAACCGCGCTCGAGATGCCTGGCGCCATCCCGCGGAGACCCTCGCTTTCTTCGGCCTGGAGCCGGAAATGACCGTGGTCGAGCTGTCTCCCGGTGGCGGCTGGTACACCGAGGTGCTGGCGCCGCTCCTCAAGGACGGGGGCACGCTCTACGCGGCGCACTTCGACGTCAACGGCAGTGCCTACGGCCGCCGTTCTCTCGGCGGCTTCCTGGGCAAGCTCGGCGCCGAGGACGACGTCTATGGCGCTGTGGTCGTCTCGACGCTGGCACCGCCGGCCACCATCGACATCGCCCCGGCCGGCTCCGCCGACCTGGTCCTGGCCTTCCGCAACGTGCACAGCTGGATGCGCGGCGGAACGCTCGACACGGTGTTTGCGGCGGTCTTCGAGGCCCTCAAGCCCGGCGGTGTTTTCGGCGTCGTGCAACACCGTGCGCCCGAAGGCCGCCCCGTCGAGGCGATGAAGAGCACGGGCTACGTAACCGAGGCCCACGTCATCGCGGCCGCAGAAGCCGCCGGCTTCGAGCTCGCCGGCAGTGCCGAGATCAACGCCAACCCGAAGGACACGGCAGACCACCCGGAAGGGGTCTGGACCCTGCCGCCGGGCCTCGCACTCGGCGACAAGGATCGCGACCGCTACCTCGCCATCGGTGAAAGCGACCGCATGACCCTGAAGTTCGTCAAGCCCGCCTCCTGAGACGCTGTGGCGAGCTTCCTGCGCATTCCGCCGGAGCGGGTCCCCCCGGAGACCCTCGCCGCGCTGCTCGAGGAGTACGCCAGCCGTGACGGCACCGACTACGGCGAGCGCGAGGTGCCCCTGGCCGAGAAGCGGGAGGCGCTCTCCCGCCAGCTCGCGGCCGGGGACCTCGCGCTGCTCTTCGACACCGACAGTGAGAGCTGGGACCTGGTGCCCCGGGACCGGGCGCGTGATCTTCTCGGTGCTTCACCGTGAAGGACCCGGTAACCCATGAGCTCGATGCCCGGGGGCTCTATTGCCCCGAGCCCGTCATGCTGCTGCACAATGCGATCCGCGACGCGGCGCCGGGCGACCTTGTCGCCGTGCGCGCGACGGACCCGACGACGCGGCGTGACATCCCGCAGTTCTGCCACTTCCTCGGCCACGAGCTGGTAAAGGAGCGCGAGGAGGGCGGCGAGCTCCGCTTCCTCGTCCGCAAGGCCCCGTGACGGTCGACGCCGCCGCCCTGGAGCAGGTCTTCGCCGACTGCTTCGGGGGCCGGGAGCGCACCCGGCTGGTCGGCGGGGCCGCGGAACCGCTGTACCGGCCTGCCCTTGCGCAGGGTGGCTGGCACGCGATCCACTACCGCGCCGACTACCCGGCCAGCGCCCTGCATGAGGTGGCGCACTGGTGTATCGCCGGCCCGGAGCGGCGTCGGCGCACCGACTATGGCTACTGGTACGCTTCGGACGGCCGTGATGCGGCGGCACAGCGCGACTTCGAGGCCGTCGAGGCCAGGCCCCAGGGCCTCGAGTGGCTTTTCGCACAGGGCTGCGGCCTGCCGTTCCGGCTGAGCCTCGACAATCTCGACGGCAACCTGGCGGCGGCTGACCGCGAACGCTTCGCTGCCGCGGTGGTGGCGGAAGCCCGCGCCTGGCAGGCCCGCGGGCCCGCTGGGCGGGCGGGGCGCTTCCTGGCCGCACTCGTGGAGCGCTTCCCGGCGGGGCGGCCGGTCGCCGCGATGCAGTTTCACGTCTCGGCGCTGCGCTGAGCCATGCTCATCGTCTGCGACGAGAACATGCCGGGGCTCGAGGCGCTGGCAGCAGCAGGCGCAACACTCCGCCCTTTGCCGGGACGGGCGATCGACCGCGGGCCGTTACGCGACGCCGATGCGCTGCTCGTGCGTTCCGTTACCCGCGTGGACGAAACGCTGCTCGCGGGTACGCCGGTGCGTTTCGTCGGCACGGCGACCAGCGGGACGGATCACATTGACCGCGATGCCCTCGAGCGCCTGGGAGTCGCCTTTGCCGATGCAGCCGGTGCGAACGCAAACGCCGTGGCCGAATACGTCCTGGCCGTACTGGCGTCGCTGGAGCAACCGCTCGCGCGCCTGCTCGAGGGCGGCCGGGTCGGCATCATCGGCTACGGCCATGTCGGGCGCTGCCTGGGCGACCGCCTGGATGCGCTCGGCGTGCGCTGGTGTGCCACGGACCCGTGGCTCGCCGAGGGCGCCATCCCGCGCCCCGGCACGCTGGCCGAGGTGCTCGCCTGCGAAGTAGTGACCCTGCACTGCTCACTGACGACGCAGGCACCCTGGCCGAGCCGCCAGCTCATCGATGCAAGCGCACTGCAGCACCTGGCGCCGGGTGCGCTTCTGGTCAATGCAAGCCGCGGGCCCGTCGTCGACAACGCCGCCCTGGCGGCCTGGCTGGCGAGCGTGCGGGGGAGAGCGGTGCTCGACGTCTGGGAGGCGGAGCCGGAGGTGCCGGCCCAGCTTCTCGACAGGGTCAGTCTCGGCACACCGCATATCGCCGGCTATTCCCTGGAGGCGCGGCTCGCCGGCACCCAGCGCGTCGTTGCGGCCATGGATGAAGCGCTGGGAACGGCGTTTGCCGACGCTCTCGCGCCACCGCCGGCGCCGGTACTTACCCTGCCGGAGGGCCGGGAACGTGGCGAACTGCTAAGGTCGCTGCTGCTCGGTCGCTACCAGCCGACGGACGATGACCGACGCCTGCGCGACGCGCTCGCGGACGTCGGCACAGATCGCGCTGCCGCCTTCGACCGCTTGCGCCGCGACTACCCGCTGCGCCGGGAGCTGGCAGGCAACCCGGTGCGAGGTGGCAGCAAAGAGGCGCGGGCCATCGCCGGTTCGCTGGGTTGCGTGATGGTTGCGTGATTGAAACGGCTCACCGCGGCTTCCCGCAACGGCTGCGGGAAGTTGGGATGGTGTTTGGGGTTGGAGCGGGAAACCGGGTTCGAACCGGCGACCTCAACCTTGGCAAGGTTGCGCT
>CAYTJQ010000064.1:0-17368 GCA_964438205.1 uncultured Alteromonadaceae bacterium
GCTACTACTTCATCGCCAGTTTCATCGGCGAGCACATCGCCTTTCACGCAGAGCGGCTCGCAGCCGCCTAGGCGTGGGCGCTACTGGCAGGCGGGATAGAGCAGCCAGGCCCACTCGCGCGGGCGGAACGGCTGCCAGTCGTCGGCCGGCTGGGCCAGTCGTTCGGCGACGAGGAACCAGATCGCCGGGTTCAGGGTCATGCCGCAGTGGCTGCCGCGCACCTGGATGCTCTGCGTCTGCGGGTGCGCCGCCTCCGCCGCCTGACGCGCCGTGCGCCAATTGCAGATACCGTCTCCCTTGGAGTAGATCGCCGTCGTCGGCACGGGCGGCGCCGTCGGCAGCACGGTTTCCGGGATCGGCAGGTCGTCGCGGGGGTTCAGGCTCGCGAAGAGTCGCGCCGGGTAGGAGCCGGTCCAGCGCCCTTCACCGAAGGGGCTGCCGAGGGAGATCACCTGGCGCACGCGCGCCGGCAGCTCCCGTGCCAGTTCGCGGGCGAAGATGCCGCCGAGGCTGTGGCCGACCAGCGAGATGGGGCCGCCGTAGCGCGCGGAAAGGAACTCGACCCGGTCGACCAGCGCCTCGAGGACCCCCTCCCGGGGCCCGAGATTGCGGCCCTGGGCCCAGCCGTGCACCGCGTAGCCCTGGCGGGTGAGGTAGCGGCGGAAGGCCGCGTTGTAGCCATCGGAACCGAGGAAACCGGGCAGGATCATCACCGGGTGGCCGTCGCCGGTCGGCGCGCTCGCGAGCAGCCCGCTGGCCAGGCGCAGCGAGAACACCTCGAGCACCACGCGGTGCGCCTCGGTGAGCGCCAGCAGCGGGTGTGGCGGCGGGACGTTGCTGTCGACCGGTGGCCGGGACCGGTCCTCGACCGGTTCGGCCCGGGCAAGCGCCTGGTTCAGCCTGGACCTCCTGCACGGGGTGCGGGGCGCTTCTTGCGGGAAGCGGAATAGCTTTATAAGCAGCGAGCATAACGCACGCCGGCCGCCCCGGAAAGGGCGGCCGGCGCAGGGCACGCGACCGGCTGCGGGCCCGGCGGAGCGGCCTCAGAGGCGGGAAAAGGCCCTGTTCAGCTGGTAGCGCCGGGAGGTGACGTAGCGCTCCATGGCCTCGACCCGGCGCAGGGCCGCATCGAGCCGTTCCTGGGCGCGCTCGAGTCGCACACTCGCGCTCTCGCTGTAGCGGAACGGATGCTGCGGGCGGTAGTCGTGGCGGCGCTCGTCGTATTCCATCGGGCGCTGGGGCGACGGCTCAACCACACCCTCATTCGGGCCGGCGCCGCGCGGCCGCGGCGCCAGCAGCAGCCAGCCGGCCAGGTAGGCCCAGAGCGCCAGCGTGCCGGTGAACAGGAACGCGGCGATGAACAGCAGGCGCACCACCCAGTGGGCGACGTCCCAGTAGTCGGCGATGCCCGCGCAGACGCCGGCCACGCGACTGCGGCGGGTATTGCGGTAAAGGTCCATGCCCCAGCCTGCGCGTTTGCGCGCAGCGAAGCTGCGTGGGTCCCTGTGGCTCATGATGAGGCCTCCTCGCTGCGACCGCGACCGTCCTGCTGCCGCCAGTCAGGGTGTTCGTCGTCCAGGATCGATTCCAGGGTCCCGATCCGCTCCGTCAGCCGGTCCACGGTCACCAGCATGTCCTCGATCCGCTGCCGGTCCTCCTCGTTGAGGCTCCGGCTGGAGCGGTTGACGCTACGGTAGTGCATGACGATCCAGATCGGCGCCACCACCACCATGAACAGCACGGTGGGGACGAATAGGAATTCCCAGTAGTCCATTGATCGATCCTGTGGTCGTGAATGTTTTCAAGGGTATACCAGCCGGCCTAGGCCTTCTGTCCGGTCTCCCCGCTGCCCTGGCCATCGCCGCCCCGGCCCTCGCCGCTGACTTCGCGACGCAGGCGCGCCAGCTCCTCGTTCAGGCGCTCGTCCTCCTGCAGGGCGTCGATCTCCGCGGCGAGGCCCGGGGAGACGTCCCGGCCCAGGTCCATGACGTCCAGCTGGCTTTCCAGGTTGTCCATGCGCCGCTCGAAGTGCTCGAAGCGGGTGAAGGCGTCGTCCAGGGCCTCGCGATGCACCTGCCGCTTGACCTGGATGCGCGATTCTACCGTTGCGTTGCGCATGGCCAGCGTTTTCTGCTTCGCCTTGGCGTCCGAGAGCTTCTGCTGCAACTGGCCGATCTCCACGTTCAGGTGCGCCACGTGCTCGTCCGTGGCGGCGAGCTCCGCATCGACGGCGCCGATCTCCTCCTCGAGTTCGCGCTTTTCCTGCAGCGCCGCCCGGGCGAGGTCCTCCCGGCCCTTGCGGATCGCGAGTTTCGCCTTCTCTTCCCAGCCTTCGGCCTCGCCGCGCAGTTGCTCGAGTCGCCGGGCCGCCTGCTTGCGGTCGGCGATGACGCGCGCGGAGGAACTGCGCACCTCCACCAGCGTGTCCTCCATCTCCTGGATGATGAGCCGGATCATCTTCTCCGGGTCCTCCGCCCGGTCCAGCAGCGAGTTGATGTTGGAGTTGATGATATCGGTCATGCGGGAAAAAATGCCCATGGTCACTCTCCTGTGCCTGAACGGGACCCGTTACCGTCGCAGCCATCCCCGGGGGCGCCGAGGAGATTGATCGCCTCGACCACGACCACCACCTGGAGCAGCGTCAACAGGCCCGCGGCGGGGCCGGTGATGCTGGCAATGGCGGCAGCGATGAGCGCCAGCGCCAGGTAGATGAGCAGTCGATCGGGGCGTGCCTGCACGGCCTTGGGTCCTCTCTCACTCACCGGCCGGCGTATCCGACCTGGTCACTCCGGTTATTACAAGACCGGGGCCAGATTGACTTTTATTTATTTATTACAATAGGTTAAGTGCTTTTTATCGAGTAACCTCTGCAAGTTTACCTGCCCATTAAGGGGCCGAAAGCCTTATTTAAGGCTGGAAGTACCATCCGATTAGGTTTAAAAACCCACTATGAGCGCATCCGACAGCATGATCGGCAACTCCGAGGTCCTCGCCGCGGCCCTGGACCACCTGTCCCGCCTGGCGCCGGTGAACCGCCCCGTGATCGTGCTCGGCGAGCGCGGCACCGGCAAGGAACTGGCCGCCGAGCGCCTGCATTTTCTCTCGTCACGCTGGGATGCCCCCTTCATCAAGGTGAACTGTGCGGCCATGGCCGAGTCCCTGCTCGAGTCGGAGCTCTTCGGCCACGAGCCCGGCGCCTTCACCGGGGCCACCGGTACCCACCGCGGGCGCTTCGAGCGGGCCGACGGCGGCACCCTTTTCCTCGATGAACTCGGCACCACCTCCGCCCGGCTGCAGGAAAAGCTCCTGCGCCTGGTCGAGTACGGGGAGTTCGAGCGCCTTGGCGGTCAGCGCACGCTGCAGGTGGACGTGCGCGTGGTGGCGGCCACCCACGCAGACCTGCCCGCCCTCGCCGCCGCCGGCGAATTCCGCCACGACCTGCTGGACCGCCTGGGCTTCGACGTCGTGTACCTGCCCCCGCTGCGCGAAAGGCGGGAGGACATCGAGGAACTCGCCGGGCATTTCGCCATCCAGATGAGCGCCGAGCTCGGCTGGGACCTGTTTCCCGGCTTCAGCGGCGAGGCGCTGGCGCGGCTCCGGGAGCACCCCTGGCCCGGTAACGTGCGGGAGCTGAAAAACGCCGTGGAACGCTCTGTCTACCGCTGGGGGGATCCCTCGGTCCCGGTCGCCGAGGTAGTACTGGATCCCTTTGCAGAAGCCCGCCCCGCAGCGCAACCAGCGCCCGCAGCCCTGCTCCCCGGGCACATACCCGCCGACGCGCCCGCTGCCACAGCGGCCGAAGACGCCGTGGACCCCCCGCTGCGCGAGCGCGTGGAGGCTTATGAGCGCGGCCTCCTCGAGGACGCCCTGGCCCGGCACGGCTATCACCAGAAGCGCACCGCCGAGGCCCTGGGCCTGTCCTACGACCAGCTCCGCGGGCTGTTGCGCCGCCACGGCTTGCGCTCCAGGCGCCGGCGGCGCGACACTGCTACTGACCCTTGACCGCCAGCCACTGAACCCGGAGCCACACCATGGACCTTTCCCTTAGCGATCCCTCCCTGCTGAAGACCGGCGCTCTCGTCGATGGTACCTGGATCGAGGCGGACGACGGGGCGCGCCTGCCCGTCAGCAACCCGGCTACCGGCGAGACGGTCGCGGAGGTCGCCAGGGTCGGCGCCGCCGAGACCCGCCGCGCCGTCGAGGCCGCGGAGCGGGCCATGGCCGACTGGCGCCGGCGCCCCGCGAAGGAGCGGGCGAAGCTGCTCCGGGCATGGTACGACGCGCTCATGGACAACCAGGAGGACCTCGCCCGCATCATGACCGCCGAGCAGGGCAAGGTGCTGGCCGAGTCCCGCGGCGAAATCGCCTACGGCGCGTCCTACATCGAGTGGTTCGGCGAGCAGGCCAAGCGCATCGACGGCGCCATCATTCCGGGGCCGGCCGCGGACAAGCGCATCCTCTGCCTGCGCGAACCCGTCGGCGTGGTGGCGGCAATCACGCCCTGGAACTTCCCCAACGCGATGATCGCGCGGAAGGCGGCCCCGGCCCTCGCCGCCGGCTGCACCGTCGTCATCAAGCCCGCCAGCGAGACCCCCCTGTCGGCCCTGGCCATGGCGGAACTCGCCCTGCGGGCGGGTATTCCCGCGGGCGCGATCAACGTGGTCGCCGGCAGCTCCTCGGCGATCGGGGGGGAACTCACCGCCAACCCGACGGTGCGCAAGCTCACCTTCACCGGCTCCACGCCGGTGGGCAAGACGCTCGTCGAACAGTGCGCGAAGACCCTGAAGCGCACCTCCATGGAGCTCGGCGGCAACGCCCCCTTCATCGTCTTCGACGACGCCGACCTCGACGCCGCGGTGGCCGGCGCCCTGGCCTCGAAGTACCGCAACAGCGGCCAGACCTGCGTCTGCACGAATCGCTTCCTCGTGCAGTCAGGGATCCACGACGCCTTCGTGGAAAGGCTGGTGACGGCTACCGCCGACCTCGCGGTGGGCAACGGCCTCGACGACGGCGTCGCCATCGGCCCGCTGGTGAACAGCCGCGCCGTGGAGGACGTCGACGCCCTCGTGCGCGGCAGTGTCGACGCGGGCGCCACCGTCGCCCTGGGCGGCGCGCCCCACGACCTCGGTGCCTGCTTCTACCAGCCCACCGTACTCACCGGCGTCACCGCGGGCATGCCCGTGTTCGACAACGAGATCTTCGGCCCGGTGGCCCCGGTAGTCCGCTTCGAGGATGAGGCGGAGGCCATCGATCTGGCCAATGACACGCCCTTTGGTCTCGCCAGCTACTTTTACACGCGAGACCTCGGCCGCGCCTGGCGCGTGGCCGAGGGTCTGCAGTACGGCATCGTCGGCATCAACGAGGGTCTCATTTCCAACGAGATGGCGCCCTTCGGCGGTGTGAAGGAGTCCGGCTCGGGCCGCGAGGGCTCCAGGTACGGCATCGACGATTATACGGAGATCAAGTACGTGCTCATGGGCGGCCTCGGCGCCTGAGGAGACGTCCCCGTGCTTTCCCTGCTAGCGGCTTTCTTCGTCATCGCCATCGCCACCTCCTTCCTTTGCTCGCTCTGGGAAGCGGTGCTGCTGTCGATCACCCCGGCCTACGCCCGGCTGCAGCTTGAGCAGGGCGGGCGCATCGGCGCCCGCCTGGAGCGTTTCAAGCGCAACATCGATCAGCCCCTGGCGGCGATCCTCACCCTGAACACCATCGCCCATACGGTCGGGGCGATCGGTGTGGGCCAGCAGGCCGCGCTCATCTGGTCGGACGCCAACCCGCTCATCACCTCGCTGCTGGTTCCGGCGACGATGACCCTGGCGGTGCTCATCCTCTCCGAGATCATTCCCAAGACCCTAGGTGCCAGCTTCTGGCAGCGTCTCGCCCCGTTCACGGTGCGCTCCCTGGCCTTCATCATCGCGGCCCTCTACCCGCTGGTATGGGCCTGCCAGCTGGTGACCCGGAGCCTGAACCGCAGCGAGTCCGCCTCCGTGCTCACCCGCTCGGAGTTCCTCGCCCTGGCCGAACTCGGTGCCCGCGAGGGCGTCTTCGCCCGCGGGGAGACGGCGATCATCCGCAACCTGCTGCGCTTCAAGGATGTCAGCACCCGCAGCGTGATGACGCCCCGCATGGTGGTGCGCACCGCCAGCGAGGACGCCACCGTGGCGGCCTTTCTCGGCGAGAACCCCGGGCTGCGCTTCTCGCGCATTCCGCTGTACCGGGGCGGCCGGCCGGAAGATATCACCGGCTACGTCCTGCGCAGCGAGGCGCTGGAACGGCAGGCGGCCGGTGAGGGTGATGCACACCTGGGCGCGCTCCTGCGTCCGATCCAGGTGGTCCCCGAACACTGCCCGCTGCCGGAACTGTTCACGAGTTTCCTCGAGAAGCGCGAGCACATTGCCCTGGTCATGGACGACTATGGCGGCATGGCCGGCATCGTCACCATGGAGGACGTGATCGAGACCCTGCTCGGGCTGGAGATCGTCGACGAGTCGGACGCGGTCACGGACATGCAGGCGCTGGCACGCCGCAACTGGGAATCCCGGGCGCGGGCCCGGGGCATCCTCGAGTGGCCGGAGGGGACCGCGGAGCCGCGGCGACCGCCGCCGCCCGATTGATCAGCGCAGGGTGCGTTCCAGCGCCGTCTCCCAGGAGTTGCGGCGGCGGCGACGGGCCGGTGCGGAGAGGCGCACGCGGAATTCCTCCCCGGCCTGCCAGATGCGGCGGATGTCCGACGTGCCCCGCCACAGGCCGATGCCCACGCCGGCGAGGTAGCTCGCGCCGGCGACCGTGGTCTCGATGACCTGCGGCCGGATCAGCTTGCGGCCGAGCACATCCGCCTGGATCTGCATGAGCAGGTCGTTGGCGGAAGCGCCGCCGTCCACGCGCAGCGGGCGCATGCGCCGGCCGAGATCCTTCTCCATGGCGCGCAGGATGTCCGCGTTCTGCAGGGCGATGGCGTCGAGGGTGGCGCGGGCGATGTGGGCCCGGGTGGTGCCGCGGGTCAGGCCGGTGATGAGACCCCGGGCTTCCGGTGCCCAGTGCGGCGCGCCGAGACCGGTAAGGGCGGGCACGAACTCGACGCCGCCATGGTCCTCGACTTCCGCCGCCAGGGCCTCCACGTCCGCCGCCCGGCGGATCAGCTGGAGGCCGTCGCGCAGCCACTGCACCGCGGCGCCGCAGATGAAGGCGCCGCCCTCCAGCGCATAGACCGGATTGCCGCCCTCCCCCAGCTGCCAGGCCACCGTGGTCAGCAGGCCGGCGTGGGAGTGAAGCAGCTCGGCGCCGGTGTTCATGACAATGAAGGAGCCCGTGCCGAAGGTGCACTTCGCGTCGCCGACGCCGAAGCAGGCCTGGCCGAACAGGGCCGCCTGCTGGTCCCCGGCCATGCCGGCGATGGGGATACCGTCCGGCAGGCCGCGAACGCCGCGCGTGTACCCGAGCACGCCGCTATTGGGCACGATCTCCGGCAGCAGCGCCTCCGGCACCTCGAACAGCTCCGCCAGCTCGCTGTCCCAGGTCAGGCGTTTCAGGTTCATGAGGCTGGTGCGGGCCGCGTTGGACACATCGGTCACGTGGCGCTCGCCGCCGGTGAGCTGCCAGACCAGGTAGCTGTCCACGGTCCCCGCAGCCACCCGGCCCGCGGCGAGCTTGCGCCGAAGACCGGGTGTGTTGTGCAGCAGCCAGCGGAACTTGCTGGCCGAGAAATACGGGTCCAGCACCAGGCCGGCCTTGCGCCGCACGGTCTTTTCGAAGCCCCGGGACTTCAGCGTCTCGCAGAACTCCGTGGTCCGGCGGCACTGCCAGACCACGGCGTTATTGAGGGCATCGCCCGTGTCCCGGTCCCAGAGCAGTGCCGTCTCGCGCTGGTTGGTGATGCCGATCGCGGCGATCTCGCTGGCCTTGCACACGCCCTTGCGCAGCACGCCGCGGATGCCCTTGTCCACCGAGGCACGGATATCATCGACCCGGTGGTCCACCCAGCCGGGCTTCGGATAGTACTGCGGGAACTCGTTGTTCACGCTGGCCCGGAGCCCTCCCGTGGAATCCATGAGGGCGACGGTGGTGCCGGTGGTGCCCTGGTCGATGGCGAGGATGTAATCAGCCATGGCTCGGTGTCCTTCTCGGTCCGCTAGCTCCCGTAGCCTTCGATGGCCTTGATCTCGAGGAAGTCGGTGAAGCCGTGGGCGCCCCATTCGCGGCCGTTGCCGGACTGCTTGTAGCCGCCGAAGGGCACCGCGAAACCGCCCCACTGGTCGTTGATGTGGATATTGCCGGCGCGGATCTTCGCCGCCACCCGGCGGGCGTGCTCGATGTCCTCGCTCTGGACATAGGCCGCAAGGCCGTAAGGGGTGTCGTTGGCGATGCGCAGCGCCTCCTCCTCGCTGTCGTAGGGGATCATGGCCAGCACCGGGCCGAAGATCTCCTCCCGGGCGATGGTCATGTCGTTGTTGACCTCGGAAAACACCGTGGGGCGCACGTAGTAGCCGCGTTCGAGCCCCTCCGGCTTGCCCGGCCCGCCGCACACCAGCTTCGCGCCCTCGGCGATACCGCGCTCGATCAGGTCCTGGATCTTCTTCCACTGCACCTCGGAGACCACCGGCCCGACCTGCGTGTTCTCCTCCGTCGGATCGCCGACCACGGTCGCCTCGGTGACCCGGCGGGCGATGGCCTCCGCCTCGGCGAGCCGGGAACGCGGCACCAGCATGCGCGAGGGGGCGTTGCAGGATTGACCGGTATTCTCGTACATGCCCTCCACGCCGCTGGCCACGGCCTTCTCCAGGTCGGCATCCTCGAGGATGATGTTCGGCGACTTGCCGCCCAGTTCCTGGGTGACACGCTTCACCGTGGGCGCCGCGTTCTGCGCCACCAGGGTGCCGGCGCGGGTGGAGCCGGTGAAGGACATCATGTCGACCCCCGGGTGCTTCGACAGCAAGGTTCCGACACCGGGACCGTCGCCGTTGACCATGTTGTAGACCCCGGCCGGCACGCCGGCCTCGTCGAGGATCTCGGTGAAGATCCAGGCCGACAGCGGCGCGACTTCGCTGGGCTTGAGGATGACCGTGCAGCCCACGGCCAGGGCCGGCGCCACCTTGCAGCCGATCTGGTTCACGGGCCAGTTCCAGGGCGTGATCAGGCCGCAGACGCCGATCGGCTCCTTGACCACCCGGTGCGGACCGATATCTTCCTCGAAGGGGTAGGCGCGCAGGATCCTCGCCGCCTCCTTGAGATGGCCGAGCCCGGTGAAGGCCTGGCTGCCGCCGGCGAGGCTCTTCGGCGCGCCCATCTCCTCACTGATGGCAGCGGCGACATCGGCAAAGCGTTTCTCGTAGACCGCGGCGCAGGCCTCGAGGAGTTCCACCCGCTCTTCCCGGCTGGTCTGCGAGTAGCTCTCGAAGGCGCGCCGGGCCGCGGCCACGGCCCGGTCCACGTCGGCCTCGCCGCCGAGGGAGATGCGGGCGCAGACTTCCTCCGTCGCCGGGTTGATCACGTCGTGCGGGCGGGGCTCGGCCGGTTCGACCCACTGGCCGTCGATATAGAAGCGGGTGTAGTCGCGCATGGCTGTCTCCGTGCTCCTTGATTTGCTGGACGCCGGCCAGTGTAGCACCGCCCCCGGCCACCTTCAGCCGCTTCAGCCGCCGCCGGCGGAGTTGCCAGTGCGGACGCCTTCCCAGACAATATCCGCCCCGTCAACATCCTCCCAGGCAGGAGTGCGCCCATGAACATGGACATCGGCAGCGACGAGATGACCCTCTTCCGCGACATGGCCCGGCGGGCCTTCGAGCAGGAGATCAGCCCCCGTTTCGAGCAGTGGGAGCAAGACCACCTGGTACCGCGGGAGCTCTGGTGCACCCTGGGTGAGGCCGGGCTGCTCTGCCCGGATGTCGACGAGGCCTACGGCGGGGCCGGCACCTCGCCGCACGTGACCCTGGCCCTCATCGAGGAGCTGTCGGCCATGGGCTTCGGCGGCATCGCCAGCGGCTACGGCATCCACTCGAATATCGTCGCCCCCTACATCATCCATCACGGCACGGAAGCTCAGAAGCAGCAGTGGCTGCCGCGCATGGTCTCCGGCGACGCCGTGGGCGCCCTGGCCATGACCGAGCCGGGGGCCGGCTCCGACGTGCAGGCGATCCGCACCAGCGCGGTCCGCGACGGCGACGAGTGGATCCTCAACGGCTCCAAGATCTTCATCACCAACGGCATCCACGCCGACCTCGTGATCGTCGCGGCGATCACGGACCCGGGCAAGGGCGCCAGGGGCACCAGCCTGTTCCTCGTGGATGCACACCTGCCCGGTTTCGAAAAGAGCAAGAAGATCGAGAAGATCGGCCAGCACAGTTCCGACACGGCCCAGTTGTTCTTCCAGGACGTGCGCCTGCCCGCGGATGCCCTCCTCGGCGAGGAGAACCGCGGTTTCGTCATCATGATGCAGGAACTGCCCCGGGAGCGCCTCGGCATCGCCGCCCAGGCGGTGGCCGCCGCCGAGGGTGCCCTCGCCCTCACCGTGGACTACGTGCAGGAGCGCAAGGCCTTCGGCCAGGCCATCGGCGCCTTCCAGAACACCCGCTTCAAGCTCGCCGACGTGAAGACCGAGATCGCCCTGAACCGGGCGCTCTACGAACAGTGCGCCGACGAGTACGCCCGCGGCGAACTCACCGCCGACAAGGCGGCGATGCTCAAGCTCGCGGCCTGCGAGATGCAGTGCAGCACCGTCGATGAATGCCTGCAGCTCTTCGGCGGCTACGGCTACACCAGCGAGTACCCGATCTCGCGCTTCTACACGGACGCGCGGATCCAGCGCATCTACGGCGGCTCCTCGGAGATCATGCGCGAGCTGGTGGCGCGCACCCTGCTCGGCAAATAGCGCCTCAGGCGATGACGCCCTCGCTGCGCAGCGAGGCCAGCTCCTCGCCGGAAAGGCCCAGCAGCCCGCCGAGGATTTCCTCGTTGTGGCTGCCGACCGCACCGCCGGGCCAGTCCGTGCGGCCCGGCGTCGTCTCCAGCCGCGGCAGGATCGCCGGGATCTTCAGCGGCTCACCGTCCACCTCCACGGTCTCGAACAGGCCGCGGGCCTGGAAGTGCGGGTCCGCGACCATGTCGGCAACGCTGTAGATCGGCCCCACGGGGACCCGCGCCGCTTCCAGCTGCTCGATCACCGTAGCGGCCGTAAGCCCCGCGCACCACGCCGCCAGCGCCGCATCGATGGCCGCCTCCTGCCGCACGCGCCCGGCGTTGTCCGCCAGTGCCGGATCCTCGGCCATGTCCGGACGGCCCGCGACGACCATCAGGCGCTTGAAGATCGAGTCGCCGTTGCCGCCGATGATCACGTGGCGGCCGTCGGCGCAGCGATAGGTGTTGGTGGGCACGATGCCCGTGATCGTCGTCCCGGAGGGCTCGCGCACCAGCCCGGCACCGTCGAACTCGGGCACGACTGCCTCCAGCAGGTTGAAGATGGATTCGTAGAGGGCCACGTCGATGGTCTGGCCCTCACCGCTGCGCTGGCGCTGGATGATCGCCAGGGCGACACCCAGGGCCGCATGGATCGCCGACAGCGTATCGCCGAGGGAGATGTTCGGCCGCACCGGCGCCTTCCCGGGCTCGCCGTTGAGGTAGCGGAAACCGCCGAAGCCCTCGGTCACGGAGGCGTAGCCGGGCTTGTTGGCGTAGGGGCCGGTCTGGCCGTAGCCGGAAATGCGCGCGTAGATCAGCCCGGGATTGCGCGCCTTGAGCACGTCCGGGCCGAGCCCCCACTGCTCCATCGCACCGGGCCGGAAGTTCTCTACGAGCACGTCGGCGCTATCCAGGAGTGACAGTGCCAGGGCCCGGCCGCGCTCGCTTTTCAGATCGAGGGTCACGGATTTCTTGTTGCGCCCGAGGCTCCGATACCACAGCGACGTGCCGCCCTTCACCTCGCGCCAGCCGCGGATCGGGTCACCGCCCGGGGGCTCCACCTTGATCACCTCGGCGCCGAAATAGGCCAGGATCGTCCCGGTGAACGGCCCTGCCAGCAGCTGCCCCAGCTCGATGACCCGAAGGCCCGAAAGCGGACGCGCTCCCTCGCTCATGCTCTACCCTCCCCCGGTCTATCCGCGGCGCAGTTTAACCGCCACCCTTTGGGCTGGCGAGCGTCCCTGCCAACCGTCCCTGCCAACCGTGTCACCCCGGGGGTACTGCTGGCGCCGCGAGGGGCATCTGCTAGCATAGGGCGGAGCGCCGGCGTACCGCCTGCGCAACATCCCGAAAGGCCAGAGGAGAAATCCACCCATGCCGATGCCCCTGAAACGCACCCTCGCCGCGGTTGCTGCAGCCGCTACCGTCGCCACCGCACCGCTGGTCAGCGCGCGCCTCGATTCCGACGAGCCGCTGCAGTCCTACCGGCAGTCCTACTTTGCCATCGTGGCCATGAACTTCGGCCCGATCGCCGACATGGTCAAGGGCGATATCCCCTGGGATCTCGAAATGCTGCAGCGCTGGGCAGATGACCTGGAGACGGTGACCGAACTCGACCTCCTGCGTGGCTTCGCACCGGGCTCCGAGAAGGGCATGACCCGCGCCAAGCCGGCCATCTGGGAGAACATGGACGACTTCGAGGCCAAGCTCGCGGACCTCCAGGAAGCCGCCGAGGCCCTCGACGAGGCGGCGGAGGGCGGTGACCGCGGGGCCATCGCCGAGGCCGTGAAGGCCACGGGCGGCGCCTGCAAGGCCTGCCACGACGAGTACAAGTCCAAGGACTACCTGTACTGATCCCCGGCGCCGTGGCGGAGCCCCGGCGCGGCGGCGCGGTCTTCGTCGCCGGCGCCAGCGGCTACATCGGGCGCGCGCTGGTCCGCGAGCTCTGCGCCCGCGGTCATCGCGTAGTCTGCCTGGTACGGCCGCGCAGCGGTGTCGGCGGCCGGGAGAGCCCGGCGGAGCTCGCCCGTGCCCTGCCGAGCGCGGAGCTGCGCGTGGGCGATGTCGCGGACCCGCGCAGCCTGCGCGAGGATGGCTTTGCCGGCGACCGCTTCGATGCCGTCTTCTCCTGCCTGGCCACCCGCGGTGGCGGTATCCGCGATGCCTGGAACGTGGAGTTCGAGGCCAACCGGGTGTTGCTGGATGCGGCCCTCGCGACCGGCGTACCCCGCTTCGTACTGCTCTCCGCAATCTGCGTGCAGCGCCCGAAGCTGGCCTTCCAGCAGGCCAAGCTGGCCTTCGAGGAATCCCTCGCTGGCAGCGGCCTTGCCTACTCCATCGTTCGCCCCACGGCTTTTTTCAAGTCCCTTGCCGGCCAGGTCCCCCGGGTCCTGGCCGGCAAGCCCTATCTGCTCTTCGGCAGCGGCGAGCTCACCGCCTGCAAGCCCATCAGCGAGCGCGACCTCGCCCGCTACCTCGCCGACTGCCTCGACGACCCGGGTCGGGAGAACGCGACGCTGCCCATCGGTGGGCCCGGGCCGGCGCTGACGCCGCGGGCCATGGGCGAGCTCCTGTTCCGCCTGAGCGGCCGGCCGGCGCGCTATCGCAGCGTCCCGCCGGGCCTGTTCACGGTGGTGGGCGGCGCGCTGGGCGCGCTGGGCCGGGTGTTCCCGCCCCTCCTCGACAAGGCGGAGTTCGCCCGCATCGGCCACTACTACGCCACGGAGTCCATGCTGCTCTGGGACGCCGAGCGCGGCGCCTATGCTGCCGACGCGACACCGTCCTACGGTGATGACACGCTGGAGGGGTTTTACCGGCAGGTGCTGGCGGAGGGCCTCGCCGGCCAGGAACTCGGCGACCACGCGCTCTTCTGACTCCGGCCCCGCGCGGTCACCACCAGGAGGAAGCGGGCTCCGGCGCGACGGCGAGGATGGCGAGGAGCGCGAGCGCCACCAGGTCCAGCAGGAACAGCCACCGCGCCAGGGGCGCGGCAGGCCCCGTACCCTCGCGCCCGGGCGCCGAGCCGCGGATCATGGGCACGAGCAGTTGCTGCTTCCTGCCCCACTGGTAGAAAGCCACGGTGGCCACGTGCAGCCCGACAAAGGCGAGCAGCACGTTGAAGGCCGTTTCGTGGAAGGCGCCGAGCTTGTCGGCGACGGCCCCGTCTACCGCCGCGAAGAGGGGGCCGTCGAAGAGAATGCCGTCGCTGTTGTAGAGCCCGCTCACGGCCTGCGCCAGCAGCAGGGCCCAGAGCGCCATGGCGGACCAGCCGCCCAGCGGATTGTGTCCCGGGGTATCACGGCGGCCCTCCCGCAGGTAGGCGAGGATCGCCCGGGGGCCGCGAAGGAAATCGCCGAAACGCGCCTGGGGGCTGCCGCAGACACCCCAGGCCAGCCGCGCCAGCACCAGGGTGAGTACCGTGTAGCCCACCCAGGCGTGGAGCTCGAGCATCCCCTCCTCGGCCGTCCACCAGGCCGCGGGCAGACACAGGGTGATGAGCCAGTGCGAGAGCCGGACCGGCAGATCCCAGAGCGGGTGGCGGATCTCAGGACCGGTCATCGCGTTCGAACTCCCGCGGGACGAGAGGCTCGCAGCCGGCGGGCAGGTCCCGGCACTGGTAGACCCACTGGCGTCCCTCGAGCACGCAGCGGTGCCGGGGGCCCGCCAGCGCAGGATCCCCACCCTCGTAGGCCGCGTCGCCGGGGTAGATGGTGACCAGGCGCTCGTCTTCGCGCCCGAGCACCGGCTCCACCCGGGGTACGGGCGAGCGCGCCTCGGCGGCGAGCATCGTTGCCAGGTCCGGATAGGTGGCGAGGTTGAGCAGGGTCACGTAGGTGGGCGGCATGAGGTTGAGCTCCCCGGCGGCGTGCGCCGCCAGTGCTTCCGCGAGCCCCAGCCAGCGCGCGGCGTGGATCTCACCGTGATCAATGGTCACCTGCGCATGGGCCGCCAGCGGTGCGGCGAAGAACCAGGTGGCGAAACGACGCTTTTCCACCGCCGGGGTGGTCCAGTGGCTCAGCGGCACCATGGCGTCCGGGTCGGCGACCACCCCCGCCTCCTCCGCGGCCTCGCGCGCAGCGGCGATACGCGCGGCCCGGTCCAGATCGCCGCCGGCCGCTGCGCGGTCCGCATCGTCGATCGCACCGCCGGGGAAGACCCAGAAGCCGCCCGCGAAGAACAGCGCCTTGTTGCGCTTCAGGAGCAGCGTCTCGAGCTGCCCGCCGTGCTCGCGCAGGAGCACGACGGTACTCGCCGGCCGCACCGGTATCGCGTCGCCCAAGGTCAGCTACCGAGCAGTTCCAGGAGGCCAATGACCGTCGCCTCGACGCCCAGGGTGATCGAGGGCTCCGGGGCCACCTTGAACAGCGGCGAGTGGTGCGACGGCACCGGCGGTCCGCCGGCCTCAGCGGCGTCGAAGGCCGCCTGCGGCGTGCCGCCGACGGCGAAATAGGTGCTCGGGATATACGGGTCGGTGACGAAGAAGGGGAAGTCTTCCGCCCCCATGCCCTCGCGCTTGGCCGTGTAGAACACGTCGTCGCCGAAGCGTTCGCCCCAGCGGGCCGTCAGACGGGCCGTGAGCTCCGGGTCGTTCAGCGTCGGCGGCGTGCTCTCGTCGGAAACGATCACCTCGGGCAGGAGATCCTCCGGCAGCCCCGCGGCGCGCCCCGTATGCTCGGCGACGCGGCGGATGCCGTCGAGGAGCAGCTTGCGCGCCGCGGTGCTCTCGCTGCGCACGGTCAGCTTGAGACGAGCGCGGTCGGAAATGATGTTGTGCTTCGTACCGGCGTGAAAGGCACCGACGGTGATCACGCCCGGCTCGCGCGGCGCCAGGTTGCGGCTGACAACGGTCTGCAGGCCGAGGACGATCTGCGAACCGACCAGTACCGGGTCGATCCCCGCGTGCGGGCTGGCGCCGTGGGCACCGATGCCGTGCACGATGATGTCCACCGTGTCCGAGCCGGAATACGGCGCGAGCGGCGCCGAGAGCCTGCCCGTGGGGATGCTGGCGGCGACGTGAAAGGCCATGGCCTGGTCGGGCTTGCCGAAGCGCGCCCAGAGGTCGTCTTCCATCATGACCCGCGCCCCGGCGATCACTTCCTCGGCCGGCTGGCCGATGAGCATGAGGGTGCCGGACCACTCGTCCCGGCGCGCCGCCATCTGCCGAGCCGTCCCCACCAGCGCGGTGATGTGCACGTCGTGGCCGCAGGCGTGCATCACCGGCACCTCGGTGCCGTCGCGATCCACCTGCGTCGCCTCCGAGGCATAGGGGAGCCCGGTCTTTTCGGCCACGGGCAGGCCGTCCATGTCGGCACGCATCATCACCGTGGGGCCTTCGCCGTTTTCGAGGATAGCGACGATACCGGTGCGGCCGACGCCCTCAGTCACCTCGAAGCCGGCGTCGCGGAGCTCGGCGGCGAGGCGGGCGGCGGTCTCCGTCTCCTTGAAGGAGAGCTCAGGGTTGCGGTGAAAGTGCTCGAAAAGCGGCGCGAGGTGCGCGTCGTAATCCTGCTGTACGGCGTCGGCAAGCTCATCGGCGAGCACCGGCGCCGCGGCAGGTGGCAGGGCGAGGCACACGGGCAGGCAGAGGGCACGGAGGATCGATCGCATGAAAACTCCCGGAAATCGCATTGGGGCCCGCTCAGCGCTGGGACATGGAGACGTCGAAGCCGAGACCGCGGGCACGCTCCCGCGCCGCCTCCTGCGCCTCTGCACCGCGGCTGGAAATCCACAGGTTCGTGGAGCGCGTGCCGCTGCGGCAGAAGGCGAAGACCGGCCGCTCGTCGTCGTCGAAGAGCTGCGCCATGGCACCGAGGTCATCCCCCGGATAATTGAAGGCGTTCAGCGGGTAGTAGTGGTACTCGAGGCCAGCGGCCTCCGCCGCGGCGGCGAACTCGGCGGAGCTCGGCTGGTCGAGGGCCTCGCCGTCGGGACGGTTGTTGACGATGACCCGGTAACCGGCCTCGGCCAGGGCCGGGAGGTCCGCCGGGCTGATCTGCCCGGAAACGCCTACCGTGTCTGTGAGCTTGACGATCTGCATGGGCACTCCTTGCTGGCGAGGGCCGCGCGCGCGGCGCCGCCCTGACGTCTTGCGGGGCCGCAGTATAGCTTGCGACCGGGCGCGACTCTAGGGAGCCAGGGGCGCGGTCGCGCCGAGCCCGTCGAGCCCGTCGGCGCAGAGCTTGATCCCGACCACCACCAGGAACACGGAGATGATCCGGTAGTACACCGCGGGTTGGGACAGGCGCACCAGCCAGTGGCCGATGCGCACGCCCACGGGCGCCAGCGGCACGAGCACGAGGGAGTAGAGCAGGTTGTCCGCGGAGAACTGGCCGAGCAGGTAGTAGGGCAGGAGCTTCAAGGCATTGACCACGGCGAAGAACAGGCCCGCCGTACCCGCGAAGACCAGCGGCGGCAGCCCCTTCGGCAGCAGGTACATGGTCAGCGGCGGGCCGCCGGCGTGGATGGAGAAACTGGTAAA
>CAYTJQ010000065.1:0-17298 GCA_964438205.1 uncultured Alteromonadaceae bacterium
ACCTGGCTCTTGGCATCCGGGCGCAGCCAGGGCAGCGTGCCGTGCTTGCGCAGCGCCGCCTGGCGCTCCACCAGCCGGTGCGCGTAGTAGATCGGCGCGGGCATGAGCACGTCGGTCTCGTTGCTGGCGTAGCCGAACATCAGGCCCTGGTCGCCGGCGCCCTGCTCCTTGTCCTCGCCCTCGTCCACGCCCATGGCGATGTCGCGGCTCTGCTTGCCGATGGCGTTGAGCACGGCGCAGGAGGCGCCGTCGAAGCCGACCTTCGAGCTGGTGTAGCCGATGTCCGTGACCACGCCGCGGACGACCTCCTCGAGGTCGACGTAGGTGTTGGTGGTCACCTCGCCGGCGATCACCAACATGCCGGTCTTCACCAGCGTCTCCACCGCCACCCGCGCCTCCTTGTCGTCGGTGAGGATAGCGTCGAGGATGGCGTCGGAGATCTGGTCCGCCATCTTGTCCGGGTGGCCCTCGGAAACCGATTCCGAGGTGAAGATCGCGTAGTCGCTCATGCTGTGTCCTTACTGTGTGGCGTGGCCGAAGAGGCGCACCTGGATCTGGAAGCCGTTGCGCTGGGCGAGGAAGCTGCTGGCCAGGTCGCCGAGGCCCGCCTCCGCCGCCCAGGCGGTGAGTTGCTCGGGCTCGAAGCCGAGCCAGAGGTCGCCGCAGTTTTCCCGGGCCCAGCCCTGGTCGTGGCGGCAGAGGTCCGTGACGGCGATGACGCCTCCGGGCGCCAGGTGTGCCGCCGCATCCGCCAGCACCTGCGCGGGCGCCGGTGTGTGGTGCAGGACCATGTTGATGACGATGCAGTCCGCTTCGATGCCGGCGAGCGCGGGGCTGCCGGTGTCGCCGAGGATGAAGTCGACATTGCCGAGGCCGGCGTCCGCTGCCGTGGCGCGGCTGGCGGCGAGCATCTCCGGGGCGTTGTCCAGGGCCACCACGCGCGCGAAGCGCGGTGCGAGGTGGGCGAGAAAGCGACCGTCTCCCGGACCGATCTCCAGCGCCAGCTCGCGGCGGGGCAGCGGCGCCTCGCGCAGCAGCTTGGCGACCGTCTCGGCGTACTGCCCGTAGCTGGCGATGAGGTCCTGCTGCTCGCGGAACTTGTCGGCGTTCAGGCGGAAGAAGTCCCGGGAGTTCTTTTCCCGGGCCCGCTGCAGCGCGCCGAAGCCGCGGCGGATGGCCGGCGGCAGGGGCCGGGCGTCGAGCTCGGCCAGCAGCGCCGCGGCCACGGCACCGCCGCCGGCGGGGGCGAGCAGGTCGCTGCGCCGGTAGAAGATGCTCGTGCCCTCGCGGCGGCTGGTGACCAGCCCCGCCCGGGCGAGCACCTTCAGGTGGTGGCTCAGGGCCGGCTGGCGGATGCCGAGGAGTTCGCACAGCTCGGAAACGGCGAGCGAGTCGTTCTGCAGTACGCGCAGGACGGTCAGGCGCAGCGGGTCCGCGCAGGCCTTGCAGGCCGCGGCGAGGTCGGTCAGGGCGTCGTCCGGTTCGCCGCGGGCGGCGATCGCCGTGAGGGGGGCTGTCCCTTGCATGGCGCGGAGTCTAGCAGGCACGGAGCGATCTATCAAAAAATTTCGATATAGGACTTTTTACGTTGTCCCCCGCACCCCGCTGAGCCAGAATGCCGGGCTTTTGACCAGTGGACGATCCTATGCCCGCGCGCTCAGACCTCGCCAATGCCATCCGCGCCCTCGCCATGGATGCCGTGCAACAGGCCAACAGCGGCCATCCCGGCGCCCCCATGGGCATGGCCGATATCGCCGAGGTCCTGTGGAACGACTTTCTGCAGCACAACCCGGCCAACCCCGCGTGGCCGAACCGGGACCGCTTCGTGCTTTCCAACGGGCACGGCTCCATGCTCATCTACAGCCTGCTGCACCTGACCGGTTACGACCTGCCGATCGAGGAGCTTCGGAACTTCCGCCAGCTGCACAGCCGCACGCCGGGGCACCCGGAGTACGGCTACACGCCGGGCGTCGAGACCACCACCGGCCCGCTGGGCCAGGGCCTCGCCAACGCTGTGGGCATGGCGATTGCCGAGAAGACCCTGGCGGCGCAGTTCAACCGGCCCGGGCACACGGTGGTCGACCACCACACCTACGTTTTCCTGGGTGACGGCTGCCTCATGGAGGGCATTTCCCACGAGAGCTGCTCCCTCGCCGGCACCCTCGGCCTCGGCAAGCTCATCGCCTTCTACGACGACAACGGCATCTCCATCGACGGCGAAGTGGAAGGCTGGTTCACGGACGACACCCCGGGCCGCTTCCGCGCCTACGGCTGGCAGGTGATCGAGGCCGTCGACGGCCACGATGCCGGGGCCGTGCGCGGCGCCATCGAGGCGGCGCGGGCCGAGGACGGCAAGCCGACGCTGATCTGCTGCCGCACGGTGATCGGCAAGGGCGCGCCGAACAAGGCCGGCAGCGAGTCCTGCCACGGTGCGCCGCTCGGCGCGGACGAGGTCGCGGCCACCCGCGAGGCCCTCGGCTGGACCCACCCGCCCTTCGAGGTGCCCGGGGACATCTACGCCGGCTGGGACGCGCGCGCCGCCGGCGCCGAGCGCGAGGCGGCCTGGAACGCCGCGATGACGGCCTACGCGGAAGCGCACCCGGGCCTGGCCGCCGAGCTGTCCCGGCGCCTGGCCGGCGAGCTGCCGGCGAACTTCGGCGAGCGGGCCGATACGTGGATCGCCGAGTGCCAGGCCGCCGGCGCCAGCGTCGCCACCCGCAAGGCTTCCCAGCAGTGCCTCAATGCCTACGGCGCCCTGCTGCCGGAGTTCCTCGGCGGCTCGGCGGACCTCGCCGGCTCCAACCTCACGCTCTGGGACGGCAGCAAGCCGGTGACCGCCGGCGACGCCGCGGGCAACTACCTCTATTACGGCGTGCGCGAGTTCGCCATGACGGCGATCGCCAACGGCATCGCGCTGCACGGTGGCTTCATCCCCTACACGGCCACCTTCCTGATCTTCATGGAGTACGCCCGCAACGCCGTGCGCATGGCGGCGATCATGGGCCAGCCGCAGATCCTGGTGTACACCCACGACTCCATCGGCCTCGGCGAGGACGGCCCCACGCACCAGCCCGTTGAGCAGCTGACCGCCCTGCGCGCGACGCCGAACCTGCACAGCTGGCGCCCCTGCGACACGGTGGAGACCGCCGTGGCCTGGCGCGCCGCTATCGAGCGCCGCGACGGCCCCACCGCGCTGGTGTTCTCCCGCCAGGGCCTGCCGCACCAGGCCCGGGACGATGCCCAGGTCGCGGCCATCGCCCGCGGCGGCTATGTGCTGCGTGACTGCGGGGTGGAAGGCAAGGGCTCGCCGGAGGCCGTGATCATCGCCACCGGTTCCGAGGTCGCCCTCGCCGTGGGCGCCGCGGAGCGCTTCGCGGAACAGGGCCGTGCGGTGCGCGTGGTGTCACTGCCCTGCCCCGAGGTTTTCGAGCAGCAGGACGCGGCCTACCGCGAGGCGGTACTGCCCAGCGACCTCCTCGCCCGCGTCGCCGTCGAGGCGGGCCACGGCGACTGGTGGCACAAGTACGTGGGCCTCGACGGCCGCATCGTCGCCATGGACAGCTTCGGCGAGTCCGCCCCGGCCGGGGCGCTGTTCGAGGCCTTCGGCTTCACCGTCGACAACGTGGTTGCCGCGGTGGACGAGGTCCTGCAGCCGCTCTGAGCATGCAACGCCTCGCCATCAACGGCTACGGCCGCATCGGGCGCAGCGTCCTCCGGGCCCTGCAGGAAAGCCCGCTGCGCGAGGCGCTCGAGGTGGTTGCCGTGAACGAGCTGGCGGACGCGGCGACGGTGGTCCACCTCACCCGCTACGACAGCACCCACGGCCGTTTCCCGGCCGAGGTCGCCGCCTGCGCGGGCGGCTTCAGCATCGCCGGTGAGCCGATCGCGCTGCTCCGGGAGGAAGACCCGGCCCGGCTCGACTGGGGTCGCCACGGCGTGGACCTCGTCCTCGAGTGCTCCGGCGCCTTCACGGACCGCGCGACCGCCGAGCAGCACCTCGCCTCGGGTGCCGGGCGCCTGCTCTTCTCGCAGCCGGCGCAGGCGGACGTCGATGCCACCGTGGTCTTCGGCGTCAATCACGACTGCCTCGAGGCTCGCCACCGCATCGTCTCCGCGGCCTCCTGCACCACCAACGGCATCGTGCCGGTGATCGCGGCCCTCGATGAGGCCTTCGGCATCGAGGTGGGCACGATCACCACGATCCACTCGGCGATGAACGACCAGCCGGTGCTCGACGCCTACCACCACACGGACCTGCGCAAGACCCGCGCCGCGTCGCGCTCCATCATTCCCATCGACACGGGCCTCGCCCGGGGTATCGAGCGCATCCTGCCGGTGCTCGCCGGGCGCTTCAGCGCGCAGGCGCTGCGCGTGCCGACGCTGAATGTCTCCGCCATGGACCTGACGGTGCAGGTGCGCGAGCCGGTGGACGTGGCCGCCGTGAACCGCGCCCTCGCTGCTGCCGCCGACGCGCGCTTCAGCGGCGTCCTCGGCTACACGGAGGAGCCGCTGGCCTCCTGCGATTTCAATCATGATCCGCGCTCCAGTATCATCGATGCCAGCCAGACCCGGGTCAGCGGCCGCCACCTGGTGAAGGTGCTGACCTGGTTCGACAACGAGTGGGGCTACGCCAACCGCATGCTCGATGTCGCCCACTACTGGAGCCACACCGCCTAGGCGGTAAGCCCGAGGAGCCCGCCATGTCCCTCTCCGTCAAGCTCATGCAGGACTTTCCCCTCGCCGGTCGCACGCTGCTGATCCGCGAGGACCTGAACGTGCCCCTCAAGGACGGCAGGGTGGCTTCCGATGCGCGTATCCGCGCCGCGCTGCCCACCATCGAGCAGGCGCTGGCCGCGGGCGCGAAGGTGCTGCTCATGTCCCACCTGGGCCGGCCCGTGGAGGGCGAATTCGACCCGGCGCTGTCCCTGGAGCCGGTTGCCGCGCATCTCGCGGAACTGCTCGGCCGGCCCGTACCCCTGCTCCCGGACTGGCGCGGCGGGGTGGTCTTCGGCGACGGCGAGATCGCCATGCTCGAGAACGTGCGCTTCAACAGCGGCGAGAAAAGCGATGACGAGGCGCTGGCCCGGGCCTACGCCGGCCTCTGCGACCTCTTCGTCATGGACGCCTTCGGCACCGCGCACCGGGCCCAGGCCTCCACCCACGGCGTCGCCCGCTACGCCCCGGCCGCCTGCGCCGGCCCCCTGCTGGCCGCGGAGCTGTCGGCGCTGGAGCGGGCCCTGGCGGCGCCGGCGCGGCCCATGGTCGCCATCGTCGGCGGCGCCAAGGTCTCCACCAAGCTCACGGTGCTGGAAACCCTCGCCGACAAGGTCGACCAGCTGGTGGTCGGCGGCGGTATCGCCAACACCTTCCTTGCCGCCGCCGGCTATCCCGTGGGCAGATCCCTCTGCGAGCACGACCTGGTGCCCGCGGCGAAGGCGCTCATGGAGAAAACCGCCGTGCCGCTTCCCGAGGACGTGGTGGTGGCCAGCGAGTTCAGCGCCGAGGCCGAGGCGACCGTCAAGGCCGCGGCGGACGTCGGCCCGGAGGACATGATCCTCGACATCGGCCCGCGCGCCGCCGGGGCCCTGGCGGCCCAGCTCGCCGATGCCGGCACGATCCTCTGGAACGGGCCCGTGGGCGTGTTCGAGTTCGAGGCCTTCGCCGGCGGCACCCGCGCGCTCGCGGAGGCGATTGCCGCCAGCGATGCCTTCTCCCTGGCCGGCGGCGGCGACACGCTGGCGGCCATCGACCAGTTCGGCATCGCCGGCGAGGTCTCCTACATCTCCACCGGCGGTGGTGCCTTCCTCGAGTACGTGGAGGGCAAGACGCTGCCGGCGGTGGCCGTCCTCGAGGAACGCGCCAGGGGCACAGGGACCTAGCGGCCCCGGCGGAGAACGGGCGGTGCCCGTGGTGCTACACTTGCCTCATGACATGCCGGGATGCTCCGCCCCGGCAGGAGGCTGGCCATGCCCCATTCAAGGCTTCTTCTCATCATTCTGCTATTCCTCGCCGGCTGCGCCTCGCAGCCACCTGCGCAGTTCGCCCCCGAGGCACAGCTCGGTCCCGACGAGCTGCTCGATGGCCGGCTCTTCGGGGTCGGCCCGGAGGAGGCGCCCGAGGATCCGGCGCTCCTCGCCGTCAACGACGACATGCGCGCCTTTCTCGCCGAGCACGTGCCCGAGCGGGCGTCAGATTCGCGCAAGGTCGAGCTGATCCTCGAGGGCATCCTCGCCGGAGGCCTCGAGCTCGAGTACGACAACCTGCTCACCCTGCCCGCCAGCGAAGCGTTCTACCGCCGGGCCGGCAACTGCATGAGCTTCACCAACCTCTTCCTCGCCCTGGCCCGGGAAGCGGGCCTCAGGGCCAGCTACCAGGAAGTCATGGTGCCGCCGACCTGGACCGAGGGGGAGGAGGCCTGGTACTACAACCTGCACGTGAACGTCCTCGTGGACCTGCCGGGTGCCGAGCAGGTGGTGGACTTCAACCTCGGCGACTACCTGCGCGCCTACCCGCGGCGGCTGCTCAGCGACGCGGCCGGCGAGTCGCGCTACCACAACAACCTCGGCGTGCACTTCATGACCCACGACGACCCGGCCCGGGCCTTCCTGCACTTCCGCCAGGCCCTGGTACTGCAGCCCGGCGCGGGGCACGTCTGGACCAACCTGGGCACCCTCTATCGCCGCCAGGGGGACCTGGCCCAGGCCGAGGCGGCGTTCCGCCACGCCATCGATCTCGACCGCGAGCCCGTGGCCATGAGCAACCTCGCCCGGCTCTATCGCGAACAGGGCATGCCCTCGCTGGCCGCCGACTACGCGCGGCAGGTGGAGCGCCTGCGCTCGAAGAACCCCTACTACCAGTACTACCAGGCGAAAAAATCCTACGATGCGGGCGCCTACGGGGTCGCCCAGCGCCACCTCGAGCGCGCCCTGCGGACCCAGGCAAAGGACCACCGCTTCCACCACCTCATGGCCATGATCCTCACCCAGCGCCGCGAGCCGGAGCTCGCGCGGCAGTTCCTGCGCCAGGCCGAGGCGCTGGCGGGAGACGGCGACAAGCAGCGCTACGGCGACAAGCTCGAGCTCCTCGCCGGGGGCTAGCGCTCTGGTAGAATCGCGGGCCGCAACCCTCGACTCGGGAACACCATGGCCCAAGCCCGCAAGCGCCGCGCCGCCGCGATCCCGGCGCCCCTGAAAAACGCCCTGTCCCTGCACCGCGCCGGCCGCCTCGGCGAGGCCGAGCGCGCTTACCGCGCCACCCTGGCGGCGCACCCGGCGCACCCGCAGGCGCTGCACGGCCTGGGCACGCTCTACTACCAGCGGGGCCGGCTGGCCGCGGCGCGGGACTGCCTCGCCGAGGCCGTTGCGCGCAAGGCCGGCCTGTACGGCGCCTGGTACGAGCTCGGCAACGTGCGCCGGGACCTCGGCGACGTGGCCGGCGCCATCACCGCCTACAGGCGTGCGCTGCAGCACGCGCCGGACTTCGCCCCGGCGCACTGCGCCCTGGCCCGGCTGCGCGACGGCAGTGACCCCGCCGCCGAGGCCGCCGAGGCGAAAGCCCTGCGCCAGGTTTACGCCCGCAGCAAGGCCGGCTCCCTCGAGCGTCGCGATCTCGCCTGGGGCCTGGCCGCCGTCGCCGAGCGCGCCGGCGCCGTGGGGGAGACGCTCGCCCACCTCGCCGAGGCCCACGGCGTGGATGCGGCGCGGCAGCCCTTCGACGCAGCCGGCGCGAGCCGCTATTTCGACGCCCTGGCCGGTGCCCTGGACGCCGAGGCGATTGCAGCGCGTGCCGCGGACGGCGGCAGCGGCAGCGAGCTGCCGGTCTTCGTTTTCGGCCTGCCGCGTTCCGGCACGACCCTGGTGGAGCAGGTGCTGGACAGCCACAGCGGCGTGCACGGCGCGGGCGAGCTGAGGCTCATCGGCGACCTCTGCGGCGACCTCGAGCGCCGCGCCCGGCAGCCCTTCAACGTCGCCTTCGGGCGGCTCTCCGCTGCAGACCGGCGGGGCATTGCCGGCACTTATCTCAAGGCCCTGCAGTCCCGGGCGCCGCTGGCGAAGCGGGTCGTCGACAAGATGCCGGCCAACTTCCTCGCCCTGCCGCTGCTCGCCTGCCTGTTCCCGAAGGCGCGCTTCATCCACTGCCGGCGCGATGCCCTGGCGACCTGCTGGTCCCTCTACCGCACGCGCTTCGACGAGCCGCACCGCTACGCCAACGACCCGGCACAGCTGGGCGCCTACTGGCGGCTCTACGACGATTACATGAAGCGCATGGGTGAGCTGCTGGGAGATCGGCTCTACAGCGTCGCCTACGAGGAACTCGTCGCCAGCCCGGAGCCGGTGATCAACGCGCTGCTGGCGCACTGCGGCCTGGCGCCGGAGGCCGCCTGTCTCGCGCCCCAGGACAACCCGCGGCCGGTCACCACGGCGAGCACGCTGCAGGTCCGCCGGCCGATCCACGGCGGAGCCGTGGCCGCGCATCGGCCCTTCACCGATGCCCTCCCCGCCCTGCGCGAGGCGCTGGAGGGCGGCCGATGAGCGAACTGCTGAAGCAGGGCCTCGACGCGCTGCGCGCCGGCGATGCGCCGGCGGCGGTCACCGCGCTGGAACGGCTGACGGCCGGCGGCGACGCGGATGCATCGGCCTGGCTGGCCCTCGCCTTCGCCCGGGTCAACAACGGCGATGGCGACGGCGCCCTGGGGGCCGTGGACCGGGCCCTGGCGATGGACCCGCGCAATCTTCGCGCCCTGCTGTTCAAGGGCGACCACCTCGACCGCCTGGGCCGCTCGCGCAGTGCCATGGGCTTCTACCAGGCGGCGCTCGGCATCGCGGCCGGGCTGAGCGAGGCGCCGCCGCGGGATGTGCAGGAAGGCCTGAAGCGGGCGGCGGCGACCAGTGACCGGCTCGCCGGCGCCTACGAGGCGCACCTGCGCGCTGCCCTCGAGGCGGCGGGCTTCCGCGACGGGGTGTCGCCGCGCTTCGCCGAGTCCTTCGACATCCTGTGCGGGCGCAAACCGGTGTACTACCAGCAGCCCACGCGCTACCTCTTCCCGGGCCTGCCGCAGATCGCCTTCTATCCGCGGGAGGCTTTTCCCTGGCTGGAGGAACTGGAGTCGCACACGCCGGCGATCCGCGCCGAGCTGGAGGAGCTCCTCGCCGGCGAGGAGCGCTTCCGGCCCTACCTCGAGCAGGACCCGCACTCGCCGCAGTTGAACGACAGCTCGCACGTGGGCAGCATGAACTGGAGTGCTGTCTATCTCCGGCGCGATGGCGCCCTGGTGGAAGAGAACGCCGCCCGCTGCCCGGCGACGGTGGCGGCCCTCGAGGGCGTCCCGGGACCGGATGTGCCCGGGCAGACGCCCACGGCGCTGTTCTCCCGGCTGAAGCCGGGGACGCACATCCCGCCGCACAACGGCATGGTCAACACCCGGCTGATCTGCCACCTGCCGATCATCGTGCCGCCCGACTGTGGCGAGCTGCGCGTCGGCAACTACGTACGTCCCTGGGTCGAGGGCGAGGCGTTCGTCTTCGACGACAGCATGGAGCACGAGGCGATCAACCGCTCGGACCGCGAGCGCGTCGTGCTGCTGTTCGATATCTGGCGCCCCGAGCTCACGGAAGACGAGCGCCACTGGGTACGCACGCTGCTGCAGGCGGTGGACAGCTTCAGCGACTGACCTTTTTCCCGCGCAGGATCCAGGCGCCGTCCCTGGGCGGTTCGCCCAGGGCGAGGCGGGTGGGTTGGTCCATGCTGAGGCCGCCGGCGGCCAGCCGGTCGCGCCAGGCGGCGAGGGCGGTCTCATCGAGGGCGGCGTCGAGCATGGACTGCATGCGCTCGCGCCAGGCCTCCATGGCGGCCTGCACCTTGTCGGCCCAGGCGATGACCTCCGCGGGCTCGAAGGCGTTCATCTTGCGGTACATGTGGGCGATGTCGGCATAGGTGCGAAAGACCAGGCCCCCGCCGATGTCCCTGCCGTGCGCCTGTATCACGCCCTCCATGGCCTGCACGCAGGGCGCCAGGTCGCGGTCCGCCTGCTCGAAGGCCCCGCGGCTGCCGCGGCCCTGGCGCAGGGCGAGGTTCTCCTCCACCAGGCGGATGAAGGCCGGCATCACCCCGCTGTCGCGGACACCGTCCAGGGCATCGCGGTTGTCCCGGCACTCGTCCCAGATGGCGCCGTTCTTCAGGTGCATGAGAAAGGCGACGGTGCCGCCAGGGCGGAGGATGCGCGCCGCTTCATCGGCCGCTGCCGGGGGCGCGTACTCGATGCCGAACTGGCTCACCACGTGGTCGAAGAACGCATCGGGCAGGGGGATATCGTCGGCGCCGGCGCAGACCGCGGCCACGGCCGGGTGCTGTGCCTTGACCAGGTCCACCGCCGCATCGCTGATGTCCAGGCAGGTGATGCGGAAGTGGCGCAGGTTGTTGCGGGCGACGGACTCGGCCAGGGCGGTGACCGCGCCGTGGCCGCAGCCGAGGTCGAGGAGGCGGGTGTGCCCGTCATCGGCGAGCGCGCAGGACGTGAAGAACGCCAGCCAGTAGTCCCGCAGCGCGGGATCACGGGCGCCGATCTCGGGCACCACGCCGGCGCGCCGGGTCCGCTCCCAGTAGTCTTCCCAGGCCTGTGCGTCGGTGCGGTTCATGGGCCCAAGCATGCCTCTTTACCATTGCGAGCACAAAAAAGCTCAAAAAAAAGGCCAACACGAGGTTGGCCTTTTCCCTAGCCGGCGCGGCACCCCGAAGGGGACCGCGGCGGTGTGGTGATTTCCAGCTTAGAACTGGAAGGTGCCGCCGATGAAGTAGTAGCGGCCGAGGGAGTCGTAGAAACCGGCGAAGGTATTGCCGTTACCGAAGATGGACGGGCCAGCGTCGGTGAAGGGCGGATCCTCGTCGGTGACGTTCTGGATGCCGGCACGGATGGTGATCATGTCCGTGAGGTCCCAGATGCCGGACAGGTCAAAATAGTCCTGGCTCGGCAGGTCCCAGTTGCCATCGGGATCGTCGACTTCGCTCATATAGCGCCACTGGGCGGACAGGGTCAGGGCCCAGGGGGTCATCCACGAGACGCGCAGGTTGTTCTGCCACTCGAAGGTCGGCCCCTGGCAGGCGCCGCTCCAGACGCCGACACAGTCAGACGTGTCTTCGCCCGCGAACTCCTGGCGGTCGAAGGTCTCTACCCAGGTACCGATCGTGGTGATGTTCACGCTGCCCATGTCGCCGGCACCGACGGTGTAGTCCACGCTGTAGTCGAAGCCCTCGGTCGCGATGAAGCCCAGGTTGTCGTCGACGGAGAGGATATTGTCATCGCCGATCCACAGCGTGCCCGTGCCCGGGCCGCGGTTGATGCGGTCACAGAACAGCGGATCGCCGGTCTCGAGACACTTGTCCAGCGTCGTCTCGGAGGCAATGGCGTCGATGGCATCCTCGACTTCGATGTCGAAGTAGTCGATGGTGATCGTGAGATCCTCGACGAAGGACGGCGTCCAGATCAGGCCGTAGGAGTAGGTGTCCGACACTTCCGGCTCGAGGTCCGGGTTACCACCCGTGATCTCGTTGAACTGGCCGGCCGGGGAGTCGGCAATGTTGCCGTACTGCGCCTGGGTCACGCCGGTGCGGGCGCACTGCTCGAAGCTGGCGATCGGGTTCGCGCCGGAGCACTTGTCCGTGGCCATGTCGAACAGGCCGATGCCCGCGGGGCGGAACAGCTCGCGGATGTTCGCGGCGCGAACGGCGCGGTTGTAGCTGGCGCGCAGGCGGATATCCGGGGTGACGGACCAGGCACCTGCCACCTTGTAGGTGTCGGTGTTCACGCCGGTGGAGTAATCCGAGTAGCGGTAGCCCAGGTCGAGGGTGATCTCCTCGGCGAACTTCTTGCCTTCGACGATCGGGATGTTCACCTCGGTGAAGAATTCCTCGACGTCGAAGCCGCCGCTCACACCCAGGGTCGGACCGCCCTGGCCTGCGCCGTCGCCGCTAGTGAAGCCTTCGTCGGGGTTGTAGTTCAGATTTTCCTCGCGGTACTCGAAACCGGCCACGACGGAGATGCCGCTTTCGGCCGTGGGCAGGGCGATCCCGTACTCGCCTAGGTTGCCCGTGACGTAGCCGAGCATGACCGTCTGGTCCGTGGTGCCACGCGCAAACAGTGGCAGCACGAGGTAGTCGGTCATTTCCTGCGTTACCGCGCCTTCCTCGAACACGTTCCAGGGCACACAGTTCGGGTCGACCCCGTTGAGGGCGGAGCGGCAGACCACGTCGCCAGTCTCCGGATCGGTGACGGCGTCGAGCGCACGAATGATCTTGGTGATCGACAGGTCGTTATTGTAGGTGTTCTCGTAGCTCGTCTCGGCGTACTGGTAGGATGCCTCGTAGCTCCAAGCGTCGTTGATCTCGCCGCGCAGGCCGAACACGCCGCGGAAGGTCGTGTGGCGGATGTCACTGTTGCGGAAACCGCCCTCGACGTTACGACGGCCGATGAACACGTCCTGGAAGTCGTTTTCCGTCAGCCCGAACTGGCCACAGATCAGGTCGAACTGCTGGTCGGACAGGAACGGGTTGCCGCAGGACAGTTCGCTGGTCACGAAGAACGCACCGGAGGGGGCGATCTGCGCGTTCGAGCGGTTGTCCATGAAGTTGAACTCGGTGAACACTTCCGCGTGCTCGTTGATCTGGTAGCGACCAAACATGCCGGCGGTGTAGCGCTCATCGGGACGCTGCAGGAAGTTGTCGGGGCCGAAGTTGTACAGCAGCCCGTCGCGCGGGACGAACTGGTCACCCTGCACAATATAGTCGAAGCTGCCCGGGCCCGTGCCGGAAAGCAGGCCGAAATCGGTGAAGTTACCCTGCGGAACGGTCTGCGAACCGCCGCAGGACGGGTCGCTCTGGTCGCCGTCAAGGGCGCAACTGGAGTAGTCGCGGTCACCCCAGCGGACTTCTTCGACGTTCCGGTAGGTGACGTAGCCGGTGACGTTACCGCGGCCGCCGTCGAGGTTGGCACCGATGATCAGGGACATTTCCTGTATGTCGCCGTCACTGACGGAGCCGTCGGGCGCGGAGAAGCCGGCTTCCTGGTTGATGCGCTGCGCCGTGCCGTTGTCGTTCTCGTGCTGGTAGCCCGAGTACTGGACGTCGAGCTGCACGCCCTCGAAGTCATCGACCATGATGAAGTTCACGACGCCGGCGACAGCGTCGGAGCCGTAGGTCGAGGAGGCGCCGCCCGTGAGCACTTCGACGCGCTCGATCAGGGCTGCCGGGATGTTGTTGATGTCGGCGCCCTGGCCACCCTGTACCGGGGAGCCGATGGGCAGACGACGGCCGTTCATGAGTACCAGGGTGCGGTTCGCGCCGAGGTTACGCAGGTTGATGGTGGCCGTACCGGTGGCGCCGTTGGCCTGGTTGGCGTTGTTGCCGGCGTAGACGGACGGCAGGTCGTTCAGGAGGTCTTCCACGCGGGTGACGCCCTGGAACTTGAACTGCTCGGAATCGACCTGGGTGACCGGGCTGGAGCTGATCAGGTTGGCTTTCTGGATACGGGAGCCCGTAACCACCACTTCTTCGACCAGCTGCTCTTCCTGGGCGAGAGCCTGGCCGGGCAGAACCGCGGCGGCACCCAGGCCCAGGGCAGCGGACACTGCCGTGGTCAGACGATGCTTTTTCAACATAGTTAAACCCCTGTTTGTCATGCAAGCATGCTTTGGATGTCTTGCGGCGGGAGCCGCAGTGCCGGCAACTTTACACGGATGTGACAAACAGTGCGTCCCGACCGGCGTCACTTTTGTGACATATTCACTGAATTACACGTGAACTTGTAAAATTACCGTCTTTATCAGACGGTTAGTCGGGGTTTCTCAGATGTAAGCGCAGGCAACATGGGGGCCAACAGGGGGCCAGAATGGGGCGATGTGACAGCTCAGCGGAGCCGCGTGACACCGACCCGCCGGCCGGTGGCGACATGGGTCAGGCGCCAGAAACCGAAGAAGTTCTTGTCGAGCACCACCTCGCGCTCGCTGCCGTTGTAGGCGAAGCGCCCGTCCAGGCGCTGCTGCCAGACCTGGCCGTTGTCGAGGTGGAAAAGGGTGTCTCCGCTCCAGCCCTCGAACGGTGCCCGGACCCGGGCCTCGATGCGGGCTTCCTGCGTGGCGTCCCTGACCTCGTCGCTGGTACTGCGCAGCGTCTCGGCCTCGCCGGCGGTGTAGCGCAGGAGCCAGGCGTCCAGGGCCTTGCGCTCCGCCTCGCTGAGCTTGTCGAGGCCCGCCGCCTCGTACTCGCCGGGGCTCATGAGCTTGCGGATCCCCGGGAAGTCCTCCGCCTGGGCGGCAGCGAGGCAGGAAGCGCCCAGGGCGAGCACAGCGGCGACACGGCGCATCAGAACAGCACCCGGCTGCGGATGGTGGCGTCGATGTCGGCGAGCGCCCGCAGCGCCACGTCGGAGTACTCCGCGTCCACGTCGATGACCACGTAGCCGATGGCGTCGTTGGTCTGCAGGAACTGGGCGGAGACGTTCACCCCGGTGTCCGAGAACACCTGGTTGATGGCGCTCATGACGCCGGGAACGTTGCGGTGGATGTGCAGCAGGCGGTGACAGCCGGCGTGCTCCGGCAGGGCCACCTCCGGGAAGTTCACGGAAGAGGTGGTGGTGCCGTTATCGCTGTAGCGCGCCAGCTTCTCTGCCACCTCCATGCCGATGTTCTCCTGCGCCTCCATGGTGCTGCCGCCGATGTGGGGTGTCAGGATCGCCTGGTCGAAGGCGCGCAGCGGCGAGACGAACTCGTCGTCGTTGGAGCGCGGCTCCACCGGGAACACGTCGATGGCCGCCCCGGCCAGCTGGCCGCTCTCGAGGCGCTCGGCGAGGGCGTCGATGGCGACCACCGTGCCCCGGGAGGCGTTGATGAGAATGCTGCCGGGGGGCATCCGGTCGAGCTGGGCGGGGCCGATCATGTTGGCCGTGGACGCGGTCTCCGGCACGTGCAGGGAGACCACGTCCGACTGGGCAAGGAGGGAGTCCAGGCTGCCGAGCTGCCGGGCGTTGCCCAGGGGCAGCTTGTTGACCACGTCGAAGAACTGCACCTTCATGCCCAGGCCCTCGGCGATCACGCCCAGCTGCATGCCGATATTGCCGTAACCGACGATGCCGAGGCGCTTGCCGCGGATCTCGTAGCTGTTTGCCGCGCTCTTCAGCCATTCGCCGCGGTGGGCGGCGGCGTTCTTGGCGGGGATGCCGCGCAGGAGCAGGATCGCCTCGGCGATCACCAGCTCGGCGACGCTGCGCGTGTTCGAGAACGGTGCATTGAAGACGGGGATACCGCGCCGCGTGGCGGCGCCGAGGTCGACCTGGTTGGTGCCGATGCAGAAGCAGCCCACCGCGACCAGCTTGCGCGCGTGCTCGAAGATCTCGTCGCTCAGCTGCGTGCGCGAGCGGATGCCCACGAAATGCGCGTCGGCGATGGCGGCCTTGAGCGCCTCCGGCGGCAGCGCCTTCGGGTGCCACTCGATGTTCTCGTAGCCGGCGGCGTTGAGCGCCTCGACCGCGGAGTCGTGAATGCCCTCCAGCAGGAGGAACTTGATCTTGCGCTTCTGCAGCGAGGTCCTGCCCATGGTGTGTGGTGCCTTAATGCGATGACTGGAACGCGATGACTGGGCCGCCGCTGGCCGGCGGGGCGCGGCATGATAGCATACGCGCCCCTCCTATTAGGGGCAGTGACACAGGTACAGGCAGTGACACAGGCAGCAGACGGGATGGCAAACGGGACCGCCCTGGCACAGGATCAGCGCTTCGCGCTCGCGGAGATCGTCGGCCCCGACCGGGTGCTGGCCGGCCCCGGGCCGGCCGAGCAGTACGGCCGCGACTGGACCCGCGCCCATGCCCCGGCGCCCTGCGCCGTCGTGCTCCCCGGGAGCATCGGCGAGGTGCAGGCGGTGGTCCGCTACGCCCGCCGCGCGGGCCTGGCCATCGTCCCCAGCGGCGGCCGCACGGGCCTGTCCGCCGGCGCCGTCGCCGCCCGCGGTGAACTGGTGCTCGTCCTGGACCGGCTGAACGCCATCGAGGACTTCTCTCCCGTCGACCGCACCGTGCGCTGCGGCGCCGGCGTCATCACCGCCGAGCTGCAGGCCTTCGCCGAGGACCACGGCCTGTTCTACCCGGTGGACTTCGCCTCGGCGGGCTCCAGCCAGGTGGGCGGCAACGTCGCCACCAACGCCGGCGGCATCAAGGTCATCCGCCACGGCATGACCCGCGACTGGGTCGCCGGCCTCAAGCTGGTCACCGGCACCGGCGAGCTCCTGGACCTGAACCGCGGCCTCGTCAAGAACAACGCGGGCTACGACCTGCGCCACCTGGTCATCGGCTCCGAGGGCACCCTGGGCGTCATCGTCGAGGTCACCGTCTCCCTCGCCGACCCGCCCGGCGACCTCGCCGTGATGGTCCTCGGCGTGCCGGACATGAAGGCAATCATGGACGTGCTGCACTGCGCCCGCGGCCGCCTAGAGCTCCACGCCTTCGAGTTTTTCTCCGAGGACGCCCTCGCCCGGGTGATCGAGCACCAGGACCTGCAGCGCCCCTTCGAGACCGAGGCCCCCTTCTACGCCCTCCTCGAGTTCGCCCAGCCCGACGAGGCCGCTTTCGAGGCCGCCATGGCCGTCTTCGAGGAGACGGTGGAACAGGGCTGGGTCATCGACGGCGCGGTCAGCCAGAGCGTCGCCCAGGCCCGCTCGCTCTGGCGCCTGCGCGAGGACATCTCCGAGACCATTTCGCGCTGGACGCCCTACAAGAACGATATCTCGACCCGCGTTTCCGACGTCCCCGGCTTCCTCGCCGAGGTCGACCGGGTGGTCACGGACCACTACCCCGATTTCCAGATCATCTGGTTCGGCCACATCGGCGACGGCAACGTCCACCTCAATGTCCTCAAGCCCGACGACCTTCCCATGGACGAGTTCCAGGCCCGCTGCGGCGAGGTCAGCCGCTGGGTCTTCGAGATCGTCCAGCGCCACGGCGGCAGCGTCTCCGCCGAACACGGCGTCGGCCTCCTGAAGAAGGACTACCTCACCTACAGCCGCTCCGAGACGGAAATCGAGATCATGCGCGGCATCAAGCGCGTCTTCGACCCGGACGGCATCATGAACCCGGGGAAGATCTTCGACCTGTAATTACAACGGCGCATTCATTGGCAGCGGTCTGAATCCTGAGGACTTGAGACATGCCGGCCACCCGGGTGCCCGTAGCACGGCCCGCGCCCCGGAGAACGCCTGCGGGACACGCCGGTTCGCCATCCATGGCGGCTCGGGCTCGGCGTCCTGCCTCGCACGGTCCCG